>DATNQO010000175.1:0-14008 GCA_036704005.1 Leptolyngbyaceae cyanobacterium | reverse complement strand
GGGGAGTGGGGAAGGGGGAAGGGGGAAGGGGGAAAGGGAAAAATAACAACTGACAACTGATAACTGTTAACTGATAACTGACAACTGTCAACTGTCAACTGTCTACAAATCTGCAATTAATCTAGCTTTTCTGAGGATGAACCGTAGAACTGTTTCTTGGCGGGAGATGATATCTGCTTTACCTTCCATTCCGGCTTTGAGTTGACATTGGTGATTTCCTCTACCAACGTATGGGGTTTGCGGTTCGACAATTACTTGATAGGCTGTAGCTTTAGTTACTGTAGTTTGAGGGTTATTACTAGCTACGGGTAGGGCATCGGGTGCTATTGTTGTGACTGTGCCTTTGAGAGTGCCGTAATCTGGATAGGGACAAGCTGAAACCTGCATCTGGACTTGTTGACCGGGTTTGATTTTGCTGATATCTTGGGCTGATACGTTGGCTTTAATCTGGATGGGAGCGTTGATAGGCGCAATCTGGGCGATCGCTTCACTTGGTTGCACTACTTGTCCAGGGTTACGCAAGTTTAATTGCAGCAATGTCCCCGCAATAGGCGCACGAATCACGCTTTGATTTAGGTCGTTTTCGGTTTGTTGTAAGTCTTGACGAGTTCTATCTAGTTGTTTTTGAAATTCTAGGCGTTGTTGTAGCAATGTCTCTTTCTCTTTTTTCAAGGCTGCTAGGGTGGCTTCACCTTTTGCTTGTTCTTGTTTAATGCGTTGGGATGCTACAGTCACGCTAGCGTCGCTGGGATTCGTCGCTGTCCTCGCCTTGTCCAGATTCGTTTGGGCGACTATAACAGCTTGGTCTTTCTCTTCAACCAGATTTTTAGCGTTAGCTTTGGCTTGTTCGAGTTTGGCTTGGGCGGAAATCACAGCTTGGTCTTTTTCTTCTAAAAGATTTTTGGCGTTAGCTTTGGCTTGTTCGAGTTTGGCTTGGGCGGAAATGACGGCTTGTTCTTTCTCGTCCACCATATTTTTAGCGTTAGCTTTGGCTTGGGCTAGTTTGGCTTGGGCGGAAATCACTGCTTGTTGTTTTTCTTCAAAGAAATTACGCGAAATCGCCCCCGATGCTACTATCGCCTGTAGTCTTTGGCGTTGGACTTGGGCTAAAGTCAAGGCGGCTTGGGCTTCTTGGATGGTAGCGTTTAATACATTGTCTTGTTGCAGGCGATCGCGTTGTGCTTTTGCTAGTTTCCAGGCGGTTTCGGCTTCTTGGATGGTGGTTTTTAAGAGGTTTTCTCGTTGTAGGCGATCGCTTTGCGCCCTGGCGAGGTTTAAAGCGGCTTCTGTTTCCCGTACCGTGGCGGTTAACAGCTTTTCTCGTTGCAAACGGTCTTGTTGTATCCTGGCTAAAGTCAAGGCTGATTGTGCTTGTGTCATCTCCGCCGCCGCTTTAACTTGCTGGTCTACATAGTTGCGTTGTGTACCACCCAGTTCAGCTTGTGCAGCTATTACTGTACGGTCATTTAAGTTAGTCTGTGCTGTAATTTGCGTATTAATTTCTTTTAACTGAGTATCAATGTTACTCAGTTGGAGTTGACTTTGTTGGATGACGTTCTGTAACTGGCTTTTTTGAGTTTGTAGACGGGAATTATCAATATAGGCGATCGCTTGTCCTGCAAATACCGTCTGATTTTCTGCAACATCAATCTTCATAATTTTGCCGCTAATCAGCGACTGTACAAGCTTTAATTCTCCCACCGGGCGAATAGTTGCAGGCACTTTTACAGTCACGTTGTACTTGAGGATAGCTGCAAGCGCCACCCCTGCAACAAAGATGCTTAAGACAATTCCCCCACCGATACTAGTCCATTTACCAATATGGGGCAGAAATTCGTTAGCTTCCAGCGTTGGAAGTTCCTGCGGAATTGACTCGTTTGATTGTTGCCAAAAATCATTTTCTTGGCGGCGTAAGGTGTTCACAATATTGCACCTTTGTAGATGAATTTGACATGAGAAAAAGCTATTAAATCAGTTATCAGTTATCAGTCCTGACGGCGGATGGTGGGGGATAAAGAAGCGCCACCTACGCCTTGCACCAATTGGTGTGGTGTTTACCCAAGAATTTCACTGATAACTGTTTACTGTTCACTGTTAAACGATGTATCTGTTCATTTTTCCAAACGCTATTATTCATAGCTTGACGAATTAATTACACACAACAAAAAATAATTATCCCCTACACCCCTATACCCCCACACCCGGTTATAATAGAATTTGGGGAATCAGAAAGAATGCGCTGTCAGATGTGCTTGCTTTTCTGAAATCTCTAACGTGAATCACGTATAGGGAAATATAGAGGAGAACGCTCAAACTCCCTCAAAACCTCACTTACTTAGAGCGAGTTATTGTCACCTCCTCTCCCCTTTTTTCCAATAAAAAACACATCAATAATTTTGTTAACACGCTTCCACATTAGCCGTGATCAATCCGGTTGATATTTTTGTGTATTTGTCGAAGGATTACATGGTTGTATAGCAGTCCTTACTTAACACAGAAAGCTGTAGTAACGATAGAGATATAGTCTGAGAGAGAATTTTTGTCTTAGTTTCGTTTCTTAAAACAGGTTCTAGAATTGCGTGGACTTTTACACAATAGGATAGAGTGATGTAATAAAATTTTACCCGCTTTACAGTGGATGTACTGGACGTAAGTACAACAAGCAACGCATTTTTTTGTGCTTCACTCTAGTGCTTTGTCAACTTAGTTTTGAGGTTTTGTAGGAAGCATTAAGTAGGTGGACACAATTATTTAAAAGCTCGCTAACCTTATCCCAAGAGGTTTGAGTTTCGACTACGCGGTAATCGAGCGTAGTCGAGATTCAACTTCCGCGCAGTTGAAACCCGGCGATATCAAGTTAGGTTTAATTTAGTCCTTCTACTTATGTTTGGAAGAATTAGGACTAAAGTCCTTACTACAAACTCTAATTTGCTTTCTTTGTAGAAAAAATAAGCAATTTAAAAGCTTATTAGTTTAAGAATCTACAATTTACTGTTCTATCGATGGAATCTTAAACAGACAAGCTCTATGATGATTTATTCAGAATGGTAATTGCAATTGAACCAATCATTGATTGAGAAACAATGCAAATGCAAATATTTAAGCGACATGATTGTTAGCCTCACTCACGTGACTTGGTGTAGCCGCACCTAAGAATTTAACTATAAGCACTGTCTGTTAATAATTCATAAACCTGGAGACAGAAATCTATCTAGCAAATCTACCACGCAATGCAGATGTAAAATTATCTGATAAAGTTATATTTATCTAGTTCAATTGTTTTATGCGTAATGGGCTAATTATGCTGATAGTGATACGCTGTTAAATAATGACATTGAAGAAAAATATAATTAGTGTAGTTAGTTACAAATCGAATTAAATAGGTGTGGTGGAGGCTGATGAGGGTATAGAAGTGTAGAGTTTTGGTAACTTACACCCCCATACCCCGATAGCCTTTAAGTATTAGGAATTAACCTACCGCAAGGATAAGTTGCTGCGCCACCAGAAGCATCTTCAGCAACAGCAGCTGGGATTTCCTCTACCGGCTGGTTTTTAGCTGCTAAATAGTCTGTGCGGAGTTTGTCGTATAATTCCTCGCGCCTATCATACAACCGCTTCACGGGACGGGGTGGACATTGGTTGAGGAGGTATGCTGTTACTAAAGGTAAAGCGATCGTGCTATCAGTGTAACAAACAATGGTACTGGGTAATTCTTCTGGGTCAATTTTACCCCAGCTTACAGCCTCTGATGGTGTCGCCCCGGACAAACCACCAGTATCAGGGCGTGCATCGGTAAACTGGACAAAGAAATCATGTCCTCGTTCTTCCAATCCTAGTACCTCGTGAATTTGCGGTTGGGTTTGTAACAAAAAGTTCTTGGGACTACCACCGCCGAGAATTACAGCCGCACTTCTACCTTCTCCTTCTCTGGCATTGTAGGCGATCGCAGCTGTTTCATTCACATCAATTGCTGGGTCTAATATCAACTCGGAACCTTCCAGCGCCAAAGCCGCAACGTTCATCCCAATGGAACTATCACCAGGGGAAGATGTGTAAATGGGTACACCATACTCATAAGCTGTAGCTAGCAAACAGGAATTTTTCACACCCACTTGCTTTTCAACTTCTCGCACATACTTACCCAACAAATAGTGAAACTCAGCCGTTCCCATCCGCTTTTGAAAAGGTTCGGCTTGCAAAATCTTGCGGATGAAAGCGTCGGTTTCTAACAAGACATCATAGCCAAAAATGATGTCATAAATTCTGATAGTCCCTTCTTGACGCAGCTTCACATCATCAAGAAATGGGTTTCCTGCAAACAACTCAAAACCCAAACCATAGTGCATATCGTGGTAAAGGTTAGCACCAGTGCTTATCATCCAATCGATAAAGCCGTTCCGAATGAGAGGCGCTAGTGCAGATACGCCAAAACCAGCCGGTGTCATCGCCCCAGAAAGACTTACACCAACGGTCACACCTTCTTTTATCACATCACGAGCCAATAATTGGCAGGCTTCCCGTAAACGCGCCGAGTTGTAGGCTGTGAAGTAATTATCAATCAAATCCACCACACTGATATCAGCTGACATCGGTATAGGTGCAATTTTCTTACCTAAGTGTTTTGCCATGTTGAGACTCGCAAATTCTAACGTTGCCGAATCTAATGTTAACTATCTTTCAGCAACTTCTCGCATGGCTTGGGTGTAAAAATCGTAGGCACTTTGTCCAAAACACACGAAAATTAAGTAAGCCGTCGAAAATAAATCAAACTATGTTAAGCACTGTAAAGTTATCACAATTGAGTTCGTAGTAAGGACTTTAGTCCTTTTACCCGGACTAAAGTCCTTACTACAAACCTTGATTTATTTAGTCCGTTCTACTTATTGCTTGTAATCGCTGCAATATTGTCAAGAAATGACCATGATCTATCAATTTTGCTAAATGACCACTACAAAAACGTTCTTGACGAACGTGGCTTGTGAATAATTTCTGTATTGTAGAAATATCAGCTAAATTGATTAGAACTGGATCAGTGACAAAACGAGTAGCTTCTTGCTGCCAACTTATCCAGTCAAAGGGGATAATAAAATTTTCTGCGTAGAGTGCGGCGATGAATCCGTTCAATTCTTGAGAATAGGAATAAGGCTCAGTTTGTATGTCATATAAGCGGCAATCTTGACTGGAAAATAATGTTAAAAAATTAAGTATATTATCAATATTTTCTGGCGTTATTTCACTCGACATACTCAAATCCTCAAGACCGAAAAATTAGGTGCTAGAAGGCAATTAGACAGATTTACCAGATATATACCTGCAAAGTAAACGCTAAATCATTTGCGCCACATTTCCCAACGGAAACGATTTAGCCAGGTATCAAGATAAACAAGGAAGATACAAGCCTATCTTCAGAAGTTGTTTGGCTCCTTTACTCAATTCGCCGCTTGTGCTGATCGATTCAATCACGCAAATTTCATTGTTTTGTTAGTTGTAACATTTATTTTCTGTATTTTCTGATGAATTTGATGACAAGTGATACACCAGAAGCATTAGAATCAGATAAGGAAATTGAGCGTATCATTGATGAGATAATGGCATCAACCCCAAACCTTTCTGATGAACAATACCGCACGAAAATGCAGCGCCGTAAGGAAGTACACGAACGGCGCGTATCTCAAGCTGTTCCAGAAAAAGGATTAATTATTGTTAACACTGGTAACGGTAAAGGCAAAACTACCGCAGCTTTGGGTATGGTATTACGATCGCTCGGTCATGGGTACAGAGTGGCGATCGTCCAATTCATCAAAGGCGCGTGGGAACCCTCAGAAAAAAGCGTATTTAGTTTTTGGGAAGACCAAATCGAGTTTCACGCAATGGGAGAAGGCTTCACTTGGGACACCCAAGACCGCGATCGCGACATTGACAAAGCACAAGCCGCGTGGGACAAATCATTAGAGTTCATCCGTGACCCAAACTTCCAGTTAGTCCTGTTAGATGAGATTAATATCGCCCTGAAAATGGGATATTTAAACGTAGATCAGGTACTTGCTGGGTTAGCCGAGAAACCCCCCAGTAAACACGTCATCCTTACAGGTAGAGGCGCACCAACCGCACTCATCGACCGCGCCGACTTAGTTACCGAAATGACCCTAATTAAACATCCATTCCGCGACCAAAACGTCAAGGCGCAACCGGGAATAGAGTATTAGGGACTGGGGAAAGGGGAAAGGGGAAGGGGAAAGGAAGAAGTCTTTAATCTGTGTCAACTGACAACTGACAACTGATAACTGATAACTGTCAACTGTCAACTGACTACTGACCACTTCTACACATTTGCAGAATGCGGCGATCGTTGGCGCTGATGGTTTTGATGGGATGATAATCTTGCAGCGCTACGGTGTAAGCATAGGTCATTGGTTCATCGTCGTCAAGCTGGGGTATGGTACTGGCTGTAGCTACGTCCGGGGAAGCACCAGCATCTGGTGTACCAGTAACGGTCATGGCTAACTCTCCTGACTTGTCGATTGTGCCTTGAAAGCAGCTAAACTCGGAGTTAGGCATATACAATGCACCTACTAACTTACCTTGCTGTTTATGAAACAGCACATAGCCTTGTCCTACTTGGTTTGGTTTTGGTGATTGACCAAACAGATAAACGCCGTCTCTTTTGGGTAAGCTAAATCTAGGAGCGATCGCAGTTTCTTTCTCAGCTTTTTGATAACTTTGCCTTGAACCAACTACAAGAGGAGTCTGGGAAGTAGGTTGTACATTCACTTCACTACTCAGCGCAGGTTTGATTTGTTCACCCACCATAGCAACGGTAAAAAGCAGACCGATAGCGGGGACTCTTAACTGACGCAAGGGTAATAATTTAGAAATATTGTTAAGCACCCGACTCCTCCTGTGACAAACTGAACGACAGCCTCTGTAACTTGTCTTAAACCATAATGAAATCTTTAACGTTTAAGGCTCGGTCAAAGGTTTGATTTATATTTCCTTCCAGAAATACTTTTGAAAAACGAAGGTTATAGATGTTTTTGGCAGATAAACTTAAACTATCAGTGATTAAGAAATTTCTGCTTCCCCCAACAGATTCACCCGGTAGGGTGATGTAAATCATCAGTTAGATAATTTGTTGAGGTTGAGCATCATATTGTTCTATACCGTTCGTAAGCATATAGAGATATACAACAGCAAGTTCTGCCATTTCGGAAAAGTCAAATTATTTTTTTAATTAAATTATTTGTACTTAAATATACCTTTAATCATGATTATCAATTAAGTGTAATAGTATTTGTAGGGTGGGCAGTGCAGCGCCAAAACCATTATTTAGTATGTATGGGATATATTTCTTAAATAAAATTAAAGAAGTTAATTATCAGTGATATGGCTTATAGTGATTTTACTTTAGAGAATGTCAAGCAAACTTTCCAAATAAATACTATTGAAAAAGTGAGATTTTTGCTGATATTCCTGAGCTAGAAGCAAGTCATCTCTTAAAAGAAACTCTAAAATATAATCTACCTGTCGCCGTCGCTAGCAACAGCGAAAAAGCTCGTTCAGAAATGAACATATCTCCAATATTGCTAGATTTGAGACGACAATTAAACGACGAGATAAATCTATTTTCGGGAGTTGAATTTAATGTTGATGCTACGCAAGGCTTAAATGGTAGTATTTGCCATCTAAAGTTCGTAGTAAGGACTTTAGTCCTAAAAAGAACTAAAGTTCTTACTACGAACTCACAAAAAAATAGCCCCCTGAACTTAGGAGGCTACGTCTTGATAATTAACTAGCAACGTATTCTTTAACATTGGCTCGACGGCGACGCAGATGAGCAAGTGCTTGATGTTCTAACTGGCGCACACGTTCACGACTGAGATTCAATCTTTCGCCGACTTTCGCCAAGGACATTTCGTTACCATCTACTAAGCCAAAGCGCAATGCTAAGACTTCTCGCTGTTGGGGTGTGAGTTCAGCAAGCAAGGTGTTCAAGTCTTGGCGCAAGAACTCTTGAGTGGTGTAATACTCTGGTGATGGGCCTTCATCTTCCAGCATTTCTTGCAGTTCTGTATCTTGGTTGTCACCCACTTTCACATCTAAGGAAACTGGTTGACGCGCCATGTTCAGATACTCACGAATTTGTGCGGGTTCTAGTTCTAACTCTTTGGCAATTTCTGCTGGTGAGGGAGAACGCCCTAAAGTTTGTGCTAATTCGCGCTGAACTTTTTTAATTTTGTTCAGTTTCTCGGTAATATGGATAGGGAGCCTGATTGTACGGCCCTGTTGAGCGATCGCACGGGTAATCGCTTGGCGAATCCACCAGTAAGCGTAGGTTGAGAATTTGTAACCTCTCGTTGGGTCAAATTTCTCTACGCCTCTTTCTAACCCCAGAGTTCCTTCTTGAATTAAATCGAGGAACTCCATATTGCGCTTTTGGTACTTCTTGGCAATAGCCACTACCAAGCGCAAGTTCGCTTCAATCATCTTTTGCTTGGCGCGTTTACCTTGATGTACTGTCTGTTTAACTTCTGTTTCAGACTTGTGAACATGATCAGCCCACTCTGGTAAACTAGGCTCACGGTGCAATTTCTCCTTTAAAGCTTCTTTTGCATCGATGAGCGTCATCATTTGCTGCACCTGCTTCCCGTAAACAATCTCTTGCTCACGGGTGAGCAGGGGTACACGACCAATTTCTCGCAGATAGGTTCGCACCATATCAGCCGTGAATTTGGTGTTTGTGTCTTCTGTGTGGGTGTTAACAGTAGGCATTGGTGCGTTGTCCTCTACTCCGTAAACACAATTAATGTTGAGTAATAAATTCAACTGGTAAACTTAATGCTTATATCGCAGAACTCAAGGCGCTATCAAACTTAAAAAAGCTTATGTATACATTTTTTAGAAGGCGCTAGCTTGAGATAGGTTCCTCTACTATCAGTTAATTTTTTAATGTCTTACAAGCACAGTGGTTGATTTTCCAGAATTCTTTGTTTATTTCAGTCGCTGGCGGCAACTGGTCAATCCGAAGTCAGTATGAGTTCCACTTATTTTTATATTAAGACAAATCCGTCAAATAGTAAAGTAGCCCAGAGAGGGATATAGATTATAGTGTAAAATTGCTTTTTATATATAAAATTTTTGTAGTTCCTTATAAAAGTTATATATCTATAGTGACGCGAAAACCCCCTCTTCTGTTGCCTACCAGTGGGGAGATAACCGAACTGTGCGAGGTAAGACTTTACTACTTAGTCAGTTGACAGTTATCAGTTATCAGTTATCACCTGTAACCTCTAGCCTCTAGCCTCTAGCCTCTAACCTCTCACCTCTCACCTCTCACCTCTAAAATCCCAAATCAGCTTTAGCTAGTTCAGCTGCTGCGAATACTTCTGCGTCTGGTTTTTCTTCCCAAGCTGCGTCGCCAATTTCCGCGTAGAATACAGAGTCGTAGGGACGGGTTCTAACTACTACTGGCATAGGTACGGCGTGACCTAAAATTAGAGCTTGCTGCTTGGAGTCTAGCTTGGCTAAGACAGACCTTAAACCACCAGCCCCTGATACGCCTGTGAAGATTGCGTCTATATCTTTGTCATCATTTAGCAAAGCGGTGATACGTGTCCCAATTTGAGACATAACTTCATTATCTATGCCAGAGGGCCTTTGATCAACTACCAAAAGTGTTACAAAATATTTACGCAGTTCACGGGCAATTGTCCCAAAGATGGTACTTTGCACGATCGCCGGGTCGAGGAAGCGGTGCGCCTCTTCTATGGTGATCATCAATGGGGTGGGGCGATCGCTAGGATTTTTGCTTTGGAGGAACTTATCGGCTTTCCTGACGTAATGCTCATGAATCCGTCTGGTAATCATGTTTGTCACCAGCATATAGGAGAGCATATTCGACTGGGAACCAAATTCTATCACGACATTCTTGTCTGCCTCCAAAGATTGTAAGATTTTATTAATATAATTTTGTGGACATACCGCTCGCATATATTTAAGACCATCTAAGCGCAATAGTTTACGCTGTAGCGCCATAATTGATCCCTTGTGTCCCCGCTTCTCCTCACAGAACATTTCGATTTCTTCATTAGTCATATTCAGCAGTTGGACAATCCAAGATTTGCCAAACTCACTAAATAGGATATTGGCATTATCTAAGGCTGCGTCTGATAAACCTAAATCTCGACTACATAATTTAATATCTTCGACTTCGATTTGTTCATAACTGAGGTAGAGTTCCTGTGAATCTCGGACACCCCGGCGCTTAGTTGATTCGGGATCAAGGGTGTATACCTCTACTCTACCTGGAAACAGTTGCTTGAGTCCCTTAACCGTGTTAACGTTCTTCCCCTCCGCGACAGCTTCCCAACCATATTCTGAATGCATATCAAATATCAAGTTAACAGCCGCATTCTTGCGAATCACCCCAGCTAAAAGTAGGCGGGTGAGGAAAGATTTCCCAGTACCCGATTTTCCAAATACGCCATTACTGCGTTCGACAAAGCGGTTCAAGTCAATACATACGGGAACATCCATATCTAAAGGTTTCCCGATAGAAAAGTTTTTGCGTTGGATGTCGTCTTCCCAACCAAACACCCGCCGGAAATCTTCCTCACTCGCTTCGTAAACTTGGCTGAAGTGACTGGGGATAGTTTTGACGGGGAGTAATTCCATCGTGGTACTAGTTTGGGGTTGGAAAGAAGCCAAACTTGTGGAGGATGGAACAAAGGGATTGACAGATTTACCATCAGATGTAGAAAAAGACTCATTAGATTCCGGGGTAAACATCAGCATCGGTGAGAGGTTAATTGTCCCGTAGGTTCCACTCCCGGCTAAAACTTCCCGTAAAAAAGTATCCTCCCAACTGGGGGGACTAGCGATAATGCGCGAGTTAGCAGTTCCCAAGGCTACATCTGTCAGCATACAGAAAAAGCGCGATCGCACCCCTTGGACTACCAAAAACTTCCCCACCCGCATATCCTCAACGGAAATATCCGGGTGTAAGCGCACTTCCAAACCCCCAGTCAGAGAACCTTGTATTACTGAACCTAATGGTTGTTGTGAATTAGTCATTAGTCATTAGTCATTAGTCATTAGTCATTGGTAAGTAGAGACGCGATTAATCGCGTCTGTACAGTCTATAGTCGATAGTCATTAGACTGTTTCCCCCATCTCCCCCCACTCCCGGTTGCTGAGCGCAGTCGTTCGCGGAGCGTCTCGCAGAGAAGCACATCTCCCTCATCTCCCCCCAGTCCCCAGTCCCTCACTTAATCAATTTGAATAGTAGTCGGCGAACCGCCTGTGGGTGATGTCCCAATTATGGGTTTGCGGAATTGGCTGTAGATGCGATCGCGCCAGGCGAAAAAGGGTGCATAATCGGGATTCTCGGCTAATATTGGCACACCTTTACCTCTGAGCCTTTCGGGTAAATCTAAGTAGGGGCCTGTGGGGAATTTTAACAATATGGATAAACCTGCTACTGCTAAGTCGGCTAGGGTGGGTTCGTCTCCGGTTAAGTAGGGACTGTCTGCTAACAGTAGTGTAAGGGCTTCCAGGTCTTGTTTCAAATCTGCGATCGCGCTTCTGACTACATCTGGACTATAACCTACTCCCAACCCTAAGACACTCAGTAAGTCACTGGGTACGCCTTCAACTAGGGTTTTGAAAACGTCTGGTGTTGAGGTGGGTAATAAAGCTTTGCGGAAACTTTGGTCTTGACTGATAGCTGCAAATAATGCTTTTCTACTTTTAATGCCGATTGATTCATCAGCCCATTCTTCTATTAATAAAGTTAAACCCCTTTGTTTGGGGTCTTTTGGTATCAGGGGACGGTCTGGATATTCCAAGTCTAAATACTTGGCGATCGCTGTTGAATCCGCAATATATTTATTACCATCTTTCAACACAGGTACTTGTCGCTGTCCAGTCAACCGGAATAAATCTACTTGTCCAATTCCTGGTGTAACTTCAATTTTGCGATACGCTAACCCTTTGTAATCTAAGATTAGCCGCACTTTTTCTGAGTATTGAGAAAGTTCCCATTGGTATAATTCTAACATTATCTATGCCTCGTTACTGATTAAGGGAATGACTTACTGATTGTAACTTTACTTCCAGTAAATTTCCTGAGTAAATAATTAATTTATTACCATATTGTTTGGTTAAAAAAAGTCAGGATTTTTAAAACTTTCTGACAAAACTCAATTTTTGTCATATTTGATTTTTAAATTGATTATTCATGGAATATCAAACTCTTATAGAAAGCCGATTTGATTTCTGAAAAAATCTTAGTCTAGATATGGTAGAAATTGCCCACCAATACCCAGATACGGTAGGCAGTGCATCGGCCTACTGAATATTGCAAAAATCAAGTATGAATCTTATACCAATCCTCAATTCTATAAGGTTGACACTAAGTAGTGTATTGAGAAACCTGAAGAGAAATCCTATTGAGATTATATTATCTAAGTGTTAAATATAGGAATCCGATTTGATTTCTGAAAAAATCTCAGTACCTATAGCATTGCCCAGCAAAACTATGATACAGTGGGCAGTGCAGCACCCTACGTATCTTTCAAAAATCAAGTATACCCACATAACTTAATTTTGCAACTTTGCCTACACCCCAGCATATTTCTGCATAAAAATCTTACTTCTGTGGTTAGATTTTGTTGGTTGCAAAATGTTATAAATCTTTAAGGTGATCTAATTACAATCAAAACAAAGAAAAATTATGAGGGTGAATCAAAGCAAACTGCTGACCAATTTAGCAAGTGTAGTGAGTTTAGCAGGCGTAAGTCTCCTCATTACCTTACCATCGGTCGCAAAAGAAGTATTAAATCCTAATCCTACAATTTTCCAAGAAGCTCCCTATAATCGGAGCCAACCTAATCAGGCAAATGTTAGCCAGTCAACAAAAGACAATAATAAACAACCAATAGCACAGAACAGAGGAGGCGGCACAAATCCTCGACCAAGTATTTTCAATGAGCCTCCTTATAACCGTGGTAGCCGCACCAACACAGATACTCCCCCAGCAACAAATTCCACCCCTCAAACACCTGACACAACCGCACCAGCAACAGGAACAAGCAACACCCAAGGTCAAAATTTGTTAGCTTTGGTGCAATCAAATACTTCCTTCACAACTCTGAATAAAGCAATACAAGCAGCTGGATTAACCGAAACTCTACAAGGCAATAATAACCTCACAGTTTTCGCTCCTACTGATGCTGCATTTGCTAAATTACCACCAGATGCTTTGAAAGCATTGTTACAACCAGAAAACAAAGAAGTATTACTCAAAGTACTGACTTATCACGTTGTTCCTGGTAATGTATTATCGACTGATTTGAAATCAGGTGAAGTTAAGAGTGTCGAGGGTGGCGCAATTAATGTCAAAGTTGAGGGTCAAAGTGTCACCGTCAACGATGCAAAAGTAGTACAGGCTGATATCAAGGCTTCTAATGGCGTAGTCCATGCAATTGATACAGTGATTTTGCCTCCTGATTTATAGGCTTGTTGCCGTTGAAAAATTAATATCTAGAACTTGAGTTTTTCATAAATAAAACCATTCAAATTTTATGAATATTTGAATGGTTTTATTATGTTAATACCCTGTTAAACGGCATTTAGTGGTTATTTAGCAAGTAAAAATAAAATTCCTGTAGTGGCGTGGCAAGCCTAAAATGTGGCATTAATTAACCACAGAGACACAGAGTTAAAAGAAAAATTTTGCACTATGATTAGCCTTGCCACGCTACTACTGGCTATTTCCTGGCAATTACCCAGACTGCATGAATAATTCCGGGAATATAACCTAAAAAAGTCAGCAGTATATTAATCCAAAAATCCTTACCGAGTCCAACTTTTGACACTCCTCGCTCTAAAGAGACGAGGATTCTTGCTTCATCCGTCCTCTCTAGAAATCTGAATACTGGTATTCAAATTTCTCCGTTTAGATACGTCCACAAGCTCACACGGACTGCCCGACCGCGTTTGAAAAGGTTTT
>DATNQO010000174.1:0-7841 GCA_036704005.1 Leptolyngbyaceae cyanobacterium | reverse complement strand
CCTTCCCCCTTCCCCCTTCCCCTTTCCCCCTTCCCCAGTCCCCAGTCCCCTTTTCTCCAACAAAACAATTGGTGAGGCTGGACTTGTTAATAGTTCTGTTTCTATATCATTAACAATGCAATACTGTTCAATAATGGTAATATCCCGCGCCATTAATGCGAAGGGTTTAGCATATCTTTGCTTACGCTGACGCAATTTCTGTACAGCCGCCTCTTGTGTTGCATCACAAGCCAAATGAATACCACCTATCCCCTTAATAGCGACAATTTCACCCTTCTGCAACAAAGTACAAACAGCATCCACATCATCCAACATCGAGAACATGGAAGCAGTCACAGGTTTACCATCAGCCCGTTCTAACCAAGCCTTGGGGCCGCAGGTGTGACAGGCTATAGGTTGGGCGTGAAAGCGACGGTTTTCAATATCATGGTATTCCTTCTCACACTCAGGACAGAAGACAAACGCAGACATACTGGTATTGCATCTATCATAGGGAATAGCACGAATAATACTCAAACGGGGGCCGCAATGAGTACAGTTAGTAAAGGGATAACGGTAAAAGCGGCTAAAAGGGTCAAATATTTCCTGCTGACATTGGGGACAAGTAGCCGCATCTGGTGCAATTTCCGTCCTAGCAATACTACCAACACTACCAGAAATGACAAAATCATCAAAATTAAATTCCCCCTCACAAGGTGTTCTGATGATTTCGCTAATTTTTGCCAGTGGTGGACATTCTTCCTGTAATCTCACCACAAATTGTGTTAAAGCTACTTCACTACCTGAGACGCGAATTAACACACCCTGTCCATCATTACAAACATCTCCCCGTAAACCGCAGGCTTTCGCCAAACGATACACAGTAGGACGAAACCCTACCCCTTGGACAGTACCACGAACTCTAATTTCCTCAGTCCCCATAGTCAAACATTTCACCAATTCCTAACAAACCAACCTCGCAAACACTCCGCGTCCCTCTGCGTTTCAAAAAAAACCAACCTCAAAAACCCTCCTCCCCCCTCTACGTTTCCAAAAATTGCCACAACAAAATCCGATTATTCCCCGAATCAGATATTACCGCCGTATTCCCACATACCTTTATCCCGTAACACCAATTTAAACTATTCCTTGTAGGCAACCCGAAGTTACGGTTTTCGCTTTTAGAGTGGAAAGAATTTTGTCCAGCGATCGCATCCGCCACCGCCCCCTGCAATAATAAGATTGACTCGCGCTTCCTCCATCCTAGCAACCGAGAATTAGCAGTATCCGCCACCAATAACCAATCTCCACCCACAGCTACCCCATAAGGCATACTTAAACTACCCGCACTCGGAAAATAAACCCCTTGGTTCATCTCCACAAAAGCAAAACTTTTTTGTCCCAACACCACCGCACAAGGCGCATTATTTTTTGTAGGTATTCCTTGCCAAATCATCACCCGATTATTACCCGCATCGGTGACAACTAAATTATCATCCCAAATCGCTATATCATGACACCAGCGCATACTCGCCGCCGTGGGAGAAGCGCCGCCATTCTCATTCCGAGATATCATATCCGGCTGTCCCAAAACTATATCAGCAGGTTGTCCATTTTCTGTTGGTAACTGCTGCCAAATTAACAACCTTCTATTACCAGTATCCGCTACAAATAGTTGCCCTTGATGATAGAAAACACCATAAGGCCAGTGCATAGTATTGGCATCAGCTAATTGCTTACCTCGGTTTGGTTCGTTATCAGTAAAATTCGCTTGTCCTAACACCAAATCTGCCGGAACATTGCTATCTTCTGGTAATTTATACCAAATTAACACCCGATGATTCCAAGCATCAGCTACAGCTAAACCTGAGTCACATACACAAATACCCGTAGGTACACTAACAGTAGCTTTTCCCGGCGTACCTTTAGCATTTTGTCCCTCATGATAAAAGTCTGGTTGTCCAATTACCCAGTCCGCCGCTTGGCTATCTGTCGTGGGTAAATTACGCCAACCTAATAAGCGATGATGTCCTGTATCTGATACCCATAAAGGGCCTGTTTCTGATACCAAACAAGCACCACGAGGCCCAAACATTGTGTTAGGAGTTGGCGCTAGGGGAATGGCTAATAATTCGGGGTTGGGAATATCACCTAATATGACTTCTGCGCCTTGGGGTGATAGGGGGAAATTGTGGGGTGTTGTTAGTTCTGGTTGCAATGTCGGTGTTGTAGTTGGTGATTTGTTATTACTCTCTTCACGCTAATACCAAATTAATAGGAAGCTGCATAGAATAATTGAACGCAGATGCACGCAGATAAACGCGGATAAATTAATGGATTTTCTGGCGTTGCTGAATCAGAGTATGAAATGCCAAAATTATCTTTTTTATTCTTTGTAACTTTGCGTCTTCTCTACGAGATGCAAAGAAAGAAGTAAGTTTATTTAAGAGGATAGGGATGTTGGAGAATGTAACTGCGATCGCTATTCATCACTTCACGGCAATTACTGTGATGATTTCTGGACATAATGCTTTAATTGCCTGTTCCACGCCTTGGGATAATGTCAAGGTGGAAGATGGGCAATTACTACAAGTTCCTATCAATCTGACTTCTACGGTATCCGGTGGTTTAATGGCGACTAATTCCACATCTCCATGATGACTTTTCAACCCTGGGCGAATTTCTTCAAGGGCTGTTTGTACACGTTGTAAAAGCGGCGGTTTTGGTGGTTTTACTAACTCGTGATATAGCAAAACCCCATAGACTACCTCATCCTTTACCGCATTTTGTAACGCAGGTAAAGATTCTTGCTTGACACTTT
This sequence comes from Leptolyngbyaceae cyanobacterium, assembly GCA_036704005.1. GTDB lineage: Bacteria > Cyanobacteriota > Cyanobacteriia > Cyanobacteriales > Nostocaceae > Trichormus. The sequence goes on along the minus strand of DATNQO010000174.1, from coordinate 5,041 downwards.
TAATCAACCGCGTCAAAGCTTCCTTATGTAAATCTTCAATAGCCCTTTTCAACCCAACCACCACGCCACGCTGAGTTTCATCCCACTCGGAAATAATCGCCTCATAGCGGCTAATTTCTGTTACTAAATCTTCTAGGTTAGTCATTAGTCATTAGTCATTAGTCATTAGTCATTAGTCAACTGATAACTGTCAACTGTCAACTGTCAACTGTCAACTGCAATTTCCGCCGCTACTTCTTGCAACGCTTGGGCAACTGCTGCTGCTTGTTCTGGTTGTTGATGTTGACTGAATATTTCCCAAGCTTGTTGATAGTAATCTCTGGCTTGTAAAAGGTTTTGCCGATTACCTAACTCTGGTTTTTCTGGGTCATCGGGTAAATTAAATAAGGCGTTCGCTTTGTTCGCAATTGTGTTAGCATACTCCAAAGGGGTATCTTGACAATTTCGCACCTTTAACGCTTCATTATAAGCTGCGATCGCTCGCAAATTATTCTCGACAGGATGGGAACTCGGTAAATATTGCCAAGCATTACCCAGATTATTTTGCAACATCGCATATTCCCTGGGATGTTCAATGATATTAATATGCTTGAGTGCAGATGCAAAAGTCTGGACAGCCAAGGCTTCACAGAGGTTTTGCTGTTCCGCACTACCCGACATCGACAGGTAGGCGATCGCAATATTATTAGACAAAATCGCGTATTCTTGAGGATAATTCTCACAGGTAAACACCCGCAACGCCTCTTGATAAGCCGCGATACTATCGGTTATCCGCGCCAAATTAAAAGGTACAAGCGACTGTAACACCAACCCTAAATTCATCTGTGCTTCTGCGGTTTCCTCCGCCCCAGCTAACTGTAGGAGAATTGGTAACGCCTCCTCATAACCAGCCTTAGCTTGCAACAGTAATTCCGCCCCAGCATCAGGAATTGATTTTAACACCCCAGCCATCCCGGCTTGCGATCGCGCTTTCCATAGCGGATAATCAACACCGCACATTTTCCCGGCTTGTTGATATAACTCCACAGCATTCCACAAATCATCAGGAGTTTTTGGTTTTTTCTGTAAACCTTGCGCCAATTCAATCAACATCTGAATTTTTTCTTCAGTTGTTGCTGACTCTGATGTAATGGCGGCTAATGCAGCTTTGACTGTTGAATCTGTAATGCTTGGTGTCATTTAAGGTTATTTATTAGGGTAGGAAATACTCTTTTTTAAACGCAGAGGGGAGGCGGCGCGTTGCGGGGGTTCCCCCCGTTGTAGCGACTGCCGTCGCGCGGAGGTTTACGCAGAGGAAAGGGAGGTTTCATCACTTCATTTTGAAGTCTTTGAGGAGGAAGGGCATCATTAACCCTGTGGTTAGGCTAGATAAAGTTACTGGAATACATAAAGGAATTGCTGCCTGTGCTAGTAAAATGAATACTAATAAACCAACAGTAACAGCGATGAGGGTTTGCTGGAGAAAATGTAAAGGGTCTCTGATTAGCTTACCTTTTAGAAATAATTTAACAGAATACCAACCTATTTCTATCATATTCTCTCCTAAAAACCACTGATAAAGTTTAATGCAAGAAACCCTAAAACCAGGGTAGGAATTGTGCCTGCGGGGGCGAATAAAGCACCTAACATTGCTGAGAAAGAATAACCTATTTCTTTGCCAGCTAACATCATGCCACCAATAGCACCACCAACCATTGATATTAGACTAGCTATTAGTAACCACAATAATCCCGTTACTAAAGTTACGTCTCCAAATACCATACTATTGAGAAATTCATCCATTATCTTTGTCTCTCTTGAAGTGCAGATGGTAATTTGTCAGGGAAAAATTATATTCTATCCGCCAATATGTAGTGTTAGTACAATTCTTATAATTTGCTGTATAGACGAATAGAACTCAATAACAATTCCCACACTTAATAGTGGAGATTTTTACCTAAAGCGCAGTTACCACTTTCTCCACAATATTTTACTAAATTTAATATATAACAATTTATCTAAAAAATTCTTCAGTATATATATCTATTCAGTTATCAGTTAATCTCAAGAACAAATACCACACCAATTAGACTAACCTAGATAACCTCTCTTAACCTCCTAAAATACTAAATACCTCACCAATAAAACTAGTAAAACCTCCGCGCCCCTCCGCGCTAACCTCCGCGCCCCTCCGCGTTAAAAAAAACATATTCCCTAACCAAAATCCGTAATAAAAACCACCAAACCCCAAACATAACTATCATTTAATTTTCCACTAAATATTAATTTTTATTTAACAAAATAAAAATAAGTTTAAAAAAACCTTATTGTAAAAAGTAAACCTTCTTAAACAGGTGCGACTCTACAAGCGTAAACACCTGCATCATACCTGATAAACAATAAACAAAAACATAGCCAATGACTAACGTACTCTGGCTGCAAGGTGGTGCTTGTTCGGGCAACACCATGTCTTTTCTCAATGCCGAAGAACCGACAGTCTGCGATTTAATTGCTGATTTTGGCATTAAGGTACTTTGGCATCCCTCATTGGGATTGGAACTAGGCGATCGCTTACAAACCTTACTATGGGACTGCATCTTAGGCAAAACACCTTTAGATATATTAGTCTTTGAAGGCAGCGTAGTAAATGCCCCCAACGGTACAGGCGAATGGAACAGATTTGCCGATCGCCCGATGAAAGATTGGCTAAACGACCTGTCCAAATCTGCTAAATTCGTCGTCGCCGTGGGAGACTGCGCCACCTGGGGAGGAATTCCCGCAATGGAACCCAACCCCAGCGAATCCCAAGGGTTGCAATTTCTCAAACGTAAAGAAGGCGGCTTCTTAGGTAAAGATTACAAATCGAAAGCCGGCTTACCAGTAATTAATATTCCCGGATGTCCAGCACACCCTGATTGGATTACGCAGATATTAGTTGCGATCGCCACCGGACGTATAGCCGACATCGCCCTCGACTCACTCAACCGCCCGCAAACCTTCTTCAACACCTTCACCCAAACAGGCTGTACCCGTAACGTCCACTTCGCCTACAAAGCCACCACCGCCGAATTTGGACAACGTAAAGGCTGCTTATTCTACGACTTAGGTTGTCGTGGCCCCATGACACATTCATCTTGCAACCGCATCCTCTGGAACCGCGTCTCCTCCAAAACCCGCGCCGGAATGCCCTGTTTAGGTTGCACAGAACCAGAGTTTCCCTTCTTCGACCTCAAACCCGGAACTGTATTTAAAACACAAACAGTCATGGGAGTTCCCAAAGAACTACCACCAGGAGTTAAGAAGAAAGACTACGCCCTCTTGACAATGGTCGCCAAAGATGCAGCACCAACTTGGGCAGAAGAAGACTTTTTCACTATTTAGTCAAAAGTCAATAGTCCATAGTCAATAGTCCATAGTGCTAACTCTTTGACTGTTGACTAATGACTAATGACTAATGACTAATGACCTTTGACTATGGACAAATAATTATGAGAAGACAAACATTAGACATATCGCCCATCGGCAGAGTCGAGGGTGATTTAGATGTTCGCGTGGAAATTGCCGATGGACAAGTCGTTAACGCTTGGACACACGCCGAACTATTTCGCGGCTTTGAAGTCATCCTCCGGGGCAAAGACCCCCAAGCTGGATTAATTGTTACCCCGCGTATCTGCGGTATCTGCGGCGGTTCTCACCTCACTTCTGCATCCTGGGCATTAGATACAGCCTGGGGTACAGAAGTCCCCCGCAACGCCATTTTAGCCAGAAACCTCGGTCAAATCGTCGAAACTATCCAAAGTATCCCCCGCTACTTTTATGGCTTATTCGCCATTGACTTAACCAACAAAAAATACCGTAGTAGCCGCTTCTACGATGAAGCCGTCCGCCGCTTCGCCGCCTTCACAGGTAAATCCTACGAACTCGGTGTGACCATATCTGCAAAACCCGTAGAAATCTACGCATTGTTAGGCGGTCAATGGCCTCATTCTAGTTACATGGTTCCTGGCGGTGTCATGTGCGCCCCCACCCTCACCGACATTACCCGCGCCTGGGCAATTTTAGAATATTTCCGCACCAACTGGTTAGAACCTGTATGGCTGGGTTGTTCTTTGGAACGTTACGAAGAAATTCAAACCTACGATGACTTCATGGACTGGTTAGATGAAGACCTCAAACATCGTGAGTCAGACTTGGGTTTTTACTGGCGCATGGGATTAGATATCGGCTTAGATAGATATGGTGCTGGTGTGGGTAAATTCGTCACCTGGGGCTATTTACCCCATGAGGATAAATACCAAAAGCCGACAATCGAAAGCCGCAATGCAGCCATGATTATGAAAAGTGGTGTGTATAACAGCTTCACAGACACACACACTTTAATGGATCATACCTTTGCCCGTGAGAATACCACCCATGCTTGGTACGACGAAGGCACAGCAGATATTCATCCCTTTGACCGGACTACTAACCCCACCGCCAAGAACACCAAGGACTTTAATAATGCCTATTCTTGGTCAAGTGCAGTCAAACACCAAGACTTCGGACGTTTGGAAGTCGGCCCCCTAGCGCGTCAGTTAGTCGCAGGTGGTCAGCATGGCGAATCTTGGCAACACTACGACGGGTTTATTTTGGATGTTTTCCAAAAAATGGGCGGTGCTAGTATTCATGTACGCCAGCTTGCACGAGTTCACGAAATTGTCAAGTTATACCGTCAAGCGGAAAGATGTCTGCGTGAGTTCGTCTTAAATGACCCCTGGTATATCAAACCCAAAGAAAAAGACGGTCGTGGTTGGGGTGCAACTGAAGCCTCACGGGGTTCCTTGTCTCACTGGATAGATATAGAAGGTGGTAAGATTAAGAATTACCAGGTGATAGCAGCCACAACTTGGAACGTCGGCCCCCGTGATGGTGAAGGGGTACGCGGCCCGATTGAGGAGGCTTTAGTAGGTACGCCGATTGAAGATCCAACTGATCCGGTGGAAGTGGGACACGTCGCGCGATCGTTTGACTCTTGTTTGGTGTGTACAGTCCACGCGCATGATGCGAAGACAGGCGAGGAGTT
>DATNQO010000173.1:0-4832 GCA_036704005.1 Leptolyngbyaceae cyanobacterium | reverse complement strand
TTTTTTATTGGTGTTCCAAAAACCTTGGTTTGGGGTGTAAGGGTGTAGGGGTGTAGAGGTGTAGGGGTGGATGAAACAATGATTTTCTCGTTAGTTTTATAGTCCTTACTCACTGCTATATTAAAAACCTACACTTGTGAGGATGAGGGAGTGGGGGGAGAAATCACTAATGACTAATGACTAATGACTAATGACTAATGCAAAAAATTGTTACAATAGTTAATTCTTCTCTAGGTTATGTGATTTTAGTTAACGATCACAAAGAAATTAGCTCAGAATGAGTAGAATAACAAATACAGAAACAAACTACCTATTTATGGATTAGCTACCGAAAAACTATAGACTCTATTTTCAGTCCTCAGTTATTTTAGAATTGTGCGGCTGAGGCATACCAGTCGAAATCAAGCAATCAAGTCCACATTACATCAATTAAACAAAGAAGCTCCCACTAATCATAATGCCTGTGATTGAGAAAAAAAGAACTCGCGATTTACCCCAAATTAACGAACGGATTCGCTTCCCAAAAATTCGAGTCATCGACACTGACGGTTCCCAGCTAGGAATTTTGTCACCACAGGAAGCCCTGCAACTAGCAGAAGAAAAAGAATTGGATCTAGTACTGCTCAGTGACAAGGCTGACCCGCCAGTATGTCGGATCATGGATTACGGGAAATACAAGTTTGAGCAGGAAAAGAAGGCAAGGGAAGCCCGGAAGAAGCAGCATACTGCTGACGTTAAGGAAGTGAAGATGCGTTACAAAATTGAAGAACACGACTACAATGTGCGTGTTAAGCAAGCAGAACGCTTCCTCAAAGATGGTGATAAGGTCAAAGCAACTGTGATGTTCCGGGGTCGGGAAATTCAACACAGTGACTTAGCAGAAGATTTACTAAAACGAATGGCGACGGATTTAGAACCGTTTGGTGAAGTCCAACAAGCACCGAAAAAAGAAGGGCGAAATATGATGATGCTCATCTCGCCTAAGAAGTAATGATCTAAGCATCCTTGTAGTCTGGTCATAAACTACTGAGAATAATAAAACGGCTTCACCGTCGTTGAATTTAATTACAACTTGATAGTCCTGAACGCTGAGTGGGAAAAATAATACTCAGTTGTTCAGGACTTTTGCCATTTGGGGGAGATGAGGGGAAAAGGGGAAAGGGGAAAGGGGAAAGGGGAAAGGGGAAAGGGGAAAGGGAAAGGGGGAAAGGAAAGCCTTTAGCCTCTGGTTCTCTATTCCTCCGCCCCTCTGCTCCTCTGCCCGTCTGCTCCTCTGCTCCTCTGCCCTCCTGCCTCCTGCTATACCAGAAAGTAAACATGGAATTGAAAAATTACTCGTTGGCGGCAAATCCAAGTTGGCTGGCACAACTTTTAAAATGGGTGAATCTACGACCAGAGGAAGGCGAACGGACTTGGATGATGTTTGCCTTCTACACGTTTGTTTCTGTGGGGTTGCGATGGGCTGAGGATAGTACGGTTGCACTATTTTTAGATGAGTATGGTGCTGGGCCATTACCGTGGATGTATATTGCTAGCGCGGTTATGGGTATGGCGCTGGTGTTTGTCTATTCTTGGCTACAGAAGGTGTTGCCTTTGCGTTGGGTGGTGGTGGCGATCGCACCTTGTATGGTCGCGCCACTGATGTTATTAGTAGTATTACGCTGGGGAATCAATCTCCCCTACTTTTCGGTCGTGGTGGTGTTTCTGCTGCGACTGTGGGTGGATTCTCTGTATGTGGTCAACGATTTAAATACCTCCATTGTTGCCAATCAATTATTCAATATTCGGGAAATTAAGCGTACCTACCCACTCATCAGTAGTGGTTTATTAATAGCGGATGTTGTCAGTGGCTTTAGTTTGCCTTGGTTATTAAGCTTTGCCAGACTCAACCGCGTGATTATGATCGCCTGTGGGGTGATCATTATGGCTTCGGCGATTCTCTGCTATTTAACTTATCAGTACCGCAGTTCTTTTCCTGAAGTTCCACAGCGCCTGATGCCTCAAGAACAAGCTTCTCGGCATCGGCGTATTCAAGCACCACTCAAGCGATATACATTACAGTTATTTGCCTTTGTCGGTCTTTTACAAGTTATTGGTTTATTAGTAGATTTTCAATACCTGCAAGAACTCAAAACCAACTTGGGCGATCGCGAACTAGCCAGCTTTTTGGGTATATTTGGCGGTATTGTGGGCTTGTGTGAATTAGGCACTCAGTGGTTTTTCTCCAGCAGACTGATTGAACGCTTTGGGGTGTTCTTTACGGCTGCCCTTTTACCTGCGGCTGTGGGCTTTGTTATGCCTGGGCTAATAGGTTTACTCTATTCAATACCCGCCATCCAATCATCGGCTTTTTTCTGGGGATTGGTAGGGTTGAAATTCTGTGATGAGTTGCTGCGTTATACCTTCGTTGTCAGTAGTAGCCCGGTCTTATACCAACCGATCCCCGAACGGATTCGTAGCCGGATGCAGGCGTTATCAGGGGGAACGGCGGAAGCGATCGCCACTGGTTCGGCAGGTATAATAATTCTCATTACCATGTATATTTGCGGGTTGTTTGTACCGCCTACCATGCAGAAGTGGGTGTTTGTCGGCGAAACAATGGTAGTAGCCGTAGCCTGCTTGAAGGTAGTATGGTTGTTGCGATCGCGCTACGTTGATTTATTAGTCTTGAGTGCCGAACGGGGCGAACTGAGTGCAGCAAATGTGGGTTTGCGTGCCTTCCAGCAAGGGGTAGTCAAAGCTTTAGAGGAAAAGGGCAATACCGCCGATAAACACTCCTGTATTGAACTTTTAGCCCAAATTGACCCCCAAGGGGCTGCTGATGTTTTAGCACCAATTTTATTTAAGCTACCGCCAGATTTACAACGGCATAGTTTAGAGGTGATGCTGACCACTGCACCCACTCCGGCGCATTTGTCGGAAGTGCGTTGGCTGTTAGAACGTCATCCAGATAATATTGATCCCGAAGTTTTTGCCTTAGCATTGCGTTACGTTTGGCTGGCTGATCCCAACCCCAATTTAAGCCAAATCGAAGAATACCTCAACCAACGCCACCATTCCTTAACCCGCGCCACGGCTGCGGCTTTACTGTTGCGTCAGGGAACACCTTTACAAAAAATCGCCGCCACGAAAACCTTACGCCGGATGTTAACCCATAAGCAAGAACGAGAGCGAGTCAATGGGGTGAAGGCGCTGCGAGAAGTGGTGTATTTACAGGCGTTACGCATTCATATACCCAACTTGTTACAGGATGAATCTTTACGGGTGCGTTGTGCTGTCTTGGAAATGATTGCGTCTACGCGCATGGAAGAATATTATTCAGCCTTGTTGACAGCACTTTACTACAAGTCAACCCGCGCTACTGCCATGCGGGCTTTAGTGAAGATGGAGAATGAAGCATTGGATATTCTCTTGCAGATAGCGACAAATGCCCATAAACCAGAAGTCTTGCGGATGTATGCTTGGCGCACGATAGCACAAATTTGTACAACAGAAGCAGTAGAAACCTTATGGTTACAATTGGAATCTTCTTGGGGTACTACTAGACATCATATTCTCCGCAGCTTGTTGAAGATTCAGAAGCAATCAGAAATGCGTAATTTAGTAGATAAGTTTCAGCAGAGTCGGGTAGAAAGTCTGATTGAGCAGGAATTACGATTTTTGGGGGAAATTTATGCTGCTTATCTAGATTTACAACCACAATCAATCCTAGAAAATAATCAGACAAATCAAAGAGTGAAAATTTTGCGTGATTTACTACAACGTGCCTTGACTGAGATGGAATGGGATATCCGCGAACGGATATTATTATTATTGAAATTATTATATTCTCCAGAACAGATGCAGGCAGCAGCTTTTAATCTCCGGTCTGAGTCGGTGGTGAATTTAGCCAAGGGATTAGAGATATTAGAACATACGGTGAATTTGCAGACCAAATCTTTGTTGTTGAATATTTTAGATAAGCGATCGCACCAAGAAAAGCTGTCTTATCTGGTGGAGGCAAAATTTACAGAATATCAACAGATGTCTGTTAGCGAAAGGTTACAGAAGATGCTGAGTTTAGCACCTTTTCTTTCTGATTGGTGCTTGGCTTGCTGTTTCCATTTTGCCCAAGCTAGCCGCATTCGCCTGACAATTAACGAAATTTTGTTAGCATTGCGCCATCCTACTGGGTTTGTCAGAGAAGCGGCGATCGCTTATTTAAGTGTAGTTTCCCATCGTGTTCTTTTAGAGTTATTGCCCAAATTACAAAAAGATACCCACCCACTAGTAGCTATGCAAATTCAGGAATTGATCAAGAAATATCAATTTACGCCTAAAGCTAATTAACTTGTTTGACTTTTCCTAGCTGCGTGAAGCGAATTTCGATGCGTCGCCTTGTTACGTCTTCTTGACGAGCGATCGCCGCCAGTTCGCCGTTTGGTAAAATCAACTGTGCCGCCGAATAGGCTCGAAACGACAACTTCGGTAATTTACCCTGTTGTTTCTGTACATCACGTAGTACCTTGACTACCGCTAAAGCCCGCATTAATCCTAAATCAGCGTTAGAACCAGCCCGTAAATTGGCGATCGCTAGTTTACCACTAACCACCTTTTCTAAATTATCGTCTAGATTACTGACTGAGTTACCATTGGGCTGACCGTCAGTATGCCCTATTACTTCCACAACGTTAATGTTGTACTGTTTAGTTCTGGTTTCTATCTCTGGAACTATTTTAGTCATAATGTAATTAAGCATTTTTGGCGGTATTTCTGCGCTACCGGAAGCAAATCGATAAGCACCCTCATCTTGAATAATAATAATTGGCGGTACATCGTTATTCTGCTTTTTT
>DATNQO010000172.1:0-9980 GCA_036704005.1 Leptolyngbyaceae cyanobacterium | reverse complement strand
CCAGCAGCGAAAAGTATAGCTTCACCGGCTGGCATCTGGATAGCTTACGAGAATCAGCAGTTGGCAGGATGGTATGAGGGCAAAGAACTTGAGGGAGGGAAGGAATACAAAGTTCTCACGAATAAGTTGGATGAGAACGATGAGAAAATAGGGATTCCCGGAGTTATCTATCGCCAGCCACGGATGCTAGTAATTGGCAGATCCCCTTTGCTATACGGCATCGATAAGAAAGTTATTGGGGTGTGGCGTAAGGATGAGGGGTTGGATAAGAACTCATATAAGTTTGCTAGACGTTATATGGTGATCATGATGGATGGGGCAAATGAACCTCTTCACATCGCACCAGTACAAATAACATCTTGGGGAGTGTTTCAGGTATCGTTCGACCAGCAACTAATGTTATTCCGCGAGACTTGCGAACAGGTTTACGCTGACTACCAACGCAAACCCCAAGAGGCTAAAACTCTGGTTTGGCATTCGATGTGGGTATTCTCTCCGACCTTGAAAACAGAACAGCGTGAAAAGGCGGGGCAAGCCTCTAACGCTTGTGTATGTCAGGGATTTGAAAAGCCCACAGTCTCAAACTGGGAGGAATATTGTATTGGCAAGAAGGCGATCGCACAAGATATTTCAGTGCTGCATGGGAGTATCGCTGATTGGTGGAAGAAAGGGCTAGCGCAGTTTAAGACCAGAGACGACGCTTTTAATATGGCGACTTCTGCTGGTGGTGATCGTAACGAATTAATGATGGAATCACAAAGGCTAGTGGAGATTTTGGGTTGGACTCCCGAACAAGGTCAACAGTTTCTGATAAAGAACTATGGCAAGAAAAGTCGGCAGTCATTAACCAATAAAGAGTTTCATGACTTTGTTGGGAAACTAAAGTCCATGCAGCCGGAGTTTGATGAAGAAGTGGGTTATTGGGAAGAGCCTCCTTACTAATAACCCCCAGGTTTCAGCAGAGGCAATTGCTTCTGCTGAAATCTATTTTTTTCACAAAAAAAAACATCAAATTCTTTTCATTAGGGAATAATCATGGTCAATAGAAAATGGTCAGCCAAACGCATCACAGTCAATCTCACTTCTTCCGAAGTACAGGCATTAGAAACCTATTGCACGGCAACTGGTAGACCTGCAACTGATGTGATTCGGGAACTGATAAGGACTTTGGAATCAAAGGCCAGTGCTTAAATTTGTACACAAACCCCTATTCCACATAAAATTATGGACGCACTAACAACAGCAGTACAAAAGGTAGTTGAGGAAGTTCAAACATATCAAAACTTGGACGAAGGTATTCCCATTGAATACCTAATTGACCAAACTCCTACGCTATCCTCACAGGAGATTAAGGATATTGCAGCGTACATTATTGGCGAACAAGTTGATATTGATGAATCAATTTTGATTCTGGCTATAAATTTTGTCCGCTCTCCTAAAAGGGAAGAGGAAATTGAGAAACAGTTCCATCCATCTATCATTGCAGACTGGGAAGATGGACAGCGTGAAGGCGACGACTTTTATTAACAGGCAGTATCTACGGTTAGCGATCGCGCGAAAGCGGAGCGGAGCGTAAGGAAGCTATGCGCGGAACGCCCGGAGCGCTTTGCGTCCACCAGTGCGATCAGCAAAGCTGGGCGGAACGCCATCGCTACTTCAGTTCTAACGACAGTTAACTCTGTTTTTTTTCTTCTAGGAGTATATATGCAACAAAAAAGAACCACCCGCCAGTACCAAGCAGAGTATGATAATCACAAAATCATCCTCCGCCCTCGCCCAACCCCACGCCGCAAAATCCGCGCACAACTGCAAGATATGATGTACCCGGTGACTCTCGCCTTCGCACTCAGTATTTGCTTTTCTGGTGTTGGCGCACTGGGTTGTTGGGGTTTCGAGATTATCGCTGCCAACGCTAGTCCAATGACCAGTAGCAGTTACCATTGGCAAGCGCGTAAGAACATTTGCTTGGGGAGCGCTTTGGTTGGTGGGATTTTGGGAGGGGTGGACGAGTGAGGAAGTTCCGACATTTCTTGTACGTAACAACAGCAATGTTGGGTGCGGTAATGCTGGTAGGGGGAGCTATTTGTTTCATCGCCGGTACGGTAGTGCTGTTACTAGGATTTCAGAGAGAAGGTCTAAGTGGCTTGGTTAATGGGTTCGCTCTTTTGGTCATAGGCTTAAACCTGTTAGATTTTGGCTACGCTGGCATGGAACAAGAGGTACGCCGCATATCTCAGCAGCCAATCAAAAAAATCCCCAAGCCTTGCCGAGGCTGTCGGAATTTTCACGGTGTGGAGTATGGGGGCGTGATGCTGGTGTGTGGGATATATCCAGAAGGCGTGGAGGGGGATAAATGCCCGGATTACCAAAAAAACAATAGCCCCTAAAAACTAGAGGCTATTTGTTGTCAACCAGTTAAAGTATTAACCCAGTGCAGCCGCGATCGCGTCTCCAAGTTGCTTGAGCGCCTTTTCCGGGAGTGAAATCTGCGGCGAAGCGTGCGGACTCTGCCAGGATGGTGTCCGTGTTCGGGGTTAATTTTAACTAACGCTCATCAAAATTGGTAGTCTTTTATGACTCAAACTCTATTGGATAGGGCGAGCATCTAATGTTACCAAGTCAAAATTAGTTTGCGCTCCTGCCGATTTTAAGCGGATCTCTAGAAGTTGGCCAGCCCCAACAGTATCGGGACTAACGTAGTAAACGGTTAATCGTTCAAACTTACCTGCTTGTGGAAGACGAACGTGAGTTTGATTAGCAGAAGCTAGCACAGTCCCACCAGCACGTAACTCTACACTAAATCCGGGAAAATCTGTAAAATCTCGTCTTCTTCCTACGGAGACACCCAAGGTATATAGCGTTTTAGGAGCTAAGGCAGTGGTGAGCGTTTGAAATACAGTTCCACCATTGCTGTAAAGTGTCTGAACTCCGTCAGGGACAAAATTAAACGAAGAGGAAGAAGGGTTAAATACTCCAGGGTTGCCCGTGTTAATCACTGACCAATCAGTTATACTTGCAATATTAAATGACCCATCAGCAAAGCTAGGTTGTTCAAAACTAGGATTACGGATTGCAATCGAATAAGCCGGCGCTGAAGGTGTTAGAAGTGAAATTCCTCTGCCAAGCAAAGGTAATTCTAACTCCGCAGATGAAAGTTCTTTTGTCCGATCACATAGAGCTGTAGTTAAATTATTTTTCTCACCACTAGCATACACAAGGTAGTCTTGCCCTAGTTGGAAGTTAAAGCCACAGCTAGTACCTGAAGGAGTAGTAACAACTAAGTTTTGTAAGACTTCGCCTTTCCATATTTGAGAAACGCTGAAGGTGGCGCTACCAGAAGTATTTACACTGATGACTCTGCCTGCAAAGACCGCCGTTGCATTATTGAGTGCCTCTTGTGGCGAAGGGAAGGAGGCACATCGACAAGCATAGGCTGGTTTATTAGTTGTTGCTACAATCGTGATCAGCAAAGTAACCGCCAGCACTAAAACAATTGCTGGCTTAAGGATTCGATTGCCAAAATGCTTTAGGTTTTTATTCATTAATTTCAGATTAGTATGTTGGTAGCATTATATTTAGCATCTGTTAACTGTGGTTTTTTAACTGGTTAAATTATGTGAGGTAAGCGATCGCTCCTGTCTCACTCACCCCCGCCTTGCCAAAAGTTCAGTTGAGCCTTCCGCATTTTCCAGTAGCCAGGGTCTAGGATTCGACCACTTGGCAATGCCTGCGGTGGGTTTTGTCTACGTCTGTTTCAGCCTTGATAGGCAAACACAAAAAACTTGGTATTTTCATAAGTGAACTCTGCCACCTGGCACATCCCCATCTTTTGATGAGCGCGTAATGATGGTTCATTATGGGCTTTAATAAATAGTATCCCTTGACGCTGCGGCAACAAGTTTTTCAACTTAGCAAACATTGCCGCAGCGATACCTTGACCTCGCATGGTTTCCTCAACGCAGATGGGGCCATACAAATAAGCGTCTTTATTGCCAGGGTAGACTTGTAACATTGTGGCGATAATTGGTATCTGTACTGATGCTTTTGGCCAAGTGAGTAAAAATCCGACAACTTTATGATCTTTGCGGGCAACTATGCTGGGCATCTGCGAGATGGTTTTGCTGACTGCTTCAGTTTCAAGACGACCTAGCAACATCCCACCATGCTCTGGATCATTGGCTTGGGCTAACTCCACAATTCCTGTCACATCTGCTTCATTAGCTTGGTCAATCACAATATCAAAGGAACACATACAGCGATACTCTAGTAAATTTCTGGTATGGGGTTTTGCGTTTGGGTGAGGGTTACTTCATCAAAACCAATCAAGTTACTCACTTAACCAACTTTCTGTTCTCCAAACAGCGACAATTGCCCAGGTGAAACATTGCCTCTGCCAAAGCGGTGGTAGGACAAGTGACAGCCACTACACAGACAAACTAAGTTTTCTATGCGATTATCAGACGGATCTCTGTTCCAATGGTGTACTTGTAAGGTGTGAGCTTTACGCTCAGAAAAAGTTAAATTATCGCGTTTTTCACCAGGGCGTAAGCAGGCTCTACCGCACTTAGCACAGCGCCAGTTAGAAGCCGCTTTTAATGCTGTGGCTAATTGTTTCCAGTTGTCTGGATACATAGGCTGACCCATAATACTCATGAAGCTGGTAAATGGCTGGTTAATTACAAGAGCTTACCGCATTCATCAGCCTAATTCAAATACTGTGGCGATGACGATAGCGATTGCAAGAAGACACGCTACGCGATTGCCTGCGGCACGCAAAGCGAACGCACTTTTATCGGCTCATTTTAGAATGTAGAATCCCTGCACTTTTACGGCGGGGAGTGTCAATGATTTAATAACTCCTTTAATCGCTATTAAACATAATCTGGTAATTAATCTTGTGAATAACTTAATAGCTGTAATCTAAATTTTTTATTCTCTTCTATTGCCAAAATCTCAATCAGGACTTTTATGGAGCGTATAAATTTCCAGCGCTTGCTATCTATTACAGTAAAGCGACGACGTTTTCTACTTGGTGCTAGCACATTGACTGCAAGTGCAATTACCAGTCTGTGGACTCATAAAGTAGTTGCACAGTCAAGATTCTCTGCCTATCCCTTTAGCCTCGGTGTGGCTTCTGGCGATCCTTTACCAGATAGCGTAGTGTTATGGACACGTCTGGCTCCAGATCCATTAAACGGTGGCGGTATGCCATCAGTAAATGTACCTGTACGGTGGCAAATTGCTTTAGATGAAAACATGAGAAAAGTTGTGCTAAGGGGTGTAGTATTAGCAACACCCGAATTAGCTCATTCTGTTCATGTAGATGTACGTGGCTTAGAACCTAACCGTTGGTATTGGTATCAGTTTTACGTGGGTAATGAAGATAGTCCGATTGGTCGTACCCGTACTGCTCCAGCCATTGGTGCTAAGTTAAATCAACTTAATTTTGCGTTTGTTACTTGTCAAAAATGGGAGGATGGTTTTTATTCTGCTTATCGTAACCTAGCCCAAGAAGATTTAGATTTGGTTTTCCACTTGGGAGATTATATTTACGAGTACGGTATTCCGACTACGGGTGGTGTACGCAAGATATCTTTACCTGCGGAGTTTAGGAAAGAAACCAATAACCTAGAACAATACCGTCTTCGATATGCTCTATACAAGACTGACCCAGATTTACAAAAGGCTCATGCCTTATTTCCGTTTACCGTTACTTGGGACGATCATGAGGTCGAAAATGATTATACTGATGACATTTCTGAAAACAACGATCCCATCGAACAATTTCTCACTAGACGTACAGCAGCTTATCGAGCATATTATGAACATATGCCACTGCGAGAGTTTTCTTTGCCACAAGGGACTGATATGCGGCTATATCGTCGGTTAACCTTTGGTAATCTGGCCCAGTTTAATGTACTTGATAGTCGCCAGTATCGGAGTGACCAACCTTGTGGGGATGGCGAAACACCTCGTTGCCCAGCAGCACTAGATCCATTTAAAACCATGCTCGGTACTCAGCAAGAGCGTTGGTTATTAGACGGTCTTGACCGTTCTCAAGCACGTTGGAATATACTTGCCCAACAGGTATTAATGGCACAGCTAGATCATAAAATCGGCACAGGTGAAATATTCTGGAATGACTCATGGGATGGATATCCTCTAGCCCGTAATCGTCTTCTGAGCCACATTGCCAGCCGCAGGATTTCCAACCCAGTGGTAATTACTGGCGATTGGCACTCTACTTTTGTTAATGACCTCAAGCTAGACTTTCAATCTGATAACTCTGCCACAATAGCTACTGAGTTTGTCACTCCCTCAATTACTAGCAATGGTGATGCTAATGTCTATGGCCCATACTACGGCCCGATGATTCCCGAAAATCCCCACATCAAGTTTTTTGACGGCGATCGCCGAGGCTACTTCCGAGTCAACCTTAACTATGAACGTTGGCAGACTGACTGGCGTATTGTCAAAACAGTCAGTCGTCCAGATGCGCCTGTAGAAACTCTAGCTTCGTTCATTGTTGAGAATGGTCGCCCTGGTGCTAAACAATTAAATTAATATCTCAAGTCTTTATCGGCGTGATGCGTAAAACCCCCGTCATTTATGCGGGGGATGTAAGTTTTAAGATTGGTTTTAACCAAAATCGCTACATTACTGTTCCGCCGATTTGAAGATAGTCGCGCGATTGCAAGAAGGCACGAGAAGCGATTGCCTGCGGCACGCAAAGCGAACGCACTACTACCTACGGCAATCATCACCGTACAAAACCTGCTGCTTACCATCAGGGGTTGAGCGGACACACCATCCTTGCGTTGTAGCCTGCCATTGGCGGTAAGCAGTTGCCACAGCCAGTATCAAAACCACCCCAATTCCCACAGTTAGCGCTACTCGTAAAGGGCGAATGCTTTTCATGCGTATTCCTGCGTCAGTAACCGACTCGTTGCTGACGTTTTTAATAAAGGTATAGAATTTATCTTGTGTACATATTACCCCTGTCATAACATTGCTAACACAATATTGTGTTTCTGTATCTAGTTAAACTGTGTAAATATCTCAGATTTGCCGCTTTACAGATATCTCTAAATTTGTTAACGTAATACAAATGTAAGATTGTTGTATTACATAAGGGAGGGAGAACGATGATTGAATTTTTAGCCGTACAGACTGCCTTAATAATTCTGAATCACTTACATAAGGCACACAGATGGTAATTCAGTCCTGACTGTTACAGGAATAAAGCGCGGATTCCTCTGTAAAGCTTTGTGTAGCACAAGCAGCACATCTTGAGGAAACATCAATGAATTTAGATTGTTTAGGTTGGAGTAGCTTTTTTGCTCACAGCTTTGAGGGTTATCGCCAACAAGGATTTAGCATTGCTAGAGTTGCCATTGAATATAAAAATAGTTACATTCTCTATAGCGAACATGGAGAATTAACCGCACAAATAACCGGGAAACTAAGACATCAAGCCTCTCAAACTCAAGACTTTCCAGCAGTAGGGGATTGGGTTGTTATCAAGTCGCAAGTCGGTAACGGGACAGCAACAATTCATGAAATTTTACCCAGGAAAAGTAAATTTTCTCGCAAGACAGTCGGTAGTAAAACCCAAGAGCAAATTGTGGCAGCTAACGTCGATACAGTTTTGTTAGTTTGTGGACTAGATGGTGATTTTAACCCCAGACGAATTGAGCGCTATCTAATTCTGGCTTGGGAAAGCGGTGCAAACCCAATTATTGTTTTAAATAAGCTAGACCTATGCAATTGTTTAGACAAGTGCTTGGCACAAGTAGAATCAATCGCTCTTGGTGTACCCATCGTTGTCGCTAACGCTACTAAGGGTGAGGGTTTGGCGCAGTTGAAGCCCTACTTACAACCAGGACAGACAGTAGCTTTGTTAGGGTCTTCTGGTGTGGGAAAATCTACCATCACCAATCAACTTCAAGGAACAGCAATACAAGCTGTGCAACCAGTGCGACCGGGTGATCACAGAGGTAGACATACAACAACTCATCGTGAGTTGATTTTATTACCGAATGGGAGTTTGATTATAGACACTCCCGGAATGCGCGAACTACAACTTTGGGCTGGTGATGAAAGTTTGCAAGACACCTTTGCAGACATTGAAAGCTTGGCCCTAGAATGCCGCTTCCGAGATTGCCAGCATAATCACGAACCTGATTGTGCAGTTCAACAGGCATTGGCTCAAAACAGACTTGATTACTCAAGATTTCTGAGTTATCAAAAGTTACACAAAGAACTTAATTATTTAGATCGCAAGCAAGATCACAACGCACAATTAGCACAGAAACAAAAATGGAAGAAGCTCCATAAAGCTATGCGAAATAATCATAAGTTCTAACTATCAAAGTTAAATATTTCTGTACGAAAACTGTGGCTGAAATTCATTGCCAATATAGCTAGCAACAGCCTAGCCTGTTACTAACTATATTGGTAACAGTAACCAGGGGACAAACTGCTTAGAGTAGCGAGGGTTGCGCTTACAGTCCGATCCAGTTGTTTAACTATTAACAAAGGATGCGATGATCTACGTCCGGGCGAAGCATCATTGCTCCCACCTTACCAACCTTTCTCACCCCTACCCCTCCCAAGATTGCGCTTGTGCCTTCCGAATTTTCCAGTTGGGCATAACGCATGACAGCACAGACCAGAACCTATCACCATGATTGTAGGGTAGCAAGTTTCCTTTGTTAGTCAGACCCAATAAAGTATTGGACAGATGGTTACTTAATTTTAGTCCTATACTTTAAGGGTACACGTATACAATGTGGATCGAGAAAATCAATCAGCTCGATCAATCTACTATGGATCAAAACAAGGCGCTCTCCACCGATTTTCTGCTTAATTATTATATCAATATCCTTTCTTAACTTTATGAACCAACGAGCAAAATCTGGTTCGCTCATCATCTTCTGAACAAAAGCCGCATAACCAATACACTCATAACCCAGCACTTGATCTGCGGCGCGAGACTTCATCATAATTTCTCCAATCGCTCGCTGTTCGCCATTAAACAATTGAAATGTTGTATCAAAATTATCTTCGCCATTGTATTTATTTGTACCAAAAGCTTTGGTGATGTTCACAAATAGTTCATTAAGATGACGATTTAGCTCTAGATCGCCTAAATCTAAAAACTGAATCTCTCGCCGTAGAATCTCAACCCATCCAAAATATTCGGCAAAAACATACAACGTATTGTAAATTAAGTAATCTTGTTCGGATGAAGACCGTTGATCAAAATTCTGCAAAATGCGGTTTTGGTGAATATTAAATAAGCGACTTTGAAGATCGATTGCTGAACGAAGCAACGGATCTCGATATTTCGACATTAAGGCTGCCGTTTGTACTTCACGCGATTCAGCTTCACGTTGTTTAGTAAGGCGATCAGACAATCGTGCAACACGTATTTGTCCGTAAAGACTGACAATGGCGCTAATGACCGCAACCAGCGCAGAGATGATTGCAGTAATAACTTCAGGTTTCATTTTGGCTACATTGCATAAATAAAAAGATAGCTTTTACCAAATCTACCTCATTACTCATTCATTTCCTCACTCACACTTCCTTCAATCCGGTATGACACATGACAGCACCGCAGTTAGTGGACTGTAATCATGAGCTACCACGGACGGCAAGGCTGACACAGGTGCAGTGGCTGGGTGGGGGTTGATGTGGTACGTTCCGCAGGCCTGCTTTTGTTGAGGTAGCTTGGCTGGTGTGCTTCGACTCACAACAAAAAATATAAAGTATTGGCATTAATTAATACTTCGGGTATTCTGTAGTTTAAGCAGCCATGTAAAAAGCTGATTTTACACTTATCCCCTGGCAACGTAGCCCTACCTTGCCACAGGACTTATTTGCTTGATTAACAAACCGATGGACGAAATTGACAAAAAATCCCTGAGTGAGAGAGACATCTGCACCAAGTACATTACGCCAGCCATTGTTGAGCA
>DATNQO010000171.1:0-43962 GCA_036704005.1 Leptolyngbyaceae cyanobacterium | reverse complement strand
ATCGGCGCCCACGCCGGCAAGCAGATCAAGGTCCCGGGCGAGGAGGGGCCGTCCGTCTACACCGGCACGGGGCCCCCATCTAGTAGAGTTAAAATAACTTGCTTTTAACTCTGGAAAATTATGCGCTACTCGTTGGTTAGTAGATTTAGGGGAACTCTGCTAGGAGGACTATTAGGGGAAAATTTAGCTCAACGTGGGGGAAACAAGCAGGGCGAAAGTGACCCGAACTTTAGTAAAAGTATTATTCCTGGTGTCGAAAGTTTGATTAGGCTGGGAAAACTAGATGTAGATGAGTGGCTGGGGGGTTATCAACAAGAATTTCTGACATCGCCTGTAGACTTAGGTAATAAAATAAACATAATTTTTGCCACAATTCCCCTAGCACTTTTTTTTCACGAAAACCCGGTAAAGTTGCGTCAGAATTTGCTGCGGGTGTTAAAAATAGGCGATGATGACCCAGTGATGCGTGATTGTACAATGGCGATAGGATATGCGATCGCTCAATCACTGACAGAGAAATTACGTCGCCAAACCCTGATACTGCAAATTATCTCTTTCCTTGGGGAAACGGAAACATTACTCCCCCAGAAGTTATTAATTATTGACAAACTATTAGAACAGGGCGCTGGTTTAGAAAAATTGCAAGCCCTGTTGAGTAAGGAAGAAAAACTTTCTTACTCTGTTGCTGTGGCATTCTACTGCTTTCTCAGCACTTTAGAAGACTTTCGTTTATCATTGTTGCGTGGCTTATCGCTAGAATCAGCCCACTCACAAATAATAACAGCTATTACTGGTGCTTTATCGGGGAGTTATAACAGTACTGTAGGTATTCCCCCCAATTGGCAGATTTCCCTTTTATCAACGGACTCAGCAGTTCACGCAGGAAGTAATCCCCGCCAGATGTTAGAATTAGCCGATGCCCTTGGGGCTGTGTGGTCAGGAGTGTATAATCTTCCCTTAGATTTGAGGATGTTCTCAGAACCAGGATTTATTATGTCTAATCAATCGGTTCCACTTTCTGTATATGCAGCACCTCGTGTAATTCGAGGAGGTTAGGGGAGATGAGGAGATGAGGGAGCAGTGGTTCTCCTTTGGAGACGCTAACGCGTTGGCGCAGCCTCTGTCTACGACACGCTCCGCGAACGTAGAGAACGGCTGCGCTCACCAACCGGAGCAGAGGAGTAGAGGAGAAAATAATTACTCAGCATTCCCCACTGCTCAAATTTGTACACTGGGAAAAAAGCTCATTGCATCAGCTTTTTAAACTCAAAGAGCTAGCAAAATGGCAAAATCGTTCAAAAATAAAAGTTGGATGGGTGCAGCAAGCCTGAGTTGGGTGCATAAAAAGCGTTCCTCAGCTGTTTTGGCGATCGCAGTTGTATCACTGACTGGGGTAATTGGTCATAAGTTATATAACCAACCTAAACTCAAAATCGGTACTGTTGCACCCCAGACGATGAGAGCGCCTTATACTGCTAGTATCGAGGATAAACAACAAACTGAGGCTCAACGTAAAGCGGTTAGTAGAACTTCCGCACCAGTCTTAATGATTGATGCGAAAATTAACGCACAGATAGACCAGAATTTACAAAAAACCTTGGATGAAGGGAACGAAATCCGCATCACCGCAGGTTCTTTTCCTTTTTATGATACTTCAGTGCTGTCTCTGTCGAGCCAACATTATCTGCGCTCCTGTCCTGAGTTGGAATGGCAGATGATGTTAGTGGCTTTGGATAAGACTAATCAAAAGAACCTGGGGTTATTCTGGCAAAAGTCTAGTCAAAAACACAATTCCTCTCACGGTGGAACAAAAACTTCCCTAACACTTCCCTTACCCAAGGTATCCCCAAACTGGGAAAGCCAAGTCCAAGGTATCTCTATTGACTCTAATCAACTCAACAAATATGCTTCTCCCGCCGCAAAAACTGCTGAAGTCGCTACAAAAATTGAGTTTATGCAGGCGTTGGCAGAATTATCTACTTATCGTGTCACAACTTCCGAGCAGAATTTATCTTCACTAATCAATCAAATTTCTCAAGCAAGAGAAGCTTACGCCCAGGCTATTGTGCAACTTTTACACATAGATACAATTACGACACAAACAGTTTATCATGACACTGCTCTATTAGAATTATCAGATGATGAATGGATAAAAACTCAAAAGGGCGTTCGCCAAAGTGCGGAAAGAATTTTAGCTCAAGGTATTCCTGTAGGTTTGCCAGATAATGTTTTAAAAAATGCAGTCACTTTGCAAGTGAAGGCGCTTGTTCCAGACAATGCTGAATCTTTGGCGACTAAACTATTGTTGGCTGTGCTGCAACCAAATCTGAAGAAAGATGAGGAGCAATCTAAGAAACAGGCTCAAAAGGCTGCATCGATTGTTCAACCTGTCATGGTTGAGATCAAAAAAGATGCAGTCATTGTTAAGAAAGGGAAGAAAATTAGTAAGTGGGATTTTCAGGTATTAGAGCATTATCAACTGATTAGCCGAGAAAATAATTGGCTGGCTTTGCTGAATTTGGGCGGCTTGGTGACGGGGGGAATTTTTATCTATGCTTTAGTGGAGAAGCGAGGTAAATGCCTATTACGCCAACGCGATCGCCTGCTAGTTTTGTTGCTAACCTTGAGTATACCTGGAGTCTTAGCGACTGGGATATCATATACTACCTGGAGTGCTGTAGGTTTACTGTTAGGTAGCTTTTACGGGCGTAGGTTGGGCATGACAGTAATTGGCTTACTGTTGTTTATACTACCTATAAGTATGGAAATCAGCATCATTGGGTTAGTTGCTGGTGCGGCTGGGGGACTTTTAGGTAGTTACATTGCTTATACACTGCGATCGCGTGAGGAATTGGCGCTGTTGGGTGTGGCGATCGCCGGAACGCAGGGTGGTGTTTACCTGTTGATGAAAGTCTTAGTTGGTGCAGTTTTTGGTTCATCCTGGTATTTCACCCTCCAAGAAGCAGGGTTAATTACTTTATCTGGGCTGGTTTGGAGTATTGTGGCTTTGGGCTTAAGCCCTTACTTAGAAAAGCTTTTTGATTTAGTCACCCCAATTCGGTTAGCAGAATTAGCCAATCCCAATCGTCCGTTGTTAAAACGGTTAGCCACGGAAACACCAGGGACATTTCAACATACCCTACTTGTCGCTACTCTGGCGGAAGCTGCTGCTAAGAAGTTGGGATGTAATGTGGAATTGGTGAGGGCTGGTACATTATATCACGATATCGGGAAAATGCACGATCCCCTGGGTTTTATTGAAAATCAAATGGGGGAGCCAAATAAACACGAAACTGAGATTA
Source organism: Leptolyngbyaceae cyanobacterium (assembly GCA_036704005.1). GTDB lineage: Bacteria > Cyanobacteriota > Cyanobacteriia > Cyanobacteriales > Nostocaceae > Trichormus. Next base: position 40,660 of record DATNQO010000171.1, on the reverse strand, counting down.
AAGATCCTTGGAAAAGTGCGGAAATTATTAAGAAGCACGTTAGCGAAGGTTTGGTAATGGCGCGGAGACATCTGTTACCAACAGCGATACAAGCTTTCATTCCCGAACATCAAGGGACGATGTTGATTGCCTATTTTCATCACCAAGCAGAACAGATGGCACAGGCAGATCCTAAAATTGTCGTGAATGAAGCCGATTTTCGTTATGATGGCCCAATTCCCCAATCACGGGAAACGGGAATAGTCATGCTAGCGGATGCTTGTGAGGCTGCATTGCGATCGCTTAAGGATGTGGATAATGAAAAAGCCTTAACCATGCTAAACAATATTCTCCGTGCTAGATGGCAAGACAATCAACTAATTGATTCTGGATTAACACGAGAAGAAATGTCACAAATTGCCGAAATCTTTGTAGAAGTTTGGCAGCAATTCCACCATAAGCGTATTGCTTACCCTAAGTCAAAGTCGGGGAAGGAATAACCAATTCGCAATACCCTCTGTGACTCTGTGGTTAAATTAATTATTTTTACCATAGAGTCATAGAGACACAGAGAAGAATAGGAGTTTTCCCAGACAGGGCTACATACCCCAATCTTTAATCCGCAGATGTTACTAAATCTTGAACAATACGGCTTTTAATGACTCGTGCAGGCGTACCTACAGCTACCGAAAACGGCGGAATATCTTTGGTAACTACTGCGCCTGCGCCAATAACACTACCCTTACCGATAGTAACGCCATCTAATACTGTTACTCCATGCCCTAGCCAACAATCATCCTCAATCACAATACCTTTGCGAGTCACACCTTGGTACTTAATCGGCAATATAGGATCTGTAAAATTGTGATTGTTTGCATATATACCTGAATGAGCGGCAATCATACAACGCTTACCAATTTTGATATTCCCAGGCCCAGCAATACAGACATTAGGCCCAATAAAGGTTTCCACATCAATGAAAATACAGGTATTTTCCAAACAACCTATATCAACGTTACGTTCAATCGCTACTCCATCTGCCAAACAAAGTTTATTATTTGGATGTCCTTTAGCATCAAGACGAACACCCTTAAATAGATATACACAATTGCCAATTTCAATATTACTGGCGCTAATCAGTTCAACTCCATGCTGAATGTACACCTGGCTACCCAGATGGGCAAAAATTAATCTATATGCGAGATTTCTTAATTTTGTTCCTAGTAGCAGCGTAGGGACATTTCCTAAAACAGTGATTGCTAAAAGTTCTTGAAATCGCTGTAGCTTTGCAGAATATCTCTGATTATTCATGATTAAGTCATCCGATGAATGGTGTGAAAAATGTTGCTGATTTGTTGGAGATGTATCGCTTATTTTGTAGTGCCAATCATCCTGATATTTATCGAGCATTAGATGGAATGGGTAGTGATACATAAAATACCCACCATCTTGGATATATTTAGAAGTATTTTTAAGTAACAATCTAGGTTGATGACATTTGTAATACTTAGAAGAACTGTCAGAATTAATAGACAGCTTCTCTGCATCACAATTTTGTTAGCGCTGTTTTTAGCAACAATACCTCTTGACAGCATTTGCTTATCAATTTGAGCAAGGTATTGTTTTTCCTGGCTTCGCTAATACAGAAACTCCGAAGTATTTACAGTGTCTAACCTTAGACTATTTAATTGTGAATTTGGGTGCTGAAGACAGACCAACTTAACTGTTATTAGCTAATAACAACAGGTCACAACATTAATGTTTAGTCTGGTATTCGCTGCAAAGCGAATTATTCTTACACAACCAAATTTTACAAGCTTACGTCAACCAAACTACATTTTGTACAGGCTAACCCAAACCTCATCAAGGAATTTGCCCTACATAAAAATGTCAGTTTTGTTGAGTGATACTTGGTGTTTTCACTTCAATAAAACCAAGTTATGGTGGAGTATCTCCAACTTCAGCCATCACATTAAAATTCACCATTGGTGCAAACAAGTAAGCACTTCCTCGATTGCTATGGCGACTTTCCGACAACGAATTTTTAGAGTATGCTGCTCTCATCATGTTGCACACTGATGATTTACGAACCAACCCAATCACGATTAAAGTCACATGAATGGAATTTGACAATATTTGCTCACCAGCATAACACATTTTATTTTTCGTGGCTCAATCTCAAGAAGTAGTTTATTTAATATTGTTGATGTCGGATAAATTTGATGTGCCGTTAATAACAAAAATAGGATTTTGTATAAATAATTTCCTTGATTGTCGAATGAATATTCAAACCAAATATTACACATTAATGCAAGTGTTTACTTAATTAGGCGATCACTGATTTGAAAATGGGGTGTGGGGGAAAAGCACTTTCATGTTTGACTATGATTCTTGTTTCATTGGGACTGGCTGAACACAACTACAATTGTTTCTACAGTGGTAGTGAATGAATCGCCCAAAAACAAGATTCTCGATAGATATCTGTTGACTGGTAAAATATACTCACCAAATTATTGAGTATATTGTCATGACTGCTGAAGGTAATGTAGTAAATTCTGAGACTAAGGGCGCTGATGCTATTGATGAAGCGATCGCTAAAGGCATCGATTTTGATGGTACGCCAATTCCGCCAGCGAAGCTAGAACTTTATACCAAAGTCATGGCGTTGGAAGCAAACAGACAGCGTAGTGGTGTATCTAATACTATGCGATCGCGCATCGTGCGGATTGGCGCAAAACACATCCCCCAACAAGAACTCGACAAATTACTAGAGGAAGCAGGCTTCGCACCCCTGAAAGAAAAAGAAATTGCCTTTTTCTACGGCGGTAAATAATTTTGTGCGTAGGCTAGGCCTACGCATCAATGGAAATATATTGCATAACAATCTTTCATGCGTCGGGATTCAATTTTTTACCAACTATTCCAACAATCTCCTGCTTTATTATTTGAGTTTTTGACAAATCCTCCAGAAAATGCTAATGAATATAAATTTGACTCGGTAGCTGTCAAAGAACCTAAGTTTGAAATTGATGGGGTCTTTTTACCACCAGACAATCAAAGTCCGGGTACTGTATATTTCTGTGAAGTGCAATTCCAAAAAGACGAAAAGCTTTATGAAAGGGTATTTGCGGAATCTTCACTGTATTTCTACCGCAACCGTGACAGGTTCAGCGATTGGCAAGTTGTGATAATTTATCCATCACGTAGTTTTGAACAGAGTGATATTCATCCGCATCGAACTTTACTCAACGGCAACCAAGTACATCGAGTATATTTGGATGAGTTGGGCGAAATTCGTTCCTTACCTCTATGGGTGGCGGTGATGGCATTAACTACTGTGGAGGAAGAAAACGCTCCTTTAGAAGCTAGGTATTTGTTATCGAGAGCTAGTCAGGAAGCTTCTTTGCCAGAAAGCCGTGCAATAATTGAAATTATTACGACGATCATAAGTTACCGATTTGATCAATTGAGTCGAGCGGAGGTGGAGTCGATGTTAGACATCACACTGAGAGAAACGAGAGTTTTCAGAGAAATTAAAGAGGAAGCAAGGGAAGAAGGACGACAAGAAGGACGCGAAGAAGGACGCGAAGAAGGACGGGAAGCAACAGCTAATGTTATTATCCGACAATTGACGAAACGGTTGGGTGAACTGCCCCAAGATGTGCGTTCATTGGTTGCAGGTTTGCCATTGCCAAGGTTGGAAGAATTGGGCGAAGCATTGCTAGATTTTACCAGCGTGGCTGAGTTACAAGCTTGGTTGCAGGGGCGAATGAATTAGTCTACTGGATGACAAGGCGATCGCACTTTGAACATACAAATTATGATAGTAGGCGATCGCTTGTCATATTTACAAAGTTCTCACAGTTAAAACCTGCGGTGGTGTAGAATCTGGTGGATAAATTACATCTACCTGCACATTACGTCTAGTTGATGGTGGCATGGTAAACTGCACCAACGGTTCTATAACCTGTCCAGTTCTATGCCATAGATGCACGTAACGGATTTTCTCTTGTCCCCGGTCATCAAAGTAACGCAGCCTCACTGTACCACGGAAAAAGGGAAAATCAAGGGACGGTTTACGGAAGCGCACACCACCTTGAGATAGCTTATCTTCCTTTAAAGGTGTTTCTAGAGTGACTGACACTTTTTGAGTTTGGTTAGTATTATTTTTCAAAGGCAAGCTGAGTTTATATTCCACCCCATAATTACCATGTGCTTCATAAGCCGTATCAGGGTAACGTACCAGCATCTTCGCAGTTTGGCTTTGTTCCGTACCCATTCGACCACCCCGCAAGGTAACTATAGGATAAGAAATACCTTTACCAGCTTGAGGTATTGTTAAAGTGGTTGCTTTGGGGTTATCGGTTAGCGTGGCTTGCCATTGAGAACCTTGAGAAACACCAGCCACTCGCCCATAAATCAAAGCCCCACTAGTAGCATTTGGGGGGGTAGGTGTTTTATCCCTTGGCCCGGCAAAGTTACCATCGTTAAGTAAAGCTTGCCATTCAGCCATAGTAGGCGCACGGTCAGAACCATCAGCGTTTTTCTTTGCAAACATGGCTAGGCTGGCTGCATATACTTTATCACTACTTCGCAAACGCAGAAAACTAGACCGCCCATTCACAGGCCTTTCCAAATTCCGCACCGGAATACCATGATTTAGCAACATCCGGCTTTGTCCGGGAGGAATGACCAACTTTGCCGGAAAATCAGTCTGTCGCACACCCCGCAACACATCAGCAACAGCCCTCGCCCCTGGCCCAGAGTATACTTTACCGTCATTGTTTTCCAAGTAGGGGGGTAAGGTGACAAAGGGTGCATCCTGCATCAAATAACTAGCAGCTTGCAACACTTCAACTGTCACTGGTTTTTTTCCAGGGTTATTGACAATTACCCCTAAGTACAGCGTTTGTAAATCCTTGGGAGTGTGGGTGTAATGGTGGGCGAATAAATCAAACCGACCTTGAAAGGGAAAATTAAGGTGTGCGACTGGTGTTTTTTTACCGTTTGCTGGGAAGGTAGAAAGTAAAATACCCTCTGTTTTAACCCATTCTGGGCTATTACTGTTAAAAACGGGTATATTGTCTAATTTTCCTGGTAAAGCCCTGATTTCTCCAGGTTGGACAATAATTTGTGGTTCCGGCTTGGGTGGAGTTTGGGCTAGTGCAAAATCATCGTGAGGATGACTACCGCCGACAGTTTGAGTCAGGGTAAGTCCTAATAAAAATATAAATAATGGTGATAATTTAGTTGGCATAGAAAATGCAGTGTTAAAGATAACCTATACTAACTACACTTTCAGTTATGCTGGTTTCTGAAGGCGATCGCTATTTTTAGCAATGCAAAATTAATCTGTACTATATATTATTCTTTTTCTACATAAACATCAATAGAATACTCAATTTGTTATATTTATAAGTTACATTTGAAGTTAGTTTAGGGTTTCATGCCTGGAATCAGTTAAATGGAAATACTTATTGAGTCAACAAAAGAATTTGAACAGGATTTAGAAAAGTTTAATAATAAAAATAAATTTAAGATAGTTAAAAAATTAAATCGCTATGTAGAGCTATTATCAAAACATAAAAATTTATTAGAAAATCAAGCTTTTAAATTAAAAGATATAAAACTCAGTGCTGATTATGAATCTTCTTTATATGCGTTGATTATTGATAAAGATATCAGGTTAATAATTACGATTGATGATGATCCAATTTTTGATGCCACTGTCATCACTTTATTTAGAGTAGTCCATACTGAAGATGCTGCAAAAGCCTACGCCTCAGTCGCTGAATCTCTCTACCAAGATTTTAGTGTAAAAAATCAAGAACTTGAGGTTCGCTCTAACTAATGTCACGGATTAAGCCACTTTTAGATGAGCATGGTGTTATCAATGAAGCTATGGATATCTTACCTGATCATTTAAAAATTGATTTCCTAGAAGCTTTGGCTGAACTGGAAGATAATGAATGTCATAGAACTCGGAGTTTCCCAAAAACAAGACTCCGTAAAGTTAAGGGTATTAAGCAAGCAATATACCGCGCTGATATCGATAAGTTATCAGGTTGGCGGATTCATTTACAGTATATTGAGGGAAAGATTCATTTAAAAGATATTATTGATGGTCAACGTCATGATGATGTTATTGAGGTGATTAAGTCAAAAAAACATAGGTATGATTAGTAATAATCATACCCCCTTTGTCTACCCCATTCGAGCCAAGCTTTAGTCATTTCCTTTGTATTTCCTCTAAAGTCAAAAGGTACAGGGTCTTCTCTAGCAATAGATTTTAATGCCCAAAACCAGCGTCCAGATTTATTTGCAATTTCTCTTAGTAGTAAAGGTATAACAGCCTCACCCATTCCTATGATTTGTTGGTATGCAGGGTGCATACACATTTGATTAATAGATGATAAGCCACGAGTTTCTTCACGCCATTGCTTGGCTAATTTCATGAAAGTTGACTCTATTTCTGTTAGAATTGAGGCATGATGAAAAATATTAGAACTAGCTTCATCTGATATTAATAGTTCTTCTTTCTGAGTCAGTTGTGCTGCATAAGCAATAGCAGCTTTTATATTTTCTAATGTTAGTGGTGGATAATTTTTAACTATTTCCTCAAATGTTAATCCTTCGGCAAGATTATCAAGAATGACTGAAACCATGATGCGTGTACCTGTGATACATGGTTTGCCGTGACAGACTTTAGGATTAATAGTAATGTGTTCTTGCCAGTTATTCATGGCTTTGAGTATTTTGGCTAAATTTGTTGATAGGCGATCGCTCTTTGCTATTATGTTAATTGAAACGCTTGAAGCATATATTTAGATAAGTTCACCATCATCCAGTGTATATAAATCTGGTTCATTGTGTAAAAATTCAAATGCTTTACTGTTCTGTGCAAGTTTCATAATCTCGGATTTATATGGATAGGAAGAATTAAAGAATAGCTTTTCTTCCAAAAGAGAGCGTTCTTCATCAGAGAGAGATAATATTACTTGAACTAGAGAGTCAACAAGTTTAGTGTTCATACTTTCTAGTTTGTCATGTTTCTAAGCGCTTTTGGTTAAGGTTGCTGATAGGCGATCGCTTCTTGCTATTATGTCATTTGAAATGCTCGAAGCATAACGTTTTCTCTAATTCTCTAAGGAATAAAAGTATCAGATTTTTAACCATGCCTATGAATAAATCATAGGCATGGTTATACAAATTTTTATACCGTCACTAGAGATTCATCTTCTTGCCAAGTAAACAAGGGGTCAAGTTCACCAGATTCAGCAAATCTCTTTGCAGCTATTAAGCATTGGGATAAATCAACACAAATTTTTTTAGAATAATTTCCTGCTTGTCCACCTACAACTAATTTTTGCTCATTAGCAGAATTGGTATTTTTGTTTTTTGCATTTATTAATGCTTGAGAAAAACGAGATAGACGAATTTTTCTAACAGAAATATATGATCTGCTTATTTTATGAGCATTTGAATGCAAAAGAGAATAGAACGTCTCGTTATCTAAAGTTGCAGTAACAATATATTGCCCATCATTACCTCCACCAATCATCATATAACTTTGCTCATCAGCTTCTAAGCTAACTAAAGTCTTACTGTTACCATCTAACTCACAAATAGCTGTTTTGATTTGTTGCCAATTTGGGTTTTCAATGACCATATCCTCATTTTTGTTTCCTGTCCATTTATCTGTATATAGCTTGGATACAAACATTATTTTTTCCTTGTCTTGGGAGCAGTAACTTGAATTGTTTTACTTCCATTGGGAGTAATAATTTCTAATTCTTCTATACCTAATTGGTAAGCCATAGAATTAACACCACCTTGTAAACCACAAGCACGACACAAATCTCTATCTACAATCAAACGCGCTTTGGCTGCTTTTATACCTGCTTCTAATACTTGCTGAAAAGCATCAGCTTCTGCATGAGTTCTTGAAATATTATTAACCTTCAGAGTTATTTGCCGACGATAAGGATTACTACTAGAATTTATACCAAAAAAAGTTTGACCATTTATTTCTAGTTTAGCAATTGTTGAGCCGTCAGTTTCACTATCAGCAGGAGGTAAACCCAAATGCTGCCTGTATTCAGCCAAGTCATCAAAAACACTGTCCATTATGTTCCTACTAATTCCATCCACGAAAAAATCCCCCACCTTGCGGCAGGGGATTTAATTACTTACCTACAAAACTAGTAGCCAGATCAACCGAACTTACCAGCAGTGGAGGCGATGAGGAAGGCTGCGTAGGTGAGGACATAGCCGACGGTGAAGTGAGCTAGACCAACTACACGAGCTTGCACGATGGAGAGAGCAACAGGCTTGTCTTTCCAGCGAACGAGGTTAGCGATAGGAGTACGTTCGTGCGCCCAAACTAGGGTTTCGATCAACTCTTGCCAGTAACCTCTCCAAGAGATGAGGAACATGAAACCAGTAGCCCAAACTAGGTGTCCGAAGAGGAACATCCAAGCCCAGACGGACAGGTTGTTCACACCGTAGGGGTTGTAACCGTTGATCAACTGTGCTGAGTTAGCCCAGAGGTAGTCACGGAACCAGCCCATGAGGTAGGTGGAGTTTTCGTTGAACTGAGCAACGTTACCTTGCCAAATACCCAGGTGTTTCCAGTGCCAGTAGAAAGTTACCCAACCTACTGTGTTCAATGCCCAGAAGAGAGATAGGTAGAAAGCGTCCCAAGCGGAGATATCGCAAGTACCGCCACGACCAGGGCCATCACAAGGGAAGGCATAGCCGAAATCCTTTTTATCGGGCATCAGCTTAGAACCACGAGCATCCAAAGCACCTTTGACTAGGATGAGGGTGGTGGTGTGCAGACCCAATGCGATCGCATGGTGTACCAGGAAGTCGCCAGGGCCAATTGTTAAGAAGAGGGAGTTTGTGCCAGAGTTAATGGCATCTAACCAACCAGGCAACCATACGTTACCGTAGTTGGGGTAAGCGGTGTAAGCAACGCTATCGGGGTTAGACAATAAGGTGTCTAAGCCGTAGAGTACTTTACCGTGAGCAGCTTGAACGAACTGAGCGAATACAGGTTCAATCAAGATTTGCTTTTCAGGAGTACCAAAAGCTACTACTACGTCGTTGTGAACGTACAAGCCCAAGGTGTGGAAGCCTAAGAAAAGGGATACCCAGCTGAGGTGAGAGATAATCGCTTCTTTGTGCTGAAGAATCCGGTCAAGGACATTGCCTTTGTTTTGTTCGGGGTCGTAGTCACGAACCCAGAAGATTGCTGCGTGAGCAAATGCACCAACCAGCAGGAAGACTGCAATGTATTGGTGGTGGGTGTACAGCGCTGCCTGTGTTGTGTAGTCCTTAGCAATGAATGCGTAAGGAGGCAGGGCGTACATATGTTGTGCTACCAGTGAGGTAACGGTTCCCAGCGCTGCCAATGCCAAAGACAATTGGAAGTGTAGGGAGTTGTTGATTGTGTCGTAAAGACCTTGGTGAGGCAGGTTGAACTGACCTTCACTTCTGCTACCGGGTACTAAACCAGACTTGGCGTTGAGCATTTCTTTGATGCTGTGACCAATACCGAAGTTAGTGCGGTACATATGACCAGCAACGATGAAGATAACTGCGATCGCCAAGTGGTGATGCGCCATATCTGTCAACCACAGGGATTCTGTCTGGGGATGGAAACCACCCAAGAATGTCAGAATCGCTGTACCAGCACCTTGGCTTGTACCAAAGATGTGACCTGCTGTATCAGGGTTTTGAGCGTATACGCCCCAGTTACCTGTAAAGAAGGGTTGCAAGCCTGCGGGGTGGGGTGCGGTGCTTAAGAAGTTATCCCAACCTACGTGCTGACCGCGAGATTCGGGGATAGCAACGTGAATCAAGTGACCAGCCCAAGCCAAGGAGCTAACACCGAACAAACCTGCCAAGTGGTGGTTTAGACGGGGTTCAGCACTCTTGAACCAAGAGAGGCTAGGACGGAACTTGGGTTGTAAGTGCAACCAACCAGCAAACAGGAACAATGCAGCCAACAACAACAGGAAGACGGAACCTGTATACAGTTCGTTGTTGGTACGCATACCGATGGTGTACCACCAGTGGTAAACACCAGAGTAGGCGATGTTTACAGGATTGCTAGCGCCACCTTGGGTAAAAGCTTCGATCGCTGGTTGACCAAAGTGGGGATCCCAAATAGCGTGAGCAATTGGGCGGACGTGTAGAGGGTCTTTAATCCACTCTTCAAAGTTACCTTGCCAGGCTACGTGGAACAGGAGGCTGGAAGCCCAAAGGAAGATGATTGCCAAATGTCCGAAGTGAGTAGCGAAAATCTTTTGGTAAAGATTTTCTTCGGTCATGCCATCATGGCTCTCAAAGTCGTTGCCCATTGCGATCGCATACCATATGCGCCGCGTGGTAGGGTCCTGTGCGAGATCCTGGCTAAATTTTGGAAATTTAGTTGCCATAGGTTTTGATATTTCCTCTGACCTTTAGCCATCATTTATCAGCTTAAGGGTAGTTATGAGTTTTGAGTTAAAGGTATTATTCTATATCCATCAACTCATCACTCATAACTAGATGTAGCTAGTTGCTAGCCTACAGAAAGTATGTGTGCGTGGAAGAATGCCCAGGTTGTAGCGATTCCTCCCAGGAGGTAGTGAGCCACACCAACAGCGCGACCTTGAGTAATGCTCAGAGCGCGGGGTTGGATTGAAGGCGCTACCTTCAGTTTATTATGCGCCCAAACGATGGACTCAATTAATTCTTGCCAGTAACCGCGACCACTGAACAAGAACATTAAGCTGAATGCCCATACGAAGTGTGCGCCTAAGAACATTAATCCGTAACCGGACAATGCACTGCCATAGGAGTTGATTACTTGGGAAGCTTGCGCCCACAAGAAGTCACGCAACCAGCCGTTGATTGTGATGGCACTTTGGGCAAAGTTACCACCAGTGATGTGAGACACATTACCAGCTGCGTCTACAGTTCCCCATACGTCAGACTGCATTTTCCAGCTGAAGTGGAAAATTACAATTGACAGGGAGTTGTACATCCAGAATAGTCCAAGGAATACGTGATCCCAACCGGATACTTGACATGTACCACCACGACCGGGTCCATCGCAAGGGAAGCGGAAGCCCAAGTTTGCTTTGTCTGGAATCAGACGAGAGCTGCGAGCGAACAGTACACCCTTGAGCAGGATGAGAACTGTTACGTGGATGGTGAAGGCGTGGATGTGGTGGATCATGAAGTCGGCTGTGCCTAGTGCGATAGGCATCATTGCGACTTTACCACCTACAGCCAATATGCCGCCGCCAAAAGCGTAGCTAACAGGCTCTAAAGCGTTGGGTGCAGTGCCGCCAGGAGCTAAGGTGTGCAGGTTTTGCACCCACTGAGCAAATACTGGTTGCAACTGAATTGCTGTGTCGGAGAACATATCTTGGGGACGACCCAAGGCACGCATGGTGTCATTGTGGATGTATAGACCAAAGCTGTGGAAGCCAAGGAAAATACTAACCCAGTTCAGGTGGGAAATAATTGCATCCCGGTGACGAATCACCCGATCCAATAGGTTGTTTTGGTTCACTACAGGATCATAATCCCGCACCATGAAGATTGCCGCGTGAGCAGCACCACCGACGATTAAGAATCCGCCGATCCAAATGTGGTGGGTGAAAATACACAACTGAGTAGCGTAGTCAGTTGCTAAGTATGGGTAGGGAGGCATCGCGTACATATGGTGCGCGATGATGATGGTCAAGGAACCCAAAAAGGCAAGGTTAGTAGCCAATTGAGCGTGCCAAGACGTGGTGAGGTTTTCGTAGAGACCTTTGTGACCTTCGCCAGTGAAGGGGCCTTTGTGGTTCTCTAGAATTTCTTTGATGCTGTGACCGATACCCCAGTTGGTGCGGTACTGGTGTCCAGCGATGATGAACAATACAGCGATCGCCAAGTGGTGGTGAGCAATGTCAGTCATCCACAAGCCGCCGGTAACAGGGTTTAAACCACCCTTGAAGGTCAAGAAGTCAGCATACTGACCCCAGTTCAAGGTGAAGAATGGTGATAAACCAGCAGCAAAGCCTGGGAACAGGTCGATCAACAGGTCTTTGTTCAGGATGAACTCATGGGGCAAGGGGATATCTTTTACAGCCACCCCTGCATCCAGAAGCTTGTTGATTGGTGCGGACACGTGAATGATATGTCCAGTCCATCCCAAAGAACCGCAACCCAGCAATACTGCCAAGTGGTGGTTCAGCATCGACTCCACGTTTTGGAACCATTCCAATTTGGGAGCGCGTTTGTGGTAGTGGAACCAACCAGCGAACAAGAACAAGCCTGCTAATACCAAGCCGCCGATAGCGGTTACATATAGCTGGAAGGAGTTGGTGATACCCCAGCCACGCCATACTTGGAACAAGCCAGAGGTGATTTGAATACCGTGGAATCCACCACCAACATCACCATTCAATATGTCTTGTCCCACAATGGGCCATACGACTTGAGCACTGGGTCTCACGTTCAACGGGTCGCTTAACCAGGCTTCGTAGTTCGAGAACTTCGCGCCGTGGAAAATCATCCCGCTCAACCAAATTGTCACAACGGCTAAGTGACCGAAGTGAGCCGCAAATATTTTGCGGGAGATGTCTTCTAAATCGCTTGTATGTGTATCAAAATCGTGGGCGAGAGCGTGGAGGTTCCAAATCCAGGTGGTGGTTTTGGGGCCTCTAGCTAGAGTTCTGTCAAAGTGTCCAGGTTGGGCCCATTTTTCAAATGAGGTAGGAACCGGGTCTTTGTCAACGATGACTCTGGCTTTCTTTTCCTCTCGCTCCGGAGGACTAATTGTCATTCGACCTCCTCTGGTGATAAGGAATGAGGAATCATGAAACCACAAAGTGATCTTTAGTCGCCTTCTCCAGTGATGTGGCTGGAGTAGCGATGAAGGAGCTATGTGGAAATTTGTTTCTGTTGAATTATAAAGTCTTTACTTGTACTTTGTTGGACACATTTTAACAATAATTCAAAATCGCCCAAATATTTGTCATTCCTGCCTTTGCACTGCAAACTTTCTAGCAAAAAGTCAATAGTTTCTCGATTTAATTTACAAAGGATAACAATTCGTAAAACTTATGTTTTCCCATACCAGAAAAGGCACAAAGTTGCTGAGTTCGCTTTTGGTATATTTGTTTTCCCATAATTTTTAATACTACCATTCAGGTTTACTACAAATTGTAAAAAAAATCCTGATTTTTAATTTTTTCTAAAAAGTCGTGGTATGTAATCAAGATTTCACCTAATAGGTCGTAGTGTGCGATCGCGCATTTCAGTCACAATAATTCAGGGCTTACCTGTGGGAGGGTATAGGGGTGTAAGGGTGTAAGGGTTTTAAACATCTGTACTTCTTTGTGCTTAAGACCCCTCTCCAAACCTTGTCATAGGTAAGCCCTGTAATTGTTTATCACTGGGTGTAAAGTATGAATCCTTGGCACAAGCAGCCCTTGGGAAACTTCTTCCCTGGAAGTTTTGCGATTTTTAGGTGGCTCGTTACATTAGTATTAGTCTTGGCATTGGCTAGTTGTGGCGATAAAGCTGTCAGCCAGCAAGTACCCGTTACCTCAACAGCTAAACCTCAGCAGATTTCTGGGCAGTTTTCCGAAGTTTCGCCACCAGCAGTTATTCAAGAACTACGCTCAAGTTTAGAGATATATCAACCACAGGTTACTATAGTTACGCCTAAAGCTGATGAAGTCGTCAGTGACAATACAGTCAGCGTTACGTTTCAAGTTAAAGACTTACCAATTTTTAAGCATCCGCAATGGGAACTAGGCCCCCATCTTCACGTAATTCTCGATAACCAACCTTATATACCCGTATACGATTTAACTCAGCCGCTAGTGCTGTCTGATTTGTCTCCCGGTACTCATACACTGCGCGTCTTTGCTTCCCGCCCTTGGCATGAAAGTTTCAAAAATGAGGGTGCTTACGCCCAGACGACATTTCACATTTTTACGCCAAGCGACGACAATAATCCAGATCCCAACCTACCCCTGTTAACCTACAGCCGTCCTCAAGGCAGTTACGGGGTAGAACCAATCTTGTTAGACTTTTACCTAACCAACGCCCCATTACACCTAGCTGCTAAAGATAACCCCAACGACCAGTTTAGTGATTGGCGTATTCGCTGCACTATAAATGGTGAAAGCTTTGTGTTTGATCGCTGGCAAGCAGTTTACCTTAAAGGGTTTAAGACTGGGAAGAACTGGGTAAAGCTGGAGTTTCTGGATAATCAAGGCAACCCAGTTAAAAATGCCTTTAACACTACAGTCAGACTCTTTAACTACCAGCCCAAAGGTAAAGATACTCTTTCCAGAATTGTCAGAGGGGAATTGAAAGCTGATGAGGTTCGTGGCATTGTAGATCCCGCTTATGTAGCGAAACCGTCAGTTCCTGAACCGACACCTACAGCAACTCCCACCCCAGAACCGCAACCGGAAGTAACTCCAACACCAGAAATTACACCACCGCAACCGGAATTAACTCCAACACCGGAAATTACACCGCAACCGGAAGTAACCCCACCACCAGAAACCACTCCTAAAGCTGAAAAACCAAAATCAGGTGGATTTTTCAGCCGTCCTCCTTCTCAACCATCGCCTAGTGTGAGTCCCACACCTCAACCGGAGGCGACTGTTACCCCAGAACCACAGCCAGAAGTAACGCCAACACCCCAGGCGACTGTTACACCAGAAATACAGCCAGAAGTAACGCCTAAACCCCAGGTAACTGTTACACCACAACCGGAGGCGACAGTTACCCCAGAACCACAGCCAGAAGAAACACCGCAACCAGAGGAGACAGTTACACCAATACCGGAAGCCACACCTACACCCCAGGCGACTGAAACACCCCTGACTCAGCCTAAGAGAACAAACTTAGGTGATTATTTCAAACGTCGCCCAAGTTCTACAGCACCCACCTTAACAGAATAAACCAACGCCCTCTGTGTCTTTGTGTCTGTGTGGTTTAAAAAAGATTTTTCACCACACAGACACAGAGAAATTAACATTTCAAATTTTGGACTAAGGCTTCCACAAAAGCGATCGCACCCACAGGATTACCTATACTATCTAAGGCTGGACTGTAGGCAGCGATCGCTCCTTGCTCTGGTACTATGGCGAGTAACCCCCCACCAATACCAGATTTCATTGGTAAACCAATTTTCACAGCATACTCAGCAGACGCTTGATATAAACCACACCTCACCATGACATCGTTAACAATCTGCCGATGCTGTGATGATAATTCACCGTCTAAAGCTAATATTTTTCCAATTAAGGCTAAGTCCTCAACTGTACCAGATAAGCAGCATATTTGCTCGTAAGTGTCAAGAGCTATATCAATATTTTCTAAATATCCTTTTTCGGCGAGATAGTCGGCGATCTCTTGATTTGCAGGGGAACGAGATAATCTTACAGAAGCCAACATTGCCTCATCTAACTTTAGTTGACAACCTGCTAATTGGTTTAACCATTGGCGTAGAGAGTGAGTGCGATCGCTAGCGTCTTTTCCTGGTAACTTATCAGCTATAGTAATTGCCCCACTATTAATCATCGGGTTACGCGGTCTTCCATTATCAGCCACTAGTTGTTCTAAAGAATTAAACGGTGCATCCGATGGTTCTACCCCAACCCATTGGAAAACCTGTTCTGCTCCCAGATGTTCTATTAGATATAGCAGACTCAATGGTTTAATTACACTCATCAGTGGAAACACACAAGATGTCTCCCCTACAGTGTAATATTTTCCAGATTTACAGCAGATGTGAACTGCAAACCAACTACGATTAGCCACAGCTAATCCTGGGATACGGTCAGCTACTTGTCCATAATTTGCCCGCACCTTCGCCAGTTGTACCCAATCAGACAAATTACTTGTGTCTAGTCGCTCAAGCTTTATCACAATAAATACAGTTTTAAGCAATTATTTAGTCAACTGTATTGCCTATTTGGAAATTTTGTATTGGCTTGGCAAGGCTAAACTTTTGAATTGGCTAAAATCTAACATCTAATCCTTGACGTTTATCTGTCTTTATCGGCGGTTGATTTTATCCAAATCTATTGCGGAATTTCAGTCTTGACAAGCCAATATCATAGTTTTGGTGGGCATTGCCCACCCTACAATTACTTAATGTAATCAACAATACAAATAATTGCTAAAAACTTCTCTTCTCTAGCCTCTAGCCTCTAGCCCCTAATCTCCATCTATTAAGCAATGAAAAGTAATGTTAAATAATAATGCAAAATCGGGATTATTCTTGAATTTAATTGAGGAATGTCCTCATTATATTTTCAATCATGAATAAATTTCAGGAGCTAATTTGGTGTTAACTTCAACCTTACTCGCTGCTGCAACCACACCCCTGGAATGGAGTCCTACAGTAGGCATCATCTTCATTATTGCCAACATCATCGCCATTATCTTTGGCAAGCTGACCATCAAATATCCTAGTTCAGAGCCAGCTTTACCTTCAGCCAATTTATTTGGTGGTTTTGGTGTACCTGCATTACTAGCTACTACCGCTTTCGGTCATATTCTAGGAGCAGGACTGGTTCTAGGGTTGCATAATCTAGGCAGAATCTAGTTAGAAAAAGTCAACACAGAAAATAATTCATACTGTGGACGATTTACTGATTCTCTATGAGGTTTATACCTTACGCCACACCGTAATCAGCTATTACCGAAGTTAATCTTCAGGTGATTTTTGTTGTGTCTGTAATTAGCCAGAGAAGTTAATCTCTGGCTTTTTCTTATGAAAGTGATGCAACTAAGTTGCACACCTATCTTTTTGTGTCAACTGTCAACTCACTACTGACTATTAACCATTGTCAATTGTTCGTCAGTCACTTGATTTTGACTTTCAGCAACAATTTTGCGGAACAAGTCACCCTCAATAGTTTCTTGTTCTATCAACAAATCTACTAGCCTTTCCATCACTAGGCGATGAGTTTGGAGCAATTCTTTTGCTGTTTGGTAGCAAGTATTGATAATCTCTCTGACTTGAGCATCTATCTTAGCGGCGATTTCTTCGGAATAATCTGATTTATTCATCCAGTCGCGTCCTAAGAACACCTCACCGCCTTGATTTTCTAAAGACAAAGGGCCTAATTCAGACATACCAAATCTTGTCACCATTTGCCGCGCCATTGATGTAACTTTCTGGAGGTCATTCCCTGCACCTGTAGTGACTTCTGGCCTACCAAAGACAATTTCCTCCGCAGCACGACCACCCAAAGTAGAAGTAATCATTGCTTTGAGTTGGGAACGAGAAATTAAACCTTGTTCTTCGTTAGGAGTAAACCAAGTTAAACCTTGTGCTTGTCCTCTGGGAATGAGGGTCACTTTCTGTACTGGGTCATGCTCTTTTAATAAAGTCCCGATTAAACCATGTCCAACTTCGTGATACGCAATTAAGCGCTTACTCTTACTGTCTACTAGGGGAGTTCCTTCCATCCCTGCAACTACTCTATCAACAGCATCATCAATTTCTAGGATTGTAATTGCTTCTTTGCGTCTCCGGGCTGTGAGAATGGCGGCTTCGTTGAGGAGGTTGGCTAAGTCTGCACCTGTGAAGCCGGGGGTACGACGAGCGATCGCTTCCAATGATACGCTAGAATCTACCTTCTTATTCCGCGCATGGACTTGCAGAATTTCTAAGCGTCCTTTCAAGTCTGGTGCATCAACTATTACTTGTCTATCAAAACGACCAGGACGTAACAAGGCTGCATCTAATACGTCGGGACGGTTGGTAGCGGCAATAATAATGATGCCAGTGTTACCTTCAAAACCATCCATTTCGGTGAGTAACTGGTTGAGAGTTTGTTCTCTTTCATCGTTACCGCCACCGATACCCGCACCCCGTTGTCTACCAACTGCGTCGATTTCATCGATAAATATTAAGCAAGGTGCATTGTCCTTAGCTTTTTTAAATAAGTCACGGACGCGGGAAGCACCCACACCGACGAACATTTCCACAAATTCCGAACCGGAAATACTAAAGAAAGGAACAGCCGCTTCCCCTGCGATCGCTTTTGCGAGTAAAGTTTTACCAGTCCCTGGAGGCCCTATCAACAGCACACCTTTGGGAATACGCGCACCCACAGCCGTAAATCTTTCTGGCTGCTTGAGGAATGTGACAACTTCTTGTAATTCTTCCTTCGCTTCTTCGATACCGGCTACATCGTCAAACTTCACCCCAGTTTTCGCTTCCATTTGGAAACGAGCTCTCGACTTACCAAAATTCATGGCTTGGCTAGAAGCATTAGTAGAACGACGCAGGAATAACAACATTAAAGCTACTAGCGGCAAAATCCACATTAGGTTAATTAATAAACCTACAGCTGCTCTGCTATTGGCGGAAGAGACTTCGCCAAAGTCAACATTTTTTTCTTTAAGTTTGTCAATTAACTCGTTGTTCTGCTCCAACAACCTCACCGATATGGGTGGTGCGTCTGGCTTTTGACTTTTTAAATAAACTTTAGCTATCTGTTCAGTTTCGTCTAATTCTACCCTTTTAACTTGGTCTTGATTGACCTTTTGAATCAACTCCCCATATGACAGAGACTCGCGCTCTGGTTTCTGCGCTAGGACAGGATTACCTCCAAACATTGTTGGTAACATAATCAAACTGGCTGCTAACGCACCAGTCCAAGCGACGCGCTTTGGTGATTGCCGTTTTCTCAATGCCTTGTTCCCAAAATTTTCCATAACAATTACCCTTTGTCTGCTGTCATAGGCTGAGTGCCGATTTAAGCCTATTCTTCTAGCAAAAATTGCTTTAACTGGACATCCTTTATCTAATCTAGTGTAACTCCCATAAGAGGTTAAGGAGAGTAGATAGTAGGTAATAGATGATTCATATATAGTATTCAGGCATCAAACCTGAATACTGAATGGGGTATAGGTTACAGCTTACAGGTTACAGATTACAAGGAATAAGAGACCAATATATACTCAATTCTGCTCAAAAATCTCATATTCATAGTAGTTGCTATACAGATGAGAACATCAACAACTCAAATTCATAGCCTCTAGCTTATTTCCTGTCACCTGTTCCCTCGTAATTTGACTACGACCAAATAAATCGTTAAGATAATATACAAATTCGTAATGACTTCGTATTTTAGAAAATCTTAATGATTGGGTGAGTTATGGTAAAAATTGTAGGTATTGCTGGGAGCTTAAGACCAAACTCTTACACTTACTTAGCTTTGCAAGCAGCCGTGCAACGCTTAGAGGCTTTGGGTGCAGAAGTAGAAATTATTGATTTGCGCGAGTGGCAGTTACCATTTTGCAATGGTGGCAAAGAATACTCAGAATACCCTGATGTTCAGCGTTTGCGGGATACTGTTCGTAACACTGATGGCTTAATTTTAGCGACACCTGAATATCATGGCGGCGTTAGCGGTGTCTTAAAAAATGCCCTAGATTTGCTGAGTTTTGACGAATTGTCTGGTAAGGTAACAGGATTGATTAGTGTTTTAGGTGGTCAATCTAACAGTAACGCCTTAAATGACCTGAGATTGATTGTGCGTTGGGTACATGGTTGGGTAATTCCCGAACAAATTGCTGTTGGACAAGCCTACAGTGCTTTTAGTCCTGAAGGGAAGTTACTGGATGAAAAACTTTCTCAAAGATTTGATCAATTTGCTCAAAGTTTAATAGAAAACACTCGCAAGCTGCGCGGAGTAAATTAGAAATAGGAGAGGAAATTTCTTAGTTAAGGGTTTTCTCTTTGAGATGGTAAGTAAAAGGGTAAATTTAATGTTCACCGTAATTACGCCAGAGAAAATCCAATTACCACCCGGTGCTGTTGTGAGACTACCTGGTAGTTGGCAAGACTATCAGGTATTAAATCATCAATTAGGCGATCGCTCCTCTCCTCGCATCAAATACAGACCCGGAGAAATTCTCTTGATGGCTCCGTTACCAGAACATTCAAGATAATAACTATACTCTTGAGACAAACAGTCGCTACTTTCCTAATATTAATATCTTAGAAATAATCAGTGAGTGTTTCCGAGTAGCTGCCGAGCGTAATGCCAGCACTGCCATTAGAGAATTACGAAGTAATTTAACTCAAAACCTTATATACACAAGGGTGTAAGGATTCAAATATCCCTACACCCCTACACCCTTAATGATGATGATGGTGATGATGCAGCGCTAATTGTGGATTAATTGCCACAGCTTGCTCATTTTGCAACTCAGCAATTTGAGCATTTGCCCATTCAGCAGCCATTGCTAAAAACTCTGGATGGTCATTTACACAAGCCATCTGCACATAATCCACATCGGGATGCTTTTTCTCTAAAGCATGGATAATGTGGTGTACATCAAGTAAAGTTTCGTGGTTCTCTGTAGCAAAACCAATAGGCATAAAGATGATTACCTTTGCACCTAATTGAATGAGATTCTTAGCCGCTTGTTCGGCGTTTGGTTGTGTCCATTCAATTAGCGGTGTATCGTGATTGAGCCAACCCACAGAAATCAGAGGATACTTATTAATTAACTCTTCGCGTACCAACTCATAAAGTGCTTGACTTTCGGTAATACCAGAAGTGAAACCTTTGGCTTTGTGAGGACAGCCGTGATTCATTAGCACAATGCCGATTTGAGATGGTAAATAGGCTGAGGCTAAATCAGCGTTAATTTTCTCTTCAACTAGATCAGCCATTAAATGAACATAGTCTGGCTCGTTGTAGAATGAAGGGATGTAACGTAGTGCCTTGAGCCAGTGGCTTTCAGCATCATTTGTTTCTACTAGAGCATTGTTAACTTGTTCGATCGCAATACCACTGGTGAAGATGGAATCAACCACTAACAGGGGGTATATTAAGATTTTATCAAAACCTTGGCTTTTGATTTCCGCCAAAACTTGGTTAGGTAAAAAGGGAGCGCAGAAGTT
This sequence comes from Leptolyngbyaceae cyanobacterium, assembly GCA_036704005.1. Lineage (GTDB taxonomy): Bacteria > Cyanobacteriota > Cyanobacteriia > Cyanobacteriales > Nostocaceae > Trichormus. The sequence continues at coordinate 19,737 of DATNQO010000171.1, read as the reverse complement.
AAAAGCTTTGAAAACCTGAATGCGATCGCCCCATTTTGATTGTAAATTTTGTTCAATACCAGCACGCTGTTTTTCAAAGATGGCGTTGTGAGGGGAAATAAAATCGTGGTGCTGATGTCCCCATTCATGACGGTCAAATAACGCCAACAGCTTTGCTAAAGGAGGATAAATCCAAGTAGGTACAGGTGCAAACTTTGCTGTTAACAGATTGAGAGCCTGTTCGTTATAGTTAGCAAAATCTTCGTAGCTTTCCACTTCACCATAACCCATGAGCAGAACGGCTACTCGGTCTTGCCCTGATAAATGTTCCTGATTATTTTGTAGCTTTTCCGGTGTGGCTACCACAAGCAATTCCTCGATATAAACCAGCGTGGTAAGCAAAATCAGTAGCTACAGCATAGCCGGATTGTTTGCTCACCTACTAGATTATTATGATATCCCCCTGGGTGGGATAACCATAAAAGTGACAATAATATACCAAAAGACACATTCAGGTTAATAATACATAACGAGTAGTGATAAATATTTAACAATGTATTTTGATGAAAGTGGTGAGTAGGGGAGCAGTGGTTCGGCTACGCGGTAGTTGAGCGTAGTCGAAACTCACCAACCGATGCAGGGGTGCAGGGGTGCAGAGGGGCAGAGGAGCAGAGGGGCAGAGAAGAAAAGCTATGAACTGTTGACTAATGACTGTTGACTAATGACTAATGACTATTATTATTTGCCCTGGAATCCATGACTTAGAACTAACTGAAAGCTTTATGTCAAGGTTGTTAGATACAGTTTCTGATAGCGCAATCGGTTACAATCAGCTAAATATACTTGTAGTTCCTACTCAAGGGGTATTGCCTTTATCAGCACCTTATGTATTGCAGTTTATGCGCGATCGCCTGGGCAATAAACCAGAATCGCCAGTTATATTCATCAGCTTTAGTGCTGGCGTAGTAGGAGCGATCGCGGCTGCATGGCAATGGCAACATCAGGGAGGTCAAGTCAAAGCTTTTATTGCTATAGATGGGTGGGGAGTACCGCTATGGGGGAACTTTCCTATCCATCGGCTGAGTCATGACTTTTTCACACACTGGAGTTCATTATTACTAGGAAGTGGGCAAAATAACTTTTACGCACAACCACCAGTTGAACATTTAACTATGTGGCGATCGCCCCAAACAGTACAAGGCTGGCAAGTTGATTCATCTGTAGAAAACACTACCTCAAATATTCGTTTAACTGCGGCTGAGTTTTTACACTTATTGTTAAGACACTATGAAGCAAAATAGTCCGGAAAACGGTCACAGTAAACAGGAGTGAATTATTGAGTGATGAGAAAATCAAAGAGATGAGGGAGATGCGGAAGATGAGGGAGATGAGGGAGATGAGGGAGATGAGGGAGATGGGGGAGATGAGGGAAATGAGGGAGAATAATTAATTAATTAATTTATTTACTAACCTCGCTAATCCTTCTTCCCCATCTCCCCCCACTCCCCCCACTCCTTCCACTCCCTCATCTCCCCCCACTCCCACCGCCCATCTACCCTAGTCACTAACTGAAGATCCCATGTTTCCCACTGAACCTGCTGCTGTTAATAATGGGTTTGGCGCACTGCTAAAAAATCGCGGTTTCATGCTTCTGTGGATTGGGCAATTAGTATCCCAATTAGCAGACAAGGTTTTCTTTGTGTTGATGATTGCCTTGTTAGAGGTGTATCCACCCCCGCCTGGAGTGGCACAAAACTCCATGTACTCAACCTTAATGCTGGTATTCACCATTCCGGCGATTTTATTCGGCTCGGCGGGAGGCATATTTGTAGACCGCTTGCCAAAAAAGCTGATCATGGTTGGTTCAGATATCGTGCGCGGGTTGTTGACGCTGTGTCTACCCTTTTTGCCACGAGAGTTTCTGATATTGCTCATCCTGGCCTTTGCCATTTCCTCGGTTACTCAATTTTTTGCCCCAGCCGAACAAGCGGCGATTCCCTTATTAGTCAAGCGAGAGAATTTATTAGCGGCAAATGCTTTATTTAGCAGCACCATGATGGGAGCGTTAATAGTTGGTTTTGCTATTGGTGAACCGATTTTAAGCTGGGCGAAAAGCCTGATGGGAGAAACATACGGTCAAGAACTGGTAGTAGGCGGACTGTACATTTTATCGGCGCTCATCATGCAACCGATTAAATTTACGGAACACGAAAACCAGAAAGAACAATGGTCAAATGCTCACCCTTGGGCTGAATTTACTGAGAGTATTCGTTATCTGAGAAAGAATCGTTTGGTGTTGAATGCTATGCTGCAATTAACTACTTTATATTGTGTGTTTGCAGCACTAACAGTATTAACAATTCAGCTAGCGGAAGAGTTTGGTTTAAAAGAAAAACAATTCGGCTTTTTCTTAGCAGCAGCAGGCGTAGGGATGGTATTAGGAGCAGGGATTTTAGGGCATTGGGGTGAAAAATTTCATGGCAAACCTTTACCCTTAATTGGGTTCTTATTAATAGCCTTAGTTTTAGGCTTATTCACCTTTACTCACAATCTGGCTTTAGCGCTAGGTTTATGTGCTGTATTAGGTATAGGTGCTGCCTTAATTGGTGTACCTATGCAAACTGTAATTCAGCAACAAACACCACCAAATATGCACGGTAAAGTATTTGGTTTTCAAAATCATGCTGTAAATATTGCTTTGTCTGCACCCTTGGCCATCACTGGGCCTTTGACGGATGCTTTGGGATTAAGAACTGTGTTGATGACGATGAGTGTAGTTGTGGTGGTAGTTGGTTTCTGGGCGTGGAAAAATACCCGCAGAGTATTGCAAGATGTAATTTAGTTTTTAGTCATTAGTCATTAGTCATTAGTCATTAGTCATTAGTCATTAGTCATTAGTCATTAGTCATTAGAAAAGAAACAGGGGAAAGGTAATAAATTAATCCCTTTCCCCTTTTCCCTTTAACCTTTCCCCCTCTTCACCCTGTTTGCATTTCATTGTCTCCATTGCGGATAGCCCAGGCTATATCTAATAGTTCAGTCCAGCGTTTTTGTAATTGCTTGGGGGTGCATTTTAGGGTTTTAGCGATCGCCTGATCGTTATGTCCAGCTAGCTTTAATTTGAGGAGTTGCTGCTGTTGTGGGGTAATTGAACCCATCAAGGTTTCCCACTGCTGGGCAGATAAGCCTAATTTCTGGTCTAAACCTGCACCCAACCATTGATGGACTAATTGCCATTGATGCTGTTTTGCGAACTTCTGCACATGATATTTGAAACGCTGTTGTAGATAGTCGCGTTGACGACTGGTAAGTCCAAGAATTTGGTCAATTTCCGGGGCGGAAAGGTCTTGTAGCTTCAGGGTGAGATAGTCGATACAGTCAGATTGTCCTTGAGATTCGAGGTATTTAACTAATTCGGCAATGATACGATCGCGCTCTGATTCTTCTGAGGGGTCAAAACTAGCTTGGGCAATCATCTGCGATCTGATTTGTTGTACAGCCGAGTTACGTTGGTAAGCTTCTGCTTCCTCACTTTTGGCAGATTCCACCGCCATTTCAATATCTACAGTTGTCTCTTGCGGCTGACGACGGGCGAAACCTTGAGCGCGTAAGATAATTAATTGTTGATTACTTCCACCGGGTAAATTAATCCGCCGCTTGGCATACTGTTCAGTAAACGCCATATACTCTGCTAGTTGTAACTGAGTGCGTGGCGTATAATCTTCAGCTAGTTCGTTTTCTCGACGAAAAGCTTTAATAGCTTCAATATAAAATGCTTGCAAAAAATCTTCAATTAAAATGTAGCGACCGTCAAAACCTAAATCTGAACCTGCTACTGTTACATGGCGGTAAACCATAGCGCCCAAACTACTATGTAACTCTACCCTTCCCTGGCGAGAACCTAATTTATAGTAATGTAGGCACTTTTGCAAACGATGGCGACATAAATTCAAGTGCCAAGAGTGAACTTCACCAGATGTTTGAATACGAGAACTTTTGTCGCATATGCGATTTACTTCCTTTGTAATGCGATAAGCTACAGCTTGTATACATTTGGGCGATGCTTTGACTTGAGCTTGCATTTCCTTATATAAAAATTGTATCGCCGCATCTGTAGTTGGTGATTCCGAAGAAACAATGTTGCTCAAAAAAGCAGATGTAGAGATTGGTAGATTTGCAAGGTTTACTTTCATGTATTTTCCTGGGTTTGGTCTTGCACCTTAAATACAATGCACTAACAGCACTTGCCACCAGGCTTCACCGGAGAGTTAACCAATCCACCAAGACCTAATACAAGCACTGCTTATATATAAGACTGTAAGCAATCAAAAAAAGTTACAGATAAGCTATTGTGTCGCTTTTTCTATCCGCAACCAAATCGAGGTTAACACACACATATTCGCTTTGCCTGCCAAAATGCTAAAAAGCTTAGTGTTTTAAGAAATACAAGAATTTCATCAAATCGACGAGCAGCATACTTACGTATGACGTTGATGAAAGTGGAGTCATTTTGCGACAAACTTGCGAAATTGGCAAAGAAAGCTGTGAAGCTTGTTTCTTATACCCACGCTGTTACTGCTTCCCAGCCTAAACCTCGCCTAGTAATCATTGGTTCCTCTCCCGTTAAATCAACGATTGTAGACACTTCATAAGTCGGTTCTTGCTCCGTGTCTACAATCACATCAACAAATTTATCCACGCGGTCAAACAATTCAGCCCTTGAAGTTATCGATTCGGAAACTATCCCCACTTTCCCATTATCTGCCTCATCTGGTGGCAGGTGGGCGGAAGTGGAGATAATCGGATTGCCTAAAGCTTCTAGTAGCGCTAAACATACAGTATGATCTGGTACGCGAATGCCAGTAGTTTTACGTTTGGGGTTTTGGACTAATTTAGGTACTAACTTAGTTGCAGGTAGCAAAAATGTGTAAGTTCCTGGTATTAGTCGCTTCATAATGCGGTAAGCCGAATCGCTGACAAAGGCATAAGTAGCTACATTTGACAGGGAAGGACATAAAAACGTTAGTGGTTTATCATTGGCTAACTGCTTGATTTTCCGCACTCTTTCCACCGCAGACTTGACATTTAAATCACAACCGATCGCATAAACTGTATCAGTCGGATAAAGCATCACCGCGCCACTAGAAAGCGCTGACTTTATTTCTTCTATTCTGCGACTCTGGGGATTATCAGGATGGATAGGAATAATTTTTGCCATAGAAGTTTGGGTTACTGAATGTCAGTTATCAGTTATCAGTGAACATAACCTGATAACTGATTGAGTCTATCGACTTGATGTACAATTAAGCGTTGCATATATTTACATAAAGAAGCAATTGTTTAAACTGTAGATACATATATTTAAGAACAAGCGACGATAATCCGTACTTAATCATGGTTAATTACGAATTACGTAGGCTTTTGCCTAGCCAGAGGGTATTTTAAATTACGAACTTGTACTGAGCGTAGCCGAAGTATTACAAATTATGAACAAAATTGTTTACCTTCAATGTCCGACGGGTATTTCAGGTGATATGTGCCTGGGAGCTTTAGTTAGTCTGGGTGTGCCGGTGGAATACCTCACAGAAAAACTTAACAATTTGGGAATAGCTAAGGAATATAAGTTAAGTGCGGAACTGGTGCAAAAGAATGGTCAAGAGGCAACTAAGGTTCATGTAGATTTGTTAGACCATCATCACCACCATGAGCATGAACACCATCATCACCACGGGCGACATTTGCCAGAAATTGAGGAGATGATTTTGCAAGCTGGTTTACCGCCCAGGGCTGAGGCTTGGAGTTTGGCTGTATTCCGCCAATTAGCAGTGGCTGAAGGGGCTGTACATGGGATTGCTCCTGAAAAGGTTCATTTTCATGAAGTGGGTGCTGTAGATGCGATTGTAGACATCGTTGGCACTTGTTTAGGTTTGGATTGGTTGGGGATTGATAGTGATAACGCAGGATTTCCTCTGCTGTATTGTTCGCCTTTTCCCACTGGTGGGGGAACGGTGCGTGCGGCGCATGGACAAATGCCAGTACCAGTACCAGCCGTTTTAAAATTGTGGGAAATGCGGGGTTGTCCAGTTTATAGCAATGGGATTGATAGGGAATTGGTGACTCCGACGGGAGCTGCGATCGCCACTACCCTAGCCAGAGATTTTGGCAGCCCACCACCCATGACAATCAAGCGGGTAGGATTGGGTGCAGGTACTATCAATTTACCTATCCCTAATATACTACGCCTCTGGCTGGGCGAAAGTGCCACTACCAGCGCTAATATTCAGGATAATGCGGCAAATCACCAAAATTTAGAGACAATCTCTGTACTAGAAACGCAAACTGATGACTTAAATCCGCAAGCGATCGGTTATGTGTTTGAAGCCTTGTTTGCTGTCGGTGCGTTGGATGTATTCACCCAGCCGATAGGCATGAAAAAATCCCGTCCTGGGATTCTACTAACTGTTATTTGTCATCCAGAAAACTTACTTGATTGCGAAGCAGTGCTATTCCGCGAAACTACAACCTTGGGAATCCGCCGAACCACTCAACAACGCGCCATCCTCCAACGGGAATTTCAACAAGTGGAAACTAAATATGGCACAGTGCGAATTAAAGTAGCATGGCAAGGACAGTCATCTGATAAAGTCATCGCCAACGCGCAGCCAGAATACGAAGATTGTGCAGAACTAGCCCGTAAACACAAAATTCCCTGGCGGGAAGTTCAACAACTGGCGTTACAGCATTGGTATGAAAATCATCAGGATTGACGCTCACTCTTATGGGATGAGCATCTTACTACCTTTATATTTATAGGGTAGGCAAGATGCCTACCCCACAGGAATTATCTATTAATTCAGCAACGCCCGATTATTTATTAGGGTATGCGTTTTGAGTGGTTTCCTTGCCTTTTCTAGCCAAGTCATCACCAGCATTGCTGACATTCTCTTTGATATTGTCAATACCGCGTTGAGTTCCTTTTACAACACCTGTTGTTAATTCTTCCGCAGAGCCACCGATATCTTCGCCTAAGTTCTTAACTCTGTCTGGAAAAGGTGTGCCTCCGCGATAATTGCGGGTGTACTGTTCTGTGCTGTCTATGCCTTTCTCGTCAATATTTCTCTTAGAATTGTCGTGCAAACCTTTAGCTCTGGTTTCGGCTGTTTTTTCACCAGCTTCGCCTCTAGGATCTACATCGCTAAAGTTATTCATCCCGCCTCTGGGACTGTTGAGGGGATATTCTTTGGTGGGGTCGTTTCTTTGAATATATGCTGATTCATCTTTTTGTGGTGATGGCTGGGCAGCAGTTGCATTAGAACAAGCTTGAGTGAATAATAGGACGAATCCTAATACAAAAACTGTGACAATTTTCAGAGGACGAAGATTTTTTAACCAATTAATGGCTTTTTTCATATTGCTACTCCTTGTCTTTTTGTTACTCAATTAAACTGTGAATGAAGCTAGAAGAATACTATCTACCAACGGCAGGGTTCTTTTGTAATTCAGGTCTAGCGCTTGCTTCATCTGCTTTCTCTGGGATGAACTTAGACGCTTCTTGAACGTTTTCTTTGACAGTTTCTAACCGTTCTTTAATCCGAGTTCCTACATTAGGTTCGCGTTGGATTAAACCACCTGGTTCAGGTTTTTGAAAATCTTCTTCTCTGATGAGTGGTAGTTCGTTTTCTTTTTCGATTCTACCTGCTGGGGTTTCTGCACCAGGGTAAAGGATTTCGGAATCTCTATTAGTGGCGATCAATACTTGTGAATCGTTGAGTAAGTTAGCTTGATCGCGGTTTTTTCTACTTTCAGGGTTAGTGATTTTGGGGTCGGTAGAAAACTGAGGATTAACGTACCCGTCTCCACCGTTCTTATAAGGATTATTAGCTCCGCCAGCTTGTACAGCAGGATTTTTAGGATTAGCTCCTTGAGGATTTCCCTGAGTACAAGCGGTACTAACTATTAACAATACACCAGCCAAAAATACAGTTAAAATCTGGCGCAGTCTTAGTCTTTTCCATACATTAATAAAGTTCACCAGTTCCTCCTTATTCTTTATAACAAATTTTTCGCTGAATCTTTTTTGAGACAAGCGAAAGTCTGGTGTTTTTTGTGTTGGCTAATTATTCACCCAACAGTTTTTAATATTAGAGAGTTAAAAAAGGCTTTGCATCTAGCGTAAGTCACATCAATTTGCGCGACAATGTGCCATAGTTATCTAACTACAGAGAGAGAAAGCTTAATATCTCTCAACATTATTTGAATGATGAATATTCGCATGGGAATTACTAAGTTACTGAAATATTAAGGATATTTATCTCTGTCTTGAGAAAGATAGTATTTTTTTAGGCTTACTGTATTTACTTGAGCATAAATGCAGAAAAATATACTTAATTCAAGTAATCTGTAAGAATGGATATCTAATATTAATATTCAGAGAAAAATCAACATTTTTACTCTGAAAGAAAATTTTTATAAAATTATGGCGTGTAGCTGATGTAGCATAAGATTTGAGATAATCAGCCTTGAGTGTATTAGCTGTTGAATGAATATAAAATTGAAACAAATTTTACGTTGGGTGATTTTGGGTGTAACGCTGATTTTTTTAGCTAACGCGCTCAAGGATAACTGGTTGGGAGTGACGACTATCCGCATTGATAAAGTAGGATGGGCAATTTTAGCGATCGCCACAGGTGTCACTTTATTCGCTCACACTTGGGCTGGTTGGATTTGGACTTGGATTCTACGAGATTTAAATCAACCAATCCCAGCTTCTCAATTTATTCAGGTGTATCTCAAAACTAACATTGCTAAGTATTTACCTGGAAATGTTTGGCATCATTATCGGCGAGTTGTGGCGTTAAAAGATGCCAATGTCGCTACTGGTGCGGCTACTCTGAGTGTGCTGTTAGAAGCATTACTCATGGCGGCGGCGGCTTTAATTATAGTGGTAATTTTTGGTAGGCGATTTGCAGTTAATACCAATAGTTTGACAGTACGTATCTTACAATTACTCAGTTTAGTAATTATCTTGGCTGGGATACATCCCCGATTTTTGAATCCAGTTATTAGCTTTTTATATAAATTGAAAGCTAGCAAATCCGATACTCAATCAACTGCGGCTTTTAGTATTGGACGCTATCCTCTACGACCATTATTAGGTGAGTTGGGATTTTTGCTGATACGTGGGATAGGATTTATTTTGACTCTGTTTGCTTTGATGCCTTTAAATATGAGTCAAGTTCCTATATTGTTAGGGGCTTTTAGTTTTGCTTGGTTGTTAGGGTTTGTGGTTCCGGGTGCGCCTGGAGGTTTGGGTGTGTTTGAAGCAACAGCGATCGCACTTTTGCAACACCGCTTCCCCTCGGCGGCTGTAATTAGTGCGATCGCCTTATATCGTCTCATTAGTATTATTGCTGAAGCTGCTGGTGCTGGTTTAGCTACGTTGGATGAACGTCTCGCTAAATCATGAACTTGACTAGGCTGCGCGTGACGGTTTTCCCAACATGATGCGTTTAACTAGTGTTCGCCATAGTCGATCAGGTAAAAGCGCGTGCAGTAGTAGAAATGCTTCGCCATGCGGTGAATAACGTAGGCGATCGCTACCGTCAGTAGCAGCTTGATAAATGGCTTTTGCAACTCCGTCCGGTTCCGGCAGCATATTGTCAATTTTATACATAAATTCCTTTACCTGTTGGATAATTTGCTTGTATTCGGGATGAATTGCCCACATTGCACCCCGATTAATAAAATTGGTTTTAATGCCACCTGGTTCAATAATCTTGACTCGGATACCAAAAGGTTGCAATTCATAGCGCATTGCCTCAGAAATTCCCTCGACTGCCCACTTTGTCCCGTGGTAGGATGCAGTCATAGGAAAACCGATGCGACCGCCAATTGATGCTACGTTAATAATCGTCCCCTGTCCCTGTTGTCGAAATAACGGTATAACAGCCTGCATTGTAGAAACAAGACCAAACACATTAATCTGAAACTGGTGATGCAATTGCTCAGGTGTTACTCCTTCCATTGGCCCCATCAATGCGTATCCAGCATTATTTACCAACACATCAATTCGCCCAAACTCGTCAAGTGTCTCATCGATCGCCAACTTAATCGTTTCTGGTACTGTCAAGTCTAGGTGGGGACAAATGATATTTGGAGAATTTACCCAATCACCTGCTTTATCTGGCGATCGCATCGTCGCCGCCACATTCCAACTTTTTTTGTGAAAATATTCGGCACTCGCCTTACCAATTCCACTGGAAGCGCCTGTAATTAAAACTGTTTTGCTCTTGCTGCGTATCATTAGCATTAATCCTAATTTTAATATCAAGCAGCTTAAACTATGGACTATACTCCACAGTCAAGAGGATTTTTCAAGATTTAGGATACTGCCATGCTGATTGGAGAATTAGCTAAAAAAACAGGTTTATCAAAGGATACGATTCGTTTCTACCAAAAAATGGGATTAATTGAGGCTCAAGAACGCCAAGCAGGCTCAAGAACTTATATGGATTTTCATCCAGAAATGCTGGAAAGGCTTGCCATGATTACATTAGGTAAATCCTTGGGATTCACTCTCAACGAGATAAAGCATCTGATGGAAACTTGGGCAAATGGTTCTATACCCACCGCCCAAAAGTTGCAAATTATTGACTACAAACTTGCACAGATTACTGAAAAAATGCGGCAACTTGAAGGCATTCAATCTTACCTCACCGCCAAGCGCCACAAAATTACCCAAGAATCAGAAAATTCAATATCAGCTATTTCCTCATAATACCGATTCAAAAAATCTTGGCAACACATCAATGAACTGTAGGGGCGCATAGATGTTGCGCCCCTACTCATCTGCGTACCTTGCGGGTACTCTGCGAGAACGCTGGCGCGAACGCGGTAGCGTTGCGTAGCAAAGGCTGCGCCAACATCTGCGTTTATCTGCGTTCAATTTTTTCCAAATCCATTGTTACATCTCAGTTTAGACACGCCACTAATAAATATTTTACTGTCTAGCATCACAACAAGGTAAAAGCGGCTGGTTTGTCACTTCTTCCAAACCTACTGAGTTAAGTAAATCTGTCCAGTATTTATTAACTTCCGGGTCATTGGGTCTTTGACGGCGTAAATTAGCCAGGGTACTGAGTGCATTTTCCCAAAATCCAGCCGTTGCATAAATAACCGCCTGATCTAATGGCTGTTTTGTCTCCTGTATCTGTTCGGACAGGTTTTCATCTTGTACACGTTCAATCCTACCTCTCAGGAATAAATCTTGGTCACGATTACGAGGATCGCAAATCATCGAGAAAGTCCAAGTATATGCTTTGCCTGTTTTTAATAATGCTTGCTGTGCAGGTATAGTGACGCTGACGATACCTGCTTTTCCTACAGGTTGAAAACTTTTTCTATATAAAGGTGCAACACTGTCATTATCCCGCAAAATAAATTCCAAACTGTGTATTGGTTTAGCAGTTTGCGGAAGGTAGAAATAGAAGGTGGGATTTTCTGCTGTGGTTAATTGCGCTTCTTTGTTGGTGGGGATAAGGGGAATAGCTGGCTTTTCATTGATAAAGCAATTTCCTCTTGATGCCGCAGCTCTTAATCTACCAGGTCTGCCAGGAACAAAGGAAATCAAACTTGTGCGGCGCTGCATATAGCTGGTGACATTTCTAATTGCTGTTGTGGCATACTTATCGTTAGGGCGTAGTTGCAATGCTTGCTGGAAGTATGACAACGCACGGCGATAGTTTCTACGTCTGGTTTCTGTATAACCAAGTCGCATGGCTTGGTTGTAAGCCGAACTGCTTTGTGCAATCTCAACAACCTGATTTGCTGCTAAAACCTGAGTCTGATTGACAAAATTTAAGGATAGACAAGCCAAACTAGCAAGCAAACAGCCTGTCCAAAGGTGAAGTTTCATAGGATACATATTTACTGTTATTAATTAAGTGTTGTGGATAACACAAATATTGCTGCTTGCGGCCTCTGCACTTTTGTCATTTCCCCACTAAGTATAATACGTAATTCTTGGGGTTTATGTTCCAGGGTTTTTAGTAGCGATCGCCTCCGGCGGGCGGGTACGCCATCGCACTCCTAACAGTTATTTACATGACATAGATGGTAAAACGCACTAAATTTTCCTGACCAAACTGCAATAAATCACCGTTCATCAGCCGATACTGCACACCAGGACTCAAAGCAGTTCCATTCAAATAAATACCATTGGTACTCATATCAACAATCATGTAACTATTTTGCGACCAGTCCCAAGATAATCGCCCATGACGGCGTGATACTATACCTTCATTGGGTATACCTGTCAAGTCAATTTCTGGGGGAATATTCATGTTTTTACTACGGCGACCAATAAAACCTGCTTCGCCAGACCATTGAAATTCCCTCCCTGAAGTGTGGATAAGTTTGAGCAGTGGTAATCTGGGAGGCTGGGGGTTATAGGTTGGTTGTACTGGTTGTACTGGTGGACGTGGCTGATAGTTGGTGCGATCCTCAACGGGGGTTTGATAAGTAGGCTGGGGTGTAACGGGTGGTGGTGGTTGTACTGGTTGTTGTGGGGTATATTGCTGGGGAATAGGTTGTGGGGGATTGGGTATACTTGGTGCAGGGGTAGGCGTAGGTGCGACTACATTACCTAAAGGGGTAGAACACCAAGGACAAACTTTAGCACTGTTGGGTAGGGTGCGGTTAAAATATTCACAACTAGGATTAGGGCAGCGATTGGCAGGCATAGTTATTTATAGCATTAGGTATAGTTTGTAAAGGGACAAGACCTACTTTATTAAGTAAACACTGACCCTGACGAGTAGTTAGTATCTGAGAAAATGTCAACCCGGCTGGTGGCAGGCTGTTGTTTCTGGGATAAACTACAAATATAGGGTATCCCAAAGGGTAGGTTTTAAAAGTATCTACATCAAAAAAGTAGTCATCATGCTGGCATAGGTCATCTGAGGTGTTGATAGGACGGCGATCGCGCTTTTGAAACAAAGGTTGAATAGCTGTGCTGTTACCATTAGCTATGGCTAAGGGGTAGCCAGTGCATTGACCTTTAGTTTTACTCAGAATACCAAAAGCAATAATGCCACTTTTTCTTGTGTTGAGAATTTGCTTACGAATTTGGTTTTGTGTGCTGGTAGTATCCAGGGAAGGTACGTTGGTAAATAAGGCTATATCTTGAGGGTCATTTTTGAGAACGATTTCTTGAAATTTACTGATTGCTTCCGGTTCAGTGGGCTTATAAGGTATAATGTCTACATTTGGCAACTTACTGCTGATTTGTTGCCAATTTGTAATCTTTCCTGTGTAAATTTGCCGTAACTGCTCAAGAGTAATCTTCCCATCTAATGCACTTGCTAAATTGGCATCTCTTTTACTAAATTCAACATAGACTAGTAATCCATCATAAGCAACAGGTTTCTGATCTAATTCATCGGAAATATTATTAGTCAAACTTGTAATTGCAAAGTTTGTCACACCTGTTTTCAATTCTGCTATCGGTCTAGCTGGATTTTGTAAATTTGATGCTACAGGGGTGTATTGAAAAATTGATTTAGCATTAGGGACTGGGTTAGTTAATATATTTTCTAAAACAGCGTTATCAACTTGCTGTTTAATAATCACAGTCCATGTGCCGACAGTTTCTCCTGTGTAATTAAATCTACCCGGTGGGACATTAGGCACATCTGAGAATTTCCCCAGCAGGCTATACCATTTTATATATTTATTATTATCATCTCCTGTATTGCGGAAGAAATAATAAGCAATTCCCCCAGCTAGTAATAAGAAGGCTAAAATTAATAACCAAATTAAACGTTGCTTAAATTTCTGGTTAGCTGATTCATCGTCAGCCGATGGTGATAAATTATTTCCCTGACCATCTTTAGGTAATTGCATCAGTGCTTGACGAGCAGCTTCTGCACTGGTAAAAGGTGTAGCTAAACCCATCAATCTCTGAATGAACTGTTTTAAATGGCTGTCTGTAGTAGACCATTGTTGACTGTCTCTAGGGTCTAGAGGCTGATTTGAATAGTCTACAGTACGTCCTGCTAGTAGATAAAAAGCTACTAAGCCTAATGCTTCTAAATCTTTTTCTTTTTGAGCGGGTGCAGGTTGAGTAATAGCTGGGGGAATAAATAAGTTTTCCCAAACCGCTAAATCACTGAGATAGATATAAAACTGTTGATTAGTAGCAAGTTTAATTAAAATACTATTGAGATTAAGATTACCGTGAGCTATTCCTTCCTGCACTTGGTTGGAGGGAAAACGCAATTTTTGGCTGTGGAGAAATTCTAAGGTTTGTAAAGTCTGATTTAAAACCTCTCTGACTTGAGAGGCTGTCATCTTCCCCTTTTCTGTAAGGTACTGACTTAATGTTTGGGACGCTTCTATTTTTTGACTAATTAAATAACAGCGATCAGCTTTTTCATCGGCGATCGCTTCTATAATATTCACCAAACGAAAATTCTGAACTCTGCTATCTGCTAACTTGATTCCGCCTACACGTTGGAAAACTTGTTTACGCTGCGAACTTTCTTGTTCGTTAAAACAACGGTTGGGGAGGAGGTATTCTTTAATCTCTACAGGCTGTTTATCCTTAATTTGCACACCTGCATATAAGCGTCCATAACCCCGCACTCCTAAATAATTATTTACCTGATAAGTACCCCAATTACCTTTAATCTCGGCTTGTTCGGGTAAGGTGGCGGGAAAGCCGCATTCTAAACAGAATTTAGCACCTTTGAGTTCTTGCGCCGTTTCTAATGGGCGATCGCAACTTAAAGGATTATTATAAGCACAGGAATATTCTCGATAAAATGCACCAAATGAGGTCATAAATTAAGTATTTCGCCAAATTATATTTATCATAACGTCGTGCTTAAGCTTTCACGAGTCCTAGCTTTAAAGCCGTCACAATAGCTTGACTCCGACTATTAACTTTTAATTTCTCAAAAATACTGGTAAGGTGAGCCTTAACAGTCGCAACAGTTACATATAAATGCTTGGCTATTTCTTCATTAGAAGCACCTTGAGTTAACCAGTATAAAACCTCTTGCTCTCTTTCTGTTAAGTGCAGCTCATGACAAGCACGCAAACAAGAGTCTGAATATGCTTGAAAAAACCGAAAAAATCGACTAGCAACTTCTGAAGGTAGATAAATTTCTGAGTTAGTTACAGTGTTGATGGCTTCACATAGTTGAGTCCCCAAATGGTTTTTAAAGACATAACCAGATGCTCCCGCCTGCATAGCGCGAAAAATCCATTCGTCTTCTTGATGGGCAGATAAAACCAACACTTTACCAGCATAATTAATTTGTTTGAGAGAAACTAAAACTGTAATTCCATCAGTACCAACTAGTTGCAAATCCAATAAAATTAAATCTGGTGATTTGTCTTTTGTCAACTTTAATACTTGGTCTAAACAGTTAGCCTCACCCACTACTTCTAAAGGTAATGAACCATTACTGTTATAAAAACTTAACAGAGTCCGCAAGCCTTGGCGAAAGCGTTCGTTATCTTCTACTAACAAAACCGTCAAAGAATTGTTACTAGCCATCTTTGACACTCCTAGATATTGGGGGTGCGAGGCAAAATTATACAAAATTGCGCTCCACCTTCTGCTACACTTTGCGCCCACAAGTTTCCGTGATGGTCTAGAATAATTTTTTTGGCGATAGTTAAACCTAGTCCTGTACCTCCAGGTCGGCGGGTGTAAAAAGGTGTAAATATTTTCTGCATATCTTCTGGAGAGAGTCCTTGACCTTGATCGGAAATTTTAATTAGCACTTCTGTTTGAAAAATCTGCCAGCTACAGGTAATTGTGCCAGATTGAGGGCTAAAGTAAACAGCATTACTTAGTATATTGTTAAAGACTTGTTTGAGTTGTAAATAATCGATTAACAAAGTCGTAGAAGTTTCGGGAATTGATATTTTCGCCTGCTTTTCATTAAGTAAAGGCTCTAGGGTTTTAATAGTTTCTACCACTAAGTTTCTTAAATCTTGTGGTGTAACTTTTAATTTCTCACCTTGACCACAATTGATCAGTTCGGTAAGATTATTATCTATATCCTCTATGCTGTCACGAATAATAGTCGCTTGTTCATATTCAGGGCTTTGTTTTAAGCTGAAACATAAATTATGGGCATACAATCCTACTAAGGCTAAATAGCTCCGCAATTGATGTCCTACTCGATGCAGCACTTGTTCTAGAAGTTGGATTTCCGATTTCTGCCTGCCATAGTTTAAATATATGTCAGCGTAATTGCTCAGGAGCATGGCGGATTTTTGAATGTACTCTTGTACATTCTGAGAAATAGGTAGCTCTGCAATTATTTGGATATATTCTGGTTTCTGTTGTCTATAACCTGTCGGACAAATATATGCAAACAAACCAGGATACTGCATGGGAAACTCATATATTTGTCCCACTGGAGGAAAATCTACTAACCATGATTCTGAGCGTAAGTAGGAGAGAGTGTTGCGGGATAATGGCGCTTGATTTGCAGCATATTTAATGACTTCTTGGTGTTTTTTAGCGAAACAATCATAATAGACAATCCGAGCTAATAAGATAGGGCATTGATTTGTTAATTGTTCAGACTGTAATTGACAATATGTTTGAATGTTTGATGGGTTTAAATCATTAATTTTCATTCCTTTTTGTTGTAAAATATGTTCTCTGCTCATAGCCCTGCAACCTCTGATCACTAAAGAATTCTTGACTTCTACTGCTCAATACTATGAACCAACGCTGCCAAATATGCTCAATAAGTTTTCGTAATCAAAATTGATTATGTAGGACAGACTAAATAAATCAAGGTTTGTAGTAAGGACTTTAGTCCTCAAGAAAGGACTAAAGTCCTTACTACGAACTGAATTATAATAACTTCGCATTACTTAACATAGTTTGATTTATTTTCGACCGTTTTCTTATGTAAAGAAAGATAACTTACAGGCAATTCTATCTGCTGCTTGCTAAAACATCGCCACTACAAACATTGGCGCTAATTTAGCGATCGCTGTGATTAGTTGTGACGTGACTAAAAATTATTGCCACTGAGATTCACTGCGGCTGTTAGCGAAAATTTAATGATATTGCTCAATTTACAGGCAAAAAAACTAAATTGTTCTTTTGTTAATTGGTGATTAATTTTGCTCAGTTAAAAAGGAAACTACAATTGGTATTGTCAGTATAATTATGATAAGTTACAAAGACAACAGTATTCGCAGCTACAAACTGAATATATTCAAAAAAATATATAAAAATATACAGTACCTAATTATAAAAATTGTAAATATCATCAAGTAATATGTATAACATCAAATAGGATGATAAATACTTAAATTTTATTAAATAAAATACTAGGGAAATGTTGGAGAATTTTAAGAAAATATTAAAGCAGCCAGTAATTATTTCTAGCGCGATCGCCACAATTTTCATGCTAGGACTGCAAAAGCTGCAAGTATTAGAGCCTTTAGAATTAAGGGTCTATGATCAGATGATGCAAATAAGCGGCGATGAGGGGACAGATCCGCGTTTATTAATTGTCGCTGTCACCGAAGAGGATTTGCAAAAATGGTCTTGGCCTATACCTGGCGAAGTTTTAGACCGACTGTTAGGTAAACTGGAAGAATCAGAACCCCGCGCTATTGGGTTAGATATTTATCGTGATTTACCCGTACAACCCGGTCACGAAAAACTGCTACAACGCTTTCAACAAAGTGATTTGATTGTACCTGTGTGTAAACACGCAGATGCTAAAAATGCTGGTGTCGCACCTCCAAAGGGAGTAGAACCAGAGCGAGTAGGATTTAGTGATATTGTTGAAGACACTGATGGTTCTATCCGGCGTAATCTGATATCAGTTAATGTATCTCAGTCGGAGATTTGCCAAAGTCCCTATTCCCTAAGTTGGCAGTTAGCGGTGAAATATTTAGAAGTAGGAGGTATTCAACCGCAATTAACTTCCCAAAATGAACTACAAATACGTAATGTGGTCTTTAAACCTTTGCAAAGTCACTCTGGCGGTTATGAAAATGCCGATACTCAAGGCTACCAAATTTTATTAAAATATCGTTCTCCGCGTCAGATTGCCCAACAAGTTACTCTTACAGATGTACTCTCAGGTAAGGTAAAACCCGATTTAATTAAAGACCGTGTAGTTCTCATTGGTTCTACAGCACCAAGCTTAAAAGATGTTTTTAACACACCTTTTACTACTGGCAAAGCTGATGATGCTGGTAGGATGGCAGGAGTAGAAATTCATGCCCAAATTATCAGCCAGATTCTCAGTACAGTATTAAATAACGAGCGTCTGTTTTGGTTTCTACCAGGGTGGGGTGAAGTTCTCTGGATAGGCGGGTGGTGTGTAGTTGGCGGGTTTTTAGCATGGCGTATCCGCCACCCATTAGGTTTAGGACTAGCAGAAGCTGGATCTTTAGCAGCCTTATTTGGGAGTAATTATCTGATTTTTACGCAGGCTGGATGGTTCCCCGTAATTTCTCCCGCACTGGGTTTAGTAGTTGCGGCTGGTAGTGTCCTGGCTTATAGCGCCTATGCGAGTCAGCAAGAAAAAGAAAAAATCCTGCAAAGAGTGCAAGAGCAAAAAGATTTAATTGCTCAGTTGCAAGCATACGCATCACAAAACCCGATGATGCAAACTCAGGGAATCACCATTGCTCCCACAGTTTATCCTATGGGGCAAAAGCTTCAGGTAAGTACAATACTCAAAAAACGTTACAAGATTACTGAAAATTTGGGTAGTGGCGGATTTAGCGATACTTACATAGCCGAAGATATTCAACGACCGGGAAGTCCTGTATGCGTTGTTAAACAAATGCGACCAGCCAGCCAAGATGCTCAATATCTGAGTGTGTTGAGACGCTTATTTAATAATGAAGCATATATTCTCGAAACTTTAGGTAAACACCCACAAGTACCATACTTGCTAGCTTTCTTTGAAGAAGATCAGCTATTTTATTTAGTGCAAGAATATATTGCTGGTCATCCTTTATCTGACGAATTAACTCCCGGAGTACCTCGTTCACGGGCTGAAGTGATGAGTATACTCAAGGAAGTCTTGCAAGTTTTGGTTTTTGTTCACAGTTATGGTGTCATTCACCGAGATGTTAAACCTAACAACTTGATGAGACGTAAAGCAGATGGACACCTGGTGTTAATTGACTTTGGTGCGGTGAAACAAGTCCAACCGCAAACGCAGTCCCCGGAACAAGAAAGCCAGACAATTGCTGTTGGGACTCCTGCTTATGCACCTGGTGAACAAATGAGTGGTGTACCCAGACTCAACAGTGATATTTATGCTTTGGGAATAGTTGTGATACAAGCTTTTACTGGAGTTAATCCTAAAGTTTTCCGCAGAGATGTAGATACAGGTGTGGTGATCATTCCTATCACTGCGGATGGGGAGCAAATTTGGAAATATTGGTGGGAACTAGCGGATACTACGGAGGCTTTAACCAGAGTGGTAAATAAGATGGTGCATCTTGACTTTACACAAAGATATCAGTCGGCGGCGGAGGTGTTGAATATTGTGGAGAGTTTATAGCGACTGGGGACTGGGGAGATGAGGGAGATGAGGGAGAGGGGGGAGACTCACAAGTGTAGGTTTTTAATATAGCAGTGAGTAAGGACTATAAAACTAACGAGAAAATCATTGTTTCATCCACCCCTACACCTCTACACCCCTACACCCTTACACCCCAAACCAAGGTTTTTGGAACACCAATAAAAAA
>DATNQO010000170.1:0-32684 GCA_036704005.1 Leptolyngbyaceae cyanobacterium | reverse complement strand
GTCCTCTCTAGAAATCTGAATACTAGTATTCAAATTTCTCCGTTTGGATACGTCCACAAGCTCACACGGACTGCCCGACCGCGTTTGAAAAGGTTTTTAATTTCTGTGTTTACTCCCACATTTGTACAAGATGCGCGGATTTATACTACCAGGGTTCCGGATCAGGAGCAGTCCGCTTGACCTACTTCGTCTTTTATTTGTGCGCTTTACCGCTATTAGTTATACTACCACAAAAGCCGCCCTAGAAGGGCGGGGCTTTAAACCCAGTTTTTCGGTAAACAAAAAGCTTGTCCATAAATCCGTGTGGGCGCAAAGGTCAGTAATTACCTCTTCGCCATTAAACTGATTAAAGCGACGTTGCCAAACCAGGGCAGCAAAAAGCTCTTGAGGAGAGTAAAATTGAGCAATGGATTGAATTTTAGCCAAATCAAGCATTACCACTCCTCGCTTATTCAGTTCGTAGTCAGGACTTTAGTCCTGATGAGCATAACACCGAGTAATAAATCACTCACTACAAACAACGCAGTGAACCCGCTTACTATTCAAAATTTTGAATCTTGAATTTTGGATTTAATTATGGGGGTGGAGGGACTTGAACCCTCACGACCGTTTAAGGTCAACGGATTTTCATTCTCCCGCAGCTTTCGCTACTGCCTAATGGCTTTGAGAATTGGACTCTCTCTTTACCCTCGTCTTGACGTTAGGGTAGCTCCCGTCGAGTCTCTGCACCTTCCCAAAATTTTGTAAATTTTGGGCTTGGCTCAGGATTGCCTTGTCTGTTAACAGATTTAGGTTTCCCTGAGTTTGAGAGCATTCACTTAAAGAATTTCTTCTTTAAGGCTCAATTATTTAAGTCCGTAGCGTCTGCCATTCCGCCACACCCCCCCATTTGATTGGGAGCTTTTATTTTTTGGAGGTGGTAAAATACCTCCTCATCTATTCCACCACTAAATGCGCGTTTTGTCCAACAAATTGAAAATTTTTATCTCGGTTAGGAGATTTGCTGTTTCTAGCTGAGAGTCGCTTTTGCTTCCTCTTACTAGCTAGGGCTAGCAGCTTTAATCTTGTTTAACAAAAACATCACTTTTTTAGTGCCTTTGCCATTGTAGCATTATTTTATAATTTTGGTAAGTAAGAATCAGGAATTTTTTCATGACTCATTTAAAAGCCCAATAGTTAACCTTCCTGCCAGCTAACAGTTCAGCCTATGATGGAAAATAGATGCACCAATTGATCTAATCCACTCAAACAAAGGATTTATGATTGTACCCCTGCTATATCTGGCTTTAGCCGGAGCCTATTTATTAGTTGTTCCAGTTGCGTTACTGTTTTATCTAAACCTGCGCTGGTATACGGCTAGCTCTGTTGAGCGCACCTTGATGTATTTTGTGGTATTTTTGTTCTTCCCTGGGCTGTTGGTTTTATCTCCATTTATCAACCTGCGCCCTCGTCCACGCAAAATCGAAGTTTAATTAAAATTGGTAGGTCATAAATCTCATGCGACGTATTGACGCTCTTGGAATTGGCTTAGGCATTTTCATTATCGGTGGCTTAGCGTATCTAGGATTCCAAGTATTCGGTTTAGATGGTCAACAAGCTGGTATTTGGAGCCAAGTTGTACTTGTCATCGGGTTGCTTGGCTGGTTAGCAACCTATGTCTTACGTGCGGTGGGAAACAATTTGACCTACCACCAACAACGAGAAGACTATGAGCAAGCTTTCTTCCAAAAACGCCTGGAGGAACTTTCCCCTGAAGAATTAGCCAAAATTCAAGCCGAGATTGAGCAAGAGCAACAAACTAAGAGCAGTTGACAGTTGACAGTTGACAGTTGACAGTTGACAGTTGACAGTTATCAGTTATCAGTTGACAGTTGACAGTTGACAGTTGTTCTCCCCCACTCCCTCATCTCCCCCCACTCCCTCATCTCCCTCATCTCCCCCCACTCCCCCATCTCCCCACTCTATCGTCTGCGGTGGTCGGTTGTTTGATACTATTGACTACTGACCACTGACCACTGACTACTAACAAATGACTGCTATTGCCGATCGCTTCCAAACCCTCAGACGGAATCAAGATTGCGCTTTAATTCCGTTTATTACTGCTGGTGATCCTGATTTAGAAACTACAGCCGCAGCTTTAAAAATATTAGATAGCAACGGTGCAGACTTTATTGAGTTGGGCGTTCCCTACTCCGATCCTTTGGCAGATGGGCCAGTAATTCAAGCCGCCGCTACTCGTGCTTTACAAAATGGCACAAATCTGGAAAATGTCTTGTCAATGTTACAAGCCACTACTCCCAGTTTGCAAGCGCCAATTATTTTATTTATCTATTACAACCCGATTTTGCACCGGGGAATTGACGAGTTTCTCGAACAAATCGCCTCTGCTGGTGTCGCTGGCTTGGTAGTGCCTGATTTACCCCTAGAAGAAGCCGCAGGACTACTTAAAAGTGCCAGCGAAAAGGGTATTGATTTAACTTTGTTGATTGCCCCTACAAGTTCATCCGAGAGAATAGAAGCGATCGCTCGTTCATCACAAGGGTTTATCTATTTGGTCAGTGTCACAGGCGTTACAGGGATGCGAAGTCAAATGGAAAGCCGTGTATCTGATATATTAGGGCAAATTCGCGCTCTTACAGATAAGCCTATCGGTGTAGGTTTTGGTATCTCCGACCCAGAACAAGCAACCCAGGTGAAGCAATGGGGAGCGGATGCAGCTATTGTGGGGAGCGCCTTTGTGAAACGGTTAGCTGAAGGAACACCGGAACAAGGACTCAGTGCGATCGCCGAATTTTGTCAAAGTCTGAAAGCAGCCATCAAAACATCTTGATGATTTAGACAAAGTAGATTAAAAACTATAACAGTATAGTTTTTTTACTCCTGTTGTGGTGGACAATTTCAAATTTATGGTCTTGAATATTAAAATCAGATACTAGGAAGTAAAAAACTGCCTGATACAGCAGCTTATATTTTGGGTATTATGTGTATTAAGTAGGCTAGAAAAACTATGAGTGTGAGAGTAAGTCAGTCAAAAGTTATGAAAGTTACATCGCAGATGAGAGGTGAAGGCGATGAGTGAAAGTATGGCATTTATCGGCGGTGTGGCTGTAGCTGGACTGGCGGCTCTCTTAATGCTCAAGGGAACTAATACAACCCTACAGCCTAACTTTGGTGTGGCTTCACAAATGCCAGCGACTGTAGTAGCGCCCCAGGTGATGCCGCCACAGTATCAACCACCCTACGGGCAGCCAGCATATAATAATCCCCAACCAACAGCGCCTAATCCTGTGCAAAGCGTCGAATTGGAACGCTTGAAGATGGATTTTGAGCGCTTAAAGAATGATAACGAGCAACTCAGAGCGCAAAATCAACAACTCCAGTTTCAATTTCAAAACTGGAACAACGCCCAACAGATGCAGTTAGCTCAACAAAATTCTCAAAGAGTAGCAGCAGCTGCGTTACCCGCTCAAGGTAATTGGTGGTCTTCTCCCATTGCTTGGGCAGTTGGCGGTGCGACTTTAACTGTTGGCGGTGGTATCGTAGTTGCTGGCGTGTTATCGTTATTCGCCGAACGTCCACGTTCTGCCCGTACCGTCCAAGTTATTCATCCCTATCCCAGCAATACACAACCTTTGGTTCCTGTACGTCGGGCTGAGTTTCTACCTCCCGGTGGCATGGAAACCAGACGAGTGGAAACTCACGAATACGATGAAATGAGATAAGCAAGCGAAATAGTTGGTGAGAAACAGCTTGTACAAAGGTTAAGCCTGCCTAAGCAGGCTTAAATATTTATATCTGGGTGACAGTTACTTGATGGCTGCACATTTCTATCCTCACTGTGCAAAATTACTCTCGCTCACCGCGACAGTTGACTTATACCTCATTTGAACTTCTGGAATGGCAAACGCCTTTGCTGTATTCTACTAGTCGTAAATCAGTTTTGTAGGAAAGTATGTTTATGCCTCAAAACCGACGAATGCCTCTAGTAGGAATGATCGCTATTAGCATCTTGGTGGCATTTTTCAGTATTAGCAGTTTCCGAGATACACCTGCACAATCTCAGGAAATTCAGACACCTAAACTTGCTGCGAGTGTTAATCTGGGAAGTTCATTTAGTCAGATGGGTATTAACGGTGCTATTCTGATTTACGATCGCAACAATAAAAAATTTTACGAACATAACCCTTCGCGCAACTCCCAAGCCTTCCTACCTGCATCGACTTTCAAAATTTTTAACTCTCTCGTAGCCTTAGAAACTGGGGTAATTCCAAATGACGTGGCTGTTTTGACTTGGGATGGTATTCAGCGCCAATTCCCAATATGGAACCAAGACACCAACATTCGCCAAGCATTTAAAAATTCAACGGTGTGGTTCTATCAAGTGCTGGCGCGAAGAATTGGTTATGAACGCATGAATCAATTTATCAAGCAAGTTGCTTATGGCAACCGTGAAATTGGTACACCTGAGCAAATTGACAAATTTTGGTTAGAAGGGCCACTAAAAATTACACCTAGAGAACAGATTGAGTTTCTGCAACGTCTTCAGCGTCAAGATTTACCCTTTTCACAAAGGACTTTGGATTTAGTTCAAGACATAATGATTTACGAACGTACCCCAGACTATGTATTACGAGGAAAGACAGGCTGGGCAACAAGTCTTACTCCTAATATTGGCTGGTTTGTAGGATATTTGGAACAGAAAAATAATGTATATTTCTTTGCGACAAATATTGATGTCCGCAATGATAATGACGCTCCTGCTCGAATTGAAGTGACTCGGCGCAGCCTCAAAGCTTTAGGATTGTTATGAGGCGCGGTTAAGTTGATGCGATCGCGCCATTATGTCAATCAAGAAAATATATATACTTTGCACCTTGAGGAATATCTCCTTGGCTATACTTAGCTATGCCTGTTTTTTGAACTAGAAAAAATAGGCGAACTGGGGATTAAATAGTATGGAACATAATTCAATAAATGCCAGCCTGTCTACACAAAGTCTTACCTTTAGACCAAACTCTCATCCTGCCTCTTTTACAGTCACGGTCAACAATGACAGTACGCAATTTGCTAGTTTTCAAGTTGATATTACAGCCGCAGGAGAGCAACGGAATACAGAATATCGTTGGTATAAACTTGAACCAGAGTTGGCGGCAACTAAACCTCCGGGAAGTAGCACTGAGTTTCAAGTATTTATATTGAATACACCAATTCCCGGTTTTGTCGGCGCTGTTGATTTAAAGGTGAGAATTTTTTCGCCACAGCTAGGACAAGAACGTAGGCTAATGCTGCGGTTGATCATCGAGCGAGACAATCAACCCACAGTTTTGAGTGTAGAATTACCTGTACGCGCATTCCAAGTTTATCCTCGCAATACCCTAGATGTACCAGTGCGGGTGAGGAATTTAAGTCAACAAACGACTAATGCCACATTGCGTTTTGTTGGGGTTGATTCATCTTGGTTGAATGGTAATGTAGAAAGACAATTTCCCTTAGAGCCTGGTGGTTATGCAGAGGTAACTTTTCAATGCCAACCTCCCTCTGTTGTCCAATCACCTAGCCAAAATTATCCCTTCACTATCGAAGCTACAAGTAATAATGGGTATCCCGCAAGTGCCGCCGGGAATATAGAAGTTTTACCTGTAGGATTTGTGGAGTTTCATGTTACCCAAAACCGTCAAAAAATTCCTAGTCAATCTGCATGGTTGCCTAAGTTAAAATCTGATACAGCAGCCTTTGAATTAGTATTCAAAAATGCCAGTAACCTCTACCAAGAGGTAAATGTAAATGTTCAGGGTAGAGATTGGCGAAAATGTACTTATAACACTATTCCCGAAACAGCCAATTTGCATTTAGGGGAAACTAGTCAAGTTATTCTCAATGTGAAAACAAATCGCCCTTGGCTGGGGATAGGTAAGACTTTGCTACTAGAAGCCAAAGCTGACTTACTTGACCAACGTTTGGGGACTACAGACCCAGCAACGCAGACTCTAGAATTAGAGAGTCTACCTATGATTCCCCTGTGGTTACAACTGGCGATTTTAGCACTTATTGCCTTGTTGTTAGCTTTGCTATTGATGCGATCGCCAGTTATGCACACTCGCACAGTCAACTCTGTCGCTTTTAGTGGCAATGCTTTATTGGCTCTGAGTGGTTCAGATGATTGTACATTAAGACTGTGGAAAATTAACAATGGTGAAAGTTTACAGCCAGCAGATATTAAGTATAATCAAAGGCCTGTAGCTTGCGATCGCCGACAAGAACCCCAAGGACTGTTAGCAATTACCGATGATGCGGTGCAAGTTTCCCGGTTTATGCCGGTGGAAAATAATCGTGTAGCGATCGGGCTGGATAGTGGTGTAATTGAACTTAGGAATGTCCCAAGTGGGGAAGAAACAGAAAAACTGCAAGACCTACAAGACCCAAAAGCCATAGGTGATCGGGTCTTTGATTTAGCATTTACAAAAAATTCCTTATATTTATTTAGCGGTTACGGCAGTGGTAAATTAAGGTTATGGTCAAGAACATCTGTTAATAATAAATTTCAGGTACAACCAGCAGTTCTCAACCTGCAAACGCAACTTAACTTATCAGGCTTTCAAATCCGCGCTTTAACTCTCAGTCCCGACGATCAAACTCTCGTCATCGCAGGTAACTTTAAACGCTTTTTATTATGGTCATGGAATCCTAATCAGGTTGATAATAAACAGCCGAATCTATCGGTGCAAACCTTAGCAAAGATAGATCCCAGAACCGGGAATACAGATTATGTTTGGGGAGTAGATTTTGCACCCAACTCACCAGGGAAAATTTTAGCAACTTCCGATTCTGCGGGCTACATTACTATTTGGAATTTATCTCAATGCCAAACCCTAAAAAATGCCACACAGAATACAATTCCCGAAGTTGATTGTCCGCCTATAGATAGTTGGCAAGTTATCTCGAAAACGCCAGTCAGGACGCTGAAATTTAGTGACGATGGTAATTTACTCGTCAGTGGTGGAGATGATGGACGAGTGATTGCTTGGTATTTAACCTCAGAATACAAGCTCGACAGGACAAAAGCAGCAACAGGTCAAACAATTTACCAAAGTCCCAAGGGAATCAGAAGTGTTGACTTGCAAGACAACATGATTCTCAGTGGTGATGAAGATCATCAAGTCAAACTACATCGCATCAAGTAAGGAATTTGCGGGTATGCAGGTCAGTCCATTACAAATTATTGTTAAGCCTTCTGAACTCCAATTTGCCAGATCAGGAGAGACTATTGAACTATATGTTATCATCGTTAATCGCGGCAATCAGAGTGCGGTTATTAATGTAACTTTTATTTATGGTGACGAATTTAAAAATCTCACAGGTTGGGCTATTTCTCCTCTAGCAAGTTTGGCAATAGACCCACAACAAGCTAGTGATGAAATTAAATTTGATTTGCCAATTCCTGTTGATGCTTTACCTGGAACCTATGACTATACTTTAGTTGTAGATGCTCCTGTACATTATCCTGAAGATACTCCCATTAACGTTCCCCTGCAACTAAAAGTTCTGCTGCAAGAACAAACTGTTGTGCGGGTAAATGACCCGACTTTTTCCATTAAGCCTAGCAGTAATGCCAATAAACCTCTACTATTCAACGCGAATGAATCTTCATTACCTGTGCAAGTAATAGTAGAAAATCGCTCTAACCGCGTAGACCGTTTTCGCTTAACTTGCCCAGATTTGGACGAAGAATGGTTTACTATCACTTATCCCACAACTGGGGCTGAGGGGTTGGGATTATCGGAAGTGGCTGCACTCGGACTTAACCCTAATTCACAAGGGCAAATCTTGCTAACATTCCATCCACCAGGTGATACTTTAGCGGGGATTTATTCACCCACTGTTCGCTTATATTCAGAAAACTCTCCTGATTTAGTGCTGTTAGATTTGGTTTACATCCAAATACCGACAATTTACCGTTTGGATGCTAATGTACAAACCTTGTTGGCACAAGTAAGTCGTAGCCCTGCCAAGTATGAATTATCATTAATTAACCAGGGAAATGTAGTCCGTCAATTGACTTTCAGTTTAACAAGTCGGGATGAGGAACAATTATATACTTATCAATTTCAGCCTAGTGAAATTAGGCTGTTACCTGGGAAAAGTTCTGTAACTAATTTGCAAGTGAAACCTCAACCTGGATGGCGCAGACCTTGGTTAGGTGGCGGGTTAATGATTAACTTCCAACTCAACATCCTAGATCAAGAAAATTTCCCTCTACCTAATACATTACCTCAACTCAGTTTTGTTTGGAAACCCCGCCCTCTGTGGCAATTTTTACTGTTAGTTTTGCTTTGTTTGGGTTTATTGGGAGGAATAGGATTCATCGTTTGGCGACTGTTACACCCAGACCCAGCGAGAATAGAAAGTTTTGCAGCTAATAGCCCGCAAATTGTGGAAGGGCAAGAGGTAACTTTAGGGTGGAGGGTAGAAAATTATCAACAGTTAAAAAGATTGGAGTTGACTGTGAAAGGTCAGCAAGCAATTGAACCCAAGGTTTATGATTTTAGTAATGGGATTCCGCAAGATTTAGTTAATAAAAATGCCAATACAGCATCTCCTTGTACAATAATACCACAAAGGAAAGAACTGATTTGCAATTATGTCAAAACAGGGATTAGAGCTACGGGAAAATATAATTTTGATTTAAAGGGTTTTTATCGTCAAGGTATGCCTTTCTCTTCTCGGATTGCTCAAACTTCCGCTCAACCAGTGCAAGTGGAAATTAGCGAGAAACCAATAGCTCAAATTGTAGAGTTTAAGACAGATAAATCACAGTATAGAAAGGGCGATAGTATTAATTTAAGTTGGAAAGTTAACAACTTTTTGCTGCTGCGAGAAGTGCGGATAACTGGAAATGCAGAGGATGGGACATTACTAGGTCAACCGTTTGTTTATAAATTTAATCAGGGTGCGATCGCAGACCCGCGCTTTCAGAAACAATGTAGAGAAATAGAGAATCAACAACTCAGGTGTGACAATATACCTATACCTGCATCAAAAGCGGGAAAATATACTTTTGAGATTAAAGCTTTCTCTGACAGTGTAAACAACAGAAATAGTGCGAAAAAGACAGATTCAGCGATTGAGATATTACCAAAACCATTTAGAATTGTGTCTTTCACAGTCAATGGTAGCGATCAACCCAATCAGGTGTTAAAAGAAGGTACAATAGCTACTCTGTCTTGGCAAGTAGAGGGAGAAGATATTCAAGTCAAGCTTGATCCAATTATCGGTGATGTACAGCCTGTTGGCTCACAAAAACTATCAGTTAATCAAGCCTTTCCATCGCAAATCAAACTGCAAGTTACTGATAAATCGGGTAAGCAGCAACCACAAGAAAAAGCATTTGCGATCGCAGTGATCACACCACCTCCACCTACTCCTACGCCTACCGCCCCTGTACCCCAAATCACCCCTGCTTTTCCTGGGCTTTAACAGTTATCAGTTAAGCAAAAAAATCGTAGTAGGCTGGGCAATGCCTACCAGATGATAGTTTTGGTGGGCATTGCCCACTTTACTTATATTTGGAAAATTAAGTAATAATCCTATAGCTATATTATACCAAACACAAATATGATAGAGTTGAGGCTTTAGAGCTAGAAAGTTATCAATCCTTACTGACAAGTAAAGCGAACTTGGCTTTTGAACAATAGGCAGTAAATTAATTCACCGAGATTAAATTGATATGGACACTATTAAATATATTCTCCATGAAAAACAGATGCCTCAAGCTTGGTACAATATCCAAGCTGATTTACCCCAAGCTTTACCACCAGTTTTAAACCCAATTACACTAAAGCCCATTACACCAGATGATTTGTTGCCTTTGTTTCCTCTGGAACTAATTGAACAAGAAGTTAGTACCGAAAGATGGATTGAGATACCAGAAGTAGTACGCTCTATTTATTGCCAATGGCGACCGACTCCTCTTTATCGCGCCCGTCGTTTAGAACAAGCTTTAGACACACCAGCCAAAATTTATTACAAGTACGAAGGTGTCAGCCCTTCTGGAAGCCACAAACCTAACACGGCGGTAGCTCAGGCATATTACAACAAACAAGCAGGAGTAAAAAGATTAACTACTGAAACGGGAGCAGGACAGTGGGGATCATCTTTAGCCTTTGCAGGAGCCTTATTTGGTTTGGAAGTGCTAGTTTACATGGTGAAGGTGAGCTATCACCAAAAGCCTTATCGCCGAGCGTTGATGGAGAGCTATGGAGCAAGGGTAGTGGCTAGCCCCAGTGATGAAACTCAAGCCGGACGAAATATTCTTGCAGAATACCCTAATAGTACGGGCAGTTTGGGAATTGCTATTAGTGAAGCTGTAGAAGTAGCCGCAGCTGATGAAAACTGTAAATATGCTTTAGGTAGTTTTCTCAATTACGTACTTTTACATCAAACTGTGATTGGACAGGAGGCATTAGCTCAGTTAGAGATGGCTGGAGATTATCCTGATGTTATTATTGGCTGTACGGGCGGTGGTAGTAACTTTGCCGGCATAGCTTTTCCATTTATCGGTGCGAAACTGCGAGGAGAACGAGACATACAAGTGATAGCTGTAGAACCAGCTGCTTGTCCGTCATTAACTCGTGGCAAATATGCTTATGATTTTAGTGATACTGCCCAGTTGACCCCACTAACTAAAATGCACACTTTAGGTAGCAGTTTTGTACCAGAAGGTATTCACGCTGGAGGTTTGCGACATCACGGTATATCTCCCTTAATCAGTCATCTTGTTAATTTGGGATTGGTAGAACCGCGTGCTGAATATCAACTTGGTTGCTTTGCTGCTGGATTAAGTTTTGCACGGGCAGAGGGGATTTTACCAGCACCAGAAGCAAACCATGCAGTGAAAGCGGCAATTGATGAGGCGCTGCGTTGCAAGCAAGAAGGTGTGAGTAAGACTATCTTGTTTAATCTTTGCGGTCATGGACATTTTGATATGCAGGCTTACATTGATTATCAAGCAGGAAAGCTCATAGATACCGAATATAGTGAATCTGAAGTGGCAATGGCTTTGGCGGGATTACCTGTAGTTGAGTAGTTACCGAAAAGGATATGAGTAAATCATAAAATCCCGATAGCAAGCAGCTAAAGCGCCCATAACCTTTAACCTGCTATGTCAAATGCCCAAATTTCTCAACTAAACAATCAGCAATGCGCCTGGCTGCGCCTGGTTTACCCATGCGGCGGACTCCATTTTCCCTGATGATATGTAATGTGTCAGGATTGGTGAAAAGCGATCGCACTATTTGAGCTACTTGTACAGGTTGCTCAACTAAAATTAAGGATAAGCCTAACAGCCGACTTTGGGCTTCGGCAAAGGCTGGGGTATATTGCGGCCCCTCCCCAGGAATTGCGATCGCTGGTTTACCTAAACCGATAAACTGTTCTGTAGCTGTCCCCGCCATTGCGATCGCCACATCACCCCAATGCAAACATTCGTTATATGATTGTTGGGTTAAGACTAAATGGGCGTTTCTTTGTTTGAATATCAAAGCCTCGGCATCTGGAAAAGGTAAGGGTAAATCTGGGTGAGTCTGCCAGCCTTGAGATTGCACAGTTTCAGCCAGTGTAGTTAAGTCTAAACTAGGTGCGATCGCTCCTACAAATACCACAGTACCAGAATGAGGTAAGAATGAATCTCGCTCTTGAAAACTCGCCATTAACGCAGACACAGCCGTCATAATTACCTGCCAATTATTATAAGCCTCCGGCGCACGGGAACCAGGGAGGAGGGTAATTACCAAAGGTCTATCCATCTCTTGATATCGAGCATTAGCCATGTAAAATAATTGTGGTGAAACTTTTGGTTGCAAACCATCCATCATTGGATTACCCACATCGAAAGCGGGAATTGAGCAATTTTTTAATATTTGCGTAGTCAACCCATCTCTAGGAAACACCGCCCGACAACGACGGCGACTCATTAACCAACGTTCCCACGGGTGATAAATCGAACCAGAAAAGTTTTCCCAACGGGCTGCTTTTGATTTCCTGGGGAGTAGCCCAACTTCGTCCCGCACATAATATTCTGACTTCGCCGTCCCCACAAAAGCGTAGTTAGCACCACTGATAAAGGCAAACAACAAAGGCACAATATCGCCAACCGCGAGAATGGCTTGTTTATTACCTAACTTCTTTTGCGAACTCACCCAACGCCGCATGGCTTGAATTTGACTCCAGGTAAGTTGCAGTAAACCCCCGCGTACATCCCGCGCTAACTGTCGTCCATCCATATAGATAAAGCCACCAGAAGGCATAGTACGCACCGCACCAATGAGGGGAATATTTAAGTTTTGGTAAGCGCGTCCTTCGCCTACCAGGGGTAACGCATAAATATCCGGTGGGTTTGCTAGTTGCAGCAATTCCTGCAAAATGCGGATAGCAATTATATCTTCACCGTGACCATTACTTAGAACTAGTAATTGTAACCGAGAGGTTGGAGATAAACGGGACACATCACTCATGAGAAACAAAATATTAATATTAACTGTCTAGTTTAGTAATTCGTAATTACGTTATACAGAGTAAGCTGTTCATTTATACAAGAATTACACAACCAGGGCAAGGAATCTTTATTTCCTTTGCCCAAATTTCAGTCTGCAAAATTTTAAATTTTAAATTAATATGCGTATTTCTTCTGCTGCACTACTGACTATAACTACTTTAGCGGCTAGCCATGCTACTCAACAAGCGATCGCTGCATCTGCTACAACTTCTACACCATATACTCATTAATCTCTGCTTGATAATCGAGATAGAAACTTAAACAGGACTTACGCAAGTGTCACAATTGGTGGTTGGTGCGTGACGCTACAAGTCTCATTACTACGTTCAAATATTTTCACAGCGTCACACACCCTACAGAAAAAATATGCCAGTTGCGTAAGTCCTATTAAAGCATCAAAAACTTGTGCTAATGTCAGATGTGGTAAAACTGGCGTTAGATATTATTTTCAAGAAATCGGCAACTTACGAATACGTACAGAATTATCTTCAATTGTTAGGGCTGAACCTTCTCTAAGCTCTTGCTCTAACTGAGGTAAAACTTCCAGTAACCTTTGTGTTACTACATTAGGCTTTGCAGAAGACAACCGCAACGTAATTAAACTTGGTTGATCGTATCTAGCAAGAGCTACCAGCATAGAAAAGTCTAAATCTTGTGTGACGATAACTCGACCCTCAACTCTCGCAAGCGCCAAAATGTCTGTATCAGTCGCATTTGCAGGAAGCATATCTGTAGTACGCAAAACATCATAACCTTGCTGTTGCAGAGCTATGATTGTTAAAGGAGAAATATGCACATCGGCAATAAAACGAAGGGGATTCATGCCGAAGGAATAGTAGTGATTCTATCTGAAACTGCCCAAGCAGCGTAGTTTAGAGCTTGCCTAATATCTTCATCCTCTAGTTCGGGGTAAGCCTCTAAAACTTCCTCAATAGACATCTGACTAGCTAGCAATTTGAGAATAAAGGCCACAGTGATACGCATTCCCCGAATCGTTGGTTGTCCAAGACAGACATTTGGATTAACAGTAATACGGTCTAGTTGAGACATCACCGTGGAACTCCAAAGCCGTTTAAATGTTCAATATATTCTTACATAACAAAATCTACGATGTCTACTACGAATATCTCAGCCTAGCGATCGCCTCCGTAATGCGTGAGTGCGATCGCCTGTATGTTAGATAGAATATTTGACATACTGTTACGTTGCTACGGGAGTAAGCCGATCATACTGTCTCAAGTATTGCCAACTAATTTAGTGGACTAGACGATCGAGGCGTTCAGGATGAACACAATATTAATGTTTTGATTCGTCGCCCTGAATTAGTAGAAATTTTGGGTGAAGACATTGTTTTTGACTTGAAAGGGTTACTAGTTCATCGATTTGGTACTAATCTCCGCAATCAAATGGCGCATGGATTAATAGACTATAACGGGTTTTTTACTGACGAAAACTCTTATCTATGGTGGCTGGTATTGCGCTTATGCTGCTTGCCCATTATCAATCTCAGCCAAACGATATGAGTTCATATCAAAAAAGTAGGGTAACAAAAATTTACCACCCTACAAATTCTTACTTATTTATCCTCAAGCTGCTGTTATTTATCCTTTGGTAATTCCACAAGTAACTGAGAATTACCATTTTGTGATGTTGGGGGAGTTTTGGCTATTGTTGGAGGTGTGACTTCGCCTGTTTTATTGGTTTGATTCCACAAAATCATCGAGAGTAACCCATCAACTAAACCATTGGTGCTACCGTTGCTACCACCAACTAGGATATCGGGAATTAAGCGGACATTGCGATCGCCTATAATCTGCATCAGTTGCATTGCTGTGTAACCCTGTGTTCCCAACGCATCTACACCAGTGCGGTAAGTTTCAGCCTTAGCGTTACCAGTCGCCCTAATACCTTCAGCTTCAGCCATTGCTTTGAGTTTTGTCGCCTCAGCTTCACCATTCGCCTGCTTAATTTGCGCTTGGGCTTTCAGTTCCGCAATTTGTACACTCTGTTCTGATTTCACCATCTCCTGTTGGATATCAGCCAAAGCTGTTTCACGCACCAGTTGTTGACGTTGAGTTTGCGCCATCTGCTGCACTTCGTAAGTCTTGCGTTCTTCCTCAGCAATTTTCCTATCTGTTTGTGTCTGCATTAACGAGGCTGGCGGTTGGATATCTCCAATTAAAGTATCGATCGCCTGTACATCATAAGCCCGTAAAGCTGCTTTAATATACTCAGATGCTTCCATTTGCCGTTCACTCCGGGCATTCAAGAAGTCCAATACAGTATAATCTTGAGCCGAGTTACGGAAATAATTACCAATACTAGGTTCAAGGACGTTATCCACCAAGTTCTGCATAGAACCAACACGAGAAATCACCTTGGGCGCATCCAAAGCACCGACGTGAATGATTTGCGACACTTCCAAATCGAAAGCGAAACCATCTTTAGAACGCACAGTCAACGCTTCCAGGTTGGCATCATATTTGTGCCGTTCAGTACGTCCCGACCAGTTCAACACTATATTAATAGTTGGGACTAACTCCACCTTCATAATACGGGTGTTGAGTGGATGTTTACCAGGATACAAAGCTTCCACCCATACGCCCTTATGACCGGGGTTTACTAAATTACCGTGGGTAAAAGCTGCACCACTGACATCTTCCTGGGCTTTACCGACGAAAGAAATCACCACACCCACATAACCGATAGGTATTTCCGTCATCGGTACTTGTTCAACATTGACAAACCAGGGATTTAAATTCCAAGAACCGGATAATAAAATCTGTTCTTGTAAACCTCTGCGTCCACCGCCATCCAGAAACTTCTGACCGTTTTGGAAATTATCATGTCCAGTAATTACAGACCCAGCAATTTCACCCGCCGAAATCGGCATACCATCCAAGGTAGTGACAATACCCACCTTATCAGAAGCCACCGTATGCACCCGCAACTGTTCAGTACTCATGCCATGTTCCTTGGCACTAGCTGACATAATCACTTTAAACAGTGCAGTATTAATTCGGTAAGTACCTGCGGTGAGGAAACCCATTTGTCGCCCTTTTTCCCCGCCATGCGTCAGGAATTTTCGGGCATCTTGGAAGTTATCACAATCAACGATTTTACCTAAAATCCGCTCTGGTGGGATAGATTCGCCATCAGCCGCAACTATCAAGGCAATTTCACTTTGCGGCACAACAACCACAGCCTCTTTACGCACCGCGTATTGCCAAGGCCAGTAACCCCAATGCCAACCAGGGGCGAGAGTATCAGCCTGTAAACCCGCTTCACCATTGAGGGCTATTAACTGTCCGGCTGGTAGCCCTTTGCCAGAAATAGCAAACTTCTTGACGACAATACCAACTTCACGTTCGCCAATAACTACCAAACCACCGAAAAACAGAGGAACGAATATCACCAAACCGCCAACCAGCACGACGGGGATGAGTACAAACGGGTCAACGGCTGCCGCTTTATACTGAGGAACGGTTGGTTTTGTTGGTGCTACTTGAACTGAGGCGGAAGGAATTGCTTGTGCTGTCGATGTTTTTAAATTAGTCGCATTAGCGGAGTTAATACCACCCGCTAAGGCCATTGTTGCTATTAATGTAGTTGCAAAGCCAGCTAATTTATTTTTTTTAGTCTTACCAAAGGAGGAAGAAAAAAGTTTCATAATCTGCGCCCTTCTGGGCAACTAATTATCTAAGTTAGCACTTCATCTCCACTAGGCAGGATTTCTTAAGCTTGGTGTAATTTTTGTTGACAGTTGACAGTTGACTGTTAACAGTTAAGAATCGCTCTCACAACTTTTTGGGCTACTACTGCACTAGAAGGCGCTTTAATCCTAAATAAACAGGTAAAAATCTATGAAGAACTTGTGTATTAGTTTTCTGTTACTGACTTTGCTGAGACATTAACTCGCCTCCTCCAAAACTTTTGATGCGTTATTGCTTAGGTCTAACACACCCTACTGGCTTTATTGTTTCTGAGAAACTAAAATTGGGATTGGATATATACCGATGATTTTACTATCGCTTGTAACTAAAATCATCTTTTCTACCATTGCTTGTGTTATTAATATTCTGTCAAAAGGGTCTTTGTGATATTTAGGTAAGGATGCAGTTTTAATTGCGTGTTCAATTGTAATTGACAGAACATTAAATTCACAAATATTTATAACAGTTAATAAATCATCGGGACATTCAAAATCTTTTTTACCTCTTTTGATTTCAATTTCCCAAGCACTAGCAGCACTAACAAATACTTCATTATCAGAATCAGCTATTTGCTCGTAAACTTCAGGCAATAAACGTGAATCTTCCGATAAATACCATATCAAAGCACAGGTATCAAGTAATAATTTCATTATCAATCGATGCCAAAATCAGCCAAAATATCATTGGATAACTCATCAAAGTCATCTGGCATTTTTACTTTTCCTTTCCACATTCCCGAAGGTCTACGATGCTTTTTGAGCGTTATTTTGTCTTCAATTTCAGTATTAATATCTGATTTTCGATCCCTTACAAGATTTTGCATAAATTTGTCAACAACAGCCCGCCTATACCCCACATATTTCTGGGAATCGTGTTGATTTATGCTTAAATCAGCAATAGCTTTTTCACCAAGAATAAAATCAATTTTTGTTTTTAAATAATCTAATTCTTCTGGCTCAAAAGATGATAGTGTTGACACGATTAAATCTAACTCTTGATTGGTATACATAATAAGTATGAGCTAAATTTTACTTTTCTAAGAGTTTGAATATCTCAAAATCGACCTAATTACCATTTTATTCTAAGTTCTAAACATCACACCAAACTAGGATAAAAATTAACCCTCCGCGCCCCTCCGCGTTGAAAAATAAAACCTTAAACTCCCCTCAACTTATTTAACTGAAACTGCCGCCATTTCTCCTCCTGTCTGACTCTTTTCTCCTCAGTTAAACCATCAAAACACCAAGGACAAGAAATACCCTCCTCATACTTCGCAGATGCTTTATCCTCTTCCGCAAGTGGATGTCCACAACAGAAACATAACTCATGACTTCCAACTTCTAACCCATGACCTACAGCTATGCGTTCATCAAAGACGAAACATTCCCCTTCCCACAAACTTGCTTCCGGCGGAACTTCCTCCAAATACTTGAGTATCCCCCCCTTCAGGTGATACACCTCTGCAAAACCTTGAGACAGCATAAAAGATGAGGCTTTTTCGCAGCGAATACCCCCAGTACAAAACATGGCAACTTTCTTTTGTTTACTAGGGTCAAGGTTTTGGCGGACATATTCGGGGAAATCCCGAAATGAATTAGTTTGGGGATTTTGCGCCCCTTTGAAAGTGCCAATATGTACTTCGTAATCATTACGAGTGTCAATTACCGTTACTTCCGGGTCAGAAATTAAGTCATTCCATTCTTGCGGCGTAACATAAGTACCCACCTGTTCATTTGGGTCAACTTCCGGTAAACCCAAGGTAACAATTTCTTTTTTCAACCGCACCTTCATCCGCTCAAATGGTGGGTTTTCGGCGGTAGACTCTTTGTGGTCTAGGTCTTGTAAGCGGGGGTCAGAACGCAGATAGGACAATACAGCGTCAATAGCCTGACGTGAACCTGCAATTGTCCCGTTGATTCCTTCTTTGGCTAGGAGAATTGTCCCCTTGATACCTTGGTCTAAACAGTATGCTAAAAGGGGGTCTTGTTTCTCGGTGAAATCCGGCAAACTCACGAATTTATAAAATGTTGCCACAATTTGGATATTTTTTTGGTTCATCCCTTTGCCAAAATCAGAGTCTTCAGTTATGATAACTATGGTAACTAATTTAATTTTACGGGGGTTTAGCTCAGTTGGTAGAGCGCCTGCTTTGCAAGCAGGATGTCAGCAGTTCGAGTCTGCTAATCTCCATTCTTATACGCAGCGTTGAAAAACTACCGAAAGGTTATTTGCAGGCATTCGGTAGACTTTTTGCAGTTGGAGATTCTCTTCTTTAGCTGCTGCAACCACATCTTCTAGGTTACGTACACCCCAGTCTGGATTTTGAGAGCGTAATGATTGATCGAAAGAGGCGTTACTGGGTGCGGTATGCTCTGTGCCTTGTTTGTAAGGGCCGTATAGATACAGGATACCTCCTGGTGGCAAAATCCGCCCAGCACCAGCCATGAGTCCTAAACAGGCTGACCAAGGGGAAATGTGTATCATATTGATGTTGACTATGGCAACAATGGGGGATGGTAAGTCTGCGTCTGGTTCTACTGGCCATATTGGCTGACTAGCATCAAGTTCTAGGGGTGGGTAGAGATTATCGGCGGGAAATTGGGCTGTCCAAGCGGCTATGCTGGCTCGTAATTCGGGGTTGGGGTCGGAGGGTAGCCATTGACGCGGACTGAGGCGGGGGGCGAAGAAAACGGCGTGTTCACCAGTACCACTTGCTATCTCTAAAATTGTGCCACTGGCAGGTAAGACTTGTAAAAGCACTTCTAAGATGGGTTCGCGGTTGCGTTGTGTGGCTGGGGCGTATTTGCGTGGGTCTGGTGGTGTGTTCATCTGGTTGTGTGGCGTAACTCATAATTTAAGCTAACAGCGATCGCTTGCTTTTAGAAGTGGCAAAATCAATTAGGCATCTATTTTAATTACACAGATGGGAGCATCACTTGCCTAAACTAATTAACTCCACCCAACCATCCCTCAAATTTATCTCTCACCACTTTAACCCGCTTATCCTGAGACTAATGCAATGGTTCCTACCCCTTGTATTACGTTT
This sequence comes from Leptolyngbyaceae cyanobacterium, assembly GCA_036704005.1. Classification (GTDB taxonomy): domain Bacteria; phylum Cyanobacteriota; class Cyanobacteriia; order Cyanobacteriales; family Nostocaceae; genus Trichormus. Next base: position 13,375 of record DATNQO010000170.1, on the reverse strand, counting down.
TCGCACTCGCCCTTGGCTCCCGGCTGGTATTGTGGATATAGAAGGGGAGAACGCTGAGGTATTAGCCCAACTCTATCAACAATTCCAAGCGGGTAAAATTCGGTTCTTGTTGGCGTTTCGTCACCCAGAAGTGGAAGACCCCTTGTGTATGCTGTACTTCATTTCTCGCATTGTCCCACAGGTGGCGCGGCAAAAGGGTATCGAGTTGCAATATCCCGTCCACAGCCATTTTGTTTACGACCGAGGAATGACAATATGGGCTGGAAATTGGTTAGGTTGGTTGTTTTCCCAGTTGGGGGGTGTGCCAATTCGTCGCGGAAGGCGGTTAGATAGACAAGCTATCCAAACAGCGCGAGATTTATTTGCTAATGCTCAATTCCCGATCGCTGTTGCTCCTGAAGGTGGTAATAATGGTCATAGTGGTATTGTCAGCCCTTTAGAACCGGGTGTGGCTCAATTGGGTTTTTGGTGTGTGGAAGATTTGCACAAAGCTAACCGCACTGAGGCTGTTGTTATTGTGCCTGTATCTATCCAATATCGCTACGTTACACCACCTTGGTCAAAGTTGGCTGGGTTGTTGAGTAAGTTAGAAGCTGATAGTGGTTTACCAGTGCAGTCAATTGCTGAGTCGGCAAAATATGAGCCGGAAATTTACTATCAACGCATTTGTCGGTTGGGTGAGTATTTAATTACGGAGATGGAAGATTTTTATCGCCGCTTCTATCATCAAGATATTCCCACAACTATTGCAACTGAGGAAACCGCTACGCCCAATGAGGCGTTAATTGCTAGACTGCATCGTTTATTAGATAAAGCCTTACAAGTATCTGAACAATATTTTGGCATACCCTCCCAAGGTAATTTTATCGACCGTTGTCGCCGTTTGGAAGAGGCGAGTTGGAATTGGATTTACCGGGATGACTTACCAGATATCGATACTTTACCGCCTTTTAGACGCGCTTTAGCTGACTGGGTAGCCCAAGAAGCAGACTTACGAGTACAGCATATGCGTTTGGTGGAAAGTTTTGTCGCTGTCAACGCTACTTATATTCAAGAAAAGCACAGTGCTGATAGATTTGCAGAGACGGCTTTACTGATGTTTGATATGCTTGCTCGTATACAAGAATCAACTCTACCAGGACGACCAAGGTTAGGTTTGCGTCAAGCGTTAATTAAGGTGGGTACGCCAATTTCAGTTACGGAACGTTGGGAACAGGTGCAAAATAACCGCCAAGCTGCAAAAAAGGCTGTGGGTATTTTGACTCAAGATTTACAGCTTGCTTTGGAGGGTTTGATTGATTAAGCTAAGAGGCAGGAGAGCTTGAGTCTATGCCACTACATTAAACTTTTGACTCTATGGCTGAGTGTGATGCTTGTAGCGCCTGGGGAAAACTCCAATCTGGACGTAATTTTGCAGCTTCGCGTAGGTAAATATGATAAACAGGGACGGAGGCTGGAAGGTAGGCGTGGATAAGAAAGCGGATGCAGCGTTGTAAACTACCTTCAACGTGCATTTGCTGTACATCCAACATAGCTACATTATCCCAACCTGGGCGGGGTCTAGCGATCGCAGCCGGAAAAATCGCATCTAAATCTTGTGTGACTGAAAATGTCACACTAATCATGTCCTTTGGGTGGAGTTGATTTCGCCCTTCAAGTTCGTCAAGCAGTTCTGTAACCGCTTCCCGCATCGCTTCCACTGTATTTTCAGAAACGGTTGTTGCTCCACGAATCGCACGCAATCGCCACTCCACGCCAAATCCTCCTTAAGTGATCATTTACTTAATAGTCAATAGTCAACAGTCATTAGTCAATAATCTATATTTATTTTTGATTGTCTTTTTTATCTCCCTTGATTACGGTCTATATAACCACAGTGGCAAACCACTGGTAGACATCTCAAATTCTAGCCAGTCCATACTTGCACCTAGTTTCGAGGAACCCTGACGACTTCCGCTTAAAACTCGACTCAATAAAGGTTTTCGCTCTTCTAGGGTGTAGAAAGGTGTTTTTTCCGGGTCAAGTCCTACTAATTCTGCTGTCCAGCGACGCGCTTCTTCTTCGGTTCCCAATCGGTCTACAACTCCCAATTCTAAAGCTTGCTGTCCAGTAAAAATCCGTCCATCAGCGAAACTTTTAACTTTTTCTACTGTTAATGACCTCGCTTGGGCTACTGTTTCCACAAATTGCTGGTAACTAGTATCAATCAACTCTTGCAGAATATTTTGTTCTGGTTCGGTTAATTCCCGGTCGAATGCCAATATATCCTTGTAAGGCCCAGATTTGATGACTTTGAAGGAGACACCAATTTTATCTAGTAGCCGTTCTAAGTTGTTTCCCCGCAGAATGACACCAATGCTACCTGTAATAGTTCCAGGGTTAGCCATGATATGTTCTGCTCCCATACCGATGTAAACACCGCCAGAAGCCGAAATATTGCCAAAACTAGCGACAATCTTGACTTTTTCCCGTAACCGCTTCAAGGCGCTATAAATTTCTTGGGAATCTCCTACTGTACCGCCAGGGCTGTCGATGCGTAGTAGTAAGGCGGGAAACTTTTTCTCTTCCACAGTTTTTAAAGCTTCTAGCACCCGCTTGCGAGTTGCACTGGCGATCGCACCTGTGATTTCAATGCGAGCAATTTGTTTACGAAACTTTGACTTAAAAGGCCAAACCATGAGCAAATAAAAATCCTAGTAATAATCTAAATATAATTTGTCTGGTGGTCAGATGTCTTAACTCTGTTCTGTGAAAACAGCCATCAGCCATGATCCCATCCCAAATTTTAACGATTTTTTTATGCCTTGTGTGGGTATTTCTTTGCTATTCTTATCCCACAAGCAGCAAATTTCAGCAATATAAAGAGGGTAAAAAACTTACTAAATCACAATCTACTTTTTGATATCTCGTCACTTTATGCTTAAGTTCAACTAGTTAATGAATAATTTTGTGCTGTTTAGATATCAATATTGTTTTACCAACTCCGACGAGGATTGGATAATTGAAAGTTAAATATATAACCCCTTGTGTAAATTTCTCCCAAGCCTAACTCCCAAACCTTCTCTACAAGGACAATGTGAGCCAGAATTGAAGCTTCTCTTACCGCGTAAAGCTTTTAGAGATGATTGATAATAGCTACGGTTTCATGAGCGTAAATCAGAGATTTCGCATTTTTCTTGTAGCTAATTTAATTATTTACTTTTTTATAAAAATAATTAATACTAATTGACTAATATAAATATTTGTTAAATTACCAGCACAAAATATTTCTGAGGCGTGAAAGTAATAGTGAAATTTACCTTACATCTGCCTTGAGGATTTAGGAATCTAACCTTAAAATTTGATAGCGGTAGTAAACATAGGTCTCGAAAAGCGCACCGACAAAACTACAAGTCAAGCTAATCACTAAAATGCCGTGCAAAGCAGAACCGCTACCAAAAATGCTGAGGAAGTTAAAGATGGCATTAGCGATCGCCTCAGTTAAGTCGCCTAAAAGGGGAACATAGCCGCCCAAAGATAAAAACAGGAGTATAGCACCGATTAAGCATAAAGGCGCGGCAAAGCTAAAAATAATAGTCAGCACCAAGGATCGAAGAAAATTGGTAAAAATATTCATCTTACGTAAGCTCCGAGAGTAAAGTGAAAAATAGCCGAACAGCTACTTGTCTTCTTTCTACAATACGTGCGATCGCTCCTCAACAGACAAGTTGTCAAAAATCTTAAGTTTTCATTAAAATAAACCGTTACTTGTAACACAAGTGCTGTAAGTGCAAAATAAAATAAGAAACTCTAAAACCCCTGTTAAATAAAGCTTATACTTCAGCCTGTCGAGAAGTTACCATATTTACCGTGTTTATGCAAAGCTATATATCCTGAGAATGTCGTTAAGCAAAGTTAATATTTCTCGCAAAATGAAAAAACCGTTGACTGTTGACTGTTGACCATTGACTGTTGACTATGGACTAATGACCCTTCCCTACGGGACGCTAACGCGAACGGGTTCGCCAGTTCCCAGGGCGCGGGAAACCCCTCCGGGTTCGCCAGTTGCCTGCGGAGGGAAACCCTCCCGCAGCACTGGACTCACCGCCTACAGGACTAGACTCACTAATGACTAATCTCAAATGACCATATCCAAATCAAGCTTAGGAACATGGAGTCAGCGATTGCTGGCCGCAACATTTCTAGGTGGACAAGCTATAGTTCACCTACTCAGGGGTAAAATTCACTGGCGTAACACTACAGAACAAATGGCAGCAGTAGGGCCAGATTCATTATTCATTGCCCTGTTAACAGCAGTTTTTGTAGGAGCCGTGTTTACTATCCAAGTAGCACGAGAATTTATTAACTTTGGCGCGGGGAATCTCGTTGGTGGAGTATTAGCGGTAGCATTAACGCGCGAATTATCACCAGTGCTAACAGCCGTAATCTTAGCGGGACGTGTTGGTTCTGCCTTCGCCGCAGAAATCGGCACTATGCGGGTGACAGAACAAATTGATGCCATGCTGATGTTAAGAACCGACCCAATTGACTACCTAGTCCTTCCCCGTCTACTGGCTTGTTTTATCATGCTACCTATCTTAACTCTCTTATCCTTAATCACCGGCATGGCAGGAGGATTATTCATTGCCACAAATATGTATGGAATCGCCGATACAGTATTTTTAGATTCAGCCCGTAATTTGTTAGGAAGCTGGGATATTTGTAGCGCCATGATTAAAGCTGCCTGTTTTGGAGTGTTAATCGCCATCATTGGCTGTAGCTGGGGTTTAACCACTACAGGCGGAGCCAAAGGCGTAGGACAATCAACTACAACTGCTGTTGTTACAGCCTTACTAATTATCTTTATTAGCAACTTTTTCTTATCCTGGGTAATGTTTCAAGGAACTGGTAGCGCATTTCAGCAAGGGATATAGGGTTGGGGACTGGGGACTGGGGACTGGGGAGAGATGGGGGGGAAAGGGGAAAGGGGAAAGGGGAAAGGAAGAAGCCTTTAACCTCTGTCAACTGTCAACTGTCAACTGACAAACTCCTAAAATAAGAAAAGTGTCTACTAAAACAGGATGGGAAACTGTGACCAGTTCAATTGCGCCGAACTCCGCAGCAACTGTGGAACTTAAACCTAGTTACAATATCCCTGTAGTATTGGTAATAGTGGCTATTCCACTACTTTTGGTACAGCCTTGGGTGGGAATTGTGTTTGCCCTTTTGGGTTTATTTCTTTTATTTCAAACAGTCAGCTTGCGCGTGCAATTTACCGCCACTGACTTTGACCTCTACAGAGGTGACAAACTCATTCGCCGCTTTCCCTACCGAGAATGGCAAAACTGGCGCATTTTCTGGGATAGAGTTCCCATATTGTTCTATTTTAAAGAAGTTAACAGCATTCACTTCCTGCCAATTTTATTTGACCCCAAAGCCCTCAAAGCTTGCTTAGAGGAGCGCTGTCCACGTATTTAGAGAGATGGGGGAGATGGGGGAGATGGGGGAGATGAGGGAGATGAGGGAGATGAGGGAGTGGGGGAGCCCTCACAAGTGTAGGTTTTTAATATAGCCGTGAGTAAGGACTATAAAACTAACGAGAAAATCATTGTTTCATCCAACCCTACACCCCTACACCCCTACACCCTTACACCCCAAACCAAGGTTTTTGGAACACCAATAAAAAACCTACACCTGTCAGGTGGGGGAGCCGGGGAGCATGAAGTCACATAAGCAGGAACCTCTGACGCTGACCGGGGGAGCAGAGGAGCAGGGGAGATAGTCTTTTACCTTTCCCCTTTCCCCCTTCCCCTTTCCCCTTTCCCCTTTCTCCAGTCCCCACAGTATATTTTTTAAAGCCATTTTATTTGCATCTTAGGAATTGCACTATAGTTTATGAACCCAGACGAATCTCAAACTCCAGAACCTATTGATGAGTGGTTGGAGCAAATACAACCAGAAAATCCTCAGATGGAAAATTCAGAAAGCTTATCTGGAGAAACAGTTGAGGAAATCACAGGACAAACTCCATCGGTTGAGCCACAATTAGTCTCTCATGAAGAATTGCCATCTACAGACAATGTAACGGTGGAATCAACGGATGATGTTGTTCAGCCGCTAGAAGCAGAAACTACAGCACTGGGTTCAGAATTAACATCAGAATCATCAAATAATTCACTATACACACAAGCAGAACAACGCATTGCCGAACTGCAACGGAAAGAAGCAGCGTTGAAAGAAGAAATAGCCAAGCTGCAAGCTGCATACAAAACTCTTCAAGGACAAATCAACGACAGTCAAACCGCTTTGGGAAAAATTGTCCAAGAGTCCTTAGCACAACTAGAACAACGCAAACAAGCACTGCAAATTTCTATAGAACAGCTAGAACGCCGTCAAGAACGTATCCGCAATGAGATGCGAACTACTTTTGCTGGTGCATCTCAAGATTTAGCAATTCGGGTACAAGGTTTTAAAGATTATCTAGCAGGTAGTTTACAAGATTTGGCAGCCGCAGCCGAACAACTACAATTAGTCCCAGCCGTTGTTGAAAGGGAAAAGCCACCAGTTAAGGAAACTAAACCCGCCGAACCGGAAGCAGGTACACCGCAATTTGCTCAACAGCAGTTTCAAGATACAACTAAGCAAATTCGCCGTTTAATTGACCAATATCGGAATAAACCAGATTATTACGGCCCGCCTTGGCAACTGCGCCGCACCTTTGAACCAGTCCACGCTGAACGAGTCGCTAATTGGTTTTTCAACCAAGGGGGACGGGGTGCTTTGCGGACGATGGGTAGCCGCTTGCAAAATATTTTGATTGCCTCGGCGGCAATTTCGATATTACATAAGTTATATGGCGATCGCGTCCGTACCCTAGTTTTAGCTAATACACCAGAACGTCTAGGTGAATGGCGCAGGGGTTTACAAGACTGTCTTGGTATCGGTCGTCCAGATTTCGGCCCAGATAGAGGGGTTGTATTATTTGAAGCGCCTGATGCTTTAGCACAAAAAGCAGACCGTCTAGTCAAAGCAAATCAATTGCCCTTAATTCTCATTGATGATTCCGAAGATCAAATTAGTCTAGCATTACTACAGTTTCCTCTATGGTTAGCCTTCGCCCCCGACCCCAAAGCCATGAGAAACTATGATGATGATTTTTAAATTAGTCATTAGTCATTAGTCATTAGTCAACAGTCAACAGTTCATAGTCCAGAGTAAGGGGAAGAGGTAAAGAGTAAAGGCTTGTCCCTTTCCCCCTTCCCCTTTTCCCTTTCCCCCTTTTCTTCCCCCAGTCCCTGCTATATTACTCGCGTCTAAATAAACCAAATACGGGACTGAGAATTACGCCGAACACAAAACCCCCAATGTGCGCCCAGTAAGCAACTCCCCCTGTTTCTATACTCATGTTGGCGGTGGCTTGTAGACTGACAAGCCCAGATATGACATTTTGGATAAAGAAAATACCAATAATCACTAATGCGGGAACGCTAATTGTAGTCACAAAGAAACCTAAGAAAAGTAGAGTTTTTACCCTAGCTTGAGGAAAACGGATTAAATACGCACCCAGAACGCCGGAAATTGCACCACTAGCCCCTAAAGAAGGGATGGTGGAATACATACCAATAAACCACTGACACAAGGCAGCTAAAGCACCACAGACTAAATAGAAAATCAAATATTTGAAATGCCCTAAGCGTTCTTCAATATTGTTGCCAAAAACCCAAAGAAACACCATATTTGAAATCAAGTGCCACCAACCACCGTGTAAAAACTGCGATGTAAATAATGTTGTCCATTCAACACTTAAATTAGTGGTTAACTCTCTGGGTATTACTGCATACTGACTAAGAAACAGATTTAACTGTGCATTAGATAAACTGACTTCATGAAGAAAAACTAAAACGTTCATCCCAATTATCCCGTAAGTAAAATACGGGGTGGTTCTTGTCGGATTTTCGTCGTAGAGGGGAAACACTGGTGTTTTTCCTAATCATTGATAATTGCAATATAGCTTGAATGACTGGCTGTTGTTTATTCTAGGTAATTAGACTTACAGTTATCATTGAGGCGAGGGGCTAGAGATTAGGCTGGCTACGCCACTACAGGTTTTTTGTAGCCTTTTAGTCTTGACAAGCTAATGGTAGTGTGCATCATCTAATTGAGAACTACTATAAAAATCTCAGTGATTTCGGCGGTCAATTATCTGTGACTTTGGACTTTTGCAAGAAGTTTAATAAGTATGTGGCGATGCACTCCCCACCCTACGGAATATTGCGTTTTTCAGCCTGTTATTTTCTCAATAAGAGTAGTGGGAAACTAAAATATACAATCAGCAAAACTAATTTAAATCTAAAAAAGAGAAACCAAGTCAGAGATTACAGAATGCAATTCTGTATTTTGTGGCTTTTGGTTGACAACTAAGTTATTTGTTTCATATCCCATCTTTTGCAGATTACTTAATATCAATTCATCTCTTTGCTGCCAAACATGAAATATTTCCTGTCTACCATCAGCAAGTATTGCTGAATCGATTTGATAAACGTCATTGACTTTTTTTAATTTCAATCCCAACAAACTTAATAGACGGCTCAAAACCTTAATAGCTGTAATTTTTTCCTGAAAGCGGATAAAATCAATACCTAGCACTCTTTTAATTTGTTTACTATGTTGGAAGACAACATCTTTTAGCCAGATTAAATCAGAGTCATTTTCAGTAAACTCTCGCTCTGTTTCTAGGAATTGTTGCATTCCTAAAGCTCTCATTGCCTCAACTTTTAAAGTATAGGTCTTTAAATCTGGTAAGAAAACTTTACCATTTCCCCAAGATAATTGTTGATGCCATTCCTGTTGGTCTCTAATTTGAAAGTATTCACTTTCATGAGTCAGATAGTAATGGATTAATAGTTGAGTGTAATATCCTTGGTCATCCCGTAATTTTAGCTGGGGAGTTACTAACACACCATATCTTTGTCGAAGATTGTATTTTTGAATTTGATTGCGTTCGTCATCTGTTAGAGAATGTTTAGCTGACAGACGCTCATATTCTAAATAATCAATCTCCTTAGCATTAGCTACGTTAGTTGCTACTGTTAGTTGATTCTGTTGCTTAATCTTCTTGATTTGCCGCTTAATCTCTTTACCTTTATGGCGCTTTTCTAACCAATCTTTTTGTACTTTGACAATTTCTATAACTAACCGTTGCCGTTCTTTTAAATCACTTGGTTCAGTCGCTAGAAACGCCAAGCGTAAATCTCGAATAATATTATTATGAACTGCGTTACTCCGCAATCGAATTTGATGCCCGTCATTAGTTAGTCCCTCTTCCATAGATTGGCGATAGAGGCGAATAGAAGCATTTACTCTTGCAGATAATTTAGCCCATGTTCGCAAATGAATAGGGTCGTAAACTAAGGGCAAATCTACATCTATTTTATGTAAGGGACTCAGCAAAGCTAGGTTTTCTTTTTGATTTTCTTGATACCAATCAGATAGTAAACGATAATTTGTACTACCACTACCAATTAAGCCAATTCCTCGCTTGGAACACCAGACAATTCTAGGTACGCCATCTCTAACTCTAGCCAGGGCTTGTCTTGCTTCTGAATCAGGAATAACTCCTTGAAAAATACCATACACTCGGTCAAAATGTTGCACATCAATACTAATACCTGTTCCTAAACTAGGAGTGACAAAAACGGTATTATATTCAGTGATTTTTTGGTTAATGGCTGCAACAAAATCAACGGCTGCATGACCAGGAGTGCTGGTTGTATGACTATTAACTACTAAGGTTTTAGGAAACTGATATCGCAGTTTTTCTAAACGTTCTTTAAGATAACGTTCGATTGTTTCGCAACTGTAACGTCCAGATCGGCTATCTGTTGTTACGTAACATTTACGTCCTGCTAGTAAATCTAATTCTAACTGCTGAATTAAGGGAATTGGATTAGGAGAATCGTAAAAGGTTACTTCCCAACCTCGCTGTGGTTTCCATTGGTTTACTAATATCCAAGGTGTGATTTTACAACCTGATAAACTCTGCAAATATTCTAAGGACACATCTGATAAATCGGCATCTTGGGCAATTACTAGACCACCTGTGGATAAAACTAGAGAAATTAATTGCTGAAATAATCTGAGAATTTTGACGCGCTTGTGTTTACAGGTATTACTGTTGAGGAGATGCCATAATGACTGCTCAACTTCATCTAAGATGATGATTGCGCCTCGCCATTGTTCTGGGTTTAGTTTCCAAATGGAATCAACGCATAAACCTAAAGATTGAGTGTTGCTGTTATCTATCAAATCACTATTTTTTCTTACGGAATCTGGATGATTTAATCCCCATTGAATGCCAATTTTCTCACACAGAAAACGTCCTAATTGGATTCTATGGGTAATTAATAATACTGGTCTATTGATGGTTTTTGCTTGATGGACAACTGCTTGTAATGCTGTGGTTTTTCCTGTACCTTTGGCTGATTTGACACCAACTAGTCCAGAGGTAGGAAAAGGTATTTCTCCTAAATATGGACGATTAACTGTAATAGTAGGTGGAATTGTTAATTCGGTGTGGGGTTTGATTTGAGCTAGATAAATTTCTAAATCTACGCTTTGGCGATAAACTTTATCAAAACTATTTACGCCTTTAGCAACTATTAACTCATCTACACCTTTCTCGGAACCTGGGAGTTCGATAACTTTTACAGGGCATTTTTTAGCTTGAAATAAACAACCGAGTTGGGCAATAGCATTACTAACAGCAGCTATTTTTTTCGGTTGAGTTTCATAATCAAAACAGATATAAAATGGGCGCTTTGTCATTGCAAAGGCGGCTAAGTCAGGAATTAGCTGGCGACTGATGACTTTACCAAATTTATCTCTGACAACTCTGTAGCCACTGGTAATCCCAGGAATTGCGATCGCTACATATCCTTGAGATAATAATGTTGCCGCTTTCTTGGCTCCTTCGCAAATAATCACGGGTATATTACGTTCCATCACCCATTGCCAAAAGCCTTCCGCCTCACCTTGAGCATTTATAGTCACATCTTCAGGCATAGGGTAATTGTAACGCTGACAGACTTGCTGCCATATCTCCCACGTTACCCGCAGACAAAATATCCGCGTTGCTGTGCTGGGGGGATGTTCATATTTGATAGACTTACCATTTTGATTTGTTCGCGGTTGGTTTGGCTTAAAGCATCCCCATTCCATAGGTTGCCAATTGTTGAGAGGATCTAACCCAGAACACCACCAACCCCCCGCAGTCACATGACTATATCGCTCTAGCCAACCACTTCTCACCATACCTGTATTAGTACGGGGTAAGTGTTCGGAAATCAATAGATGCTCATAGGCGCTTACGCCTTGCAGAGAACTAAAGTTAAGCTTTACTAAGTGTAATCCTATACCACTACTCTTGACTAATTCTTCCAAGTGTTGTGGCTGTAAATCTAGCAGACGCATGAGGCAAACCGCGAACGGAATTAAGATGAATTTAAAACTTAGCACGTCTTGACTAGTTTGTTATGGAAGAAAATTTGAATTTTACTTAATACTTTTATTACTTGGTTTTGGAAAATACATCGGTATAGGTGGCAGTGGTTGATTTTCTGTGATCCCATTGCTCAAGTAATAAATTTGTATTGTAATATTTATTTTAGTTTGATTTTATAGTTCAGTAATTTTTCTGGCTAATTTTGGATAACATAGATTTACAAGCTTTGTCAATCAAAAGTTTGGCAAAAATAAGAGATTTTAGAGATTTTTGTCATAATTGTTTTTTAATACATAAAATTTGCGTTTGATTACTGATGTAATCGAGGAAAACACTAGTTAATTTATCGGACACAATTATTTAAACCTAAGTACAAGCTTAGGTGTTCGCGTAAGACATTTTACGAGAGGTGAAGCGGTGAAATGCAAAACTTAAATCAAATCTGGAATTAATCACCCATGCTAATATTCTTTTGAACTAGAACCCTAATACCAATGCACAGGAGGATATAAAATAAATTGTTCATCAAGCGTATCTTTCCTTTTTAGCAATCTGGTTATATTATCTTCAATCGTTCTTAGAAATCTAACTTTATTCAGTACGGTATCTCTATGGGACGCGCTCGTTCTAAATCTGACCTGCCTACAAAAATCTGTCCGGTATGTCAACGTCCCTTTACATGGCGGAAAAAATGGGAAGATTGTTGGGACGAAGTTAAATATTGTTCAGAACGTTGTCGCCGTCGTCGTTCTGAGGCTAAAACTGGGGACTAAATCAGTTAACAGTTGACAGTTAACAGTTAACAGTTGACTGTCACAGCCAATATTCAAAAATAATGCAGGGTATAAATGAGGTCACAGGTGCAACCAAAATTAATTATTCATGGGGGAGCAGGTAGTTCTCTCCACGGTAAAGGCGGATTAGAGGCTGTACGCCAAACGCTTCACGCTGTGGTAGAAGAAGTCTACGCTCTATTATTGTCAGGAGTGAATGCTTCCGTTGCAGTGGTGAGGGGTTGTCAACTGTTGGAAGATGAACCCCGCTTCAATGCTGGTACTGGTTCGGTGCTGCAATCTGATGGTCAAATCCGCATGAGTGCTTCTATCATGGATGGTGCATTAGGGCGCTTTAGTGGTGTAATTAATATTTCACGGGTAAAAAATCCGATTGATTTAGCACAATTTTTACAAACTTCCCCAGACCGAGTGCTGTCAGATTATGGCGCGGCGGAATTAGCCAGGGAAATGCAGATTCCTAGCTACAATGCCTTGACTGAGTTGCGGTTACAAGAATGGATACAAGAACGGCAAGATAATTTTAAAAGAACAATGGCCGGGGTGATAGCAGAACCAGAATTACTAGAAACAAGTAATGCTGGACGCGGTACAATCGGCGTAGTAGCTTTAGATACTTATGGTAAGTTAGCTGCTGGTACTTCTACAGGTGGTAAAGGCTTTGAACGCATTGGGCGGGTAAGTGATTCTGCTATGCCTGCGGGTAATTATGCTACTAATCATGCCGCCGTCAGTTGCACTGGCATCGGTGAAGATATTATCGATGAGAGCCTAGCACCAAGGATTGTGATTCGTGTCACAGATGGATTATCCCTGCAAGAGTCTATGAAGCGCTCATTTGCGGAAGCACACGAAAACAAAAGAGATTTTGGTGCGATCGCCTTAGATGCAAGCGGTGCGATCGCCTGGGGTAAAACCTGCGATGTCATCCTCGCCGCCTTCCATGACGGCGAGAAGATTGGCGATACATTAGAACTGCCTGTCGGTACGCAGGTGGGTTGTGTGAGTTAGGGATTGGGGATTGGGGATTGGGGATTGGAAGAGGTAAGGGAGCAGGGAGCAGGGAGCAAGGGAGAGAATTTTTCCCCCTGCCCCCTGCACC
>DATNQO010000169.1:0-2436 GCA_036704005.1 Leptolyngbyaceae cyanobacterium | reverse complement strand
AAGCCAAACATATAGCCGAAGTTGTTTTAGAAACTCCGCCTTTGAATGAGCTTAGAGAGATGATCGGCATTATCTTCCCTCACGATAGATGGAATCATCATACTGCTACCTGGGTATACCTTTAGCTGGATGTATGAATATTTGGATACCCAGGTATTCAACAGCATTTTTTCAATTGGCAGATTTCACGCTACCAATAAAAAATAGTCATGATGAATATGATGGCTATTTAAGAAACGGAGTAATTAATTTCTTACCAAGGATTGCCAAAGTCCAAGCAGAGCAAGGTTTTATCGGGGTACGACTGCATAACCTTCTTGCGACACATTGGCTACTGAAAGCTTTGCTATCCCTCAACTGTGACAATTAATGTAAGAATTTTCGCACTGGATTTTCTTACTTAATCGAGCCTGAAACAAGGGCAATAACAAATTTAGACATTTTATGTTATTCCCAGTAGGATTATTGTAGAAAATTGGGTTATTTATGTATGACATTAACTACATACGGGGCTTTGTGTACCGAAGCTTATGATATAACTAAACCCATTGGTGGAACATACCCTGATGTTCCCTACTATATCAAACATCTTTCCCAAATCAGAGGCAGAATTTTGGAAGCTATGGTAGGAACGGGACGGTTACTTATCCCGTTGTTGGAAACTGGTCTGAATGTGGAGGGTATTGATAATTCTCCAGATATGCTAGCTGTTTGTCGTCAGCATTCTAAAGACAGGGGTTTAAATCCAGTTTTATACCAAGGTAATATAGAAAATCTCAACCTTCCTGGCAAGTTTAAAGCTATTATTGTTTCCTTTGGTTCATTCATGTTGCTAGAAAAGCGCACTGTGGCTATAGCTGCTTTGCAAAGCTTTGCTCGACACTTAGAACCACAAGGGCGAATCTTTATTGATTTAGAGCTACCAATTGAAGATTTTAAGACTGAGAATATTATCCAGCAGCGAGCGCCAATTAGTTGTCCTGATGGTTCAACCATTCTCTTACAAACCACATCTACTATAGACTGGCTCAATCAAACCAATAGGACTGTAATTCGCTACGAGAAGTGGAAAGATGGTAAACTCCTGGCTACAGAATTACAACATTTTCCTTTACATTGGTTTGGGCGCGACGAATTTATCATGTGTTTGCGGGAAACAGGTTACACAGATATTAACCTATGTGCCAACTATATTGATGGTCTACAACCAAGCTCTTACACAGATACCTTATGTTTTTCAGCAGCATTGGCATAAATTAAAATATTGTTCATAGATGACGTGAAGCCGAGATACGGAATTTTTAAATTGAGAATATCTAAATTTTTGAGTCTTTTCTAAATCAATTCCGATATCGAGTCACTCATCTGCTTTTGTAAACGCTGGCGGTTATCATCATATTTCAATACCGTCTGCACTTGGGCGTGTCTGCTGAAACGTTGGGTTGCACGGTAGTTGCCATTATTGAGATCCAATACTGTAGTAATCGCACTGTGGCGGATGCGATGGGGTGACATCTTCTTAGTAATTCCGGCTTGCTTACATAGCCCATCCACCAATCGCCTGATTGCTTCCCCGGTTAATCTCGCACCATTCTTGTGATAAGCCAACACCGTAAAAAGCGGGTCTACCCCACGTTTTTTCTTACTTGCCTTAATCCAACAGGAGATCGCAAATGCCGTTTTATCCGATAGGTCAAGCACTTCCTTTTGGCTACCCTTGCCCTTACCCAGAATAAAAAGCGTTTTCTCCTTGGGGTTAAAATCACTCACATTTAAGTTGACTATCTCATTGCGGCGCAAGCCATTATCCCAAAGTAACCGCAGAATGGCATAATCACGCTTGCCCTTTAATGTGTTTTGGTCAACCAGGGCTATTACCTTAGCATAGTCAGTAGCTCCAATGCCTGTAGTGTCCCGGTAGGTTTCGACCCTTTCACCTTTGACATCATCGACATGGAAATTGCAGACCCCCAGCCGTCGGCCCATCTCTACCATTGACTTGATAGCACTAAGACGACGATTCACCGTAGCTTCAGCCAGTTTTTTCTTGATGAGATGTGCCTTGTACTTGAGAACCACAGCAACGGCGTGACGCTGTTCCAGGTGCAGAAACTCTAACACTAAGTCGCGGCTGGGTTCTTTCTTGGCGACGAACAGGAAGAAATCTTTTAGGTCTTTCTGGTATTCGCGCTTGGTGTTGAGCGATCGCTTATCACCAATCAACTGCTGAATTACGTCGGGGTCATTTTCTAGGGAGAAATCCTCACCGATCGCTAACGCCAAGGAATTTTCTAAGACACTCAGATTTTCAGGATGGATCGATGTCATTGGTGATAGCGCAGCAGAGATTGGGAAATTGAATACTCAAGCTATATCTTAGTTGAAAAGAGGTGTTTATTACGCTAAGTGGTGTGAAAAGAGATATTGTCGCACTAT
>DATNQO010000168.1:0-31049 GCA_036704005.1 Leptolyngbyaceae cyanobacterium | reverse complement strand
CCTTATCGATGGTGACTCCTGAACCAACCTCGGATCTGGTAGTTGTAGGAAAGCCAATTAGATTTGCTAAATCAAAGTCTTTGGTAGGGGAGTCATTTGGAATGGTGATATCTGGCGGGAACAGGGAATAACCATAGATAGTCTGATTTGGACTAACACCAAGAGACAGATAACTAAAATAAATAGCACCGATTCGCTGTGAGGTAACGCTGTCTGTATATCTGAGGTTAGCATCGGCTGGGTTTTTCCGCATCACTTCTGTTACTATGCTGATGTTCGTTCCCCCTCCCCAATTTGAAGCTGTTATTAAAGGGCCAAATGCAGTTGGGTTGCCAGCAGCATCAATTGCAGTGATAGCAGCAATTTTAAAGCTATCGTTACCACCACGCTCAAGCACAAGGAAACCAATACCATCTAAGTTTGCTGAAGGAGCTACTAAGCCCCCTGTTTCTACAAAATCTACACGCTCAATGTTGTTATTATTGGACTCAATATTATTGATAACACTGCCCTGATTGCCAAAAATATTATCAGTACCTCGGTTGATGATATCAGAAAGTAGGGCTTGCTCCATTGTCGTGACGGCGGAGGGTTTGACATTGAGATTATTGGGTAAGGAAAAGTTTGGGCCTCTTTCGTAGAATAGTAACTCCCGCTTCCCAGTTACCACACTATTATTAAGCCGATTGATGTTAATCCTGTTAACCAGTCTGATTAAATTAAATTGTTGACCTGATAAAAGAAAAGAGGTGAGTTTCAGATCGTTAGTAGTACCTTGATTAAATTGGTGTCGGTTGGTTGTGGGAGAATTTCTGACACCTTGAATACTATAATTACCACTTGTATCACCATTGTTGTTGGTGGATGTAGTATTGAGTGTAGTAACGGCTGATTGTCCCAGGGCCTTCTGGCTGGTGAGCGTCCACATCAACAGTATCGGTGGTAGGGAAACCAACAATTTTAAGGCTGGATAACAACGGGAAATGGGCGACTTTTGCCTATTTCCACCACTCCCTAAACGCCCAGAAATTGGCTTGTTCTGAGACAGTAAATGCTTAAATAAACTTTTCATATCTCGCCTTTAGCCTCTCCCTCGGTTGCACTCTTCAACTGCTTAACTAAACCTGTGACTGTAGATTCTTTTGGCTGACGTGGAACAGGCTTTTGTCTTCCGAAGCCCTCAAACAATTCGTCCACCTTGACGGTTAAACCTAAATAAGGGCCACCAGCCGATCGCGTCCCGGAAAAATCTCGGTCATCGACTCTGCCAAAGGCATAACCAGCAGATAGGCGTAGGTTAGGAGTCAAATAGTAACCAGTCTCCACCACAAAACCCGTTTCTGTATAACTAGACTGACTAATTACCCGCGCCTCACCAACTAAATCCCAACTATAACCCAGGCGATAAGTAGCACGTAATTGTCCCAAATTCACCGTACTCGTACCGGCTAAATCACTGGCTATATAAGAAGTGCTATTACGCAGGGCATATTTACCGTAAAATTCCCATTGCCAATTAGGCGCATAAATGGCTTCTAAAGCAAAAGTATGGTCTTGGGAACCCGTACCACTACCTAACAAAATGGTGTCGGGAATAGTCGCGGGATTTTCCCGATATTCATAACGCAACAAGGCGTTAAATTTATCGTTGTTGGGGTCACGGTAAGCCAAACCCACTTTCAAACTGACTGTATCACCCAACCCAGTCAATCTTTGATTGGCAGAATTGGCTTGTTGATAACGCAGCAAACCTGTGAGTGCGGGGGAAATCTTACCCACGGCGGCGGCAGAAATTACTGTGTTGGAACCAGCCGCAGAAGTGCGATATTCATAACGAGCGCTGGCTTGAAATTCTGGATTATCAGAATATTCCAAACCGATGCTGTAACTATCACCACCATTAAATCCGATCGCTGAAGCACTCTGACCAAAAGCAAAGGGTTGGGCGAATTGTTGACCTGCGGCTGTACGGTTGAAGAAGTTGCCAAAAACCCTTTCATAAGCCAGATTCAGCCGCAAACCAGGCGCAATCATCCAACGGTTATTTAAACCTATGGCTCCTTGGGTCGTCAATTCGTTAGCACCACCAAGAATAGAGTAACGAGCAGTTAAGGTGGTATCAGAACCGAGTTTGTGTTCGCCGTTAATATTCAAGCTGGTAATAGAGTTACCAGCATTCTGACCACTGCTGTAGTATTGTTGAGCCAGACTGATATTTACACCAGGGACAACCGCCCAATTTAGCCCGAAAATGGTACGGTCGGGATACACTGTGTCTTTTTGGGAAGATAAGGTGAGTTCGTTTTGGGCTTGAAATGTCAGGTTGCTGGCGAGGGGATAGGTGAAACGACTACGTAATTGACTAGATGTGCTATTTAAAGCATTATTGGGAATCCGGTCTTCGCGATCGCGATGAATCCAATCTACATCAACAGTGGCTTTACCTAACCTTTGTTGAATCCCCGCCGAAATTGTTGTCAGGGAATTATCAACTTTACTACCAGGGATGGCTTCGGAACGGGGGGAAAATAACTCTTCAAATGTATCTAGCGGTTGGGGTGCAACCCCAAAGTTGTCTTCATGGTCGTATTGCAAGCGCAGATTGGTAGTTTGCGAAACCTTCCCAATCAATTGCGCCCCATAACGAGTCTGACCGGGTGTAAAACTGATGGTGGCGTTATTGGCAAAGCCTGTATCTGCATAGCGATAATAAGCACGGGCTTGCAAGCCTGCGAAAATCTGCCCTTGGGCTTCAAATCGGAATGCTTCACCACTTACCAGCCCCATCATGTCAGAATTATTCGTCGAATGGGCATATTCGGCAATTAATTCACTTTGGGAACCGAGAGAAAACCTCGCATCTGCACCATATAGTTCAAAATCCCGCACCCCCTGGTTTTCTCTGAGGTAAGTTGCACCTAGCCAACTCTCTTGGTTGGCTGTGCGGGAGAAGTTGTATTGCAAACGACCTGCATAGATGTTGCTATCTGAGTTATTGCTGTCATATTGATAGGTAGCAACGATGCGACGGACGAGGACTTGTCCATTTGCGTCTACATCGGTACGCAAAATTGGCTCACGGAATAAGATAGTACCGCGATCGTAATCTATTTCATAGTCCGCGCCGCGATTGAGTGATTTCCGTTCCAGAACTGTACCAGGGCGATTCAATTCTTCCAACTCAATAAAGACGTTTTCACTACCCGCAACTACCAACCGCCGGGAGAGGAAATAAAAGCCGCTTGTACCATCGGGCGCTATGGTATCTCGTTGAAAGGCTTCTACATTATTACCGTAAAACCCTGTAAATTGCAGGTTTCCGAAGTTGTAGTTAGCTTTAAAGCCGTGGAGTTGGCGAGTAACGGCGGTAAATTGTTGAGAAGAACGGGCAAATTCTTCGGTATTGTAGTCGCCCCACATGGCATAATCAGGTGCAGCACCGGGAATACCAGTGGAACGCTCAAAACGCAGATATACGCTGTCAATGGAAGGGGTAACTACATCAACTTTGGAACTATCGCCGTAGACTGGATAGTTTTGTTCGTTAAATTGATATGACCTGAACAGACGGTTGTCGCAGTTACAATCTTCATTCAGAGGACGAGAACTATTATATGCACCTGTAAACAACCACTCACCGATCGCACCCGTGGCGAAAATGGCTGAGTTAAAATCTACCTGGGTGCTATTATCCCGGTTTGGTGGGAGGAAATTACGGAAGCTATCGTAATAATTTGTACCTCTCGCCCCCAAACGCACATCAATTACCCCAGTCACCAAACTAGGACGGAGGGCTGTTTCAAATTGTACTTGAGTAAACGCTTCTAACTGGTTGGCGATCGCGCGGATGGTGACAATTTGTGCTTGCAGAGGCGATCGCAATTTTGCTGTAAATTGACCTTTTTTCGCCTCTACCTGAAACCCTGGTTGTTCCGGTTTCAAGTCCTGTCCTACCAACTCCCCAGCCGTAGGGATAAGAGTAACAACACCATCCTGATAAGAAGGATTACCCTTTTCATCCAACAGTTGACCGCGAATTGTCGCCGTGGAACGCCCATCAGCCGGAACACGAGCTTCAACGGTTTCTATTGTTAATTTCTTAGCCGTTCCCCGCACCAGGACTTTTACAGTTACAGGTGCTTCTGTCCCCCCAACTATTTGGGCAGAAACGATATTTTCACCTTCTTTCAGGGATACACCATACCATGTCTGCGTTACTAAGTTAGTATCGGCATCATTTTCGGTACGTCCAATTAAAGCAGCATCTACCACTACCCCATTTACCCGCAATTCTACTTGACTACCAGCAGGAAATTGTACAGATATTGTACTTGCTGGCACATCTAAAACACTGTCAGCAGTTGGGGTTAATATTTTTACACCCGTGGCAGTAGTAGAAGTTTCTGGCGTTCCTCCATCACTCCCATCTGTTTGGGCGATTAATTTGCGTAAGCCTTTGGGTAATGCAACATCATCTGCTGGTTGGAATGGTTGGACAGCATTTGCTGATAGTTGCAAATCTTTTGCTTCGTTGGTTTGAGGAAGATGTAGAGACGTTGCATACAACGTCTCTACATCTGTAGGCGAGAGGTTTGGAGAGGGGTTTTGTATTTCTTGCTGGGTTAACGCAGATGTTTGACCTAACCCCCTAACCGCCTTCCCTTGTAGGGAAGGGGGAATATGTAGAGATGTTGTATCTAACGTCTTTATATCTGTAGGAGAGGAGTTTTCCTGAACCTCAGCATGAACTATGACTGGATACAACACGAAGCTCAAAGCTCCAGCCATCGCTCCCATCAACTGCAAATTCAAAATACTTACAGGTTTCATGGCTTCACTACCTCCTCTGAGATGGGAGTCACTGCAAAGTTCATCCTGACCAAGCCGCCAGGTTCTAGGCGCACTAGACGAGATTGACTATTGCGTTCTTTAAATTTGTTGTTAGGAGCTAGTTTGTATCCAGGGACGCTGCTAAGGTCTAATACTCCCGTGTGGCTTCCGGGTAATGCGTTGGCTAAGGAAAACAAACCCTTGGGATCTGTGGTGATGCGGTTCCCATCTTGGAGGAAAATTACCGCGTTGGGAATACCTGGTTCCCCTGGTTGCTGTTCACCATCAAAGTTTTTATCTTCAAATACCCGACCTATAATTGTGCCGCAATCTGCAACTATACCTGGGCGAATCTTCAATTGATGGGTTGCTGGGCCGTCTTTCGTGCTAAATCCATTGTCAGCACGTTGGGCATTGACGATCGCACTATTACGACCACTACCACGTACAGCATCAGGAGTCAATTGAGCCGCATAGGCGATGTTAATTACTTTACCAGCAGGCAGAGTTGCATCACTACGCAGCGTAATAGTGTTTCCATTACTTACGGCGGTGAAAGTCACTGGTTGCCCATCTATTTCACCGCGTACAGATTTAGGTATAAAGTTAAAACCGAAGGGTAAATTATCAGTAATTACTACATTATTTAAAGCTACTTCAGCTAAATTTCTCACTGTCAGACGATAGATAACCGTATCTCCAGGTTCAGCCGCAGCGCGATCGCCTGTTTTGATTATTTGCACCTGACTCGGCTGACACATATTCGTAGTGAACTCAAAAGCTAGTAAATCTAAACCCACTACTTCGGCGTTGGGAACTAAAACTACGGTACTTTCTACTCTGGTATCGCCAGTTAAACTAATTGGTTGACCATCTAAAGAAGTAGCAATATAACGAACAACATTATTATTAATAGTGCCGGTACTGTTAATAATTTCAATCCTGATCCGGCGCTGTCGATAAATCGAGTTAGGCGGAGGATTGACAACCAAAATGTAGACTCTACCTGGATCTGTTTGTCCCCTGTTGGGGTCAAGTAGGAAATTATAGACACCAGGAGAACTATTAGTAATGAAATAGGGATTACTATTAGTAATATTTGGCTGCAAACCACCAGGAATATTATTATTAGGAACATCAGGTAATTCTGTCAGCGTTAAAGAAACTAATCGCCCTAATTCTGTTCCTGTTGGGTCGTTGGGGTTAGGTTCGTATAGACCAACAGAAAAACCTGTATAGTCCGGTAAAAGCGACCCTCCACAACCGAGAATCCTGCCTAATGGGTCAACCAATGGCCCAGGTGTCACATTCAACTGGCTAGAACTGCTTCGATAATTGTTGTTACTATTAGGATCGCTATAAGTGTAGGCAGCTTGGTTGATCAAATCTACGGGCTGCTGAGACGCAACTGCATTGCTTGCTGGTTGCGATCGCGTTGGTGTAACCATAGTAGTGTGTAATACACTCCCCAGGAGAAATGTTGCGGTTAACCGTTGCAACCAGCGATTGATGGGGTTAATCTGCTTTTGTTTGTGAAAACGGCTCACTGATACTCGTCTCCCTGGAAGACTCTTTGATTTCTTAAATGGAATTTTTATGTATGAAAATCTTGGCCAGTCGCGGAATTAAACGCCTGGAACGCAGTTGCGGACTCATGCAAATATTGACTTTAACCACGCTTTTTGTTGCAGGTGTTCAACATCGGAGTTAGCGGACTTGCGTTTGATAAGTCGCCTTCAGGGTTGACTTAGCCGCCAGAGAGGGAATCAGTAAGCGAATGTTGGTATAAGCAGTGGCTGGCGCGGATCTGAGTTCAACAGCGCCGTTGGGGAGGGTAACTTTGACGGTGGGATTGTCTACAAAAGTACGTCCACCATCGATGCTGTAAGTAATTTTACTATTATCAGGCACAGTAGCCGATTTGAGGATGTATCTCATCCCCCTGGGAATGGGTTGGTCTAGGTTGAGATTTTTGATGGGGCGATCGCTTTTATTTTCTGCATTCAATGTATAGCGTAATACATCTCCAGGTTGGACAGTGGCTTGACCTTTCAAAGCCACCCATGTCTTGACTTGCTTACCTTGTTGATCCTGGGCAACAACTTGCTTTTCCACATCTAAACGTAATTGTACTGCCCCTTGGGGTTGGCGATTTTGAGCGATCGCCTGGGACTGCCAAACATGAGAAACCCCTGGAATTTGACTGACAAATGGTATTGTCGCGACTAGTGCGATCGCTCCTAAACTGGCGAAAGAAACACCCTTCATAATTGATAACCTCGAAAATGTAGTAAATGTTGGTACTAACGCTGGAAAACTGACAAATGCTAGGTATAAATTGATTTTTCGCGGTATCTGGAAAACCTCTCTCCAAACCTCTCTCCTTGTAGGAGAGAGGCTTTGATTTCTCCCCCTTCCCTAGTAGGGAAGGGGGCTGGGGGGTTAGGTCTAACGTTAACTTTTCCACATAACGTGAAAAGTCATAGGTATAAAATTGACTTTTCGCGGTATCTGAAAAACTTTCCCATGCCTTTGCTACACCTCCCCACAGGTAAGTCACGCTACGCAAACTTAGAATACAAGCTTGTCTTTCTCCCCCTTCCCTAGTAGGGAAGGGGGTTGGGAGGTCTAGCGTTAATTCCACATAACGTGAAAAGTCACAGGTAGAACAAAGTAAATAATTCCCGACTTTTAGTAAAGGCGCAAAGCCGCCCCTACTAAAAGGATGAACAATGATTTTATACTTCCCCAATCAAGTCAGGAAATAACAGTCTTTCCTTGCCCTTTGTCATAATTTTTGCCAAAAGACAAATCAACAACCTAATTCACTCGCCGTTGGAAAGTAAATGTTCTTTCCACATTCGGCCCAACCTTACCAGTGACGGTATTTACATACTTAGTCACATCACTATTTACCGTAGTGCCGGTTTGGTCAAGGCTGGGAGTAGTCGCTGGATCACCACTGAAGAAATTAATAGTAGACGCACCAGAATCTTTAGCTGAACCTGCAATATTACTGGTATCAATCTGGCCATTATTATCGTTGTCTAATGCCCAATTATTCGGTGATATTGTCCCATCATCAGTAATCACAATTCTGTCAGCATCCAAGATCACATTTCCGATTCCAGCTTGAGGAGTAGAAATATTTTTGTATCGAATTTGGTACTCAATAATGTTTCCGGGAGCAGGTCTTTTCAGAGTTGAACTGAATGTGCCATCACTGCCCTGTACTACTGGCCCAGTTCCTTGTAATATGCGGGATAATTTCACTAATCTCAGGTAGCCAGTGTATACGCGATTAATTGTGGTATTCTTCTGAGGAGGACTATCTGGTGCAGTTCTAATGCTAGCTTCAATTGGTACAGGGAAGCCTCTATCGATATTAATATCTGTCGAGAGTGGAGTACCATCTGGTAAATCAACTTCCACACCATAGTTCAAATTTGTACCACGGGCAACATCAGGAATGGAAATTGGTGTAATACCCTGGAGGAGGAAATCACCATTCGTATAGGTATAAATAGCGGACTGGCTACCATAGGTAATAGTCACCCTAGTGCCATTTGGCAAATCACCGGCATTAGGTGTTGGTTTCGTTGGTACTAATGTGATAGTTCCAGTATTAGTACCACTGTTTCTAATTGTATTGGTGAAGGCAACCGGCGATGGGTCAAGTAGGGAACCAGGATCTGTATTAGCCGGAACCAGTGCAGACTTGTTAGTAAAGTCATTGTTGTTATCAGTTGGGCCAATAGCATCTGGTGCATTCTGTGGCCCGTTTAATACTGCTACATCTAATGGTTTTTCCAGTTTAATCTGGTTTGCCTCCCCACCAGGGCCAAGACCACTGTTGTTGTTCCCTGTGTCAATTTCTGTTTCTGGTGTTGTTGGGTTATTAATAAGACCAGAAGTAATATTATTAGTCACCAAAGTATCACTATCGGGAAGACCGTCTTGATTTTCATCTATACCCCCTATACCCCCAGGAAGGTTCATGTTTCCTCTGTCTCCATCAAAGTTGCTGGGATTTTGGTCACCGGATTCGTCGTAAACTAGGGTATCAGTACCAGATGTTTTACCATATACTTGGGCAATATTGGCAATAAATACAGGTGATGTACCAGGTGATGTACTAGCTGTCACCGCCAGTTGTATGGAGAAACCACTAGCTGTCTGACCAGGAGCAACAGCAGAAATTGAACCTGGTATGTTGATGAAACCAACCCTGGTGACATTTGCGGGTACGCTATCTGGTGAGGGGAAGGTTTGCCAATTAGCTTGATTAATCGGTACAGTTGTAGCACTAGTTGTGTAAACTGCTTGCCAACCTGGAGGCGGAACTGGTACGGCGGCTAATCTTGTACCAGTCGGAATGGCATCGGAAATTAAAATTCTGGAGCGAGGATTGCCATCAACATTAATGTTTGTACCAGTCAGAGGTGCTGGAGCAATTCCCTTTCCTGTAACGTCGTTGCTCTCCACTCTCAAACTCAAATCATAGGTGAGTTTGTCATCTGTAAGTATATCAGCTTTAGGGCCTGGGTCATAACTGGTGCGAGTTTTGAGAATAGTGGCTAAAGCGTAGGTTTTCAGTGATGCGCCGACCTGAATTTGCTGTGTGGCGCTGGCTTCCCGTACCCCGTTAACTGGGTCACCATCGACTTCACCAGTAGCAGTACCATTTTGGTTATCTACAGTGTAAACGTCACCACCATCAGGACTCCGCAGTTGGTTTTGAGCGCCTCCAGGGGTGTTACCAAGGGTAACAGTAATTACATCGTTGTTTTGAGCGCCAGCCTGTACGGTAACTGGGACACGTACTAAGACTGTACCCCCTGGTGCAACGGAGTCTGTAATTGCCTCAGCGTCGGTGATGTTCTGCCATGAGTTACCACCATCAACACTGAATTGCAGCCTATTCGCTACACCACCATTAGGTAATGTACCAGCAACCGAACCTGGGCCCGTTGTTGAAGCTAGGTTAGGAATACGGAATTTGGTTGGGTCATTACCAACGTTGGTTAAGGTGTAGGTGTAGATTAATAAGTCGCCAACCGCAACACTTCCTCCATTATTATCGACAACACCAGAGGCAGTCACGGTAATACCAGCAACTTCTGCTACAGTTACGGTAACTGTGTTGGAGGTAGTATTTATCCTTGTTCCCGGATTATTAGGATCTTCATAAGTACCGGTCGCTCTGTTCTCAATTGGTTCACCTGCGGCAGTGCCTTCAGCATATACGGGGGCAGCAAATGGGAGAATACCATTAGCTAGGAATGCTGCTGCTACTAATGCACGGTAAAGTTTGGGCTTTTTAGCCTTGGTAATTTGAGGACTAGATTTCATTTGGTGTAGTTGCTTTATAGATACAGGGTGATAAGTTGCGAGCAGAGTAAGTGCTTACAAGCCTAAGTTTTTCTACTCTCTTGTTGTACTTAACGATGAAAATCCCAGCTACAGGAACATTTACCCTTAAGTTCCTGAGTCAGCTTGCTATATTTAGCCGAGACTTCTAGCGGTTCAGGCAAATATAAGAGGAGAAAACACTTAAGATTTGCGGTGTTAAAAAGTTATCTTTGTGACAAATACAACTAACGCCAAAACACATTGTATTTTTGGAAACACCTATTTGATGCAAACGGACTGATATTAACCAGTTACAGGTCAAACATATGTATTTTCAATGGTTTGATTAGTTACTTGTTATAGAGCGATCGCTCATCCATAGCAAAGTTAATTCAAAATAAATCAATAATAAAAGGGTCAAAATACTAGTATTACAACTTAAGGAAACAGTATTTTCCAGCATATTTACTTAAGTAACTTACTTATATAACTGTATTCTATGTAGTAAAGATTAAACTTCTTCTAGTTAATTTCCCCAGGTTTATGTGAGAAAAAACTGAAAAGCTAATTCAGTAAGGAAATCTAAACCCGACTAAAATTATCGGGTATGTTTGACTAGTGCATTTACCCGTGTTACTATCAAGCGCAGTTGACGGACAAACAGGGAAGGCTAGTTTTATGACTCAGGCAATATCCAAACTCACCCAAGCCAGCAATGCCACATTAAAAGCTTTGCAGTGTAAAGAATGTGGTGCAGAATATGAACTTAAAGCAAGTCATGTTTGTGAATTTTGCTTTGGGCCTTTGGAAGTTAAGTATGACTACGATGCTTTGCGTCAGTCTGTGAGCCGTGAAAAGATTCAAGCTGGCCCCAACTCTATTTGGCGCTACCGTGCCTTCCTACCCGTCGCAACTGACAATGTAATAGATGTGGGAACAGGTATGACTCCCCTGGTACGTTCCCATCGTCTTGCCCGTCGCCTGGGTCTAAACAAGCTTTACATTAAAAATGATGCGGTGAATATGCCCACCCTCAGCTTTAAGGATCGGGTGGTGTCCGTCGCCCTTTCTCGCGCTAGGGAGTTGGGATTCACTACAGTTTCCTGCGCTAGCACAGGTAACTTAGCCAATTCTACAGCTGCGATCGCCGCTCACGCTGGTTTAGATTGCTGCGTCTTCATCCCCGCCGATTTAGAAGCAGGGAAAGTATTAGGTAGCTTAATCTATAGTCCTACCCTCATGGCTGTGAAAGGCAACTACGACCAAGTAAATCGCCTCTGTTCAGAAGTAGCTAATACACATGGTTGGGGTTTTGTCAATATTAACTTGCGCCCTTACTACTCGGAAGGTTCCAAAACTTTGGGATATGAAGTGGCTGAACAACTAGGTTGGGAACTCCCAGATCATATAGTTGCACCTTTGGCTTCCGGTTCACTGTTCACCAAGATTTATAAAGGCTTCCAAGAGTTTGTGGAAGTTGGTTTAGTAGAAGGGAAGCAAGTCCGCTTTAGTGGCGCACAAGCTGAAGGTTGTTCTCCCATCGCCGAAGCATTTAAGGAAGACAGAGACTTTATTAAACCAGTTAAACCGAATACAATTGCGAAATCAATTGCGATCGGCAACCCAGCAGACGGTGTTTACGCAGTTGATATTGCCAAGAAAACAGGCGGTAATATTGAAGCAGTAACTGATGCAGAAATTATCGAAGGCATCAAGCTACTTGCAGAAACAGAAGGCATCTTCACCGAAACAGCTGGTGGTACAACCGTCGCTGTACTGAAAAAATTGGTAGAAGCTGGCAAGATAGATCCAGACGAAACCACCGTAGTTTACATCACTGGCAACGGTTTGAAAACCCAAGAAGCAGTACAAGGCTACGTTGGCGAACCCTTGACAATTGATGCCAAACTGGATAGTTTCGAGCGTGCATTAGAACGCTCTCGTACCCTTGATCGCCTAGAATGGCAACAAGTCCTAGTTTAGTCATTAGTCATTAGTCATTGGTCATTAGTTATCGGCCAGTGACAACTGACAACTGACAACTGACAACTGACAACCGACCACTGACAACTGACAAATAATTAATTAACTATGGCTGTAAAAGTTTTAGTTCCAACCGCACTGCAAAATTTCACAAACAATCAAGCTGCTTTAGAAT
This sequence comes from Leptolyngbyaceae cyanobacterium, assembly GCA_036704005.1. GTDB lineage: Bacteria > Cyanobacteriota > Cyanobacteriia > Cyanobacteriales > Nostocaceae > Trichormus. Next base: position 18,709 of record DATNQO010000168.1, on the reverse strand, counting down.
CGAGTGGTGGCAATATTGCAGAACTCCTAGATTCTTTAGACAAAAGCTTTCCTGGTATTAAATCGCGGTTGTGCGATGAGAAAGGACAGCCACGGCGCTTTTTGAATTTGTATGTCAATAGCGAAGACATCCGCTTTCTAGATGGGACAGCTACAACCCTAAAAGATGGTGATGAAGTGAGTATTGTCCCTGCGGTTGCTGGTGGTTGATACTGCGAAGTTTAGGTTTATCGACTGTTTGAAGTTATAAGTCAATTAGGTTATGCGTACTTTTTCCCCTAACTATGGGGGAGAAAGTTATAATCGTATTAGTTAAACCTGAGTAAGTTGTTGTTGCCAATAGTTATTGTTCTCAATTGTGAGGATAATTCTTTTATAGGATTCATTTTCTAACTCAATAGTTAAGTAGTTAGTATCTCGATTTACATACCAAAATTCTTTACCACTTTCAGTATAATAGGTTCCGGCTTTGATTATCCCTGGAATTATACTACCCGGTGTGCGTAGTTCCTTCCAGCTACTTTGAGGTTTAGCTGCAGTTACTTGTTTGATATGTGCTAACGGTATTAACCAAAGTTTTTGGAAACGCACAGCCAATAGTTGCTCTTTCCAAGTAAATTCTATTTGTAATTGGTCGTCAATTATATTCAACTGCATTATTATTCTGTGGCTATATTTTATTTCTACTGTTGCCTAAAAATCTAAATAGTCAATATATATCTTAATACACTCTTTCTGTGTTCTTTGTGCTTCTGTAATTAAATAAATAATTCTTAACCACAGAGTCACAGAGGCTGACAGAGGTACATATACTATGAAAATAAAATACAAGTTTTATATAGGAATCCGATTTGATTTCTGAAAAAATATCAGTATATGTAGGGTGTGTTAGGCTTAAGCCGTAACGCACCTAAAGCATCAGGCTAGGTGCGTTACTATCAAAATAAAATACAAGTTTTATAGTTTAAACAAATAAATTAATCTAAAAATGATAAGTAGTAATTTAGAACAGTTTGCCAGTGATAATTATTCCGGCATTTGTCCAGAAGCAATGGACTACATGATTAAAGCTAATCAAGGTAGTGCGCCAGCTTATGGAAATGATGAATGGACTCAAAAAGCTACAGATTATTTTCGAGAATTATTTGAAATTGATTGTGAGGTATTTTTCACTTTTAACGGTACAGCCGCTAATTCATTATCACTTGCTGCACTTTGTCAGTCATATCACAGCGTTATCTGTCATGAAACAGCACATATAGAAACTGATGAATGTGGCGCACCAGAATTTGCTTCTAATGGTTCTAAGCTGTTACTGGCGAAAGGAGAAAAGGGAAAGTTAACACCTGAAGCGATAGAATCTGTCATTACTAAACGGGCTGATATTCATTATCCCAAGCCCAAGGTTATTAGTATTACACAAGCGACTGAATTAGGGACTTTGTATTCTGTAGAAGAACTTTTAGGTATTAAAGAGATTGCCCAAAAGTATAAATTAAAAATTCACATGGATGGCGCACGCTTTGCTAATGCAGTTGCAGCCATGAATAAAAGTCCTGCGGAAATTAGCTGGAAAAGTGGCGTAGATGTGTTGTGTTTCTGCGGAACGAAAAATGGTATGGCTTTAGGGGAAGCAATTATTTTCTTTAATAAAGCCTTAGCAGAAGATTTTGATTACCGTTGCAAACAAGCTGGGCAATTAGCCTCAAAAATGCGCTTTATTTCTGCACCTTGGTTGGGTTTGTTAGAAACTGGTGCATGGTTAAAAAATGCCTGTCATGCTAATCAATGCGCTGCCTATTTAGAGAATGAATTGTTAAATATAGATGGTGCGGAAATTATGTTTCCTCGTGAAGCTAATGGAGTGTTTGTGAAATTACCGACGCGAGTGATTCAATATTTAAAGGATAAAAATTGGCAGTTTTATACTTTTATTGGGGTGGGTGGTGTACGTTTCATGTGTTCTTGGAACACCACCAAAGAGAGAATTGATCAATTGATTGAGGATATTAAGGCAGGGTTTTTTCTAGAGGCTAGAGGTTAGGGGCTAGGGGCTAAAGGCGAGGGATTAGAGACTAGGGGTTAGAATATTCTTATGCAGACGAAAGGTGGTGGAGACTTCCCTTTGTAGAGTTAAGCTAAATTAATCATACAAACCCGACAGCACAAGACTTTCCAGTATGTACCCTGCACCCTATTCCCTATTCCTTATCTTAGAGTTATGCTAACTTTTATTAAGATTTAAGAATTGGGCGAGAACACGATGAATCTGGAATTGTCTGCCTCGGTTAAATATTGGCTAAATTTCTTCCACCCCTTGATTATGTGGGTGTTATTAGGACTCTCACTCTACGCGGCTTATCTAGGGCTACAGGTACAGCGTACCAGAAATGCTCAAGGCGAGGAAAAGAAAGAATTAATTAAGGGTAGATATAATGTCAGACACTACCAAATAGGCTCGATACTTTTAGTCTTGATGGTGACTGGGGCAATTGGTGGGATGGCTGTTACCTACATTAATAACGGTAAGTTATTTGTGGGGCCGCATCTCCTAGCTGGGTTGGGTATGACAGGTTTGATTTCGTTCTCTGCGGCTTTATCTCCCTATATGCAGAAAGGGGCAAACTGGGCGCGGGTAAGCCATATTTTAATCAACTTTGTGATTTTAGGACTTTTTACTTGGCAAGCTATCACTGGTGTGCAAATTGTCCAAAGGATACTTTCTCAGGCTTAGTCATTAGTCAATAGTCATTGGTCTTAGACAGTTGACAGTTGACTATTGACTAACGCCGCAAGCTTGGTGAAAGTCTTCTTGGACTTTGCGGGTGAGGCGGCGGGAGACTTGACGGACGATTTGGTTAAGTAAGCGATCGCCTGTAGACTGAATTAAAGATTTCGGCAAACGCTGGATAAATCGCGGGAAGTGGAGACAGACTGTTAAATCTAATTCCCATTCGACTCTTGTGATGATGGTTTCGGCACAATCTTCTTTTAACTGAAGTGCAGCTCGATAATCTACATCATACCCAGGTGGTTGATAGTCAGGAATCGGAATGGTGCGGATACGATAAACTCCCTCATCTGCGGGTAAAAGTTCTAAACCAATCTTCGGTTCTACTTCATAACCAAAAGCACCAAATCGACCAATGGTTAAAGCATAACCATTTTCACCCAAGGGTTGCACCTTCATCGGTTCAGCACAGCGTGTAAACCAACCAGCATGACCATTGAGATACTCAGCAACTGTTGCTGCTGAGGCATTCATTTCCATAGAGTCACTATGGCGACAGTAAAATTTGGTTGGCTTACCAATATTTAATCCTGTGTCTGCGTCCTCAGTTTCTGGAGAATTGGGAACGACAGGCACAGTTTTTTCTGCTATATCCAGAGATTGATATTCGCCGTTTGTTGAAACCATCAATGCGTTCCCCTCTAATTTGGCGTTTGTCTATAATTAAATAATTCCCAGGCGATGCGCGTTATTTAGCACTAGTCTCTTATTTTGCCTGAAATCTTATTAATCTGTCATGAACTTCATGGAATCACTACAATATACTGAGCAGCCATATATTAAATAATCAGGATAGCGTGAATCATGAAAGCATTTGTAGCCGGGGCAACAGGTGAAACAGGTCGCCGTATTGTGCAAGAGTTGATAGCGCGGAATATTCCTGTACGTGCTTTAGTTAGAGATGAACAAAAAGCTAGAGCTATATTACCTCCTGAAGCAGAGTTAGTTGTGGGTGATGTATTAAATCCTGCCAGCCTGACTGCTGCTTTGGGAGATAGTACCGTAGTACTGTGTGCGACTGGTGCAAAACCGAGTTTTGACCTGACAGGGCCTTATAAAGTAGATTTTGAAGGCACTAAAAATTTAGTAGATGTAGCAAAAGCTAAGGGAATTGAGAATTTTATTTTAGTCACCTCTTTGTGCTTGTCCCAATTTTTCCATCCGTTGAACTTGTTTTGGTTAATTCTGGTATGGAAGAAACAAGCGGAAGAGTATTTACAAAAAAGTGGTCTTACTTATACGATAGTCCGTCCTGGTGGCTTGAAGAATGAGGATAACTCAGATGCGATCGTTATGCAAAGTGCTGATACATTATTTGACGGTAGCATTCCCCGGCAGAAAGTTGCCAAAGTATGTGTAGAATCTTTGTTTGAGCCAAGCGCACGCAATAAAATAGTCGAGATTGTGGCTAAACCAGAGGCTAGTGCTAAAACCTTTACAGAGTTATTTCAGCAGTGTTAGTCATTAGTCATTAGTCATTAGTCATTAGCAACTGTCAACTGTCAACTGACATTTACCGAAATTGACAAGTCTATTTTTGTTGTTAGATTAGAGAGCGAATTTACAAGGAGTGAAAATCTGAAAGGTTTGGAACTCAAGGGCGTAGAAAAACTAATTGGCCCTATAGCTGCACTTCTCGGCTTTGTGTACCTGTTTCAATGGTATATCTTTGGAGAATTGCGATCGCCTTCTGATCCCATCTTTGGCAATAATTTACCACCTTTGGTAATGAAAGGGGGCGATCCCTACATCCGTGCTTTAATGCGAACCATTTCCGCCAGTGAAGCTAATGGGAATCGTCCTTACTCACTGTTATATGGTGGGAAGCAGGTAAACGACCTGAGCAAGCATCCTGAAATTTGCGTTACTATCGTCACAGGGCCAAACACAGGTAATTGTTCCACTGCGGCTGGACGATATCAAATTATCAATACTACTTGGTTTCAAATTGCTCCTCGTTACCATCCAAAACCGTCGCCCATGATGTTTTGGTCTAGTTATAGTTTTGAACCAGAATATCAAGATTTAGTTGTTTACCGTTGGTTAAATGATTCACGAGCTTGGGGTGTGGATATTTCCCAGTTGTTGCGCCAAGGCAAAATTAACGATGTTTTGCGGCGACTCTCCCCCACTTGGACAAGTTTAGGTTATGGCATAGAGACAAATTCCATTAGTAGTTCTCTGCCAAGAATTTATCAGAAAATGTTACAAGAAGAATTAACATCAGCTAACAATTCTGCATCAACAACTGTTACCCCAACTCCTACGCCTAAGAGTCGAGCTAGAGAATGATTGAATAGCGAAAATTCTCCTTCAACTTACCTGGAACCGCAATTCATCTCACACCTACCCGAAGACGCAAACAAAAAAAATTGCGACTTTTGGCGTTAGGAACTAGCGCTTCCGCCCTTGGAGAGGATGTAAGACCAAAGTCTTCAGGACGTAAAAAATCCATGAAGTCTGAGGTAATCCCCAATGAATGGGTAAGCCTACACTGACCTGACGGTACAGTGTAGGTAGGTCACCCGGAAAACATCGAATATACCCATACCTTAGAAGCCAAAGTTACCGAACGAACGGCAGAACTTGAGCAAGCTAATCAGGAATTATTACGTCTAGCAACTTTAGATTGATGCTTGCGGAGTCAATGCCACAAGCGATCGCATCCCTGGCTATTCCCCACACCCAATCGAAGGTTAGTATTTATGTCAGTTTAAGTTTAGGTGTAGCCAGTTTAATTCCTACCCCAGAAATCACCCCAGAAAATTTAATTGCTCGTGCAGATAAGGCACTTTATACAGCGAAGAATCAAGGAAGAAATCAAGCCGTATCATATTAATTATGCTTAACAAATTTGGGTTCATGGAAAAAATCTTTAATATTTTGCACAAATTCTAAGGTATTCTCAAAGTGAATATTATGTGCAGAATTACTGATAATATTGAGTCTAGCTATTGGAGATACATGAAGCATTCTTCTATTGATTTTTATAAACTTATCATCATGCTCACCAACTAGTAATAATAGCGGAACTAGATTATCTTTTAACTTTCCCCATAGAGAAGGTTGGCTTCCAGTCCCCATAAATTGTAATGATTTTACTAGCTCAAGAGGCTGATTTTGCGACCTACTTTCTAATATAGTTTCAAACTCTCGACGATATTTGATATTGCCGAAAATCGGTTGATTATACCAATTGAGCAAAAATTCAGCAAAATCTATCTTAGCTAAACTTCTTGCTAATTTTTTACTTATTTGACCATCACGTTTAACTCTTTCTAATCGTTCTGCTTCTGTAGGTAAACCTGGAGACGCAGATTCTAATACTACTTGATAAAATCTTTCAGGGAAGTACAGCATTAGATATAATGCTAATCTCCCACCCATTGAATAACCAACTAAAAAACATTTACTAATTTGCAGTTCATCTAATAAATTAATTAAACCTTGAGCAGTATTTTCCATCGCATAATATTCATCTCCACCTGATACTTGAGTCTTTCCGTGTCCAGGTAAGTCAAGTGTTAGATAGGAAAAATCATCACCTAGTAATTTTATTGTCTCATCAAATTCATTTATATTACCCATGAAACCATGTAGTAGAAGAATCACGGGTTTATGAGAATTTTTAATTAATGAATAGTTAAACTGATAATTTTTGATAATCGTCATATTTTATATACAGCCAATTTAGCCTGAGTGGAATACATAACGGGCGGACAAGATTTCCCAACTATTAAATTTGTATTCAATTTTTCCCAAGACTTACGCAACTGAAACAATAGTAGGGTGCGTCAGATGTGGAAAATCCTTAAATGTGTACGACATTATTGGGGCTGACGCACCCTACAGTTAGCTTGATTATGACACTTGCGTAAGTACTATTTCCGTAAAATCATAATAAACAATTGTATTATTCCTACACAAATATTGAGATAAATCTGTAGATTATGCGGAAAATTATTTTGTTTATTGCTTCTAGCCTTGATGGATACATTGCCAGAGAATCAGGAGACATAGATTGGCTATTTACTGATCAAGACTATGGTTACACAGAGTTCTATGCTCAAGTTGACACTGTAATTATGGGTAATAAAACATATCAACAAGTTTTAAGTTTTGGCGAATATCCTTATCAGGATAAAGAGGTTTTTATATTTTCTAGAACCCAATCAGGGACAACAGATAATAATGCCAAATTTGTCAACAGTGATTGGCTCAATTTTATCAAAACACTGCGCCAATCTCATGGGCATGATATTTGGTTGGCTGGTGGCGCACAATTGATTCATTTCTTTCTACAACACCATTTTATAGATGAGTTAATTCTTTCAATACATCCCATGATTTTAGGTAGTGGGATTCCATTGATTGTTAATGATCCAAGTTTGGCAACAAAACTTGAGTTGAGAAATGTTAAAACTTTTGATACTGGATTAGTGCAAATATTCTATAGCTTTAATTAAATTCAGATACTGCACTTTATTCATAATAATGTGGTGGGCATTGCCCACCCTACTAAATAATCATTTTAGCCGTTTACTAGTTAGTGAACAATAAAAGTAAAAAACCTTAGCCTTTTTATCCATTTTGGATATCCAGGTCATTACGGTTATTTAATAATTAAGGCAAAAACCTATCTAAAGCAGCTTTGAGTTGTTCAATTTCTACTTCTATGTTGCCTTCTTTTGAGGCTCTAGCAATACACTCTGTTAAATGTTCATCAAGAACGATTCTTGCTACTTTATCTAATGCACCTCGTACCGCAGCAATTTGTAATAACACGTCTGGACAAGGGCTACCTTGTTGCACCATTGTTTTAATACCGCGAATGTGTCCTTCTATGCGCGATAAGCGATTGACAATTCGCCGTAGAGATTCTTCGCTGTGAACGTGAGGATGAAGCGACTCGGCTTTTTCGTGACTGTGATTTGTCAGGTTGTGTTCTACATCATGATCGTGCGGTTCTTCGACTTTATGAGATACAGACAAGGATTCTTGCACTAATCTGTTTGATCCATTCATGGGTGAAATAACACTGATATTATTCAGATCGTAGCCTAGAGATGGTCATTGGGGAGTGGGGAGTGCTGAGTAAAAATCCCAATCCTCAGTCCCCAGTCCCCATCTTTGGTGAAACCCGAACCTTGAGAGTAGAAATCTCTAGAATAGCTATTAGGTGAATTATTCAATTAATTTTAATTACAGGTCACTGCTTTATAGTTCAAGCACAAAGCTGAGGTCAGTACGTATGGATAATTATCCAAATTTGCCAAAATAAGTGTAAGTGGATTTGTCACCATTGGGCAACAATTAGGCTTCTAGATTAGGTTGTAAATATGAAATTTGCCAAATTACCGCGCTCCATATACCAACTTGGTACTCATGTATTAGCAATATTTATAGGAGTTGTGTTAACGGTTAGCAGTCTGTGGGTGTTACCTTCGCAAGCGGAATCTGCGCCTGAGCCTAGTAATATAGAGTCTGCACCAGAACTAATTGCTCAGAAACAATCAGCAGCTGCGGCGGCTATAGGTAATAGTAGTTTTGTGACAGCAGCAGTTAATCGTGTTGGTTCAGCAGTGGTCAGAATTGATACAGAACGTACGATTACTCGGCGTGTTGATCCATTTTTGGAAGACCCGTTTTTTCGGCGTTTTTTTGGTGAGGGTTTTCAAGGGCAATTGCCAGCAGAACAATTGCGTGGTTTAGGTTCTGGGTTTATCATCGATAAAAGTGGTTTAATCTTAACTAATGCCCATGTGGTGGATAAAGCCGATCGCGTGACTGTGCGTTTGAAAGATGGGCGTAGTTTTGATGGTAAGGTACAAGGGATTGATGAGGTGACAGATTTGGCGGTGGTGAAAATCAACGCTGGTAATAGTCTACCTGTTGCACCCCTTGGTTCTTCTAATTCTGTACAGGTAGGAGATTGGGCGATCGCAGTTGGTAATCCTTTGGGTTTTGATAATACTGTGACTTTGGGTATTGTCAGCACCCTCAAGCGTTCTAGCGCCCAAGTTGGCATCACTGATAAGCGTTTAGACTTTATTCAAACCGACGCAGCCATTAACCCTGGTAACTCTGGTGGGCCTCTGTTGAATGACAAGGGTGAAGTGATTGGGATTAACACCGCCATTCGTGCGGATGCAATGGGGATTGGCTTTGCTATTCCTATTGATAAAGCTAAAGCGATCGCCGTACAACTACAACGAGATGGTAAAGTCGCTCACCCCTATCTAGGTGTGCAAATGGCAACTTTAACACCAGAATTAGCTCAACAAAATAACACTGACCCCAACTCTGCTTTTGCAATTCCCGAAGTTAATGGTGTTTTGGTGATTCGAGTAGTACCAAACTCCCCCGCCGCTAATGCTGGTATCCGGCGCGGTGATGTGATTCTGCAAGTAGATGGTCAAGCAATTACTACTGCGGAACAATTACAGAATGTGGTGGAAAACAGCCGCTTGGGTCAAGCTTTGCAGGTGAAAGTACAACGGGGTAATCAGACACAACAGTTGTCAGTACGCACGGCTGAGTTGCAGAATGCAGCGTGATAATTTGTAATTCGTAATTCGTAATTCGTAATTTGTAATTTGTAATGATTACGAGTTACGAATTTTTTATTTATACGAAAGTAACAGATTGAATTTTAAGCCATAGAAATTCCCAACTTCTCTTGGGGTTCAGAAATACTATCCTAAGAGGATGTTTGTCAAGTCAAAATATATACTAATGACCCCTCTCCAAATCTCTCACCGACGCGGTGAGAGGCTTTAAAACCCCCATTCCCTTGTAGGGAAGGGGGGCAGGGGGGTTAGGTCTTTGAGATTTTGAGGTCAGCAATAATACTTTTCAAACATCCTCTAATGTTCAGTCATTCTCCTATCTCTAGAGACTTCGGAAATTCAACTTGCTGATGTCTCTTCTCTCTAATAGGAACTTCCACTTCTTCACTATTTGAATCTTCTTTATTCCTGCCATATTCAGGTTTCTTTGGAGTTAATTCAACAATTGATGGCTGGTTTATAACCAAAAACCTTGTTGTTTTAGCAAGAGCATTATTTGGTTCAATTTCCAAGACTCTATCAAAACAAAATATTGCATCATTATATCTCTTCATCAGGCAATATGTAGCACCTTTGTTATACCAAAGGTCAGCCACATTAGGATTGATTTTAATTGCTTGGCTATAACAGTCTATAGCTTCTTCATAGCAACGTAATTGCTCTAAAGATATACCTTTGTAAACCCATGCAGGAATAAAGTCAGGTTGAATATCAATAGATTTTTGAAAAAACTCCTGTGCTTCTCTGTATTTTTTTTCTTCTAATAGAGCAACACCTTTGTCAAAACAAGTTTTGTATTCGTCTATCTTAGTCATAATTCAGTGAATTTACCCAAAAATAATTTAAGTCGCTCAATTTTGTTAATATCATGCTTAACTAATGTTTTACTGAATTGGCTTAACACCAATTACAATACTTAAAAGTAAGAAAGGAAAGAGGAATAAGCAGTATAAAAAATGTAATAATAGGCAAACTAGATAAGTATAGTTATCTTTAATAATTTTAAGCTAATTTAGTTGTAATAAGAATTTTGTGTTTATGGCTTTTCAACCCAATGATGAATTAATTAATCCCGAAATCAATAGATTAGTACAAATCCTCAGTACAAGTAAAGATGAAAACACAATACGTCAAGCGGCTAAGAGCTTGGGGAACATCGGTTCTGGCAATCAACAAGCCATTAACGCATTAGTACAACTCCTCAGTACAAGTAAAGATGAATACAGAATACGTCAAGTGACTGAGAGCTTGGGGAACATTGGTTCTGGCAATCAACAAGCCATTAACGCATTAGTACATATACTTGCTAACAGTAAAGATAAATACACAATTCTTAAGGTGGCTGAGAGCTTGGGGAACATCGGTTCTGGCAATCAACAAGCCATTAACGCATTAGTACAACTCTTCAGCACAAGTAAAGATGAATACAGAATATTTAAAGCGGCTAAGAGCTTGGGGAAAATTGGTTCTGGCAATCAACAAGCCATAAACGCATTAGTACAACTTCTCAAAACAAGTAAAAATGAATACAAAATACGTCAAGCGGCTGAAAGCTTGGGGACAATTGACCCTGGCAATCAACAAGCCATTAACGCATTAGTACAACTCTTCAGCACAGGTAAAGATGAAAACACAATATGTCAAGCGGCTGAAAGCTTGGGAACAATTGACCCTGGCAATCAACAAGCCATTAACGCATTAGTACAACTCTTCAGCACAAGTAAAAATGAATACAAAATACGTCAAGCGGCTGAAAGCTTAGGTAACATCGGTTCTGGCAATCAACAAGCCATAAACGCATTAGTACAACTCCTCAGCACAAGCAAAAATGAAAACACAATACGTCAAGCGGCTGAGAGCTTAGGTAACATCGGTTCTGGCAATCAACAAGCCATAAACGCATTAGTACAACTCCTTAGCACAAGTAAAGATGAAGACACGATATTTAAAGCGGCTGAGAGCTTGGGGACAATTGACCCTGGCAATCAACAAGCCATAAACGCATTAGTACAACTCTTCAGCACAAGTGAAGATGAAAACACAATACGTCAAGCGGCTGAGAGCTTGGGGACAATTGACCCTGGCAATCAACAAGCTATTAACGTATTAATAAAACTCCTCAGCACAAGTAATTCTATTTCTATTCGCAAGCACACCGCCGGAATTTTGAAGAGAATTAGTTTCGGCAATTTAAACGTGATTAAAGAATTGAAAACACTTCGTCATACTACTCAGTCAGAATATACTCGCCACTTAGTAAATGAGATTTTGAATGAAATTGATTCTGTTCCTAATAAAAACGCTCAAAGCCAAGATGATTTAATGTTATTTCTCCAAGCTGTACGAGTTAAAGGAACAGTAGATGAATATTTTTCTGTTAATAATTATCAAAAAACTCGATTCTGCTATAACCGGATAATTGCTTGTTTAGATAAGCTGCAAGAAGGTCATGATATTCTTACAAGGCGTTCATTAATGAACTCCTATTTAGAGTTATATAAACGTATTGTTTCTTTTGCTATTAGCAATAGAGATTTTAAGACGGCATTTTATTATACAGAACTTTTTAGAAATCGCTATTTAGTAGAGCGAATATCCTTACAGGATATGCCTTTACCAAAAACAATCCCATCAGAACTAACTCAACAAATAAACCAAGCAAAGCACAGCGAACGCCTGAAATTGCAAGAATACACCAACGGTATTAATCTAAATTTAGATAAAAATCAACTAGATAGATTAAGTGACAGGTGGGTTGAATCTAAACAGGCATTAGAAAAGTTGTACGATCAAGTCGCTATTAACGAACCAGAGTTTATTGCTAAAACAAAGATTTGCCCCATAACCTACACAGAAGTTAAAGATTTATTGCCTACAGATAGTGCTATCGTAGAGTTCTTTTTTAGTGATAAACAATTACTAATAATCTTGCTTCTGCCTGGAGAAGAATCCCCAATTATTCCCGAATCTCTAAGATTACCTCTAAATCAATTAGGACTGGAAAGATTAGCGCAAAATTGGGTATCCGATATTACTGAAAACAAAAAAGAAAATAAAACAGACTTTGATACAAAAACTACACAAATCAGCTTTATTATTAACGCTATTTCTGATATTCTTAAAATTCAAGATTTAATCAGATATATTCCCTCACATATTAAACATCTGATTATTATTCCGCATCAATATTTACACTTGTTTCCTATTCATGCTCTGAAGATAAATGACAGCCAGCGCATTATCGACCGCTTTTCAGTCAGCTATTTCCCAAATACTCAAGTCTGGAAAATTTGCCATAATCGCCAACGGGTACGGGAATCATTGATTAGTATAGAAAATCCCACACAGGATAAAGATTTAATTTTTGTTAAAGCAGAAGTAGCTGGTATCAGTCAGCGTCAACAATTTGTACAACAGCAAATTTTAGTAGGAAAACAAGCATCAAAAGCACAAATTTTACATTTAGCAGGAAGTAACCACTGTTTCCATTTTTCTGGTCATGCTGAGTATAATTTTCAGAATCCTCTCGATTCCTACCTCATGCTTGGAGAAGATGACAAAGACAATCTCAGTCTAAATACTATATTTACTGATTTACAAATGCCTCATGCAGATTTAGTCACTCTCTCAGCTTGTTGTACAGGGCTTGTAGATGCCTTTGCACCGACTGAAGAATATTTAGGTTTGCCTACAGGCTTTTTGTTAGCTGGTGCAAAGGCTGTAATTGGCAGTCTGTGGAAAGTAAACTCTATTGCTACAGCTTTTCTCTTGGATGAGTTTTACAGGCAGTTAGAAACGATAAATAATAAAGCAGTTGCCTTGCAAAATGCCCAAAATTGGCTGCGGAGTTGTACTGCTGAAAAACTCAGGGAACGAGCAAATAGCTGGAACTTGAGTACACTAGAACCAAAGGAGCAGATTCTTTTAGAATGGTCACTTGACAATTTAGAGCATATTCCTTTTGAAAATCCTTATTATTGGGCAGCATTTATCTTAACAGGATGTTAAAACATGAATAACAATAATTTCACAGATACAGATACTCTAATGTGTAAAGCTTTTAAGGAAATCGTAGCTTTACCCGCTTCTGAAATAGAGCAAAAGTTAGGTAGCGAAGCTCGTGTTTCTATTGCCAACTATTTAAATAATCTCCCCGCTCAAGATTTCCAAAACCCGAATGTAATGGCAAATCACATTTCAGTATTTTGTCTATCACCTGAAAATAAAAATTTACGAGATTGGTGGCGTGAAATATACTACAGACTGAACAAAGATGGCATTAATAAAATTGTTAAAAAATCCCTTGATCCTGGCGAAGAAGCAGATGATGAACCAGAAACCCAGAACCTTATCAGTAACGAAGGTCGAGATATTTGTCTATATCTAGAACGTTGGGCGCAGGAAGTAAAAAATCAAGATAATCAAAGTCAGGATAATCAAGGAAATAAAGATGGCTCAAATTCAAAATAGCTCGATAGTGAAAGTCGAATCTCCCACGCTGCATCTATATTATTATAGGCTGCGTCATGGCATTAATGAGCCTGCAAACATAATACAAAACCGACGCAACAAATTTCAGGATAATTTAAATAAAATAACTTCTCACTTGAGAAGCAGCACAGGTAAAAAAGGCTCTGATATAGTTAAATTAATTCCTACTGAGCAAGAACATGATGGAACTATTTTAGACTTTTCCTCTGTTCCCTCCGAATGCCGTAAGCTAAACAATGACCGACTGTACTTTGAAACTGGTATTATTCATAGTCGTCTTGCTGCTCGTCGCTTTAATGATACCTACATTCTCCGTTTAATTAGATATGTTCCTTCAGCACAGGGAGAGCAATCCCTTGATTTTTTTGATAATCTGTGCGATCGTATTAGCGACCTTGATGTGGAAATTGGACAAACAATAATTTTTGCTGGCATTTTCCGAAATCAATCTCAATCAACAGATGCGATCGCCGCAGAATGTTTAAGTAATTCTTATAATAAAAATATTTCTCCAGACGAATTAATTATTGATAAATTTCTCAATTCTCCTTTTTATATTTATCCTCAAAGGGTATCGGTTAAGACAATTGAGCAATATGCAATTGAATCAGAAAAATTAACCTGTGTTTTTCTTTATGAAAATGAGCAGGTAGAAAAAGAAGCCGATAAAATTTATAACATATTTCAAAATTTATTACTGAGCTATCATAAAATTATTTATTTCTTCTCTCAAAGCTTGATATTGAAAAATATCCTTCATCAACAATATAGAGTTATTGAATCTCTAACAGAGGATTATGCTCAAAAAAAATGGGATAAACTTTCTCTTTCCCAGCTTCCTCAACAATCTCTAGATTACTATAAACGTCTTTCTTTTCTTGAAGACCAAGCTAGATTACTAGAAATTCATCAAAGTAATTATGGGATATGTCTTGAAGAGATTGAGCAAAAAACTGGACAGAAAGTTCCTAATTTTTTTAGTGATTTCAATTTTAAAATTGACCAAAATATTAAACAAATTAAATCTGAAATTGGTTTTCTCACTCCTGGGATTGGACTTTATGAGAAACTAATGCTTAGTGTCCAAACCCAAGTAAGTATTAACGAAGATACAATTCGGGATAAACAAGATAAACTAGGGCAAGTTTTTACAGGTTTAGGTACAGCCATTGCCGTTGGTCAGATAGTTTCTCAACCCGTAACAAATACATTATCTATATACCTAGATAAAGGAAAAAATCAACCTTCATTAGTTAGCCTATGGTTAGGTGCATTCCTGACTATTACCGTAAGCCTTTTAATTGGCTATGGCATCAGTGTTAAAATTTATCAATGGTTTACAAAAGATGAATCTTAACAGTTTTTTCTATCATGACTTAAAGGAGTAAGAACGCTAAGGAAATGCTCAGATTGTTTAATTAGGTTGAGCTACTTACCTCTCCCTTTTGTTATCCGAACTCAGGTTAGATAAAATATGACTGTATTAATTACGAACTACGAACTACGAATTACTAATGTTATACAGAAGATTTGGACGCACAGAATTACAGATACCGGTGTTCTCCTGCGGCGGCATGAGATATCAATATAAATGGCAAGATGTGAGTGATGCGGATATTCCTGCTGATAATCAGGCAAATCTAGAAGCTACTATTAATCGAGCTATTGAGGTTGGTATTAATCATATTGAAACTGCTCGTGGTTATGGTAGTTCGGAAATGCAGTTGGGGAAAATACTGCCTAAGTTTCCCCGCGAAAAGTTGATTGTCCAAACTAAAGTTTCGCCTGTGGCGGATGCGAAAGAGTTCCGCAAAACATTTGATCAATCATTAAGTTATCTTCAATTGGAATATGTAGACCTACTAGGACTACATGGTATTAATAATGCTGAGTTATTAGAATATAGTATACGTCCAGGCGGTTGTTTAGATGTAGCGCGACAGTTGCAGGCAGAGGGTAAAGTCCGATTTGTTGGCTTTTCTACTCATGGGCCTACGGATGTAATTGTGCAGACAATTAATACCAACGAGTTTGATTATGTAAACCTGCACTGGTACTACATTAATCAATGGAATTGGTCAGCCATTGAAGCGGCTACTCGTCATGATATGGGTGTGTTTATTATCAGCCCTACAGATAAGGGAGGTAAACTTTATAGTCCACCTAAAAAATTAGTAGATTTATGCAAACCTTTAAGTCCGATGGTGTTTAATGATTTGTTTTGCTTGAGTCATTCCCAAGTGCATACTTTAAGTATTGGTGCAGCCAAACCCCAAGATTTTGATGAACACTTGAAAACATTAGACTTGATAGACCAAGCATCCGAAATTTTACCGCCAATTTTAGCTAGGTTGGAAGAAACTGCGATCGCCACCTTGGGCGAAGATTGGGTAAAAACTTGGCAAACCAATCTACCTAAATTAGAAGAAACCCCAGGACAAGTAAATATCCGTGTGATTTTATGGTTGCTGAATCTAGCTACTGCTTACGATTTAGTAGACTACGCCAAAATGCGGTACAACTTGCTAGGAAATGCTAGTCACTGGTTCCCCGGTAACAAAGCCGACAAACTCCACGAATTAGATTTAACACAGTGCTTAAGCTACAGTCCCCACGCCGAGAAAATCCCCCAATTTTTAGCCAAGGCGCATCAACTGTTAGCGGGGGAAGAGTTGCGGCGTTTATCTCAAAGTTAACATACTCAGGACTTACGCATTGGTCACAATTGGTGGTTGGTACGTGAAGCTACAAGTCTCATGACTACGTTCAAATATTTTCGCCAGTCACACACCCTACAGAAAAAATATGCCAGTTGCGTAAGTCCTAATACCTAAAGAGGATGACAGTTACTTCTGACTCAATCTTGGGAACCCTATAAATACTGTTCAGTTCGGGACTTACTCACATAGGTTATGTGTAGGCGGTAAGTAGTTACAACTTCCGCTATCAACCTCAGCCGCAGCTTTACAGGTGGGTGTGAGTAGTCCCTGAACTGTATCAGTATTTTGCAAGATTGTGAGGTTTAATTTGTGGATAAGTCAATTATTCAGTTGGTTGATGAATTACCTAGTGATAATATTACCGTTAAAGTTTTACAAGCTCTAGATTATGTAGCCCCTGGTCAATGGCAAAATCTAGTAGGTTTCGATAATACCATCCGTGCCATTACCGGAGAAACCGATGCTCAGGTTATTCAGAGAATCCGCGATCGCGCTACCTCTTTGTATCACGATCCTCAACAAGGCTACCAAACTGCCATTAAACTTTACCAAACCATCGATAAAGCCGACACAGCAATTGCCACTGCGGCTTTAGCCAATAAAGTAGGTGAAAAAATTGGCTTTCTCTCTTTTTTAAGCAATATTACACCCAAAGCCGACCTCTCTCAAAGCATTGATTTACTATTAAAAATAGCCGTCGAAATCATCGTTTTTTGCAAACTCAACGGTATTCCCCAACCAAACCCCCAAGAGTTTGCCAATTCTTTGGCTAACAACTATCAAGATGCTTCCTTAATCAGAATGGTAGCCCTAGTCTGTCTAGATGGCATTTTGCCATTAGGCCCCGACTTCCTCAGTAAAATTCAGTCAATTATTAGTGGTGCTGACTCCAACGCCATCACACAAAATCCTGTTTTCCAAGCCATCAATAACTCCCTCCCAGGAAATAACCCCGCCGACAAACTTGGCTTTATTAATCAAGGCTTTAACTCTGTCCAAGGCTGGATGAATAATCTAGTCAGCAAGACAGGTATCACCCCACAATCAGTTTTTAGTCATCTGGGTAATTTTATTCAACTTGCTGATGATAATTTAGATTTCGTAGCTGCATTCCTAGACCAAAGCACCAATTACTTTGAGCATACAGGTATTCAGACAGTAGCCCGTAAATTAATTTTGCAAGCACATACTTTAGTCAAACAAGAAATTCAAACACAACCTACGAAACCTCTGCAAAATAATATCACTCAATATAAAGTCAGCGAGAAAGTAGAAGTTTGGGATGAAGAAGAAGAAGATTGGTATGAAGCCTCAATTGAAAAGGTTCAAGATGATCAATACTTCATCCATTACATCGGCTACGGTTCATCCTATAACGAATGGGTTGGTGAAGATGATATTCGTACAAGCGACTATGCTGCAACCGATGATAACGGATATGCAGTGGGTAAAAAAGTAAAACGTTGGAGTGAGGATGAGGAAACTTGGTACACTGCCACAATTGAGAAAATTCAAGGACATCAATACTTTGTTCATTACCTCGGTTATGACTCATCCTATGATGAATGGGTGAATGCCGATGATATTTGTTAAGAAGGTTATGTAGTGAGGACTTCAGTCCTCAAAAAAGGACAGGACTTACGCAACTGGCACTTGGGGTAGGGTGCGTCAGATGTGGAAAATCCTTGAATCTGTACGAAATTATTGGGGCTGACGCACCCTACAGTTAGTTTGATTATGACACTTGCGTAAGTCCTAAAGGACTAAAGTCCTTACTACGAACTCAAAGCAAAAAGCGCCCTCTTGCGGGGGCGCTTTTTTATTCAGCTAAATGCTTCGGAATTAACCGTTGATAGCAGGAGCGCTGATAGCAACAGGAGCAACTTCAGAAGCCGCCAAGTCTAAGGGGAAGTTGTGAGCGTTACGCTCGTGCATTACTTCCATACCCAAGTTAGCGCGGTTGATGATGTCAGCCCAGGTGTTGATCACACGACCTTGTGAGTCGATGATGGACTGGTTGAAGTTGAAACCGTTGAGGTTGAACGCCATTGTGCTTACACCCAACGCGGTAAACCAGATACCGATTACAGGCCATGCAGCTAGGAAGAAGTGCAAGGAACGGCTGTTGTTGAAAGAAGC
>DATNQO010000167.1:0-13077 GCA_036704005.1 Leptolyngbyaceae cyanobacterium | reverse complement strand
ATACCGGCGACGGGGGCTGTGGACTGGGGGCTGGGGACTGGGGACTGGGGACTAAAGAAGTTGTTACTTCTTGATTTTGAATTTTGCAAGATTTGCCAGAGGTGGGGGAGGACATCTAATCGTGGTTGGGGACGCTGGTGTGCTTTGATTAAAGCCGTCTTTTCTGCGGTGGTAAGGTCTTTGCCTATTTGGGGGTCTAACAGCAATTTTAAGCCAGCGTGGGAGGCTCCATGAACACCTGTAACAACGATCGCATCTCCCACTTGAGCAGCACCACGGCGGATAATCCTGTTGGGGTGGGCTTGACCGAAAGCGGTAATGGACAAACTGGTGATAGGCGATCGCACCACATCACCACCCACAATCGGGGTATGGTATTTTTGCAAGCACTCTGTCATGCCTTGGTATAAGCTTTCTACCCAACTGACGCTCAAATCCCCTGGAATCCCCAGTGCAACAGTGATCCCCAAAGGAGTAGCACCCATCGCCGCCAAATCTGATAAATTCGCCGCCGCCGCCCGCCAACCGGCATCTTCTGGAGAAGTGGTAGCATTGCTAAAATGCACACCATCAACGAGCATATCTGTTGTAACTACCAAAGATTGCTCTGGTTCTGTCACCAATACCGCCGCATCATCGCCAATAACATCTGGTGGACAGAAGCGTTGTAATCTTTCTAGTAGTCCTTGTTCGCCAATTTCTTTTACTTTGGTCATTAGTCAGTTGTCAGTTGTCAGTTGTCAGTTGTCAGGTTATGTCCACTGTCCACTGTCTACTTCTTCAAGTTACGATAATGGTATCGTCTAGGGGTATGTTGGGATGGTCACTACACCAGTAACAAATCTCACATTTGAAGAGTACTTAACTTATGATGATGGCAGTGGTTTTCACTATGAACTGGTGGATGGCAGGCTGGAATTAATGAATCCCCCAACGATTCAACATTTCTTGATTGTTGATTTTTTGGACACTGATCTCAAAGCAGAAATTAGAAGATTGAGTTTGCCTTGGTTAGCTTTCCGAGAAACTGGGGTGAGGACAGGTAGAAATAAATCTCGATTGACTGATTTGTGTGTGGTAACACAGGAGCAAGCAAGAGAATTGCTCAAGGTTTCAGCTGTGTTTGAGACACCCCCATTACTGATTGTAGAGGTTGTAAGTCCAGATTCGATCAAGCGGGACTATCGTTATAAGCGGTCTGAGTATGCAGCTTTGGAAGTGCCAGAATATTGGATTGTTGACCCGTTAGAGTCAAAAATTACGGTGCTGTTGCTGGAGGAAGGGTTTTACGAGGAGACTGTGTTTACTGCTGACCAGAAGATTGTATCGCCGACTTTTCCAGAATTGGCGTTCACCTCTGAGCAAGTGTTTCATGCTGGTAATTTATAATTGGAGAAATTTATCCTAAATTCCTGATCACTTCCAGTAAATTTTGCAAAATTATCGATACATTATCATGTCGCCAAACAGCTACGATTTCTAATACTGGTGATTGTTCTTGTAGAGAACGATAAACTACGCCACTTCGTTGTAAATTTTGAACGTTAGCTGGTAGTAGTGAAATCCCCATTCCACCTGCTACTAAACTCACGACGGTTGATATCCATGCTGCTTGTTGTCTCACTTTTGGCTGAAAACCTGCATTAGCACAAAGTTTATCAATTTGCTCGCGTAAGTTACATAACAGGTGATGTGGTGGTAAGATAAACTGCTCATTGGCTAATGCTGCAAGTGAAATGCTAGTTCTTCTGGCGAAACGATGGTTTTCTGGTAAAACAACAACTAGAGATTCTTGCAGAATAGGCATAAAACTTAAGAAATTATCATTATTGCTCTGAATATTCTGCAAATTATGCAGATGAAAAAAACCTAAATCTAGTTGTTGGTTTCGTAACCTTTCAATTTGGTCATAGGAAGCTATCTCCTGTAATACCAGTTCTACTGCTGGAAATTTTTCATGAAATGCTCTGAGGATGTCTGGTAGTTTACTGTTAGCAATTGAAGTATTAATTCCTATATTTAATCGTCCTTTCTCTCCACGGCTTAATCTTTGACATAAATCAACTGATTGTTCAAATTGATTGATCATTTGACGGGCTGATTGTAAAAACTCATTACCAGCATTGGTTAATTTTAAC
This sequence comes from Leptolyngbyaceae cyanobacterium, assembly GCA_036704005.1. Taxonomy (GTDB): domain Bacteria; phylum Cyanobacteriota; class Cyanobacteriia; order Cyanobacteriales; family Nostocaceae; genus Trichormus. The sequence goes on along the minus strand of DATNQO010000167.1, from coordinate 10,939 downwards.
GGACGCTGTTTACGCTCAAAGATGGGAAAGCCTATCTTTTTCTCTAGCCACTGAATTTGTTTACTTAAAAAGCCCTGATCGATTTCTAGATACGCAGCAGCGTTAGTAAATCCCTGCTTGTCATTTACAGCGATCGCATATTTTAAGTGGCGTAGTTCTATTTCATCGCAATTTGACCATTTAGGAATGGCTAAAAGTCCTTGTTTTTTAGGCATTATGACGTTTTAGTCATGGAATCTTGTCTAAATAGGATAATACTATCATAATTTTTTGAGATATCTTCAATAACAACAAAATAAATTGTCATTGAGGAAAGAGGAATGAAACTTAATAACCGCACTAATCTCGTATTAATTGTAGGCGGAACTCATGGTAACGAGTTAACAGGAGTATATTTAATTAAATTGTTTGAGCAGTTTCCTGAGTTAATTCGCAGAGCCACTTTTGAAACAATGACCTTGTTAGCAAATCCTCAAGCCTTTGCTGCTGGGAAGCGATACATTGAAAAAGACTTGAATCGGTGCTTTTTACGCCAACATTTAGAAGATGAAACACTCTCTAGCCATGAGGATTTACTGGCTAAAGATATTAACAGCAAATTTGGACAAAATGGTAAAACCCCTGTTGATTTTATTTTAGATTTACATAGTACAACTGCCAACATGGGTGTAACTATTCTTATTGATAATGATGAACCCTTCAATTTGCAATTAGCTGCTTATTTAAGTTCTGTTGATCCGCAAATAAAAGTGTATAGTTCTGGAAGCTCTGGACGTAGTGAAAATGCGCTGCGATCGCTTGGTAAATTTGGCATTGGTGTTGAGGTCGGTTCTGTTCCTCAAGGCGTTTTAAACGCAGAGTTATTCCTGAAAACCAAAGCCATAATTTACAGAATTTTAGATTATTTAGAACTTTATAACCAGCAAAAACTACCAGCTTTACCAAATACTCTTATTTTTTACAAATATACAGAAGTAATCGATTACCCCAGAAATGAACAGAACGAAATAAACGCAATAATTCATCCTCATCGGCAATTTCAAGATTATGAACCTCTAAACTTTGGTGATTCTCTTTTTTTAACATTTGATGATAAAACAATTTTTTACACAGGTAACTCAACTAAATATCCTGTTTTTATTAATGAAGCTGCTTATTACGAAAAAGCCGTTGCAATGTGTTTAACAGAAAAGCATCAAATTCTAATTTAAAACAGATTTTAGCAGAATAATTAAGGAGTTAAGCATATGTCTGAGCCTTTGCCTAAATCTCCAGGCTGTTGTAGAAGCGCCCTATCTTTATTTGCATCTATTTGTTATCTAATGTGGATGTATCCAATTAGCATTTCCGATACTATCACCTGTCACCAACCAAAACAGGGATATGTAAATTGTCAGCTAGAACACAGTAGTTTACCCGCATTTTGGTCTAATTCAATTACTAAGTTTCGCCTTTTAGATATTGAGGTTGAGACACCATATAATTCAGAAGGATGTGATATATCAACGCTATACTTAAAGACTGACAAAGGACGCAAGAGATTTTATTATAGTTGTGACACTAGCCAAGTTAATATTGATACCAATCAGCTAAATACTTTCTTGCGCCATAATAGAAAATCATACTTACAAATTAAGCAACATCAACAACCGTTCTTGGATTTAATTATTAGTTCAACTATTGGTATTATTTTCTTGTCGCTTTTATTTATTCCGGTCTTTGTATGGAATTGGTTGAAAAAAAATATTCAGAAGATAATAAGAGGAATAAGAAAAAGATGAGCTTTAAAACTTAATAGCAATACTGAACGATTTAGGAAGGTTAAACAAGCTGAATAAGACCTAACTTTTCACGTCGGAAAAGCTAACGCCACACCTAACCCTCCAGCCCCCTTCCCTAGTAGGGAAGGGGGAGAAATCAAAGCCTCTCTCCTTGCAGGGGAGCCAGTTGCGGAATGAGGCAGTCCGATCTTGGGGGAAACCCCCAGGAGGAACTGCCGAAAGGGTTTCCCGACTTGAGCAAACTGGCGTGAGAGTTTTGGAGAGGGGTTTTCCAGATACCGTGAAAAGTCAGGAATAAGACCGAAAAGAAAGAATAGTGAAACAAAGTGAAGAAGATAAAATATTTCATAAAAATCTAAATGATATGGATGTTGGCTAATTAGCATGAAAGCATTTCAGTCTAATCAGTTTATTACAACATAATCAATAAAAATTGGTTGACGAAAATTGCAATTTTCGTCAACAAACAAACTGAATAATCACTTGTCCTTTGGAAAAACATCTGTGCATTTTAAATTTTGGAGATGCTCCAAAATCTAAAATTGCTGAGAGGATTGGAAAGTTTCAAACTATACTAGTAACCCCTCTGCATAGGGCGTTCATCCTATTAGGCTGCTGATGGTTCTACTAGGTTTTCTATACCTTGAACTACGGTGGCTGACTCGATTTTGTCACCGGCTTTGAGTTTATCTAGAATCTCTTTACCTTCAACAAGATAGCCAAACACTGAGTAACGACCATCTAAGAGGTTGCGTCCGGCTGGGGTGAGTTCTGGTTCAAACAGGAAGAAGAAGACTTGAGAAGAACCACCATCAACTTCGCTTTCTGGACGAGCCATTGCTAATGCACCAAAGGAAGAGAATGGTAATACTGGCATATCTAGGTAACGACCAGCATCTTCTAAGGTAATGCCATAGGTGGGTTCTTTATCGCCCTCTACGAGAATTTCTAGAGGGATAGCTCGATATTTACCTGTTGTAGGGTCAATAAAGCCTTGTTCTTTACCTGGGGGGTCTCCTGTTTGCAGAACGTAAGATTCTTCAGAACGGGTAAATTCTAAACCGTTATAAAATCCTCGTTGTACTAAATCTACAAAGTTCCCGGCGGTGACGGGGGCGCTGTAACCATCTACGACAACGGTTAAATCGCCTTTATTGGTTTTAATGGCGATAGTGGCGCGTCCTTTGAGTTGGGGAAGGTTGCTGTACTCTTCGGGAACTTCAAAGGGAAATTCCTTGACCATTGATTCTTCCAACAAGGAGACTAAATTTAACAGTTTCCCTCTTTCTATGAGAACTTGTTCTTTATTTTTGGTTTGAGCAAGTTCTTGAACTTTTGCTACACCAGATTTCAATTCATTAATCCAAGTTTCGGCTTGGGGTTGGCGTTCTTCCGGAACGCTGGTTAGGATTTGTGAAGGTTTATCAAGAATGCGGGATGCTTTACTCAGGTCTTTGGAGACAGCACCCCAGCGTTTATTTGCACGCAGTTGGTTAGAAATATCTTCTAAACTGGCTTGTAGTTCGCGTACTGGCTTATTATCTATCGGGAGTGCATACCGCAACAAAGCTCTGCCGTCAGTAATTGCATTTCCAGATGGTAAAGCAGCATTACTGGAAGGAGTCCAGACAGCTGTATTTATGCCTAAAAATATTGTTACTAGCAGTATTGCCATGAGGCTGTGCTTCAGCCAGGATTTTAATAAATTCAACATGGAATAGCTCAATGTAGCATCAAATTGTTGACTAGGCGTAACCCATCAATCATCTTCCCACAGTACGAGCATGAGTCTTCAAGGGATTGGAGAGTGGGGAGAGATGAGGGAGATGTGGTTCGACTACGCTCACCAACCGGGAGATGAGGAGAAAAACTATGGACTAATGACTAATGACTAATGACTAATGACTAATGACTATGGACTAATGACTCCTGTTGAAGGGTACAATAAATGCCGATTGTCTTCCAAAACTTGAAAGCTTCATGATCTCTAGTAACGATTTTCGACCTGGTGTATCCATTGTCCTTGATGGGTCTGTATGGCGAGTGATTGATTTCCTTCACGTTAAGCCTGGTAAGGGTTCTGCCTTTGTGCGGACAACTCTCAAAAATGTGCAAAGTGGAAAGGTTTTAGAAAGAACTTTCCGGGCTGGGGAAACTGTACCACAAGCTACGTTAGAAAAAATTACGATGCAGCATACCTATAAAGAGGGCGATGAGTTCGTCTTTATGGATATGGAAAGCTATGAAGAGGGACGGCTTAGTGCAACACAAATTGGCGATCGCGTCAAATACCTCAAGGAAGGTATGGAAGTAAACGTGATTCGCTGGGGCGAGCAAGTATTAGAAGTTGAACTTCCTAACTCCGTAGTTTTGGAAGTTGTGCAAACAGATCCCGGTGTTAAAGGTGATACGGCTACAGGTGGTACTAAGCCTGCAACTGTAGAAACAGGTGCAATTGTGATGGTTCCTCTGTTTATTTCTCAAGGCGAACGTATCAAAATTGATACACGCGATGATAAATATTTAGGTAGGGAATAAGTTTCATCTCATCCGAGAACAACTCCCGATTTCAATCCCTATTTAGGGATTAAATCCCCTGCCACACTAAACCAATTCGCGCATTCGCTCATACCCTACGGGTACGCGGTAGCGTCTCCCAATGAGAAGCTAAAGCTACCAAATTCAGAAAATGAATTTTGGAGAATTGGTATTAAATATTCTTAATTTACGGACTGGTCGAGGTAATAAAAACTGTGCCATTGGACTTTAATGAAATCCGTCAACTGCTGACAACTATTGCACAAACAGATATTGCAGAAGTAACTCTCAAAAGTGATGATTTTGAACTAACGGTACGTAAAGGTGTTAGTGTTACTAATCAAATTGTGCCGGTTGCTCAAGCGACATTAAGCGGTGTGGTTGGTTCGGGACTGCCATCGGTAACACCGATTGTCACCCAGGCGACCCCAACTCCAGCGCCAGAGGTGGCAACAAGCCGTACTTCAGATAACGGGGGAGCTGCTGCTACACCACCAAGCGCAAAAATAATTGACCCTAAATTGGTGGAAGTACCTTCGCCAATGGTGGGAACGTTCTACCGCGCTCCGGCTCCTGGTGAAGCGGCTTTTGTGGAAGTTGGCGATCGCGTGCGTCAAGGCCAAACGGTCTGCATTATCGAAGCGATGAAGCTGATGAACGAAATTGAGACTGAGGTTTCTGGACAAGTTGTGGAAATTCTCATCCAAAATGGCGAACCCGTAGAATATAACCAACCATTAATGAGAATTAAACCTGATTAAGTATTAATCTATATAAGTGAGTCATTACTAACCTAAGTTACTAGTTATGTATATATGGTTGTTGGATTCGGTAATTGGTAATTGAAAAGAAATCTTAGCCTATTACCTATTACCCATTACCAGCCCTGAAATTGATAACTAACAACTGACGTATAGCAATGAGCCATTTGTAAAACAGTCAGTCCTGCGGGTCAATCCTGATGAAACAAGCCTTGCCTGTATCTCCAGAAGTGGTGCAACAAGTAGCCGAATACTTCAGCCTGTTAAGTGAGCCGATGCGTCTGCGGCTGTTGCACTTGCTACGGGATGAAGAAAAATGCGTACAAGAATTGGTAGAGGCAACCCAGACTTCGCAGGCTAATGTTTCTAAACACCTGAAAGTAATGTGGCAAGCAGGCATCCTGAGCCGTCGTAGCGAAGGGACTAGTGCTTACTACAAGGTAGAAGACGAAATGATTTTTGAGTTATGTAATCGGGTTTGCGATCGCCTGGCGACAAGGTTAGAACAGCAAGCCCGTAACTTTAGGGTGTTAAATAAGAATTAGTCCATAGTCCATAGTCAACAGTCCAAAGGGGTTGACTAATGACCAATGACCAATGACTAATGACTAGAGTGGATAATCTTTTTTGAAGCTGTCGCGGGTGAGGGGTTGGTCTAAAACCACACCTTCGCCGCCTATTGTATCTAATGGTTTTCCGTTTACCTCAATGTATACTTTGGCATTGGGGTTTAATGTTGTGGCTGTGTAAACGACTTGTCCCACACGTCCCATCATTGAGGTACTACCGCCACCACTGGTAAAGCTTTCTGATAAATTAACGTGTACCTCATCTTTTTCTACTTTTAGCCCTAATAGCTTAGTTCCTTGGGGAATAGTAGTGGAACCTGTACCTTCTGTTGGGCCTGCTAATAAATTTTGAAAGGCTTTTTCTAAGACTTGATTTGGTTGTACAGCTGCTACTTTGACAGGTTGGGGTACTAAATCAATATTGTTGCCTTTAGGTTGTAGCCAATAAACATTGGCTGTTTGCTCATTATTATTACTTGGCTGTCTGGTTTTTGGTTGGTTTGGTTGCTGGACGCTGTGGGATGGGTTTGATGGTGTGGATGAACTAGGAGTCCTAGAGGTCATCCAAGCCACGCCACCACCAACCGCTATAACTGCTGCTGAGACTGCTGCAATCACACCTGAAGATATACGATTTGATCCTTGTTGGTTATTCATATTTAAAACCTTCCTGACTGTGGGCTAAAACAGGATTTACATGATAATTTCTTGAAGTAAGGGTGTAAGGGTGTAGGGTAGAAACATACACCCCTATACCCCTATACCGCTATACCCGCCTAAACCATAACTTTTCTTCATCATGAGTAATTCCTAAAGTAATCTTGATATGAAGAGCAGCCTGGTTAAGGACGATGTTAATAAATGGAGAGTTTCCAAAAAACCTAAAGGATAGCTCTGTAGATCCAAATGCTGCGCTTTCTCATTCTAGAAACTTTATACTTAATTCTAGAATTTGCATCTGGATTCGTCACCTGTCAAATTATGTAAATCTGTAAATCTTAGTTTTTTCTTGAGATTTGCAACGATTAAATTAGAAATGTAGAGAAAAGCGGAATAAGCTGTCGTGTATTGAACTTGTATATCCTTTTGTGGGAACTGTTAACTGTTAACTGTCAACCGTCAACAGTTAACAGTGAGCAGTTAACAAAGCGTAATAACTTATTGATTATTCCGCATCCCTGAATATTCAATTTTTCTTTTCTGTGGCTGCTTTAATCCACTGTTTGATTGTGGTAATCACTTCATCAATGGGTATTTCTTGAGATTGGCGAGTTGCTCTTTCTACAACTTCAACTTTACCGTTGCTAATTGCTCGTCCGGTAACAATACGATATGGAATGCCAATTAAATCGGCATCTTTGAATTTTACTCCTGCTCTTTCATCACGGTCGTCTAATAAAGTTTCTACTCCTGCTTGATTCAGTTCAGTGTAAAGCTTTTCGGCAATTTCGACCTGTTGAGCATCGTTAATGTTAGGAATTGTGACAATTGCATGATAAGGCGCGATCGCTACTGGCCAGATAATGCCATCTTTATCATAAGATTGCTCTACTGCTGATTGGGCTAACCTTGATACACCCACACCATAGCAACCCATGACGAGGGGTTTTTCTTCTCCCTGTTCATTGGTATAAGTTGCGCCTAAAGCTTGGGAATATTTTGTCCCTAATTGGAAGATGTGACCGACTTCAATTCCTCTAGCACTTTTTAATACTTGAGTTGGGTCATGAAGTGCGCGATCGCCCGGTCTTGCTTTTCGCACATCTACAACAATTTCTGGTAAGGTAAATTGTTGTCCCCAATTCGCACCAACGACGTGATAACCAGCTTCATTTGCACCTGTGATGAAGTTTTTCAACTCAACGACTGTTTTATCAACAAAGCGGACAAATTTTGGATGAATTTGTTTATTTCCAGCAATATAATCATCAGCAATATCCGGTGCAATATAACCTAATGGTAAAGATTTTGCCGTCCATGTTTGCTGAGTTTCTACACTGGGGACAGTTAAACTAATGATAGTTTTAGCACCGTAATTAGCTGCTAATTTCGTCAATTCATTTAGTAATTTAACGTCATTAACTTCTTGATCACCGCGAATACTTATCAATACCAAAACTGTTAAACCGTTATCATATACAGCTTGGTAAAGAACATTTTTCACTACTTGCGTAGGAGAAGCTTTAAGGAATTGAGTCACTTTCTCAATTGTTTCTGTTCCCGGTGTTTCTCGCTTTGCAAAAGTTGTAAATTGTGAGGGTTCAGCATCCGCAGCTAAGGAAACGGCTTTTTCTACGTTAGCGGCGTATTTTCCATCGTCAGTGTAGAGAACTTCATCTTCCCCAGCTTCCGCCAACACCATAAATTCTGTTGAACCAGAACCCCCAATTGCACCAGAGTCAGCTTCTACAGGACGAAACGCTAAACCCGCACGCCGCAGCATATTGCTGTAGGCTTGGTACATATCTTGATAGGTTTTTTTCAGACTTTCCTCATCGACGTGGAAAGAATAGCCGTCCTTCATGATAAATTCCCGTCCGCGCATCAAACCAAAACGGGGACGAATTTCATCACGGAACTTGGTTTGTAGCTGATATAAATGTAGGGGTAGCTGACGGTAAGAGCGAATCATATCACGAGCGATCGCTGTAATTACTTCCTCATGCGTCGGCCCTAACCCTAATTGTTGTTCACGACGGTCAATTAGGGAAAACATAATCCCCTCAGCCTTAGTATAAGTATCCCAACGTCCTGATTCCTTCCACAATTCCGAGGGTTGTAATTGAGGTAAAAGACATTCTTGTGCGCCTGTAGCATTCATTTCTTCCCGCACAATTTGGGAAACCTTTTGCAACACCCGCCACATCAGAGGGAGATAAGCATAAATACCGCTACCGATGCGACGAATATATCCTGCACGTAATAACAACTTATGGCTGGGAATCTCCGCATCAGCCGGATCATCCCGCAGTGTAACGAATAACATTTGTGACAGTCGCATCGTTATCTTCCTTTACTCCTAATTGCAAAATCACTTGACAGTTGACAGTTAACAGTTGACAGTTGACAGTTAACAGTTGACAGTTATCAGTTATCAGTTGACAGTTGTTCCTTTTCCCTTTTCCCTTTCCCCTTTCTCCCTCATCTCCTCCAACCCCTAGCCTCTAGCCTCTAGCCTCTATGATTTACCAAGCACAACCACCTCTAGAATTTATCCCCCCAGCTTTTAATCCTTTATTTCTACGGTTTGTTCATCTGTTTTTACCAACGTGGATACGCACTCAAACAGCCATTAACCACATTGAAGCAGAGAATGTTGAGGTTCTCTTGAGGCTCTATCGACAGTTTCAAAAGAAGAAAATCCGCTTTTTATTGGCTTTTCGCCATCCGCAAACAGATGATCCATTTTCTTTGGTTTATATGCTTTCGCAAATCGTGCCGAGGGTAGCACGACAGCAAAGTATAACACTAGAATCTCCTATTCACGCTCATTTTATCTACGATCGCGGGATTCCTCTATGGGCAGGTGGATATGTTGGCTGGCTTGCGTCTCAATTGGGTGGAACTCCTATACAGAGGGGTAAGGCTGACTGGACTGGGTTACGTTCGGCGCGGGATCTGTTCGCCAATGGTAAGTTTCCGATGGCGGCTGCACCAGAAGGTGCTACTAATGGTTTATCGGAGAAGATGAGTCCATTAGAACCGGGAATTGCCCAAATGGGTTTTTGGTGTGCTGAAGATTTGCAAAAAGCCGGACGCACCGAGCAGGTTTTAATTGTACCAGTTGGAATTAAATATAGTTACGTTGATGCACCTTGGGCGGCGATCGCTCAACTTTTAGATGAGTTGGCTGTGGCTAGCGGTTTACCTGTAGATACAACCGCCAATACCCGAATTCCTGATTTAGAGACACTTTATCCGCGTTTGTTGACTTTGGCGGAACATTTATTATCGTTGATGGAACAGTTTTACACGCGGTTTTATCATCTCAAGCTGTCTCCGGTGACAGAGGAGGTAGGTGTTGACCGCAACGAAGCTTTAAAATTGCGGTTACAAGCTTTGTTGAATGCAGCCCTACAAATAGCCGAACAGTATTTTAACTTACAATCTAAGGGAAGTTTGAGCGATCGCTGTCGTCGAGTAGAGCAGGCTGGATGGAATTATATATTTAGGGAAGATTATAAGGATATTAAAGGATTATCTGCTGTTGAGAGGGCATTAGGCGATCGTGTTGCGGAAGAAGCTAATGCGAGAATGTGGCACATGAGATTAGTGGAAAGTTTTGTGGCGGTTTCTGGTAATTATATCCGCGAAAAACCAACTGTAGAAAGATTTGCCGAAACCGTATTAATCGTCTGGCAAATGTTAGCCAAAATTCAAGGTGAAAAATCTTTTCAGCGTCCCAAATTAGGCAAGCAAAAAGTCAAAATTACCATTGGTGAACCGCTATCTATAACAGAAATGTATCCCAAATATAAAGAGAGTCGTTTAGGTGCAAGACAAGCCGTTGCTGATTTCACTAACGATTTACAACAAGCAATGGATAACTTACTTTAAAATTCTCAGGTTATTGCCAAAAAACGCTGTTAAATCTCAAATAATATTATCAGGATCTATTCCCAAAGCACGTAATCTTTCCGCTAACTGCTGGGCGCGTTGTGCTTCTTGTTGGGCGCGTTGTTGTGCTAATTGCGCTTGCTGTTGTGCTTCTTGCACTCGCTGTTGCGCCTGTTTAATCTGTTCTTGGGGTGTGGGGTAACGCTTTCCTTGTTCGTCGTACCAATACATCCATTCTCGCGTTACACCACAATAATTTCCCCTTTCACAACCAATTCCTAAACCAATTTCTGGTAGCCAAACTGGGTTTCCTGTTTGCAATTCATATTTACCATTCACTAATTTATGTACTTCTAAACGTGGTTTACGGCGGCGACGAGAAGAATAAATGACGTAATAAAGTACACCCAAAGCAGCATAATCATTTAATTTATCGCTGTATTCTTTGCGATATTTTGGGGAAACCACTTCTAACACAAGAGTTGGAACTACCTTTTCATCCCAAATTACATAACTGGGACGCAGTTCTTCATCGTAAAATCTCTCTACCCCAAGACTTAAAAAGCCATCAGGAACGATCGCGCTTTCATCTGGGTGATAATAAATACCCATATCCACCCCAAAAAACCAATCCATGCGTTCCGCCCAAAGTATCAGCAGAATAGCTTTAAGTAAGCCGGGGATGAGTTCTTGCAGTTCATTATCCACTGGCGCATCATCAGAGTCGGGTAGT
>DATNQO010000166.1:0-4074 GCA_036704005.1 Leptolyngbyaceae cyanobacterium | reverse complement strand
GTGTTGTCGGTTGTAAACGAGACAGACATGAAATTAAACAGCGTTTTTACCTCTTTCTCTTGTTTTACACACTAGCTGTTACATCTGCCAGGGAAGCTTTTTCTTTAGCTTCAATTATTAATTTAGCACTCCATAGATGACCTGGGAATTACCTGCAAATAAACTTTACTTTCCTTGGTTAGATATTTTTCACCTCAGCCCTCTATTTATAAGGATAAACTCAATAAAAATATCTGGACAAACAATCATATTTATTGGAGTGAAAACTTCAGTAATTTTTAAGTTTTGAAAAGGAGATTTTTACTAAATCTCAAGAAACACAGGAGTGTAGGGGTATAGTACCTGTAGGGTGGGCATTGCCCACCTTATCATGGTTTTGGTGGGCAATGCCCACCCTACTAAACTACATTTCACTACTACGTGCTCTACATTTCACCCGGAATTGAGTATTATCTAAAAAGATGTGAAGAAATGTAAAGTAGATGATGCAAAACAAAGTTGTTGTCATTGTTGGTGCGAGTGGTGGTATTGGTTCAGCCTTGGCTGATAAACTGGCGGCTGTTGGGGCAAAGTTAGTGCTAGCAGCGAGGGATAGCAGCCGTTTAGAGGCGTTGGCGCAGGAGTTACCAGGGGAAGTTTTAACAATTCCTACAGATATTACTGACGCGCAGCAGGTGGAAAATTTAATCCAGAAGACTGTGGCTGAGTTTGGTCAAATTGATGTATTGGTAAATGCTGCTGGTGTGGGCATTCTCAAGCCTTACAACAGCGTCGAACCAGCCGATTTAGACAAAATGTTAGATGTCAACTTAAAAGGCAGTTTCTACACTACTCAAGCAGCCGCAGAGGAAATGCAGAAACGTAAATCTGGGCATATTTGTAATGTAATTGGCATTTTAGGTAAACATTCAATGCCGATGGCTTCTGCTTATTGTGCGTCTAAGTTTGGCGTGGTGGGTTTTAGCAAGTGCTTGGCTGAAGAACTTAAGCGTTTTGGGATTAAATTTACCTTATTTTATTTTGGTGGAGTTGATTCGCCATTCTGGGATAATGTCAGTTTGAAGGTAGACAGAAAAAAAATGCTGAGTACGGAAACTGCTGCTAATGCAATTTTCTTTGCTCTGTCTGCTGAACCCCAAGCTGTACCAATAGAAATTAATATTCAGCCAGATAGTCATTTATTTTTCTAAAAATGCGGTAGATTTAAGAGGTTAAAAGTAAAAACCTAATCTCTTGCTTAGGCAGGAATCGAGAATCTGGCTAAAAAGGCAAAATTTACAGTTACTCAAGCTGTGGTGCTGGATTTCCAGAATTTATGAATATTGATCACGTTCATTTTTATGTCGAAGATGCCAAGATGTGGCGGGATTGGTTCCTCAACTATCTTGGCTTTACAGCAGTAAATAGTAGCATCAGTTCTCTACACACCTGTACGGAAGTGGTGAAAAGTGGTGCTGTCTGTTTTTTGCTGTCTTCACCTTTATTACCTACCAGTCCTGTAGCTGAATTTCTGCGTCAACATCCTCCTGGTGTGGCAGATGTGGCGTTTGCGGTAGATGATGTAGAAGCGGCGATCGCTCATGCCCAAGCTCAAGGTGCAACAATATTACAATCCATCGAGGAGCGTCTAATTGGCAATATCGTCCGCAAATGTGGCAAAATCGCGGCTTGGGGTGGACTAACTCATACATTAATTGAAAAATTAAGTACAGATAATCAGATAAATTCGTCACCTAATTTTATTACCGCCATAGACCATATCGTACTAAATGTAGCCATAGGTGAGTTAGAGCCTGCTGTGGCTTGGTATGAAAAAATTCTCGATTTGCAACCCCGACAAGCTTTTAAAATTCAAACCGATCGCTCGGCACTACACAGTCAAGTGATGGTTTCCCGCGATGGCGTTGTACAATTACCAATTAACGAGCCAGCAACTAGCAATTCCCAAATTCAAGAATTTTTGGACTTTAACCGAGGAGCAGGAATTCAACATATTGCCCTACAAACACAAAATATTGTTAGTGCGATCGCGCAATTTCGCCACCGTGGTTTACCATTGCTGTCAGTCCCCCCGACTTATTACTCCCAACTCAAACAGCGTCTAGCGGTTCCATTATCACCTATAGAAATGGAAGCGATCGCTCAACAGGAAATTTTAGTAGACTGGCAGAAAGATCATCAACAAGGTGTATTGTTACAAATCTTCACCCGTCCCATCTTTGAACAACCAACCTTCTTTTTAGAATTTATCGAACGTCGTTCCCAAGCCCAAGGTTTTGGCGAAGGAAACTTCCGCGCCTTATTTGAAGCCATCGAAAGCGAACAAATGAAGCGCGGAACACTTCAATAGGTCAGTTGACAGTTGTCAGTTGACAGTTGACAGTTATCAGTTATCAGTTGTCAGTTGACAGTTGACAGTTGTCAGTTGTCAGTTGACAGTTGTCAGTTGATCCTTTCCCCCTCATCTCCCCCCACTCCCTCATCTCCCCCACCTCCCCCAGTCCCCAGTCCCCAGTCCCTAACCTCCTGAATAAGGCACTAGTTCCCCCTCCCATTTCTGATATTCACCACGCAGTTCTGCAAAAATCTGCGTTTGTTCTGCTTGAATATTAGTTTCTTCTTGTGGGTCAGTTGCTAAATTGAAAAGATATTCATCTTCTCCATAAGTGACATATTTCCAATCTCCCCACCGCACAGCACCTTGTATGATGGGTGGTGGTAAAACTGGTACTGCTTTGCCTTTGTAACGCCAAAACAATTTTCTTTCCCGCACAGGCGCTTCACCTTTGAGGATGGGAAGTAAGTCTTCACCATCAAGGGGATAATTTGGATCAGCCTGGGTTTGGGTAGCCGCCAAAATGGTTGCGGTAATATCGTGGGTGATGATCACTTGATTACTAATTTGGTTGGCTGGTATCACTCTCGGCCAGCGAATAAAGGTAGGAACTCTAATTCCACCTTCATAGACTTTGCCTTTCTTGCCTTTAAACGCCCCAAAGTTAGAAAATTTATCGCCTCCGTTATCGCTGGCAAAGATGACTATGGTATTTTCAGCTAGTCCAGCATCAGTTAATGCTTGCAGCACTCTGCCAACTCCATAATCTAAGCTTTGCATAACTGCGGCGTAGGATTCGGCTGTGCCTGTGTTAATCCAGTTTTGCAGACTATCTTGACCAATTAAAGCTTTGCTGAGGTCAATTTCTTTAGGGCCTTCCCAAGGCCAGTGAGGCGCTGTGTAATGCAGGCTGAGATAAAAAGGGCGGTTATGAGGTCTTTTGATGAAATCTATGGCACGTTCGGTAAATAAATCTGTAATGTAACCTACCTGCTGTATGGGAACTTCCGCTTCCCATAGGTCTGGTTCACCAGTAGGATCTACATGGCGAAAGTAATCGATAGCACCGCTAAGGTTGCCAAAAAACTCATCAAAACCACTGCGTAAAGGGCCATATTTGGGTAGATAACCACAATGCCATTTACCTACTAGTGCTGTTTCATAACCACTCGTTTTTAACAATGAGGCAATTGTTGGATGTTCGGGGGGTAAGCCGATGCGTTCTCCTACTTGGCTATAACCACCTAAAGGTTCTTGTACACCAATGGGTAATCTACCCGGATAACGACCAGTAAAAAAGCTGACTCTTGTGGGTGTACAAACTGGGGATGATGAATAAGCATTGCTAAATCTGGTTCCTTCCCTAGCTAGTTGGTCTAAGTATGGGGTTTGATAATTTTGCTGACCATCAATACTCAAATCTCCCCAACCCAAATCATCAGCCAAAATGAACACAATATTGGGACGTTGTGCCGTAGCAGGATTAGTCGCAACCATTTTTAGTAAAATACAGTTAGTTGATAGATTTACTGTATTTTACATCCAAGTTAACAACCCTACACCCAATCTCACTGGAGCGTAAGTCCTGCATAGTCAACTGTCAGCAAGAGGAAAAGGGGCAGGGGGCAGGGAGCAAGGGGGAAAACCGAGACGGAGCTTGTACTCCGCCCCGCTCAAGCGCCCTGGAAGGGCGGGGCTTGTACCCGTGTTCCGCTCCGCACTCGCGTTGGGAGAAAGGG
>DATNQO010000165.1:0-16196 GCA_036704005.1 Leptolyngbyaceae cyanobacterium | reverse complement strand
AGCCAGTAATCTCACACTCAACGCGGGTACAGGAAATATCACCTTCAGTGGTGCTGTGGGTGGGACAACCGCATTAACTGGGTTAAGTACCAATGCCGCCAATACTAACGTTGCTGATAACATCACCACTACAGGCAATATTCAATTCAATAGTCCAGTCACCTTAACAGGTGGTGGTAGTAAAACCTTCAACTCGAATAACAATAACATTGGCTTCGGTAGCACAGTTAATGGAGCCAGTAATCTCACACTCAACGCGGGTACAGGAAATATCACCTTCAGTGGTGCTGTGGGTGGGACAACCGCATTAACTGGGTTAAGCACCAATGCCGCCAATACTAACGTTGCTGATAACATCACCACTACCGGAAATATTCAATTCAATAGTCCTGTGACTGTAACAGATAGTGGCAGTAAAATTATCAGTGCTGGGACAGGAGCGATCGCTTTTAATAGTACAGTAACCGTAGGTACTAACAACCTGACGCTAACGGCAGATGAAATCGACTTCAAGGGAGGCAATAACAGCGTTTCCGGTAGCGGCAACTTACTCATACAGCCATTCACCCTCAGCCGCAACCTGACTCTGGGAGGAGATAGTGATAGTGGTACAAGCACATTTGATCTAACTACCACTGAACTAGCCGCCTTAAAAGATGGCTTTAATTCCCTCACCATTGGACGTAGTGATAGCAGTGGTACTTTTAATATCAACAGTGTCAGTTTCTTAGACCCGGTTACAATTCAGTCACCCAATGGTCTGCTTAATACCCAAGGTACAATTAACAGTAGCAATAACAACATCAAACTCACCAGTAATATCAACCTGATAGGTGAAACCAACATCAATGCAGGCACTGGCAATATAAGTTTTGCGGCTACTAACACAGTTAATGGAGCCAGGAATTTAACTCTTGATGCGAACAATATCGCCTTGGGTGGTGAGATTGGTGGGACAACACCATTGACTAACTTAACTGTGACAGGCAATACTACGGTTGCTAACAACATCAGTACCACCGGAAATATTCAGTTTAATAGTCCTGTCAACTTGACTACCGGGGAGACGAAAACCTTCAGCGCCAATAATATTGGCTTCAGCAACATAGTTAATGGAGCTAGCAATTTAACTCTCAACGTTGGCACAGGAAACATTACCTTTGGTGGTGAGATTGGTGGCATAACAGCACTGACTAGCTTAACCGCTACTGCTGCCAACACGAACGTAAACGGCAACATCACCACCACAGGCGCTCAAACCTACAACAGCGATGTCAAGCTGAATAACTCCGTAGAGTTAAACACAACCAACAGTGCAGTCACATTCAACCGCAAGGTAGAAAGTCAGAATACAAACCAAAACCTGACGGTGAAAGCAGGTACAGGCAACATCACCTTCAACGATGCAGTTGGCTCAACTACTGCATTAGGGAATTTATCAACTAACAGCACAGGCACAACTAAATTTGCTAGTACGGTTCAGGCGGCAAGCCTCAGCACATCAGGCGGCAATACGGAAATCAACGGCAACATCACCACCACAGGTACTCAAAGCTATAAAGGTACTGTGAGGCTAACTGGCGATATTATACTCACCGCCAATGAAATCGACTTTTTGGGAGGAAATAGTTCCGTAAGCGGTAGTGGTAAGTTAACACTCCAGCCTTTTACAAGCAGTCAAGGTATTGTAGTTAATGGTAATGAGGGTACACCAGCTTTAGATATCAGTACCCAAGATGTTCTAGCTCTGAAGGATGGCTTTAGTTCTTTGGTAATTGGCGCTGGCGATGGTAGTGGAGATATTACACTCAATCCTAGCAATAATTTTTTAGACAATTTAGAAGTGCGATCGCCTAATGGCAATATCCTCAATAATGGTTTGGCAGTCAATGGCACTGTTAAATTAGACGCTGCTACAACCACTCTCAATGGAAATATTACTGCTCAAGGACAAATTGATATACCTAAAAAGATATTGTTAGGAGCTAATGTCACTCTCAACAGCAATGGCTCAAATATGACCTTGGGTAGCACAGTTGATGGCAGTCGTGACTTAACCCTGAATGCTGGTAACACAGGTACTCTCACCTTTGGCGGTGCTGTGGGTAGTACAAATTCCTTTTCCTTGACAAATTTAACAGTAAATGCTGGCAATACCAATATCGGCAATAACATCACCACTACAGGGACTCAGACCTTCAATAGTCCCATCCAACTTACTGGGAATGCTACCTTGAGTGCTGGTAATAACATTGCCTTCAACAACACAATTAATGGTAACAGGGATTTAACAGTATTTACACCAGCGAACGTTTCCTTTGGAGATATTGTAGGTGGTACAACAAAATTGAATAGTTTAACTACTAGCGCCGCCAATATTGTTGCTACTGAGATCAACACCAATAGCCATATCACTCTAACAGCCAATAATACTGTCACAACTGGCAATTTAACTACCCAAGGGGGGCATATTACAGTTACTAGTCAAAATGGAGACATTAAGACTGGTGACTTAAATTCTAATGTTGATAATGTCACTTTAACAGCCAATAACAAAATCACAACTGGCAATTTAACTACCCAAGGGGGGCATATTACAGTTACTAGTCAAAATGGAAATATTAAGACTGGTAACTTAGATTCTAATGTTGATAGAAATGGCAATGGAGGTGACATTACTCTTCAAACACTGGGAGTTAACACAGCAAAAATAGAAACTGGAACTATCAGTAGTAGAACTAATGAAGGAAATGGCGGTGATGTAACTGTTCAAGCTCCAAGTAGCATTGATCGCAGAGCTATTGTATTGCAATGGATTAATGCCGAAGGTGGAAACTTAGGCGGTAATGTAGATATTAAAACCAGAGGATTCTTCCGTACTGAAGGTTTATTTCAAGCAAAGGATAGCTCATTTGCCAGCATTTCGACCATTGGGGGAAGGTTTGGTAATGGGGGTACCATCAAGATAGATCATGGTGGTGATGGTTTCAATCCATTCTATGTAGGTAGAGCTGACATCAATGGAACCCCTGGCAGAATCACTACTGGGGAAAACTTTATTAATCCTTTGGAATTTTTCGCTAATAGCGAAACTAGAGGCAAGATTCAAATTATCACCCAAGGGCAGGTAGTGCCAGGAAAAGACGAGTTACCCGCACCCCAGGTGGTAATCAATAACACTACTTCTTCAGTAGCATCAGCTATTGCTAACGTAGAAGATGCTGTAACTAGTCAGTTTGAACAAAAACTCAACTTGGGTAGAGTCAGAAGAAAATCTCAACAAGAAATTATTTCTGACCTCCAGGAAATTGAGAAGAAAACTCAGATTAAAGCAGGGCTGGTGTATGTAGAATTTAGTAATCAAAGTTTACCCTTAAATACTACTAAAGCCAATGAGCAACGCAAAGATAGTGACCCGTTAGTGTTGCTGATGGTTTCTCCTGATGGGCAATTAACTCGCCATTTAGTACCTGGTGTAAATCGTGGCAATTTCCAGAAAATAGCTGATAAGTTTTACAAGGAAGTTTCCCTTAAGGACAGGCCAGATTCTAGTCCTGATTTACAAAAACTGAAGACCACTAGCTACAAACAATCATCGCAACAACTTTATAAATGGCTCATCAGTCCCTTAGAAGTGCAGTTAAAAAATAAAGGCATTAACAACTTGTTGTTTGTGATGCGGGATGCACGTTTGCGATCGCTCCCCATAGCTGCATTAATGGATGAACAAGAAAAGTTTTTGGTTGAGAAGTACAATGTGTCAATGATCCCTAGTTTTAACCTGATCAATCCCCAGTACGTCCAGTCCAAAAACCTGGAAGTCTTGGCGATGGGCGCTGAAAACTTCGACCCAGGCCCCAATAACAGTAATCAAATCACCGAATTGCTAGCTGCACCCATAGAAGCTGAAACCATTGTCAATCAAATTTGGCAAGGGCGGGGCAGAACTTTAATTAACCAGGACTTTACCTACAAGCGTGTCACAACAGAGCGCAGCCCAGCCCAGCCCTTCGGAATTATTCACTTAGCCACTCACGCAGTATTTACCACTGGCGACCCTCTCAAATCATATATCCAACTGTACGACCGCCCATTGACTTTAAAAGATATGAAAAATTTGGGTTGGGATAAGCATCCGCAAGTAGATTTGCTTATTTTAAGTGCTTGTCAAACAGCTTATGGAGATGAAGATTCTCAGTTGGGATTAGCAGGAGCAGCTGTAATGGCGGGTGTGAGGTCGGTTGTCGCCAGTTTGTGGCAAGTTTCTGATACGGGAACCTTGGGACTGATGACTGAGTTTCACCGCCAGCTACAGAAGCAACCCATTAAGGTAAAAGCACTCAGACAAGCACAACTAGCGTTGATTCAAGGTGCAGTCAGCATAGACCAAGAGGGTAAGAACTTAATTATTGACAATAATGGCTTGAGTATCCCACTGGAAAAAATTGCGGTCAGTTCTACTGAAGCAAAACAGTTGAATCTCAAACATCCATTTTTCTGGGCATCATTCACGATGATTGGTAGCCCCTGGTAATAGCTTTCAAGGGCAGGTTTTTTACACTTCGACCCAAAAACACGGATTTTAGGGTGTAGGGGTATAAGGGTGTAGGGGTGTAAGGGTAGATGAAAGTCTGATAATGAGCGTGAATCTTATAGTCCTCACTTATTACTTTATGAAAAACCTGCCCTTAAGAGCCTGGTAATAGGGGGAAAGAAAAAAGGTAAAGGGTAAAGGATTCAAATTCTTCCCTTTCCCCTTTCCCCTTTAACCTTTTCCCCTTTTCCCTACGCTAATACAGGTACAGGAATCTCCAGGTGTGGATATAAGGGGAAGCGATCGCACAATGCGGCTACCCGGCGTTTACAATCTTGGGCTACTGTTTCTGAGTCTGGGTTGAGTAGGCGATCGGCAATAATATTACCAATTTCGGTAAACTCATCTACTCCCATACCCCTTGTTGTCATAGCGGGGGAACCCAAGCGCAAACCACTGGTAACAAATGGTGATTGCGGATCAAAGGGAACTGTATTTTTATTAGCAGTGATATTTACTTCACTCACCAACTGGTCTGCCCGTTTCCCTGTCATATTCACAGACCGTAAATCTACAAGCATCAAGTGATTATCAGTACCATTTGATACTAGCTTCAATCCACGATTTTGTAGTTGAGCCGCCAAAGCACCAGCATTCTTAATTACTTGGGCTGAGTATTCTTGAAACTCTGGCTTCAAGGCTTCACCAAACGCAACTGCTTTCCCAGCAATTACGTGTTCTAAAGGCCCGCCTTGAGTTCCAGGGAAAACTGATTTATCAAATTTTTTCCCAAGTTCTGCGTCACGGGTCAAAATTAAACCGCCTCTGGGGCCACGCAGTGTTTTATGGGTGGTAGTTGTGACTACATCACAGTATGGTATGGGGTTGGGATGCAGTCCAGTTGCTACTAAACCAGCAATGTGAGCAATGTCTGCCAGCAAATAAGCACCAACTTCATCAGCAATGCTACGGAATTTTTCAAAGTCAATAATTCGCGGATAAGCAGAATAACCACAAATTAAGAGCTTTGGACGCTCCCTTAGCGCCAGCTCACGAATTTGGTCATAGTCTAGTTGTTCTGTTTGTTGGCTCACGCCGTAATGGCGCACTTGGAACCATTTACCAGAAACGTTGACGGGGGAACCGTGGGTGAGGTGTCCACCATGAGACAAGTCCATCCCCATGATTGTGTCTCCTGGTTCTAGTAAAGTCAGGAAAACAGCAAAGTTTGCTTGTGCGCCGGAATGGGGTTGGACATTGGCGTGAGCCGCACCAAATAGCTGTTTAGCGCGGTCGATGGCGATTTGCTCAATTTTATCGACAAATTCACAACCGCCGTAATAACGCTTTCCAGGCAAGCCCTCAGCGTATTTATTTGTCAGTACCGAACCTTGAGCCGCCAATACAGCCGCCGAGGTAAAGTTTTCACTAGCAATTAACTCCAAGTGGTCGCGTTGGCGTTGGAGTTCTTGATTAATTAATCCGGCGATCGCAGGATCAGAATTAGCGAGAAAATCAGAATTTGTTCTAGTCACTTCAACTATACCTAATGGAAACTTGCAAAATCGGTGATTTGGTTTGAGTGCAGCATAAAATTAAGGTTTCCCATTCAGAGTTTCATCTATTTGGGTTACGGTACAGATACGATGAATCGTATCTGTACTATTGACTTTTATTTATGCTGGTTTATTTATTATTAGCTTTTTGTCAGTAGTCAGTAGTCAGTGGTCAGTTGCTGTCAATGTATAAAAATTGCTCTTGTCTTTCCCAAAAATAAAATTTTCATCTTGTGGGGTGCGCCCCTAAACTAGGAAGGGCTATCCGGTCTATCCTACAAGAAAATTTGGAATACTTTTTTATTTGGCACTTCCTGACAAAGAAACGACCAACCACTTACACAATAAATAATAATTTATGTATGACTATTAACCCAAAGAGCTAATCTCCAAGATATACAACATACAATAAATTTAGGCTCACTTAGCAATTTTTATAAAAAGTGCTGAGTTGCGTTAGCGGTAGCCGCACTAACAGGACTCATGACTCAGCACTCATTGGGGTTAATTTGAGGAGTTACAGGAGGAATGGAGATGTTAGTCATTTTAATGGACGATCAAATCCTCGCCCCTGAGCGGGTTTGCCAATCTTGTTTACTTGCTAACGGTAGCGGTCAACCCCGATGGCACGGAGGTAAACTTGGTTGTGGCCAAGCTATTCGTCAAGCCCAAGAGCTGCCAGAACAGTACGAATGCCTCATGGGTTTTCGTGTTGCCCACATAGATTGACACTCTCCGCCCTATGAGTGCGGAGATTCTACATTCATTGACTCGCCGTTAGACGACAGGCTTGCACCAATCGCCCAAGAGGGCAAATCTCCTGTAGCGTAAGTTCCGGTATGCCCTACCGTACTGAGTCCTAATTTCAAGATGTTGATTGCTGCGTTAGTGTCTCTGTCCTCCACATACCCACAATGCGGACAAGCGTGAGTTCTAGTAGACAGAGATTTTTTTACCTTTTCACCACAGTTAGAACAATTTTGGCTGGTGTTATGGGGAGGAACAGCAACAGTTACTTTCCCATATTTATGACCAAAATATTCTAACCACTGACGGAAAGTGTACCAACCAGCATCCGTAATTGATTTCGCTAGATGTCGATTTCTCACCAGCCCTTTGACGTTTAAATCTTCATAGGCTACCAAATCGTTAGATTGGATAACGGAGTACGCGAGTCTCTTGCAATACTCTTTTCGTTGCCTACTTACCCTTAAATGCTTTCGGGCATATCTATTTTTAGCTTTGTGGTAATTGTTGGATTGTCTAGTCTTGGCTTTCTTCTTTTCCTTGCTGAACTTCTTGGATTTTTTGCGATTGGCTCTGTTCAACTGTTTTTCTGAGGAGCGGTAAAACTGGGGTGATTGTTCTACATTGCCTTTATTGTCGGCAATGAAATATTTTAGCCCTAAGTCAAGCCCCACTACTTGAAAAGTGGGTTGGGTTTCTACTTTGACATTAATATCAATTGCAAACTGGGCATAGTAGCCATCAGCACGACGCACTAAGCGGACACGCTTGATTTGTTTGATGTCGTAGTAGTTTAGGTCATAGGTTCCCTTTAATTTCAGAGTTCCAATCCCCTTCTTATCAGAGAAAGTTATAGCTTTTCTAGTTTCTGAAAGCTTCCACCCAGTTGATTTATATTCAACTGAACGGCAATTTTTCTTGAACTTAGGAAACCCTTTCTTACCCTTCACTTTGCGTTTACAGTTATCGTAGAACCGAGCTATCGCACTCCATGAGCGTTCGGCAGCAGATTGTCTTGCCATTGAATTGAGTTGGTCAGCAAAGGAAAATTCACTCGCCAATACAGCACAGTATTTATTTAGTGCGTACTTGTCTACCTTTGAATCCTTGTTATCCATCCAGTAGCGCAAGCACTTGTTTTGAATGAATTGGCTAGTGCGGATAGCGTCATCTATCGCCTGATATTGCTGTTGTTTTCCCTTAACTTTTAACTCGTAGACAATCATGGCATCGACCAATTCACCACATATTTATGCTACCACGAAAGTCATAAAGCCGTCGTAGAACGACGGGGTTTTTAACCCAAGTTTTCGATAATTACTAGTAATGCTGAGTAACTGCGTTATCCTAAGCTCAGGTAGCTTATGAAATTTAGCCACAGGAGAACGCACGATGACATGGCGCGGGGAGATAACCATTCAAGATAGAATTTTTGCTTGTCTACCTTACCTACTTCCTTTAATTGAGGTATTTGCCTTTGGTCAATTTTTTCTGTCAGAGTTTCCAGTATTGCAAGTGCTGTTTGTCCCCCTCATCCCATTATTGAGAATTTACTACGGTGTTCGCTATGCTGGTCTAATCATTTTCTTCGCTTTATGGTTGTTAGTTGTGAGAAACGAAAGAATAAGTCATTTTATTCGTTTCAACACCATGCAGGCGATATTGTTAGACATCATTGTCTTCTTATGCGGCATTCTCACAGATATAGTTAGGTTAGTTCCTGGTGCTGGCTTTGCCACACAAACCCTATACACAACAATATTCTTAGGCATCATTGCTGGTATTGTTTATTCTGTAGCTAACTCTTTAATGGGGCGTTACGCAGAAATTCCCGCCATCTCCGATGCAGTTTATATGCAGGTTCGCTAAGATTAATGGGTAGCTACGGTGTTTTCCAGGCGACCGATACCTTCAATTTCTACACGGACGCGATCGCCTTTATGCAAAGGCCCTACACCCTCTGGCGTACCCGTTAACACCAAATCACCAGGTAGCAATGTCATTACCTGACTGATATATGAAACCAAAAAATCGGGGGCAAATACCATTTGATCAATCCCCGCCGATTGTACAGGATTGGTATCATCATTAATAAAAGTTTGCAGTTTTGCCCCTGGACTTAATTCTCGCACAATCCAAGGCCCTATCGGGCAGAAAGTATCAAACCCTTTAGCTCTAGTCCATTGTCCATCTTTTTGCTGTAAATCCCGCGCCGTCACATCATTGGCAATGGTATATCCCCAAATTTTAGTTTGGGCTTCCTCTGGTGTACAGTTACGAACGCGATCGCCAATTACTAGCGCTAATTCTCCCTCATAATCCACCCGTTGCGACTGGTAGGGATATTTAATCTCTGTCTCCGATGCAATAATCGTTGTAGGTGGTTTGAGAAAAAGCAATGGTTCACTGGGAACCGGCGTTCCCATTTCGGCTGCATGATTGGCATAATTTTTGCCTACCGCGATAATTTTAGAAGGAGCGCAAGGAGCCAAAATTTGGTAATCATCGGGTTCTAAAATTAAATCCGTAGGTTGTCCATGCAGCCAAGGTGGAGCATCTAGCACCTGTACATTGAAAGACGGTTGTAGCAACCCATAGTATATCTTGCCTTCTTGGTTTTGAACTCGCACGTAGCGCTGCGCCATAATTTTGATAAATGTCCTTGATGTTTGGGCAGATTAAGCTGATGATTCAAATTAAAAACTGGTAAGATTATAGTTCCTTGTTGCTCAAATTATTGATTGACGCAAGTAGTTATTATCAAGCTACTGTATAAATCGAGATCAGCAGCCAGTTTGTCCAAAAGGAGACTTAATCGGAATGTCCACAGTTTACGAAACTTTATTCATCCTACGCCCTGACCTGACAGATGAACAGGTAGAGCAAGCGATCGCCAAATACAAAACCATGCTCCAAGACCAAGGCGCAACCGACTTGGAAGTGCAAAACCGGGGTAAACGTCGTCTAGCTTATGAAATCAAAAAGCAAAGAGATGGTTTTTACGTTCAATTTAACTATAATGCACCCGGAGGTGCGATCGCACCTTTAGAGCGTGCCATGCGGTTGAGTGAAGAAGTAATTCGTTACTTGACAGTCAAGCAAGAAGTCGCAGAAGAAAAAGCAGACAAAGTTGCTGCGACCGCTTAATATAGTCTCTAACTAATCTATACTGGGCGTTGAGTTGGCACAACTCAGCACTCAGTAGCAGAGGAGCAGAGGAGCAGAGGAGCAGAGGAGCAGGGGAAAAAATACTTATTTCCCAGTCCCCAGTCCCCAGTCCCTAGTACCTAGTCCCTGTTACAAAAAGTTTTACCTGCTGACTTGTTTTTGATTTAGTTGGGAATGCTAGATTAACAAGTAATTGCCATAGCACTGGTTTTGGCAATTACACATAAGGTTCGACATTCGTCAATGGGAACTGTAAGCCACCGTGAGCCAAACTGATACACCCAACATCCAAGCTCTATCGACGGAAATATCGCAGCTGCGTCAAGAACTACAGTTGCGAGATCAACTAGTGCAACAGCTATCTCAGGAACTCTTTCGGTTAGTCAAGGGCAATACTAATTTTATGCCACCCTTACGAACTGAGTCTGGGCCTGATTTAAGCCAGTTACAAGCCCTGAGCGAACAGCTACAAGCTGTTGAGGAGCAAGTAACATTTTATCAGGAGCAAATTACATCTCGTGATACCGAAATTTACCAACTGCGTCAGTCAGTACAAGAACTAACTGACCGTAGTCGAATGCTAGAGCAAGTAGTACAGGAATTACCTCAAATTTACCGTCGTAAGTTTGAAGAACGCATGGCTCCTGTTAGAGAAAAAGTAGCAGTGCTACAGCGAGAGAACCGTCAATTGCAAGCAGAACTGCAAAGCGTAAGTTACCGTCTAGCATTAAAAACCCGCACTTCTAGTCACAGTGGCATAGATTTACCTAACTTCCCTCGTCCAGCATCAGGACAAGGCGGTATGCCTAGTGTACAGAATGCTTGATTATTTATTGCCTGCCATTTATTATGACTTCTAATGTTTGCTAGAAATTCGTCTTTGAATTTCGATTGTGTGGAGTGGAAACATTCTTAATATTAAATTAACTAGATATTTAGTAACTCTTTATCTATATTTACTAATTCTTTAGTTTTCCGACTTTACTATTTATAGAACATTGAAAAAGACACAACAGATAAATCATCATCAGCGCTTGTTGTGTATTACTTTCTTAATGAGTGAATTGAATTGAGAGCGCCGATCCGGTGCAGTATGGGTAGTAGACAAAGTAAAGTAATACTTTGGCTATTTCCCACTGCACCCGCTTTAACCAGAAAAGCTACCTGACTATTGCCTAACTGACGACAAAGCCCGGTGTTTGGGCAAGCATATACTGATACTTCTCTTATGAGATGGGGCAATAGGTGCGATCGCTGGCAATGATCAAGAAGGATGATTTTGAGGAAAAATTACCACCTTCTATTGACATTGCCATCTATCTATCCTAAAATAGGAGGTTAGCTCACTAAAGCTAAATTGCTACTATCGACGAGGGTAAGAATGTCTTCGTAAGTGTCAAAAATTTCAAATACAGAATCTAGTTGAGTAAGTTCTAAAATCAATCTTACTGGTGTTTGTACATTGCACAGAACCAAGCGACAACCATGTTGCCGTGCAGATGTGAGTCCCTTTACCAGGGAAACTAAACCGGAGCTATCCATAAAATCTACCTCTGCTAAATCGATTACCCAGAGTTGATCCGGTTGCGAGCCTGCCTGAGCCATCTGTTCCGTCAAAGCCAAGCCACCCTGTAAATCAATGCTGCCTTGGGGCTTGAACAAAACTATCTGTGGTTCTTGTGTAATTGTCATAAAGTTTAGTGAGTAAACTGCACACTTAACAAAAGTAAGAAACAAACATTAATACTGACTGAAAGTCATCAAAAAAAGTTCTGTTCTATTCGCATAAGCGAAAAGCGACAGTTATCTAGATGACAAGTTTTCTGTCAGTGTTCATGTCGTATAATTTGTCTTAACTTTCCTCAATATAGGCACAAACGCCTAATGAATTCGGTATCAAGCGCATCTTTTACAGAATTTTTATATTTGTCTAGGGTTTTTATAAATTTTTTATAATTAACGGTTGATTTATGTCCGTAATTATGCGGTTGTGCTATTTAACGGCACTATATTGTATTGTCAATACCTATGCAGTAGTAGATGTAGTAGGGGGCTGGGGACTGGGGACTGGGACAGGGGACAAGTGACAGGTGGTGCAAAATCATCTTTAAGACTGACGCATAAAAACGAAACATCAAGGGTTTGGACAAGAGTATAGGGGTTTAGGGTTTTTCCCTTACACCCTTACACCCTTACACCCTGCCTCAACAGAAATCTTCGATGGGTAAGTCCTGCTCTTATATGCAAAAGGCAGCTTGATTGACACCCCAGGCATAAACGAGCCAAGATAGGGTATATGGTAAAAAATTGTAAAGACGGCGGTGCGGGATGTCTCTTGAGCTGATTTCACTAGAAAACATTCAGGAGTTTGCCCATCATTACGGTTACTGGGCGATTTTTTTAGGAATCTTACTAGAAAATTTGGGTCTTCCCATACCCGGTGAAACTGTAACACTAGTGGGTGGATTTTTGGCTGGCAGTGATGAATTGAATTACTGGCTAGTTTTCAGTGTCGCCGTTACTGGAGCCGTAATTGGCGCTAATTGCGGCTACTGGATAGGTAAACTAGGCGGCTGGCCTTTCTTGCTGCGAATTGGGAAGATTTTTCGGGTTTCTGAAGAACGATTATTAAATATCAAAGAACAATTTAGTCAGAATGCTGCTAAAGCCGTATTTTTTGGACGCTTTTTTGCGTTGTTAAGAATTTTTGCAGCACCGTTAGCAGGTATAGCTGAGATGCCTTTTGGAAAATTCTTTGCATATAACTTAGCAGGGGCGACCGCTTGGGCTAGTTTGATGGTGACATTAGCCTTTTTTGCTGGCAAGGTAATTTCCCTCGAACAATTGGTGGCTTGGGTAAGTCAGTTTGCCATTGTAGCGGTATTAATACTTGCGGCAATCATTTTCGTGCCAATATGGCTAGAGTCTCGTCAGGTTAAACGTGCAGCTGGGGAGTAGGGAGTAGGGACTGGGGACTGGGGACTAGGAAAGAGTTTTCCCAATACCCAATACCCAATACCTAATACCTCATCCCTAACCTCTGTCCTTTTGCGCCCAGATACGTGTGGGTAGTCCCCAAACGTAGATGAAGCCTTCGGCGGCTTTGTGGTCAAATTGGTCTTCTGCGCCGTAGGTGGCTAAATCTGGGGTGTAGAGTGTGTTGTCACTCCAACGTCCGACTATGGTGGCGTTACCTTTGAATAGTTTTACTCGTACAGTTCCCGATACCCTTTCTTGTGTCTTTTGGATAAAAGCATCTAAGGCTGCTTTGAGGGGACTGTACCACAAACCGTTATAAACTATCTGGCTGTAGGTTTCTTCAATGCCTCGTTTGTAATGGCTAACGTCTGCGGTTAGGGTTAAGCTTTCTAAGTCACGATGTGCGTGAATTAACACCAACATAGCGGGGGATTCGTAAATTTCTCGTGATTTGATTCCTACTAGTCGGTTTTCAATCATGTCGATGCGTCCGACACCGTGGTTTCCCACTAGCTGATTGAGTTCTTGAATGAGTTCTACCGGATTTTTAGGCGTACCGTTGATGCTGGTGGGAATACCTTGAGTGAATCCTATTTCAATGTATTCTGGCTCATTGGGGGTGTCTGCGATCGCCTTTGTCATTTCATAAATTTCTTCTGGCGGCTCAAATGTAGGATCTTCCAGCAAGCCAGCTTCAATACTACGCCCTAGCAAATTCTTATCAATGCTGTATGGGGAAGACTTTTTCACTGGTGCGGGAATACCAAACTTTTCACCATAGGCGATGGTTGCTTCCCGACTCATCCCCCATTCTCGCGCCGGGGCGAGGATTTTTAAATTGGGATTGAGGGCGGTACAAGAGACATCAAAGCGCACCTGATCGTTACCTTTACCTGTACAACCATGTGCGATCGCATCAGCACCGTATTTTTCTGCTGCTTCGACTAATATCTTAGCAATCAACGGCCGGGCTAAGGCAGTTCCTAGAGGATAGCGATTTTCATAAAGGGCGTTGGCCTGAATCGCGGGAAAAGCATAATCTTTAATAAAACTGTCTTTGACATCCGCTACTAGGGATTCACTTGCACCCGATTTTAAAGCTTTTTCTCGGATTGGTTCTAATTCATCTCCCTGGCCTAAATCTGCGGCGAGGGTAATTACCTCTTCCACTCCCCACTCATGTTTTAAGTAGGGAATGCACACGGAGGTATCTACCCCACCAGAATATGCCAGAACAACCTTTTTGGCGCGACCCATTGCTTTCTCCAGTTAGGAAAACAAATAATGAGTCATTATTATATCTAACTACACCCTGTATATTTTCTCTGCACGCTGAATGATTAGGAAATTAGTAGGGAACAGGGGACAGGGGACAGGGAACAGAAATTTTGCTTGAAAATTGCAGACACTCATCAGGTTTGTTGACAATCAACCGTCAACCCTATTGCGATCGTCCTTAACCATTATTTATATAAATTTTAACCTTCTGTAATTAGTTCAACGCTTATTTAAATGATATAGCAATAATATTTACCTTTTTTGCTGTGGAGCTAGTCTAATGAAATTAAACAAAAATCTTGGTCTTGCTACTTTTGCTCTTGCCGTCTCTTTAACTACTGTAGAACTTAAACCTACACAAGCTGCCATAATTAATTACAATTTCACTGTCAATGCTACATCTGGGGCTAATCCTGGTCAGTACTTTGGTTCTTTTAGTTACGATGACTCAAATCTAACTGGTGTTGGTGACGAGAGTTTAGATGTCAGCAATGGATTATTATCTGTGAAATTCGATTACTTGGGTACTCAATATACCGAAGTAGACGATGTTGATTACGAAACTGGATTAGCGCCAGCAGTTAGCTTTAGAGATGGTCAACTTTTAGGACTCAGTTATTTAGTTGAAGACCAGTTTTTTATCGGTGGAGATTTAGATGATCCCTTTGTAGGCGGTAACATTTTTTATAGTGTTGAGAGTGCTGACTTATCCACTGCTAACCAAGTAGGAACCGTCACCTACTCTACAGTACCAGTACCAGAACCTCTGGCGGTTGTTGGTAGTGCGATCGCCTCCGTTGCTGGGTTATGGGTAAATCGCCGCAAAAAAGCACTCAACTGTCAGAATAAAATTTATGCTAGCAACTGATAGCAAGCACAATTAAAGGCTATCAATAGTCTTCTGCATATAGCTTGTTATTTTCTGAACTATATAGTACAATTGTACTGACAAGAGAAATCCTGATTGAATCACTCCCCACTTTAACAGAGTGGGGTTTTTATTTGCGCTGTATGTATCATCATTGAGGATTTTATACCAAATTGTATTCAAAGATATTTGCAGGACTTACGCAACTGGCACAGTAGTAGGGTACGTCAGATGTGGAAAATCCTTGAATATGTACGAAATTATTGGGGCTGACGCACCCTACAGTTAGTTTGATTATGACACTTGCGTAAGTCCTAATTTGTTTTGGCAGGCAAGGGACAGGGGAGAGTAAGATACTATCTTTGACTGCAACTTAGTATTAACAGTATTTCTCCTTATACCAAATTAATATGAAGCTGCATAGAATAATATGTCGATAATAATTGAACGCAGATGCACGCAGATAAACGCGGATAAATCAATGGATTTTATATTATGTGCAACCTCATATAAAATTGGTATTATAGCTTTTAAGTTTAGCTATTTTATGATACAGCTTCATACTCTTTTGGTAAAACCTAAATGCAATTAACAAAAATTTCATCAGCACCCTCTGGATAAAGCCATATTTAGCACATAATACTGAGGGTGCTTTGTATCATTGCCTATATTGACTGATTAATAACAGCATTAGGGATGTTATCAACTCCGATAGGCTGATCGTTAGTGCCTGTAATGTCATTGCCTTTAATTTCCAACTGTACATTAGCATCACTACCATCTCTGACCGCACTGATACCACGTCCTTCTATAGCTGAAATAATGTTGTTAGAAATA
The DNA here is from genome assembly GCA_036704005.1 of Leptolyngbyaceae cyanobacterium. Classification (GTDB taxonomy): domain Bacteria; phylum Cyanobacteriota; class Cyanobacteriia; order Cyanobacteriales; family Nostocaceae; genus Trichormus. Next base: position 229 of record DATNQO010000165.1, on the reverse strand, counting down.
GTAACTGACGAACTGGTTTTATCAAATACTTGCAGGTTAATACCATCAGCAAAATTCGTGAAATTCAAATCTTTTGTGTTGCTAATGCTATTGCCTGTAATATTAATTGTGGTGTTGCTATTTTGATTGAGTCCAACATTAATACCATCGCCTTGAGTATTGCTGATGGTGTTATTGTTGATGTTACCTGCATTCACCCGCGCATTCTCAAAGGTTTGGAAATTGATAC
>DATNQO010000164.1:0-8216 GCA_036704005.1 Leptolyngbyaceae cyanobacterium | reverse complement strand
CCTCGCAAATGCTCCACCAACGCCTGTAAACCCAGCAGGTAGCTTTGCACACCAAAACCGCTTATCTGCCCTATCACCACAGGGGCGATATAAGAATGATGGCGAAACTCTTCTCTACGGTAGATATTGCTGAGATGGACTTCTACTGTAGGTAAATTTACAGCAGCGATCGCATCTCGCAACGCCACACTGGTATGGGTATAAGCTCCCGCATTTATCAAAATTCCTTGATATTTCCCCAGAGCCTCATGAATAGCATCTACTAACACTCCTTCATGATTTGACTGGAGGGGAAACACTTGAGCCTGTAACTTTAGCGCCACTTCTGCCAGTAAATTATTGATTTCAGCCAAAGTTGTAGAGCCATAAACGCCGGGTTCTCTTTTCCCCAGCATATTCAGGTTTGGCCCATGTAGCACCAAAATACTTAGAGGTTGCACTGTCAAGTTTTGTACCTTCAGGCTTTTAACGACGACGCGAGCGATCGTTTACAGGAATCGGAATCAGTTCCGGTTCCGGCTCTGCTTCTGGCCCCAGCAGAGACTCAATAAGCTTGCGGGCCAATTCTTTCAGCTTTTCCAGTACCTTTTCTATATAGTCCATTAAACTGACCGCTCCTGAGATACTAACTCAACTTTGACTAACAGCTACGCTCAAACTAGCGTAATTTTGCACCTCTAGCCTACAACCGGGCTGATACATATTTTTTTATTACAGCCCCAGGCTAATTCTAAAAATTCAATGTTGTTATCTCCCTTACTTTTTAGAGTATCACATCCGCAGTTTATCGCACTGCATCTTAAGGTGGTCATTGGTTATTGGTCATTAGTTCTTAGTCATTAGTCCTTAGTTAATAATCTTTTAACTATTGACTGTTGACTGTTAGGCTCCTTTCTTTTTGGTAGCCGTGCTGGACGATTTTGCTGTTGATTTGGATTTAGTCGCTGTAGTTTTAGTGGTTTTGCGTGTGGTTTTAGAGGTTGAGGCTTTGGCTGATAGTAACTCTAGCGCTGTAGCTAGTGTCACATCCTCAACTGATGTACCTTCAGGGATACCTACGTTTGTCTTACCGTGTTTGATGTAAGGGCCATAGGGGCCGTCGTAGATATTGATTGGAGCATCGTCTTCTGGGTGTGTACCTAGTTCGCGTAGAGCCGCTTTTGATTTGCTACTAGTAGAACCACGAGTTTTTTTCGGTTCAGATATCAACTCTAACGCTCGTTCTAGGGTAATTGTCAAGACATCATCACTTGCTTTCAAGGAACGATAGTCTTTACCTTCTTTTCCTTGGTCGTGGACGACGTAGGGGCCAAAGCGTCCTAAACTAGCTTGAATTTTGCCGCCCGTGGTTGGGTGTGTTCCCAATGTCCGGGGTAGGGACAACAAACCAATAGCCGTTTCTAAGGTGATATTTTCTGGGGTCACACCTTTGGGTAGAGAGGCTTGTTTGGGTTTGGGGTTTTCATCAGACTTATCACCCAATTGGACGTAAGGCCCATAAGCACCAATTTTGACGTAAATTGGTTCTCCCGTTTCCGGATGACGGCCAAGTTGGTCTGGGCCGACAGTTTTTTGTCGGAGGATGACTTCAACTTGTTTGGGGTCGAGGTCGGCTGGTGTTAAGTCTTTGGGAATGGAGGCGGTGACTACTTCCTCACCATTTTCTACCTCAATGTAAGGCCCATATTTACCAATACGGACTTTCGCCTCTAAGTTTTCTAGTTCTACGGTTCTAGCTTTAGTCGCATCAATTTGGCTTTCCCGTTCTTTAACGAGGGTTTCCAAACCTTTATCACCCAAATAGAAGTTCCGTAAGTAGGGTAGCCACTCAGCTTCACCATCAGCAATATCATCCAAGGTTTGTTCCATTTTGGAAGTAAAGCTGGGGTCAACGATATCAGGGAAATGTTTCTCTAACAGGTCGGTGACAGCGAAGGCGGTAAAGGTGGGGATGAGAGCGTTATTCACCAGTTGGGCGTAACCCTTATCGATGATTGTACCGATGATGCTGGCGTAGGTACTTGGGCGACCAATACCTTCACTTTCTAGAGTTTTGACTAGGGTAGCTTCGCTGTATCTGGCTGGGGGTTGGGTTTCGTGACCTACTGCTTCGATATTTTTACAATCTGGATGATCCCCAACTTTCAGGTTAGGTAGGATGATTTCTTGGTCTTCCAATGCTGCATCTGGGTCATCGGAACCTTCAACGTAGGCGCGTAAGTAGCCAGGAAAATCAATGCGCTTACCGGAAGCGCGAAAACCAGCGTCTTCGACTTGCAACTGGACGGTGATTTGGGTTTGGCGGGAGTCAGCCATTTGACAGGCGACGGTACGCTTCCAAATCAAATCATAAAGGGCAAGTTCTCGACCGCTTAAGCCAGTTTCTTGGGGGGTGCGGAAGGTGCTACCCGCAGGACGGATGGCTTCGTGGGCTTCTTGTGCGCCTTTGGATTTGGTGGTGTATTGTCTAGGTTGGGGGCTGAGATATTGTTTGCCGTATAACTGTTCTACACAACTACGGGCAGCTGCGATCGCCTGTTCTGACAAATGCACCGAATCTGTACGCATATAGGTAATATACCCTTGCTCGTACAAGTTCTGAGCAATCCGCATCGTGTCCCTGGCTGACAGGCGCAGTTTCCGGTTAGATTCTTGTTGTAACGTCGAAGTGGTGAACGGTGGCGCGGGTTTGCGTGTTACCGGGCGTTCGTCTACCTCTGAGACATTCCAAACTTTACCTGTGAGGCGTTCTTGTAGGGCAACTGCTTCTGCTTCACTCAGCAGCACCACATTGCGTCCGGCGGCGATTTGTCCTGTTGAAGGGTCAAAATCGCTACCTGTTGCCACTTTGCTGCCTGCTAGGGTGATTAACTGGGCAGTAAATGGGCCTTTATTTTGCTCCAGGTATGCCTTCAAGTCCCAATATGTACCTTCACGGAAAGCACGGCGTTGGCGTTCCTTATTTACCAACAGTCGCACCGCTACAGACTGTACCCGTCCCGCCGACAAGCCCCAGGCAATTTTTTTCCACAACAGAGGAGATAGGGTATAGCCCACCAAGCGATCTAAAATCCGCCTTGTTTCCTGGGCGCGTACTAACTGCTCATCGATATTGCGGCAGTTCTTCAAAGCTTTTTTGATAGCTTCCTGAGTAATTTCATGGAACACCATCCGCTTTGTCGGCACTTTTGGCTTGAGTATCTGGTATAAATGCCAACTAATACTTTCGCCTTCCCGGTCTTCGTCAGTTGCCAAAATCAGTTCATCAGCATCTTTGAGTGCTTCCTTGAGCTGGGTGACAACTTTCTTTTTGTCTTTAGGGACAACATACACTGGTTCAAAGTCAGCGTCCACATTTACCCCAAGCTGCGCCCATGCTTCCCCTTTCACAGTGGCGGGAATTTCACTAGCTGACTGGGGTAGATCACGCACATGACCCATCGACGCTTCTACCCGATAGTCTTTGGGTAAGTAGTTGCGGATGGTTCGAGCTTTGGTTGGAGATTCGACAATGACGAGAGTTGACATGGAATTTCAAAAAAAAGAATAGCTATGAAGCTAAACAGTCAAATTGATGTAATTTCGGTGAAATGTCAAGATGAAACGTTACGATCGCTTGAATTTGAGCCTCATCAAAAATTGTTTGCGGGTTGAAAATCCTTCAAACTTCGGGCTTAGTCCTTTCTAGAGCATATGTTAGAAGAATGCTGATGGAATTTCCAGCTATTTCCATCTTTAACTTATCAACAGCATAATTGGCGACTGTGATTTTCCAAAATACCCCGTGAGTTTATTTTAGAGGCTAGAGGTTAGAGGCTAGAGGCTAGGAGGGATGTGGTTCTCCTGCAAAGACGCTAACGCGTAGCTTGCTTCCACGGAGTGGTACGACTGCGCGGTAGTTGAGTTTCGACTGCGCTCAACTACTGCGTAGTCGAAACTCACCAACCGGGGGATGAGGGAGACGGGTTAAGTATAAATTCTCCCCCATCTCTTCCCAGTCCCCAGACCCCAATACCCAGTCCCCAAAATCCTGTGCCAAAATTAAACTAAATTTGAGAGAAAAAGCAAAGTGGGGTTTTTACTCATCCCCAGGGGCAAAACTATGCAGGCGATTCGTCAAGGTGATGTTATTTTACTACCCGTACAAGAAGTTACTGGAGAAATGATACCTCACTTAACTTTAGCCGAAGGCGAGGTAACAGGGCATAAGCACCGCATAACTAAGGGCGATGCACAATTATTTAACAAAGATGGCACACTTTACTTGCTGGTGCTGTCCGCAACCGCCTTGCTAACCCATGAAGAACATCAAGCAATTCCCATCCCTCAAGGTCACTGGATGATAAAAATTCAACGCGAATACCAACCTGAAGGTTGGCGTTATATTGCTGATTAAAAATCCCACCCTCTCTTAAAACCTCCGCGTGAACCTCCTCGCCCCTCTGCGTTTTAAAACACTCCTCAAAAATTACTTCTTACAGGCAAATATCATAACTGCTATTAACGCTCTACTAAGTATAAAAATTTGCAGAAATTACTTAATAACTTCAAGTAATAAAATGATAAATAAGCTAACGCCTGAGAAAAAAGCTTTGATTCCATTTTACCTGGAGAGGTGGCGAAATATAGTCCTTTCATCTGAGCCAATTGATAGGAATAAAGCAGTAGAAATTGTTGAATATATGTACTCATTGGTGGGAATAAAAACCCCAAAAATTATTTTTTGTAATAGCCCGTATACGGCTATTAACCAAATGCTGCTAGATGCCAACCAAGAGCATCTGCAAAAAAATATCACAAAAAATGCAGAAAACTTTGTCAATGCTCAACTAGAAGACTTTGCCAAAAAAACTTGCTTATATAAAGCTAATTTAATAGATATACAAAACCTAAATAATGAAGAAAAGACAGATATAGAGTCTTTAGATGAATTAGATGCAACAGAAGAAAATAACTTAGATTTACTAGGTATGATTTTTAGCATAAATCAATCTGAGTTAGTTTGGCAGTTTTGGTGTAAAAAAATAGAACCAAAAGGCATTTCCTCATTTGATTGGTTTTCTACTGCTGCTACCTTCGATTTCTTTACTTCAGAGCTTGATTGTGAATACGACCCTAAAGTTTATCAATTTGTCGATCAAGTTGTGCGTGCAGGAGTATTTATATTTCCTTTTGAAGAATGTTGTTTTATTTGCGATCGCCCCACTAAATTATTATTTGACAATGAAAATCGATTCCATGCTGAAGGCGAAACAGCTATTCAGTTTGCAGACGGACAGAGTTTCTACTTTTACCACGGTGTCACCTTACCGGAAAAATACGGCAAAGTCCACCCGCAACAATGGAAACCTCAATGGCTACTCACAGAAACCAACGCCGAACTACGCCGCATACTCATCCAAGGTATCGGTTACACTCGCATCTGCCAAGAACTGCAAGCAGTGGAACTAGATAGTTGGGCTGAATATACCCTTTTACAGATTGACAACCCCATAGATGTTGAGCCAGTCTATTTATTAAAAATGACCTGCCCCAGCACAGGATTTATCCACGTTTTGCGGGTTCCACCCCAGACAAAATCAGCCCGTGAAGCCATCCGTTGGGTAAATTGGGGAGTCGATCCAGAAAATTTCTCTATACAAACCTAATAGTTATTATAAAAATTTCGTATTTTACCATACATTTGCACAAAAATATCTCCAAAAGCTTTACTAATAATAAAGATGTGGTAACATTTAAAATAGAGAAGTTAACGGCGATACTTGTCTTGTTCTTAGTAATAATTGCAAGCGGCTCCCCGGATAAACATCTCTGCATCAATGGATTCTGGAGAGTTTCATGTCAATATACGTAGGGAACCTATCCTACAGCGTCACTCAAGACGACCTTACTAAAGTATTTTCCGAGTATGGTACAGTCACGCGCGTTCAGTTACCCACTGATAGGGAAACAGGGCGCTTGCGCGGTTTTGGTTTCGTAGAAATGGAATCATCAACCGAAGAAGATGCCGCCATTCAAGCTCTAGATGGAGCTGAATGGATGGGGCGTGTTATGAAAGTTAATAAAGCTCGTCCGAAAGAGGACAGACCCGCCCGTTCCGGCGGTGGTAGTTGGGGAAGAAATAATGGTGGTTACTCACGCCAATATTAAATCTTGACTAAAATTTAGTATTTGTATCAGCAGATCAGTTTGACTGGTCTGCTTTGTTATTTGTCATTGGTCATTGGTAATTGGTAATTGGTAATTGGTCATTGGTCATTGGTCATGAGTTATTCTCCCTTACTCTTCTATCTCCTCCATCACCCTTAATTAGACGTTGTTAGACAAAAGACGTGTGTCCAAAAGTTGTTCTCATCTGGGGGTGAATGAGGAAACAGGGCAGAATAACCAATGACTAATGACTAATGACTAATGATTAATGACTAATCACCAATCTTGGTAAAGTGAAAATATTGCTGTGACTTTTCCAGGTACACGGTCTAGAAGTTTAATTAATCAATAGACCTCGGAACATAAAGATAGATGATTACGCCAATGCGGGTTTTTGTTTTAATTTTTAACGCTAATACCGAAAATGAAGGGATTCATACGGTGCGTGTGGGCGAACGCAATAAAATTCTCATGTTTGAATCTCAAGATGATGCTGTTCGTTTTGCCCTGATGTTGGAAGCCCAGGATTTCCCTACGCCTACGGTAGAGGGAATTGACGCTGAGGACATTAAGGAATTTTGCGAAAGTGCTGGTTATGATTGGGAATTTATTCCCGAAAATAGTGATCTGGTAGTTCCTCCAGAGCTTAATGTGGAGGAAACTGACTGGCAACCTGAAAGTCAGTATGATGATGAGGATACTGACGACGAAATTTTTGAGGCTGACCAAGTACCACCAGCACAAGATACGGAATTTTCTGCTACTGAGTTGGATAATATTCGTCGCAAATTGGAAGGATTGTTGTAACTTAGTCGTTTATTCATTAGTCATTAGTCAAGAATAACTATGGGCTGAGGATTTTTGACTAAATTACTTTATGGCGCTTAACATCAAATACATGGCAAATTTGCAGGAACGCGGGCATTTATTGACGGAACAAGTCAATCCTCTAAGTCTAAACTTAGACCAACTCAGTGCTTTGGAGTTGGTGGAGTTATTTAATAGTGAAGACCAAAAAGCAGTGGCGGCGGTGGCGGCGGCTAAGGTAGAGATTGCAGAGGCGATTGAACGGACGGCCGATCGCTTGCGTCAGGGAGGGCGCTTGTTTTACATTGGTGCTGGCACGAGTGGCAGGTTGGGGGTGTTAGATGCGGCTGAATGTCCACCAACCTTTTGTACCCCTCCAGAGTTGGTGCAAGGAATTATCGCCGGCGGTGCTGGCGCACTGGTACGTAGTTCTGAGGATTTAGAAGACCGCGCTGAAGATGGAGATGCGGCGATCGCACAACGTCATATTACCCAACTTGATGTTGTTGTGGGGATTACTGCGGGTGGAACTACACCTTTTGTCCACGGTGCAATTAATGCCGCTCGTCAACGCGGAGCCTTGACAATTTTCATTGCTTGTGTTCCCACAGAACAAGTGAGTTTTGCGGCTGATGTTGATATTCGGTTGTTAACGGGGCCGGAAATATTGGCGGGTTCCACTCGTCTCAAAGCTGGTACTGTAACTAAATTGACGTTAAATATTTTATCTACTGGTGTGATGGTTAAACTGGGCAAAGTTTACGGCAATCGCATGGTGGATGTGGCAGTTACAAATCAAAAGTTACGCGATCGCGCTTTACGCATTTTACAAGACCTCACCGGTTTAAGTCGGGAAGCGGCGGGTTTTCTATTAGAACGTAGTGGTAAATGGGTAAAGCTGGCGCTGCTCATGCACTGGACTGGCTTGGATAAGGACGCAGGTAATCAACTTTTATCAACTCATCAAGGGAATCTGAGGGAAGCGGTTGCTAGTTATAAAAATCAAACGTAATTGGTAATTGGTAATTGGTAATTGGTAATTGGTAATTGTTTAGGGCTTAAGCGAATAGGACAGAAAAACGGATTTGTGGGTGGTTAACCATACATATCAATAAACCTTGACCGAAGAGGCGGAGGGGCAGGGGGCAGGGAGCAGGGGGAGCAATCCCTGTCCCGAAGCCGTGAAGCGGAGCGGAACATGGGTATCAAGCCCCGCCCTTCTAGGGCGTTCTCAATTGGTCGGAGTACAAGATCCGTTA
>DATNQO010000163.1:0-4339 GCA_036704005.1 Leptolyngbyaceae cyanobacterium | reverse complement strand
ACACAGAAATTAAAAACCTTTTCAAACGCGGTCGGGCAGTCCGTGTGAGCTTGTGGACGTATCCAAACGGAGAAATTTGAATACTAGTATTCAGATTTCTAGAGAGGACGGATGAAGCAAGAATCCTCGTCTCTTTAGAGCTAGGAGTGTCAAGCATCTAAGTTGCATATCTTTTCGTATTGGCTGTAGACGGTTGACTGTTGACCGAAATTAATGGGTTTCATGTCAAAGTAAACAGGCAACCGTCCACAATCTTCATGTATTGTGTTTATTCACTGAAAATATAAACAGATATGTTCAATTATTGACAAATAACCCACTCAACTATGACTAGGCAATTTAAAAGCGTAATAGCTGAGTGAAAATTCTTCCCCTCACTCGTTACTCCCCATTCTTCACCGCCTTACTATTACTAATGTCCCTGGTGTTGTCCAGTTGTATAACTTGCGGGCTTGCTTGACTGGTAAATTTACGCAACCGTGACTGACTGGAGTTCCAAAGCTGTTATGCCAGTAAGCACCGTGAATCGCATAACCTCGATAGAAATACATGGCGTAAGGGACATCAGGAATGTCATAGCCAGGGCCGCGCATTCGATTAATGCGGTATTTGGAATTGATGGTAAATTTACCTACGGGTGTAGGTGTTGAACGCTTTCCTGTGGACACGCGGAAGGAATGCACTAGTTTTTTACCTTCCCAGGCAAATAAGCGTTGCTGTGACAAATCAATTTCAATTCGGCGAGGTTGAGATATTTGTTTGGTGTCGGCTTGAGTAATGCTGTTTTGCTCAACTGAGGCGATTCTAGCTGACTTAGAACTGGGATCAGCTGTAGTTGGTAGCAACCCAGAAAGCAAAGCTGCCATGATGATGATTACACCTGTAAACAAATTGACTGAACGACGTGTCCAAGTATTAAGAATCCAGCTTTGCATATTCGATCACCTCTTTGATTATGCAAATATCATCAATTCCTAGATTTTGCCTTTACAAATGTTCAAAATTAATTACAAAAATCTTGATATTTTGTAGCAGTTGTATTTCTAGGAGATTTTGAATTAAATCTTAACGAAAACTAGGATTTACGCCCATTCCCTTGAGGCAGATTCTGAGATATTCCTCTTCTATTATCTATTTCACGTTTAGTTATCCTCATTCCGGAAGTTTACAACGATTCTTTCTTTCTAAAATACTTTAATTGTCTAACTTTCCAGATATTTCCTAAAACTGATTTGTTAACAAATGTTGATGCTGTTATTTGCTGAAATATGAAACAAATTATTAATTTATGAAAGTGGATTGATCAAATAATGAATTTTTAATAGTTCCTCAAGGAAATATTACAAATTTTTGAGCGATCGCCTTCCCTTATAAAAATAAAACCAATTTGAAAAAAGAATGCGACAGATACCAGATTTCAGGGTGCAAGGCTTTGCGTCCCTACCGATAATGGATCTGTTGCAAAGATTTTTTAAATTAGTATAATTTATCGCAAATATTTTTTCAGCAAAAATACTGACATTTTATATATTTTTATCTAAATTATGGAGTATTACAGTAAAAATAACAATATTGGTAGCAACTACTTTATACACGCCTCAAATTAGGCATTCTTTTTTAAAAAATCAATAAATATCTCTAAAAAAAACTAAGTATGTAGATAAATACTCGTAATATTTAATTATTAAAGGAGCTAAGTTATTCAAAAAACAGTTAGTAGCTGTACGAATAACAATCAAACTCTCTAAGAGTTTAAACAGGGATCAACAATGCAAAATAAATTCTTTTGTGTATCAGTTTCAGCACTACTAACTGCTGGAATTCTTTCAGCTTCAATTGCTGCACCAGCATATGCTAAAGCTGGTAACGGTGGTGGCAACAACTCTGGCAGTAGCAACACTAGTAATGGTGGTGGCAACAACTCTGGCAGTAGCAACACTAGTAACGGTGGTGGTAACAGTACAAACAACACTCCCATAGCTTGTAGCAATTCAAATATTACGTTCGGTACACTAGCTGCTACAGATTGTGAAGACCCATTTTCTGGTAACGACACAGGTGCGGGCAACCCTCTAGAAACACGTTTGGATAACGGTCTATTTAGTAGTTTTGTAGGTTCAAATGTAGACTGGAAATTACTTGGCAAATCGGATGATGCAAATCCTAAATTTATTACTGCTACTAACACCGCCAATGGCACTCTAACATTATCAAACGATTTCTCTTGGTTAGGGAAAACATTTGTGATTAGCCTTAAGGCAAGTAATAGTTACAGTGCCTATCTGTTCCAAAATTTTCAAGGCACTACTTTACAAGCAATGTACGACACCATAGGCGTTTCTCAAAACAACAAAGGAGAAGCTCAAGGTTTATCTCATGCTTCAATATTCATTGCTAATTCGCAGCAAACACCACCTCGCCTTCCCGAACCAGCTAGTTTGCTCGGCCTTGGTTTAATAGCAACTGGAATTTTAACAGTTCGCCGTCAACGTTAAATTAAGTTTATTTTCAATAAGGGGCAACCAACAAAGAAATCCTTAAACTTGACAATTGTAGTTCATAGAAAATAAAAAACCGTTACAGGGTAGCTTCTGTAACGATTTTCTCTTTTTATGGCAGTTGCCGAATAGATTAGCGCATAAAGTAGTTATCAAACTTTTAGGACTTACGCATGAAAAGGAAAAATCAAGGTTTTTAATAGGGGTATAGGAGTATAAAGCTGTAGGTGTTTAAAACCCTACACCCCTACACCCTTACACCCTTATACCGTTTTACTTTAATATTGATACACATAGGCAGCAGGGGGGCAGGGGGCAGGGAGCAGGGGGAAAGAATTAGAGGTTTGTCATTTGTATCAGGTATTTCGTGAAATGGTATTACACCTAGCCTTAACAGATAATCTTGATGCGTAAGTTTACTATCTCTGAATTACAACTGGTGTTCCTAAAGATGCCCAGTTGAACAGCCATTTAGCGTGATTAGGGGCAAGGTTGACGCAGCCTCTACTTACGGGTGTACCAAATCTTTTATGCCAATATGCGCCATGAATACCGTAGTTACCACTGTAAAACATGGCATAGGGAACGTTGGGCAGATCATAGCCTCTACCTCGCATCCGTGTAGACTTATGCTTTGATTGAATTTTGAAAGTACCAATGCGCGTAGGTGTAGATTTTTTACCAGAGGAAATGGCGATCGCATACACAGGTTTTCTACCTTGCCAAGCAGTTAATCTTTGCTGGGAAAGGTCTACTTGAATCCAACGCTGATCAGATTTTTGCAAAGTCTCAATAGTTTTGGCAATTTTTTGTGAGTTGGTCGTTGCTAATGCTTCACCCCCAGTATTTACCACAGTTAATGATAATACTGCACCAGCTACGAACATTTTTAAACTACGTTTCCAATTAGGATAAACCAGTGATTTCATAGTAGAAACACACAGATAATAGAAGGATAGCAGATTTCCAGAAATCAAATATAGCAATGGTTTCTCTATAATTTCATCCTGAAAACTACGCTAATTGGTAAATTAGGTCTTTGGCTAATTGGGCGATCGCTTGCCAATTTTTCTCTCTCACTAGTTGCTGAGGAAATAATTCTCCACTTAAACCAACGGCGATCGCACCGGCTTGAATCAGTCCTTTGGCATTTTCTAGGTTTACTCCCCCTGTGGGAATTAAGGGAATGTGTCCTAGCGGCCCTTGCAAACTCTTGATATAATTCGCTCCTCCTACAGCCTGTACGGGGAATACTTTTACACAGCTTGCACCATAAGACCAAGCAGTGACAATCTCCGTAGGGGTGAGTGCGCCGGGAATGATGGGTATATTTTTAACTACGGCTGCTTGGATCATTGCTGCATCAACATGGGGTGTGAAGAGAAACTCAGCCCCAGAGGCGATCGCATCTTCTAGTTGCTGCACATTAAATAAAGTACCCGTACCAATCGTACATTCGGGTAAATGATGACGTAGTTGGGCGATTAATTCGTCGGCGCGATCGCTATTCCAGGTAATTTCAATTAGCTGCATTCCCCCAGCCGCTACAGCCAACGCCATTTCCAACCCTAATTCTAATTTTGGGGCGCGGATAACTGCGATCGCTCGCTGTTTTTGCAACTGTGATAACCAATCTTGAGTAGACATCTTTGATGAGGGAGATGGGGAGAATATTAACTGTCAACTGTCAACTGTCAACTGTCAACTGTCAAAAGAGGCAGGGGAGCGGGGAGCAGGGAGCAGGGGGGATGTAGTAACGGATCTTGTTCTCCGACCAATCGAGAACGCCCTGGAAGGGCGGGGCTTGATACCCATGTTCCGCTCCGCTTCACGGCTTTGGG
>DATNQO010000162.1:0-4519 GCA_036704005.1 Leptolyngbyaceae cyanobacterium | reverse complement strand
GATGTTGGGGTTAGTTCTCTGGTTACCCTGAGTACGGGTGAAAAGATTGCTAATCCCAAGGCGTATGAGGCGCACTATCAAAAACTCCAGATAGCACAAAAGTCTTTGAGTCGTAAACAGAAAGCTTCTCGTAATCGGGATTACGAATAACGATGCTATCCAGTTTGTTGCGGATTGGATTGAGTAAATCTAATTTATATAAGTTCATTGTCGATTCCCCTGAAAAGTTGTTGTGTGTTTTCTTTGTTAATTCAATCTTCTCGCGGTAAACAGTTTAGGTGGGTGAAGATAGATATTTTAAGAGGAACTTAAAAAGAAAGTGACTACAAATTAACTGTTATCTTGATGAATATAGCTGATGTCATTAAGCATTTATGACGAAGTGAAAATAACCCAATACACCGATAATGACTATATAGGGACGCACAAATGTACGCCCCTACAAAATTTGCTATTCCCCGATATAATCATTGATTAATTTCTACTAACTGCTTGAGTGCTTGGACTGTACCTTGTCCTAATCGCCAGTGTTCAGTTTCCCCATTATTAAATGTTAATTGTACATCAAGGGTTTTGTTTGGGAGTTGAGCGATCGCACCCGCAAGCCGGGAAATATCAAAGCGAGTGAAACCTGTATAATCCTGTGTGGGTGGCACGTAAATCGATGGTTCATCATCCCAATCATAATAGGTGGGATATAAAAAAGGATCAGATTCTATCCAAAATGGATCACTAGCAAAGCCAGTTGTTTCATAATGACCAGGATTTAGGGTTTCTTTTTGAGTATGAGCCTCCTTAACAACTTGATTAATTGTTAAGACAGGCTGATTCTGATTGAGAATTGTCATTGCTGTTAAATAAGTATCAGGTTCTTGTAAATACTTATCTTGCAAGTGGTAGTTTACTGCTACTTGAATCTCATTATTAACTGGGTTTTTACTCCAAACACTAAAGAAACCAAGGGATGAATTGATGGGGTCGTAATCCTTATCTTTCACTGCATAAACTGAACCTGTAAAAAATAATCGGCTGTAGGGAGCTTTAGCGATTGATACTGGTTTAATAGGAATATCTGCTGCATAAACTGAGCAAATACAGGAGAAAAAGACAGGAAGAAACTACAGGTGATCGCTATTTTTTGTAGTTGTGCTTTCATCTTCGATAAGTGATACATATTAGTTACCCAATAGCTCATATTGCATCGTTTAAAAAGAGTTGAAAATATATACTTATTCCAACTACTCAATTGCCTAAACTTATTTTTTGTCAAACAATCATCCATTTGCAAACTAGTTTATTATCTACAATAATCCAGTGAGCAATCAATTGATTACTAATAGGATGATGATAGTTGTTCGGTTCATATTTTTTCAATTCGAGAAGAGTCATAATTTTGCTCCTTGAATATAAGTATTTGACCAAATATTTTTAACGTGAGTTCGATGAACCTATCCCTCCCAACCTCCCTCTCCTAAAAGGCGTTCGCGTAGCGTCTCCGTCAGGAGAGGGAGGAGAAACGAAACAATCACCGTCTTACTCCCCTCTCCTCGAAGGAGAGGGGTTGGGGGAGAGGTCAAAACAACGCTTGTCGAACTCACGTTATTTTTAGGATTGGTGGATATTATTCTGAGAAAAGACTGCTGATTTACTATCCAACAAAGCTTTCATCTTCTTTTCTCCTCATCTTCTAGAACTGATTTCACTTTGTATATTTACAGTTTCTAGTTTTGACAAAGAAATATGGGTGAAGAAGAATAAGTTAGCGATTAAGTTAAGGGTAAGTTATATTGATTTATCTCATCTTGCTGATAAATAAATTTAGGGACGTACACTGTACGCCCCTACTATTTGTTACCTATTTCTGTTTTAAGCTTCAGTTGGTGGAGGAAGAATCTCAATACCATACTTAGGCGCTGTAGCCAGGATATTTTCCAAATCTGCCTGGTTTAAAGGAGAGCCAAAAGTAACCTGATTTACTGACTTACCAACATCTGCAATAAAATTTTCAAATCCAGATGGTGTCTGCCACACTAACATCTTTACAGGCAAAAAGGTTTTGTTAGTAAATTGATGTATTTGTCCTTTCGGGGAATGAATAAACGTTCCTGGCGTGGCGATGATTTTTTCTCCATTTAAGTAAAATTCTAGTTCTCCTTCTAATATGTAGAAAGACTCATTATCTTGGGAATGACGGTGAGGTGGTGCGCCACCTCCTTTTGGAGCAATCACTACTTCAGACAAAGTATAAGCGTTTCCTGTATCTTCCCCCACTGCTTTGAAGGTATATAAATCTTCAGCAAACCAATAAGAAGTACCTTGACCAGTCGCTTGTAACAAACTGGTTTTTTGAATAGTCATTTTCCTACTCCGAGTTAATTTTCATTTTTATTTAGTGTATCAAAATGCTTGCATCTTTAAGCGATCGCCTGATGTTAGCCTAAGAACATAACACAACATCTGTGCTAAGTTTTAGAAATTGACGAAAGGTGTGCGGGGTCGAGGAACATAATGAGGAAATGTCCGTGAAGGAAAAATAGTCAAATTTAATGTGTAAGGAGTTGGTACTCCCGATGGATTGGTCACTCTGATAAAGTAATCTTCAGAAGCAGGTAACTGACCAATCCAGGTTTGATTGTTAGTATTGAGACGAGTTCCATCAACACCAAACACTGATAAGTTTAGCCGTTGTCCATTCAAAGCACTAACAGAAACTGATCCTTGTTGTCCTGCTTTTGCATTAAATACATAACTATACAAAGAGCCAGGTTGCAGATATCCTCTCAAAGACTCTGTATCACTCCCGGCTGGAAATTGAATACGATGTGTTGGTATGACAATAGCCGCCGCAGGTTTTGCGGGTAAAGCCATTCCTAACGCACCTATAGCTAATATGCTAGCCGTTAATACATTTTTCACAATACCTTTCATGTTTTCTCCTTTTTAATGTTGAGATATATGCAGAGATATCAATCTAATTATTTGTAAGGGCGCATAACTGTACACCCTTACAATCATTCACCTTTTCCGCGAATGCTAGAAATTGGTATTAATTATTGATTAGGAATCAACGCCGCCCAGGTATTTGCACCGACAACACCATCGACGGTAAGACCCATTGCTTGTTGAAAGTTTTCAACAGCAGTAACAGTTTCGTCTAGATAGTTGCCAGTCACAGGTAAGGTTGTGCCATCGGGTAAAGTGCCGTACCCTTCTAAAATTAGAAGCTGTTGTAATATAGCAACTGTTAAACTGGAGTACACAGGTTTTTGTAGCTGTAACAAATCATCAGTGAGGTTAGCAATAGCAATTTTTGTTTGCGTAGCCATGAGTTTTTCTTCCTTTGAAAATGATGTTTAGTTATGGGTGAGTTATTGTCTCAGCACCACTAATATTGAGTTTCCTGTTTCCGAAGGGATTTGATGGTGAAGAAAGATAAGTTATCCACAAAGATAAGAAAATATTTAATAAATTATCTAACTTCACCCAATTCCATTTGTTCTAAGGTGAGACTAAGGTACAACTAAACAAACTCTTTACACAAGTAGAAAGTTTAGTTCTAGAAAACTAGACATTAATAAATAAAAAGATAAATACGTGAACAACGTATTTTGTTGCCCTGCCCAAATTCACCAACGAAATAATATGAAATTCTTATTTACTACTAAAAATAAATTAAATGACTTAGTCAATGGATTAGCTACCAGTGGGCTAGAAGATGCTTATCGGGCCGCAAATGCAATCAGGGTAATAGAAGTAAAGCATTTTGGCGGCGATCGCATTGTCTTATCTGCTAATAATGGTAAAACAGTTACTGATTATTTCCAAACTCAACTAGAGCGCCAATTACTCACGGTGCGGATTGGACTAACACAATTCAAGCTCAGTAGCTTATTTGCCACTCCAGCCGATGAAATCCAAACAATTAACACTAACCCAAAAGCAATCCCAGAACCTAGCAATTACCAACAAGAACAAGATTCTCTAAATGTTGTCGTAGCTCTGATTCGAGCCGATTCAGGCGATCGCCTGCTAGATTATTTCAAACCTGGTTCGTAACTCCAAGGTTGATTGTCATGTCTTGGAAACGTTGTTTACAAATACTGCAAGCGTCGATTCTGCATGACCTTGAGTTATACCAATCTTTCCTTTCGGCTAACGCAAAATTCCAAACCCTACGAGATGTTTCTAGCCATGCGTCGTAGGTTTGGGATTGCTGCTTATTTAGTTTTAGGCGATAGGTATAGGTGAGGTTTAGTATACACCTATTATATCTTAAAAACAGTAGTCCTGTTTTTAAAGCTGAAGAAATTCAGTTATTCGCTTATATCCTCCGCATGAATGACGCTTGCTCTACGCATCACGATTCTTGACACTCCTCGCTCTAAAGAGACGAGGATTCTTGCTTCATCCGTCCTCTCTAGAAATCTGAATACTAGTATTCAAATTTCTCCGTTTGGATACGTCCACAAGCTCACACGGACTGCCCGACCGCGCTTGAAAAGGTTTTTAATTTCTGTGT
>DATNQO010000161.1:0-13849 GCA_036704005.1 Leptolyngbyaceae cyanobacterium | reverse complement strand
ATATGCTACTTTCCCATAAACGGGATGTGAGAAACCTGACAGATGCGGAGTTAATTCTGGAACTGTTCTGCTGTGAAGGCACATATGGGCTACAAAGATTGCAAGGCGAATTTTCCCTTGTACTTTGGGAACTTTCTCAACAATGCCTAGTGGTAATGCGTGATCCGATGGGGCATTGGCCGTTGTATTGGGTATGCGTCAACAAAATTGTCCGCGTCAGTACCAGTTTGCTGTCCCTGGGTTCCCAGGTATCGGGAATTTCTCCCAATCTGGATTTCCTTGCTGCTCACTTGATGGCACCCTGTCATCGAAATGAAATGCCGCTTGAACAGACAGCACTGGAGCCTTGCCAACGTATCCGCCCCGGAACCATGCAGAAGTTGTATCCCAATGGTGCGATCGAGTTGCTGTGGCAATGGGATTGGTTAAAGCAAGCCCCCGATCTCAAGGGCATCACTTTACCAGAAGCAGCCGAGGCTATGACGCAACGATTGCGAGCTGCCATCGAACAGCGATCGCATCGTGGGACGATCGCTGCACACCTTTCTGGCGGTATGGATAGCTCCGCCGTGGTTTGTTTGGCACGCGACTTGTTTGAAAGAGAGGAGTCCGTAAAATGGCTGCATACTCTATCGATAGATTATCAATTACCAAGCTTGGTTGGTGAAAGACGATATATCGAAATGATTGTGAACCAAGGTGGGCCGATTAAGCCACACTTTATCCACGTTGACACCATATTAGATTTTGAGTGGTTTAAAGATGACCTCCCCTTCCACGATGAACCCTTTGCCTTTCTCCACCAAATATCTTTTTGGAAGTTGTTGAATGATGCAGCCTACAATCTTGGTGCGAGTACAATTCTGACTGGTTTCGGCGAGGAGCTTGTCTTTGAAGGTAATCAGTTTTATCTGGCAGATTTTATTTTCCGTCGCCAATGGTTGCGTGCGCTTCATGAAGCCCGTCGCTGGGCTGAGGCGCTCAATGCGAGCCTTTGGTCAATTTTGTGGGAGTATGCCTTGGAGCCTGTTTTACCCCTTAATCTTCGTGCGGGAATTGACATATTGCTGCGCCGAAACTGGGGCAAATGGCCGGATAATTTGGGCAAATATTCCATTCCACCGTGGCTGAAACCAACTTTTGCTGACGCTTACCACTTGGCAAGCAAGAGTCAGCAGATGACGAAGCAGTTATTTTCTTACCCACTGGAACACCGCTATATTCCGACTGTGTTGCAAGGGTGCGCGGGCGATTGGGTGTCATGGTTTCTGGCAGCACCTTTGGGGATGACCAACTCTCAACCTTTTCTTGACCCCCGTTTGTTAACTTTTGGTCTGGCTCTTCCTCTTGAGCTACGTGAAAACCCCTCAATGAAGCGACCTGTATTCCAGATGGCTATGCAAGGCATCCTTCCTGAACCCATCCGCACCAGAAAGTACAAATGCGATTACAATGAACGCTATTGGGCAGGTTTGAATCAAAACCTAGCAAGCCTAGAAGGCATGATTCATCGATCGCAAATTGACGAGTTAGGTATCTTTGATAAGGAAATGCTCCTCCGGGTACTACGAGATCATGCTGTTGGTATTGGTGGTGTTACCGCCACTAATCGCATTTCTAACTCTTTGGCTGTCATCGCCTGGTACGATCAGCTAGATAGAGGCTTGCATATGCGGCTACAACCTGAAGAAACCTATCACCTCGGACAACCTTTAAAATGTAAAATGTGACAATCACAATCTAAGCAGCGATCGCCCCTAGATTATAGTTCATTGTTGCACTACTCTCTTATTGACAAAATAACAAGCCCAAAAGTTGATTATTTCGTAGGGTGGGGAGTGGGGGGAGCAGAGGCGCAGGCGAGAATAACAACTGTCACCTGTCAACTGTCACCTGTCAACAGTTATATAAGTCGAGTCGGGGAAAGAGGAAGCCCAAAGAGTGATCTTTGGAATCTCCCGCTACACCCGCAAGGGTTAGCGGGAGAGGATGTCAATCTCCTAAGTTTCTTCAGGTAACAGGGTGGTTTCTTCTGGAGTTTGGTCGCCTACTACTGTGGGTTTGGTTAAGTTTGGTTTGATAATTATACTCACACCTATTGCCCAAGCGATCGCCACCATCCAACCTGCAACAATATCACTAGGGAAATGTACCCCCAAATAAAGGCGAGTCCAGCCAATTACCAAAATATATAAGCTACCGACAGTTAGCACTAACCACCGCCAAGAGGTAGTCCAAGTGAGAATTAACAACATAGCTACCAGGGTCATACTCGTCGTCGCATGACCGCTAGGAAAGGCAAAATCAAACTCCGGCGCACCAGAAACCCATAATTGGGGACGAACTCGGTGCATTAACATCTTGGCTGTGCGGTTGATGATGGCGCTTCCCAAGGCTGTGGTTAATAGATAGGCTAGCGATCGCCAGCGTTTTCTCTGCCATAATACTAAAGCGATCATTCCTAAAATCGGCCCCACAGTCCAAAACGACCCAAATTTAGTTAACACCACCGCCACAACATCTAATGCAGGTTGTGCTGTAGAGTGAACCGCCAACAGTATTGGTAGATCCCAAGGGAACCCAGCTTCATACTGCCATAACTTCACTGCCAATAACTCAAATATCTGCAATGGTAAATATACCCCAGCGAAGAGGAGTAATAGCGATCGCCAACGGGCAATAAAAATATTTTGGATAAAGGAAATAGGTGCTTGGCTTTGTTGATTAGTCATCTTAGAGGTTAGAGGCTAGAAAATAAATTTTTATAAAACTTTGTGTAACTCATATACAGATGTGCATATAGAATTCTTTCCTAAACTCATCAAAGCTCCCTTTCCTCAGCGTTAAAAAACCCTACCCTTGCAACTCCCCAAACTTAGGACTCCACCAACCCTTAGCCGTACTAAAATAAGCCACATCCTTATGCTTTTTATCAGTACGAGATTGAGAGGCCGAACAACGCAGCATAGTTTTTTTCTGTCCATCTTTCGTATAGGTGTACTCTTCCAAAGGTTTTTTACATACTGGGCAAGGGTAGGCACTCAACTTAGCGGAGGGTATAATTTTATCTTGACTATTCTCGGCGATTTTGTCATCTTTCGTTCGGGGTGCTTGCCAAGTCTTACTAAATTCACTCCAGAAGAGGACGGTATTTTCACAACCGCTAGTACATTTGAGGAAATATTTCTTCTTTAACTTGCTGCTGGGTATCTTGCTGAGGAAGTTGTTGCAGTCAGGACAGCGAGTCCTGCTAGTATCGTACTTACGTTCAGGAAAACTTTTCGTGGGGTTAGCTGCATCGACAACTACAGTTTTTGCTTTTGCTAAAGCTGGCGCAAAATAATTCTGATTCCAGGTGGTTAAGTATTGCTGCCAAGGTTGTTTTCCATCGGCGATCGCATCCAGGGCATTCTCCATTTTGGCAGTAAACTCTGCCTCTAGTAAATCAGGTAAAGCTTTTTGTAAGAAAGTATCAACTTCTAACCCTAGACTGGTTGGGTGTAAATTGTCCTTTGTCAGTTCGATATAACCCCGTTTCTTGAGGGTGGCGATGGTGGGAGAATAGGTACTAGGACGACCAATACCTTTACGTTCCATGAGTTGAACTAACTTCGGTTCGCTGTAGCGTGGTGGGGGTTGGGTTTGTTTCTTCTCTTGTCCAGCATTTTCTAGCGTCAATATTTGCCCTTGTTGTAGGGCTGGTAAAATGGTATCTTTGCTGAGGTTAGGCCAGTAGCGGGTATAACCGAGAAACTCGACTACTTGTCCTCTTGCTTGCCACAGAATTTCCCCAGACTGGATAATTACCAAGGTTTTTCGCAACTGTGCTGGACGACATTGAGAAGCGATCGCTCGTTTCCAAATCATCACATACAAGTTAAACTCATCGGTAGGTAGTTCTATGCGTAACTCTGCCGAAGGTTTAAATACATCTGTGGGACGAATTGCTTCATGTCCTTGTTGCGCTGTCTTACTACTACGATGTCTCGCCACCTGCGTGGGTACATTCTGCGGGTCATTTTGTTCCAACCACTGACGCGCACTTTCACAAAACTCTGGACTCAACATTACCGAGTCCGTCCGCATATATGTAATCAACCCAGCCTCATACAACTTTTGGGCTAACTGCATTGTCTTTTCTGGCGCGAACTTCAACTTAGAACCAGCCGCTTGTTGTAGGGTGGAAGTAATAAATGGTGGTGGCGGTTGACGGTTGACAATCTTACCCTCATACTGTACTACTTGGTGGGGATGACGACGTGCTTCTTCCACTAAACGATTAGCTTCTGCTTCCGTCAGCACGCGGGTAGACTCAGGTGCAGTTGTCTGATTTCCCGCCGCATCATCATGAACTTCCACTTCCTGGTCTGGTGAGTCTGGACGACTGTTAACAGCACCCTTGTAGAAAGCGCGGAAACCCTCAGCATAATCAACCCAAACACTCCAATAATCTTGAGGAACAAAGGTTTGGATTTCTCTTTCCCGTTGACAAATCAGGTGCAGTGTAGCACTTTGCACTCTGCCTACACTCTTCGCCCCATTATTCAACGCCCATACTAACGGGCTACCTTTATAACCTACCAACTTATCTAAACAATCTCGACATAATCCCGCACCAACTAAATTCAGGTCTAACTTGCGGGGATTAGCGATCGCACTTCGTACCGCCGAGGCTGTAATCTCTGTATAGACTACCCGTTTCGGTTCTCTCAACCCCAGCACCTCCTGAAGATGCCAAGCAATGGTTTCCCCTTCCCTATCTGGGTCAGTAGCCAACACCACTTCACTCACCTGCTTGGCTGTAGTCTTTAACTGCTGGATAGTTTCTTTAGAACGTTGGTCACGCGCTACATATTTGCATTGCACCTTCCCATCTTCCATACTGAATCCCAAAGAATCCTCACCCTCATCACTGAGTTCGCGGATGTGTCCACAAGAAGCACGCACTATCCACTCTGAACCCAAAATTTGACTAAGCTTTTTAACTTTCCCTGGTGATTCAACTACTAGAAGACGTTTCGCCATAAACAATTCAAAATTTAAAATCAATAAACTTAGCTTTTAGCACCAAACTCATTTGCCATACGCGATTTACCGTAAATTATACTACAATATAGTACACGAATACTATAAGAAATGTTTCATTTATTCAGGTAGGGGAGTAGAGGAGCAAAACTATGGACTATGGACTATTGACCAATTACCAATTACCAATTACCAATTACCAATTACTAAATTCCTTGATTCTTTCTGTAGAAAGTAGTTTTAACCTTGGCAAAAGTTTACTATGTGACTACTGATATAGATGTCATGTGTACCGTAGAAGGGGATATAGGTGAGGAGAAATGAGCAAACAACAAATTACCTATCCACTAGCGCAAATAAGTCATAGCACAGACGAGTTAAGCATTATTCGTAATCGCCGCGCCGTCAAGCGTTTGAGAATGCAGCAGGATTTTGCTTCGCGTTTGTTTACAACTATTACAATTTCCTCTATCGTCGGTAGTATCTTGTTTGGTGTAGGTGCGATCGCCTGTTGGAGATTCGAGATCAATAGTCAACCAATTCCCACTATTAACAACCGACAAGATTGGCAAACCAGAAAGCAAATATGTTTAGGTTGGATGCTGTTTTCATTTTCTAGCTTTATTGCTAGTGCTTCGTTAGCTAAAAAGTCTCAGCACTTGTCAGCAATGGAAGAGTCTTGATAATTTCCCGGTTTTTAAGGTTAGAAGAGATTTACGTAGTCGAGCCAGAAATTTTGAATACTCTGATGCCCGTAGATGCACTGTTAATGCTAACCTCGGTCTAATTTAAGCACGATACTAATGGGGTAGGCATTCATTGCAGAGTTATGGTGCGGATTGTCCAAGGTGGGCGATATTACTGAACATTTGCATAATTCTTATGGTTCCTATTGAATAGTAAATAACAGTTCAAAATTTAACCCTGTTTTATCACTTAGGGAGGAAGACAGATGCTACAAGCCTTTCGTAGCTTTATTTTCTGAGTTCTGGCTATCAATTGACATACTGTTAGAAAATAAAGGCTCAAAGCTTTATTGCATCAAATTTTCAGAAATATGCGGTGATTATTCTTTTCCCTGAATGACAAAACAGAGTGAGTCTCTAAGTTGTACTTTTATCAAATTTTCAACTTTTAACACATCAAAATCTATGTCAACACAAACAAGTACATCCATTCCTGAAAATGTTGCATCTGCCTTCAACCAGCTACAGGATGAAGTAACTAAACTTGAACACGCTTTGTTAGAACTCAAGGAAAAAAAGCAAGAATTTTTACAATATCAGTTAACTACTAACATGGAAAAATTATCAGTACAAGCTGAGCAAGTCAATACTCTAGCAATTAACCTAGAAAGTGAGATTATTAAATTCAAGGAAACAGCCGTTGAGTTAAATAATATTTACCAAACTATTAATTCATCTCCCAAGTTACCAACTGAAGATAACAAAAATTTGAACTTACAAAGTCAGAAAATTACTAATCTCTGGAAAATTCATAAACTGGATTTTTCTGTTCCCACAATCGTCAAACAAGAATCCCAATTTATTTTAACTGCCAAGACCATTGAGATCCATTAGTAAACAATGCGTCCAACAAATGTAATGCCACAATATGTTTTGCTGAGATATGTATACAATGGCAAAGATTTCCAACCTTTGAGATGAGGTTGTTTCAGCCTGAATTATCAGGGCGAATTTCAGTTGAGAATATCACCAAAAAAGCTTACTCATGGGCAAGTCTCAGGAACGAAAAGAGTAAAGCTTGGCTGTAGCGTGGAAAATTTGGGATTGCTTCTATCATTTTTGGAGAATTTAGTAAATCAATAAAATGAACTCTGCAATATTTATTTACAATTTGTCCTGATTAACACATATCTATGTAAATAAATTCTGCACAGAAATCAGCAGGGCAATTGACATAGTTAAGAATTTTCCCACCTACCTACTTGATTATGTACAAAACAAAGCTGCATAAAATCTCGAATCTGAACTGACAATACTCTAAGCCAGAAATAAACATCTACTGTATTGCCGAAATAGCGTAATTGGTAAAGCTAAATAATATGAAGACTAACAACATTGATATGAATTTATCCCAACAACCTTTAGATTTAGTAGAATGTCTGCGTCAAAAAGTGCAAGCTCATCCTGATAAAATTGCTTACATCTTTTTAGAAAATGGGGAAACTGAAAGCGGTAGCTTCACCTATAGAGAATTAGATCAACAGGCGCAAAAAATCGCCGCTACTCTTCAGGGCTTAGTTGCTCCTGGCGATCGCGCTTTAATGTTATATCCATCAGGTCTAGAATTCATTGCGGCATTTTTTGGTTGTTTGTATGCGGGAGTGGTAGCTGTTCCCGCCTATCCCCCCAGACAAAATCAAAGGCTATCTCGCTTACAAGCAATTGTTACCGATGCTCAAGCTAAAATCACGCTCACCACTCATGCGTTAGTCAGTAATATCCAAGCCCAATTTGCTCAAGAAGCAGAATTAGCCGAAATGCAATGTTTGGCAACTGATCAAATCAGTGCAGAACAAGCACAATTATGGCAAGAACCAGAATTGAGCGGTTCCACCATCGCCTTCCTCCAATACACCTCTGGTTCTACAGGCACACCAAAAGGTGTCATGGTAACTCACAAAAACCTCATCCACAATGAACAGATGGTGGAGTTGGGCTTTGGACACAGCGACAAAACTATCTTCGTAGGTTGGTTGCCCTTATTCCATGACATGGGATTAATTGGTAACGTACTACAGCCCCTATATTTAGGCATACCCTGTATTTTCATGCCTCCTGTAGCCTTCCTGCAAAAGCCCATCCGTTGGCTACAAGCAATTTCCCGCTACAAAGCCACGACTAGCGGCGGCCCCAACTTTGCTTATGATATGTGCGTGAAAAAAGTCACACCAGAACAACTAGCAAGTTTGGATCTCAGCAGTTGGCAAGTTGCTTTCAACGGTGCAGAAACAGTCCGGGCGGCAACATTAGAGCAATTTACCGCTACCTTTGCTCCCTGTGGTTTTCGCCGCGAAGCATTTTATCCATGCTATGGCATGGCTGAGGCGACTTTATTTGTGTCTGGGGGAGTAGCCACACAACCACCTGTGATTCAACACTTCCAAGGCAAAGCTCTGGAACAAAACCGCATCATCGCCAGCAATCCCCAACAGGAAGACAATCGCGCCATTGTTGGTTGTGGTCAAACCTACTTAGGTCAGAAAATTGTCATTGCCAATCCAGAAACCCTCAAGCAATGTGGGGCTGACGAGGTAGGAGAAATTTGGGTGTCTGGGTCGAGTATCGCTAAAGGTTACTGGAATCGACCAGAGCAGACAGAGCAAACTTTTCACGCTTATCTAGCAGATACTGGTGAAGGGCCATTTCTGCGGACGGGAGATTTAGGATTTCTACAAAACGGTGAACTATTTGTCACTGGTCGCCTCAAAGATGTAGTGATCATTCGTGGACGTAACCATTATCCCCAAGATATCGAACTGACCACAGAACGCTCTCATCCAGCCCTAGCCCCCAACGCTGGAGCCGCCTTTGCCGTCGAGATTGCTGGACAAGAACAGTTAGTGGTGGTTCAAGAAGTAGAGCGCACTCACTTGAGAAAGCTGAATGTGAGTGAAGTCACTGGGGCAATTCGCCGAGCCGTGGCAGAAAATCACGAACTAGAAGTTTATGCGGTTGTGCTATTGAGAACAATGAGTATACCGAAAACTTCTAGTGGTAAAATCCAGCGTAGTGCTTGTAAAGCGGCTTTTCTGGCTGGCAATCTAGATACAGTAGGTGAATGGAGAACTGACAGTACAGAAAATGCTACCAAGACCAAAGCGAGAAGGAAAACAAAAACTCATACCCCAGAAGCGATTGAAGACTGGCTGATTAGCAAAATCTGTGAGCAGTTACCTAGTGCGGAAGAGATAGACACTCAGCAACCTTTATTTAACTATGGTTTGAGTTCCTTAGCGGCGGTGAGTATTTCCGGTGAATTACAAGAATGGCTGGGACGGGAAGTATCTCCAACATTGTTGTATGACTACCCAACCATTGAAAGTTTAGCCCGTTATTTAACACATAACGATCATCATCAACAAGCAACTTCCCAAGCCTTAACTAGTTCTGAAGCGATCGCTATTATCGGTCTAGGTTGCCGTTTTCCTCAAGCCCACAACCCCGAAGCCTTCTGGCAGTTGTTGCACGATGGCGTGGATGCGATTACAGAAGTATCAGCATCACGTTGGGATGTCGAGGGTGTTGCTCAACAATTGCCGGGAAATTTGGATAAAAATCAAGTCAAATGGGGTGGCTTCATTGACCAAGTAGATCAATTTGATGCTGAATTTTTCGGTATTGCTCCCAAAGAAGCCGAACTCATGGATCCCCAGCAACGGTTACTTTTGGAAGTTAGCTGGCAAGCTCTAGAAAATGCCGGCAAGACGCGGGAGGAGTTATCAGGTACTCAGACTGGTGTATTCATTGGTATCAGCAACTTTGATTATACCCGCTTACAAATGAATTATGGGGTGGCTAGTGATGTTTACGCAGGTACGGGTAATGCTTTTAGTATTGCCGCTAACCGTCTTTCCTATCTATTAGATTTACGTGGCCCTAGTTTAGCGGTAGATACAGCTTGTTCCTCATCTTTAGTAGCCATCCATCAAGCTTGTCAAAGTCTGCGCCAAGGCGAATCTAATTTAGCTCTGGCGGGTGGGGTGAATCTCATCCTCAGCCCAGAAATGACCATTACCTTCTCAAAAGCGGGAATGTTAGCGGCTGACGGTCGTTGTAAAACCTTTGATAACGAGGCTAACGGTTATGTGAGAGGAGAAGGCTGTGGTGTAGTAGTTCTCAAACGCCTCGCGGATGCTCAACGGGATGGGGATCAGATTCTCGCTGTCATCAAAGGTTCAGCCGTCAATCAAGATGGGCGTAGCAATGGACTAACTGCACCCAATGGACTGTCTCAGCAAGCAGTAGTTCACCAAGCCCTCAAAGATGCCAAACTCAAGCCAGCGCAAATTAGCTATGTAGAAGCTCATGGTACAGGAACTTCCTTGGGAGACCCGATTGAGTTAAATTCTCTCAAACAAGTGCTAATGCAAGAGCGATCGCCACAACAACCCTGTTGGATCGGCTCAGTTAAAACCAACATCGGTCATTTAGAACCTGCGGCGGGGATTGCTGGTTTAATCAAGGTGGTACTTTCCTTACAGCATCAACAAATCGCCCCCCATTTGCACCTCAAGCAGTTGAATCAGTTAATTGCTCTAGAAGGTACACCATTGGCGATTCCCACTGAACGCCAGCAATGGATTTCCCCACAACAGCAGAGATATGCTGGTGTCAGTTCTTTTGGCTTTGGCGGTAGTAATGCACATATCATTGTCGGAGAAGCACCAGCCACCAAACCAGTAGAGGCAACAATTGAGCGCCCACAACATATCTTCACCCTCTCCGCCAAAACTGAACCTGCACTGCACCAACTAGCACAAGATTACCAAGCATATCTGCAATCTCATCCACAAGCGGAAATTGGCGATATTTGTTACACAGCCAATAAAGGGCGATCGCAGTTTAGTTACCGCTTTTATGCAGTCAGCGAATCTACTGAGCAGTTGATACAACAGCTAAGTGCGGTTGCGGCTAACAGCAAAAAGGTAGCAAAGAGAAAGCGTGCCAAAATAGCATTTTTATTTACCGGGCAAGGTTCGCAATACATAGAAATGGGTCGCCAACTCTACGAAACCCAGCCCACCTTCCGCAATGCTTTAGAACGCTGCGATGAAATTCTGCGTTCCTACCTGGAACAACCATTACTGGAAGTCTTGTATCCCGCATCAGGACATTCATTATTGGATGAGACAGCCTATACCCAACCCGCGTTATTCGCGCTGGAATATGCCCTAGCTGAATTATGGCAGTCTTGGGGTATTATGCCAAAAGCCGTCATGGGTCATAGTGTAGGTGAATATGCTGCCGCCTGCGTAGCGGGAGTATTCAGCTTAGAAGATGCCATTAAATTGATTAGTTGGCGATCGCGCTTAATGCAGGCATTGCCCCAAGATGGGGAAATGGTAGCAGTGTTTGCTAGTGAGGAGCAAGTCAACGCCATAATTCAACCTTATGCCCCACAAGTAGCGATCGCGGCGGTAAATGGGGCAAAGAATATCGTGATTTCTGGTGAGCGTCAAGCGGTGAATCAAGTGGTCACAGCCATGCAAGCAGCCGGAATGAAGACGAGGAAATTAAACGTTTCTCATGCCTTCCATTCTCCTTTAATGGAGCCAATGTTAGCCGCCTTTGAGCAGGTTGCCAAGGAAATTACCTATTCATCCCCCAGCATCAATATCATTTCTAACGTCACAGGGGAGGTAGCTACCGATGAGATTGCTACACCTGAATATTGGTGTCGTCATATCATCCAGCCTGTGAAATTTGCAGCCAGCATGGAGACGTTGCACCGCCAAGGTTATGAGGTTTTTGTCGAAATTGGCCCTAAACCGACCTTATTAGCAATGGGTCGCCAATGTTTGCCAGAAGACTCGGCAGTTTGGCTACCTAGCCTGCGCCCTGGAGATGAAAATTGGCAGACCCTGCTGCAAAGTCTGGGAGAATTATATTTGCATGGAGTTGCCATCAACTGGTCTGGTTTTGACCAAGATTATACCCGCCGATGGCTGCAACTACCCAATTATCCCTTCCAACGTCGCCGCTACTGGATCAACTCAGCCCCAACCGCCCAAACTCAGACAATCATTGACAACTTCAACGATTGGTTCTACCAAGTAGAGTGGCAACCCAAAGCCAAGGCAATCACTGCCACCACATCATCTTCTCATGGTCACTGGTTAATTTTGGGCGATCGCCAGCAAAATCTTGCCTCCACCTTAGCTAATCTGCTGGAAGCCCGTGGAGAAACTTGTATCACCGTTTTTGCTGGTGAAGCTTACAACACTTCGGAAGCAGGAAACTGGCAAATCAACCCCCAATCCCCTGAAGATTTTCACCGACTGTTAGCTGAGGTTCTGACAACCGAGGGGGCAACATGGCGTGGTATCATCCACTGTTGGAGTCTGGATAGTAGTGCGATCGACGCAACCACCACAGAGTGTGGTTGCGTGCTGCATCTAGTCCAAGCTCTCAGCGCCAGCAAAATTGCTCAATTACCCCGTCTGTGGTTAGTTACCCAAAACGCTCAACCGATAGAATTGTCAACCAATTCTCTCGCAATGGCGCAAACACCAGTCTTAGGATTAGGTCGTGTCGTCGCGATGGAACACCCCGAACTTTGGGGCGGACTGATTGATGTCACAGCCAGCAATGCCGAAGTTGCCGCTAACAGTTGTCTAGAAGAAGTTTGGCAACCAGACGGAGAAGTTGAGGTAGCCTTGCGCCAAGGACAACGTTATGTACCTCGCTTAGTACGCACCAAGAAAGAGCATAGCTGGGAAAAAGCTCTCAAATTACTGCCTAACAGCACTTATTTACTCACTGGTGGACTTGGTGCTTTGGGGCTGCAAGTAGCCAAGTGGCTGGTCAATCAAGGTGCAAAACACTTAGTTCTCGTAGGGCGCAGTCATCCTTCTAGTAGCGCTCATGAGCAAATCAGTATGTTGCAAGCGGCGGGAGCGCAGATTGTGGTGGCTCAAGCCGATATCTCCCAAGAACAAGAAGTCCAAAGAGTGTTGGCTGACATTGCACAATCTTTACCCCCATTACGAGGTGTTCTGCATTTAGCTGGTGTTCTTGATGATAAGGTATTACTGCGGCAAAATTCTGAGTCCTTTGCCAAAGTCATGGCTCCAAAAGTACAAGGTGCATGGAATCTTCATTGCCAAACTCAACATCTGCCTTTAGACTTCTTTGTCCTGTTCTCTTCTATCGCCTCAGTGCTTGGTTCCCCTGGTCAAGGAAATTACTCGGCAGCTAATGCTTTTCTGGATGCTTTGGCTCACCATCGACGACTGCAAAATCTGCCAGCTTTGAGCATTAACTGGTGTCCTTGGGATGAAGCTGGGATGGCTGCTGATTTAGGTAATCGTGGTGATCAAAGATGGGCAACAACTGGAGTCACAGCAATTACCCCCGAACAAGGATTGCAAGTTCTGGAACAATTACTCAACCAATCATCAACCCAAGTTGGGGTACTTCAAGTAGATTGGGCGAAATTCTGCAAACAATTTCCAGCTAACCATCAACCTTTGTTCTTGTCCCAATTGGCTCAAGAACTGCATTCACCATCTCAAGTACAGGAGCAAATTTTACAAGAGTTACAAGCTGCTTTACCGAAACAACGCCTTGCTGTTTTCATTAGTTATCTGCAAAATGCGGTAGCAACGGTGATGGGGTCTGGGTCATTGCCAGAAGCAGAGATGGGCTTTTTTGAAATGGGTATGGACTCGCTGATGACGATTGAATTAAAAAATCGTCTGCAAAATAGCTTAGGAATGACTCTGGCTTCAACTTTGACTTATGAATATTCGACGATTCAAGCTTTAGCTGAGTATCTGTTAAACCAGCTAGGTCTTGCGGAAACTAGTGAGCCGGAAGTGAAGTTAACTGAAACTAAGAACGAACAAACCGATATCTTGGCAGAGATAGAAAGTCTCTCATCCCATGAATTAGCTGCACTGATTGATAAAGAATTAGCAGCCTTAGAGAGAGGAATTTAACAATGAGTAAGTAGGAAGGTGGGAAAAACCCTCCTTCCCCCTGCCCCCTGCGGATTACGCGGCATTTTCAGGAGGCCAACAAACCCGTGGCGGTGGTTTGCCATGGCGTTGAGATCGCGGCCGCGGCCGGTCTGCTTC
>DATNQO010000160.1:0-2245 GCA_036704005.1 Leptolyngbyaceae cyanobacterium | reverse complement strand
TCCTATGACGACTATGAGGTTCAATGCAGTGCTACTAGGCAAATAGGCATTGCATAAAATACGTATGTTCGTCTAGCTGATGGAACCCCACTCCCTCATCTCCCTCATCTCCCCCCTTTCTCACAACGCCGAGGGAAACGTCTCTGGCGGTTCGCTGATGTCCTTCTCAAACGTCCGGTCTAATGGTTGTACTCCTTTAGTATCATCAATATGAATCACAGCATCAAATTGTTCTGGAAGACAGGCGTAAAAGTAATGACTGCTACGTTCGGTTTCTGGGCGGTAAATTACGCCGATCGCTCTTTCTAACCTTGATTCTCGTAAACTAGCAATTGCTGCATTTTCCCCACGTAGTGATAGCAAAAATTGCGGAACTCCCGTTTCATGAAACAGCGCCTCATAACTTCTGGGTAAAGCTGGACGAACTTGTTTGAGTTGCGTCATTCCATCCCAATCAGAAGCAGCCGTAACTGTCCCTGTATAAGTACTAAAGCCTATCAGAACAGCATCATTTCCATACCGTTCCCGTACTAATTGCCCAAGGTTGACTTCTCCCTGCTGTGCCATATCTGTGGCTCTAGCATCCCCTAAGTGGGAGTTGTGTTCCCAAACAACAATTTTGGCTGGTATACCTTGCTGATCTAGGTGAACCATGAGATTTTCTAGGGTTTCTGCCATGTGGCGATCGCGAATATTCCAAGAAGAAACCCTCCCTGTAAACATCGCCCGGTAATAAGCCTCAGCATTTTTGACTATCCGAGCGTTTTGTTCCGCATAGAAAAACTCATCTGCTTTTAATCGTCCGTCTTCTTTGGTATAATCAGAGACTCGATTTTGCAGTTCTCCCAGTTGCCTAACTACCTCTTCCTCACAGGATTCGCTGATACCTAGACTGGTAGCATAACCATAGGTGTGCCTATCTTCACCAAAATGCTCCAAGCAAGCGTAACGACGACGAGCGCGACTCGCCGCTTCAGGATCAACTTGCTCTAGATAATCTAAAACGGCTGCAATAGAAGCATACATACTATAAAGGTCTAGCCCATAGAAGCCAACCTTCACCCCACTTTCATTTAAATTCTCATTATATTCATGCAGCCAGTTGACAAAATTTACTACATCTGTATTGCGCCACATCCAATTAGGGAAACGATGAAAACCTGACAGTGCCTCGGCTGGTGTCAAATCCTTACTTACGCCCTGGACGTAGCGATTCACGCGGTAGGCATCAGGCCAGTCTGCTTCAACTGCTACTGCGGTAAAACCCTTTTCCTGAATTAATCTTTTAGTAATTTCGGCTCGTTGCTCATAAAATTCGTGTGTTCCGTGGGAAGCTTCCCCAATCAGAACTAAACGAGCATTGCCAATTAAATCAATTAATGAATTATAATCTGTGGCTGCGCCCGTCAGTTGGTGTACAGACTCACGCAACGCCTCAACAACATCCGTTTTAGTTGCGTCTAGCATAAAAACTTATAGAGAAGCACCCCACAGTCTTTTAATAGTGTTGTGCTTCTTAGGTATATTCTTGGCTTGCTAGACTCAGCATAAAGACTTCCGTTTTATCTTCCATCACACCACCGATATATGGCGTGTAATGTATGAATCTATCCCAGGAATGAGCGAAAAATGTTGCTATTCTTTCTTTTATCTGTGCCTCTGTGGTTAAATAAATTATTTTTTACCACAAAGACACAGAGTCACAGAGAAATTAAGAAGTGATTTCATTTTCTGGCACAGTATCTACTTTCGTAAGTACCGCAATCTTACGCAAAGACCAATGCAGGCTTAAGAAGATGAAACTTACCAAGGCTAGTAGCACAATACTAAAAACTGTGCCGTAGGCATGAGTATGCCACCACATTTTGTTGAGGAATGCTGTACTTATTTGCACAGCCTGCCACAGCCAGCTTTGATTGAGGCTTGTAGAGTTATCAATTTTGCTAGACAAGGATGCTGTGTCATGCTGTGCGACTGTCATTTGTATTACTCCTTTAGTTGCTTCTCTTTATAGTACGGTAAATCGATAGATTTTAAGATGTTTTAACTATCGCATAACTTAGTTATTGAATCAAGTGTTGGATCAGTTGACCGAAGAGGCGGAGGGGCAGGGAGCAGGGGGAGCAATCCCTGTCCCAAAGCCGTGAAGCGGAGCGGAACATGGGTATCAAGCCCCGCCCTTCCAGGGCGTTCTCGATTGGTCGGAGAACAAGATCCGTTACTACATCCCCCCTGCTCCCTGCTC
>DATNQO010000159.1:0-2039 GCA_036704005.1 Leptolyngbyaceae cyanobacterium | reverse complement strand
TAACTGTGGACTAATGACCAATGACTCTCTCAAATGAACTTTGGACAGCAAACCAAGACTTAGTACAAGCTTGCCTAGAGCATCCTTTTGTTCAAGGCATTGGTGATGGTAGTCTTGAGGAGCGTAAATTTGCTTACTATGTAGGACAGGATGCTTTTTTCTTAGAAGCTTTTGCCCGTGCTTACAGTATTGCGGCTGCTAAGTCCCCAGACTGGGTTGGGTTTACCACATTTCACGCTTTGGCTGGTGGTGTACTAGAGGAACTGCGGCTACATGAAAGCTATGCGGCAAAATGGGGAGTAGATTTGCATTCTGTGCAACCAGGCGCAGCCACTCGCCGCTATACTGACTTTTTGTTAGCTACTGCTTGGAGTGGAGATGTAGGTTTAACGGCTGCGGCTATGTCTCCCTGTATGCGTTTGTATGCTTTTTTGGGAGAACAGTTAGCTATTAACGGTATTCCTCATCATCTTTATGCTGACTGGATTCGCACTTACAGTAGCGCAGATTTTTCACCTTTAACGCAGCAATTAGAAAGTTTGGTAGAAAATTACGCTACTGCTAATGCCTTAACCCATTCAACTTATCGCTATGCTATGTTTTGCGAACAGGAGTTTTTTCAAGCAGCTTGGATGGTTTAACAGTTAACAGTGAACAGTAAACAGTTACAGCCTTTTTCAGTTGAGTGCAGTACACTTTGCAAAAGAACAGAGGCGCTTAGACTAGGGGTTAGAGGCTAGATGAATGTACCTCATCAAGGTGAAAAGTGCTGTATCAGTGAAATCCTTGGGGAAACACCAATTGGTGGAAGGCTTATTTTGGCGCTTCTTTATCCCGCACCATACGCCCTAGCTGACTGATAACTGATAACTGTTTTAATATCTGACTTATTTGACAAATATGTATATATATGAAAAATGACAAACCTTTATGTGTAAAATTTTCGCATCCAGACTCCTAGTGCTGAAAGATAGATAAACTACCGGAAGGTGGATGCAAATGAGGGCATCATCTGCGTCAAAAAATACAGATCATACAATCGCAACACAAGCGATGAAGGCACGGAAGGAAAAAAGATGTCGGAGAATTTTAGAAGTAAGGTTGTCACTCAAGGGGTGCAGCGATCGCCTAATAGAGCGATGCTACGGGCGGTTGGTTTTCAGGATGCAGATTTTACCAAAGCCATTGTAGGTGTTGCCAATGGTTACAGCACCATTACTCCCTGTAATATGGGGATAAATCAATTAGCCCAAAGAGCAGAAGCTGGTATAAAAAATGCGGGGGCAATGCCGCAAATATTCGGCACAATTACGATTAGTGATGGCATTTCGATGGGGACAGAGGGGATGAAATATTCCCTAGTCTCACGAGAAGTAATTGCTGACTCGATTGAAACCGCCTGTAATGGGCAAAGTATGGATGGTGTGATTGCCATCGGTGGCTGTGATAAAAATATGCCAGGGGCAATGATTGCTATGGCACGGATGAATATTCCAGCTATCTTTGTTTACGGTGGTACAATCAAACCCGGACATTACAATGGTAAAGACTTAACCGTTGTTAGTTCTTTCGAGGCTGTAGGTGAGTACAGTGCCGGGAAAATTAACGAAGATGAACTATTAGCCGTTGAACGCCGTGCTTGTCCGGGTGCTGGTTCCTGTGGTGGAATGTACACAGCAAACACCATGTCAAGTGCCTTTGAAGCGATGGGAATGAGTTTACCTTATTCTTCGACAATGGCAGCAGAAGACGATGAAAAGGCTGATAGTACAGAAGAATCAGCTAAGGTATTGGTAGAAGCGATTCGTAATCAACTATTACCCAGACAGATTATCACTCGTAAATCTATAGAGAATGCCATATCTGTAATTATGGCGGTGGGTGGTTCGACAAACGCTGTGTTACATTTTCTAGCGATCGCTCGTGCGGCTGGTGTAGAACTAAATTTAGATGACTTTGAAACTATTCGTGGTCGTGTACCCGTTTTGTGTGATTTGAAACCCAGTGGTAGATATGTAGCGACAGACTTACACAAAGCC
>DATNQO010000158.1:0-21563 GCA_036704005.1 Leptolyngbyaceae cyanobacterium | reverse complement strand
CCGCCCCGGTCAAGCGCCCGCTTATGGGCGGGGCTTGTACCCATGTTCCGCTTCTCTACGAGACGCTGCGCGAATGCACTCGCGCTATCGGGGAAGGGCTTGCTCCCCCTGCTCCCTGCTCCCTTCCCCCCTGCCTCTTCCGGTCAACTGTCAACTGTCAACTGTCAACTGTCAACTGATAACTGTTAACTGTCAACTGTCAACTGACTACGCCTCGCCGATTAAATCAATTACTGCTTTTAATAAAGTATCATCATGAAAACTGGTCTTGGTTAGATAGTAATTTGCTCCTGCTTCTAAACCTCTAATTCTATCTTCTTCTCGGTCTTTGTAGGAAACTATAATTACAGGTATATGCTTTAACTTTTCTTGGGTTTTGATTTGGCTGGTGAGTTCAAAACCATTCATTCTTGGCATATCAATATCTGTAATTACCAAATTGTAATCGCTGCTGCGGATGGCGTTCCAACCATCCATACCATTAACTGCAACTTCGACTTTGTAACCTTTGTTTTCTAATAGTTTACGCTCCATTTCTCGGACTGTAATTGAATCATCTACCACTAAAACACGTTTGTAAGTTTTGGCGACTTCTTGCTGGGAGGAATGATTTACTTGGCTAATTTGTCCACTGGAAAGCAGTTTAGCAATAGAACGCACTAAATCTTCAATATCGATAATTAGCACTGGGGAACCATCATCTAGTAAGGCGGCGGCGCTGATATTGGCAAGTTTGCCTAAACGTGGGTCGAGGGGACGGACAACTAAACTGCACTCACCCATCAATTTATCTACAACTACGCCATAGTGACTGAGGCGATCGCTTATAATCACTACTGGGAGTAATTCGGCATTTTCTCTCTGTGCTGGCAATTCTAAAATTTGATGGGCGGAAATTAAAGCTACAGCTTGGTTATTCATCATGAAAAACGGCTGATTTTCACACACCATAATTGCCGACTTGGGAACCATCGCCACCCGATGAATACGTGCTAAAGCAAAGGCGTAGGGTTCATCAGCAATTTCCACTACTAAAGTCCGTAATACTGACAGTGTGAGGGGCAGTTGTAAGTGAAAACTCATACCGCACCCTACCTGAGAAACTGCCCGCAAATTGCCGCCAACTTCCCGGACTGTGCTGTGTACCACATCCAAACCGACACCCCGACCAGAAATTTCTGTCACTGTCTTGGCTGTGGAAAACCCAGGTAAAAATAGAAACTCCATTAACTCGGCTTCGGTGAGTTTTGCTGTTATCTCTGGAGTATTGAGGTTTTTGCTGATAATTTGCTGACGCAGAAATTCTAAATCTATCCCTCGACCATCATCAATGACGGTAATTAATAGCATTCCTGCACGATGGACAACTTCTATACGAATTGTTCCGGTTTCTGGTTTCCCTGCGGCTATACGTTCTTGGGGTGTTTCAATTCCGTGGTCTACCGCGTTACGCAAAAGATGAGTTAAAGGCGCTTCTAAGCGTTCGAGAATGTCTCGGTCTACTAAAGTGGATTTGCCAATAATTTCTAGTTTGATGCGTTTACCCAGTTGTCTAGCCATGTCGCGCACCATGCGCGGAAAACCTTGTCCGCCTTCGCCAAAGGGACTCATGTGTGTGGCGATGATTTGGCGGTAGAGGCGGTCTGCTAGGTTGGTGGAACGCTGAGAATATAATTCTAATTCATTATGGCGATCGCCTAAAAGTTGGCGACATTCACTAGCGGTTTGCCGTACAGCCGTCATTTTCTCCTGTATCTGGCGTTCTAGGGGATGTTGGGAAGGTTTATTTAACAATTCCTGCAACCCTTCCAGTAAACCGAATAACTCTGTTTGTGTTGTTTTTAATTTCAATAGGGAGTCGGTGAAACTTTCCAACCACTTAGCCTGTACTAAAGATTCTCCCGCTAGTCCCATTAAGGAGTTAAGATTGTCTGCACCCACCCGCACAACTCGGTTTTGTAAATCGGGTTTCTCTACTTGGTTAAATACCTGAGATGGAGCCACAACCCAAGGTGATTCTGTTACAGTTTGACTTATGGGTGAGGATTTGCCAATATTAGCGATCGCACTCACTAAAGATTGAATCCTATCTGCTGGTAATTGAGGCTGAGAGTTACCTTCACAAGCTTCACCTATATGTAACAGCATATCCACAACCGCCAACAGCACATCAATATCAGCAGCCTTTAGCTGAATTTCTCCCGCCTGCGCTGCGACAAAGCAGTCTTCCATCCCATGCGCCAGCGTAACGACGGAATCTAACTGTACAATTCTGGCTGCACCCTTGATAGAATGAGCTGCACGCATTAAAGCGGCTAATTCTTCTTGGGGTTGGGGTTGATTTTCCAGTGCTAATAGGCGATCGTTTAAGATAGCAACCTGGGTTTTTACCTCGATACTGAATAAATCCAGCAAGGAAAATTGACTATAATCTATTTCTTTTGTCATCGCCAGACCTTTTTATGTAAGGTGGTGAATAATAATTCCTCATCCAAATAACCCAGACTTTTCCCGCGCCAATAAAAAAATCCTTGGGTAAAGTTGTGATTTGTCGCCGTCGCGCTTGGGTTATCTCGGATTTCATGTTGATAAAATCGTTGTACACCGTAAAGTTCATCGACAGCAAACACCCATACACTACCCGCTTTTTCCACCATCACCATACGCGGATAAACTACAGGACTCAAGGCTGCTACTGGGGTATCAGCGATTTCCAAATTTAGCAGGTGAGTTAAAGAAATACACAATTGTAATTCGCCACGAATATTTACCAATCCCCGTAATATGTCGTCGCTGCGATGGGGTAGAGTATGAATTGAAGTTGGGGAGATAGTTTCTTGAAAAACTCCCGTAGACAGCGCCAACCATTCTCTCTGCAAACGAAAAATGACGACTGTGAGAGTTTCTGTATTGGTTAAGGTATCAGATTCTGCCCTTGTTTGGGAAAATAACTCAGTCCACTCACGACGATAATTTTCCGGTATGGGACGTTCAAGTAACTGACGACCAATGTTTGAGTAAACCGGACAGTTACGACAATGGATAAAATGAGCTAACTCTGGACAAGTGCGATCGCCAACAATACCGATAAGATGGTAACAATTATTCATAGCAGAGGGACTGGGTATTGGGGATTGGGGATTAGGGACTGGGTATTGGAGATTGGGTATTAGGGACTGGGAAGAATGACTAATGATATCAAGTCCGGTTAATTGCTTCATTGATAATTGTCTTCTACCATTACCAATTACCAATTACCAATTACCAATTACCAATCCCCGCGATATGATAAGTGTTTAAGCAGACATAATATAACTAATGACTAATAACTTTAAAATGCGAAATCTCCTGTCTTAAACCATGAGCAACTTGATTAAGTTGAGAAATAGCATGATTAATTTCCCGCAAAGAACTAGCCGTTTGAGCAGAAGTATTACTTAACTGCGTCATCGCCTCACTAATTTGTTGCGCTCCTTGAGACTGAGTTTCCATCCCTTGACTAACAACTTCAAAACGCGGTGTTAAATCTTGCACTTGCTCAATAATTTGCCCTACCTGAGTGCTGATATTAGCCACATCCTCCACACTGCGTCCTACCTCGGTGGCGAATTTATCCATTTCCATCACACCTGTAGAAACAGAAGATTGCATCTGTTTCACCATCTGTTCAATATCAAGAGTAGCCACTGCGGTTTGGTCGGCTAAACGGCGAATTTCCCTAGCCACCACAGCAAAACCTAAACCATATTCTCCAGCCTTTTCCGCTTCAATTGCCGCATTCAAAGACAGTAAATTTGTTTGGTCTGCCACTTTAGTAATTGTCACCACAATATTATTAATATTGTTAGCCTTTTCACTAATTACTCCTAGCCTAGCCGCAATAG
Organism: Leptolyngbyaceae cyanobacterium; assembly: GCA_036704005.1. Classification (GTDB taxonomy): domain Bacteria; phylum Cyanobacteriota; class Cyanobacteriia; order Cyanobacteriales; family Nostocaceae; genus Trichormus. The sequence continues at coordinate 17,679 of DATNQO010000158.1, read as the reverse complement.
AATTTGTCGCTTCTGCTAGTTGACGCATTGTAGTTTCCATCCGCAACAAATCTTTTTGACTCTCAGTAGCTGCTATGGTCGTACTTTGCGACATCACCGCGACTTCTTCCATTGTTTTCACAAGTTCTCTAGAAGTAGCAGAAATTTCTTTCGCCGCCGCCGCTACTTCATTTGTTGATGCTACCTGCTCTGTGATTGTTGCCTCTAATTGTTTACCTGATGCTGCTATTTGTGTCGCTGAAGAAGTTGCTTGAATCCCAGATTGTTGGACTTTGCCGATAAGATTACTCAGGTTTTGTGCCATACTTTTTAAAGTTAGCATAAGCTTACCAATTACATCATTTGAATTTGCTTCTACCTCAACTGTCAAATCACCAGTAGACACCTTTTCTGCTAATGTAAAGGCATTTTGTAAAGAACTGCTCAACGCTCTGCTGGGAATGAGAATAATAGCGAGGCAAACTGCTATTACTGTGAGGACAAGAAGTAAATAACTTGTCCAAATAACTATGTCAGAAAAAGCCTGCATTTGAGTAACTTGCTTTTGCCGTTCTTCTAAGATTTCATCTTCTCTGTTTAAGGTTTTCTCAATTTCTTGCCGAATTTGATCCATGAATATTCTACCCTTATCCGAAAGAATTATGTTCAATAATTCTTGCTCCTTTCCTTGCTTTTTTAATCGAATAGTTTCTTCTAATTCTTGAAGCTTATATTTAGATAACGCTTCAATTCTATTGATGCTACCAAGTTTAAAACTATCCTCTTTAACTTGTTGTGTAATTTTGGCAAAACTACCACCTAACTCTTCTTTGGCGTTATTAAAAGGCTCTAAATATTCTGCTTCATTGGTAATGATGAATCCTCGCTGTCCTGTTTCCGCATCTACTAGGTTTTTTTCCAAAGATTTCAAATCAGCTTTCAACTCAAAAGTTTTACTAATTAGATTGTCATTAGCTAATAATTCTTGATTTGTTCTTTTTGTAATGTAAGTTGTCACACTAGCTAATATAATGATTAGTCCAGAACCAGCTATAACGAACTGATTAAGTTTTAAGCCTTGCCGCATATATCTAGTTGCTCCTCAAGCCATGCGAATGGGATTCAGTTAATTTATAAACGCTATATAATTAATAAGCGGATAATTAAGGCAGACAAAATGCCTCATCACTGCAAGCTTTCCCATGCAGGCTATCAGTTCAACAAGTTGACAAAAAATAATAAATAACTTAACAATTCCTTACTTTATAGCAGGGGATAGTTAGTAGGGTGCGTCAGTACGAGAAACCCTAGCTATACCAAGACAATATTCATACTGACGCACCCTACATTGTGGATATTTTTTATATTTATTGTCTATAATGGATACGCTGAACACGTTGCCAAAGGAGACGAGCATTTGCCATATCTCCTTGATGTTCTCGTAGTAATGCTAAATGAATTAAAGCTTCTTCGTGATTTGGTTGTAGATAAATTGCTTTTTGGAAAGAAGCTGCTGCTTGTTCATTTTCACCCATTGCTTGTTGCACTTGACCAAGCAGTACATAGGCTTCAACGCTAGCCAAATTTTTGTTGAGATAGTCTTGGCAAAGTTGACAGGCTTGCAGTAAGCAACCTTGGTCAGCTAGAGTTTTGGCAGTATCTAGCAAGCTTGGCTGCGGAATTTGTGGTCGCTGTGGCTGAGGATGTTGAGGGATGCGCTGTTTTGGTGGATGGTGCTTTTGGCGATCGCCTAAACTATGATGTTTTACCATAGGACGAGAAACACTCGCCTTGCGATAAGCAAAAGCCAAAGAATGGGGAACCAAACTAAAGCGCGACTTCAACAGCAAACCTGTTTCCGCATGACCAACAAATAACAAACCATCTGTCACAAGTAACCGTTCCAAGGTGCGAATGGTGCGTTCTTTGGTACTGCGGTCAAAATAAATTAACAAGTTGCGGCAAAATACAATATCATAAGGAGCTTCACCAACCAAAAAATCAGCATCAGCTAAATTACCTTGGCGAAAATGTACCGAATCTCTCACTTGTTCACACAGAAGATATCCCGCCTCAGTTGGTTGAAAATAGCGCTCTTGAAAAGATAAACTATTGCCACGAAAAGAATATTTTTCGTAAATTCCGCGTTGAGCTGCTAACAAACATTTTTTACTAATATCAACAGCATCAATGTGAAAGTTAGCTTGATTTAACCCAGCTTGCAAAAGTGCGATCGCAATTGAATAAGGCTCCTCCCCAGTAGAACATGGCACGCTCAAAATTCGCAATACTTTCTGAGGATGAGTTTTCAACCATTCAGATTGAATATATTGTTGCAAAAACTTAAATGATTCTCGCTCCCGAAAAAACCAAGTTTCAGGAACAATCACATTATCAATCAAAGCTTCCCATTCCTGACTAGACTCTTGCAATCGTTGCAAATAGCAGGCTATATCTGTAATTTTACCATCTGCCATTCTCTGCTCAATTGCTCTAGCAATACTAGCCGAGCCTATAGAACCTGCATCTAGACCAATTTTTCGTTTTAATAAAGCCTCGCCATCAGAATAAGTCATGTTCAGCTATGAATGATAGAAATGCCATATTTAACTAGCTGGTAGAAGAAAAACCTGTTCACACTCTGATAACAAATACTCAATTCGCAGACATTGAATCATGCCTTGCTCATCTAGAATTATCTTACCCAAATAAGGTGCAGCACCTATCTGAACATTAGCATCAACTAATTGTGAGTCAGACTTATGCAGGGTTTCCACAACTCGTTCCGTCATTAAACCCACAATAGAAGAATTAGCAGTTTCCCCTCCCCAATAGTTCACCAGAATAATTCGAGAACTCAAGTATTGAGAACAAGGTTTACCGTGCATCAACTGACATAAATCTAATACAGGAATAACCTGTCCGCGATAGTTAAACACACCGCTAAAATACTCAGGTGCATGAGGAAGGCTATTGAGGCTGACAAGTGGTAAAACTTCCACAACCTGCTGACTAGCTAGAGCGTAACGCTGATTATTTATATAGAAGAGTAACATTAACATTTATCCACCTCAACCAAGCTAAAAAATGTCTCCTCCAAGATAGCCGCATGATACCGGAAGTGAAAAGAGAAAATAGCGATCGCCAGCAAACCCAAGTCAATTCTTTTCCAGTTCTTCTGTTAATTTTTGAGAATTTTAGGGAACTATAGGAATCAGATTTAATTTATAAAAAAAACTCAATATTTGTAGGGTGGGCATTGCCCACCAAAACCATCATATAGCGATACACTCCCCACCCTACCTAATTTCAAATTATAAGGGATAACGGAGAGAAGAGGAAGAGTAAAGAAGCTAGGTACTAAAAGGATTATAAGCAATTATCCATGTAAATAGATACATCAGTTAGATACATCAGTTCTAGTCATCATGAGAATTGTGAGTAACCATAGTAATACCAAGTTGAACAACCTGCATAGAAATATAGTAATCCTCTATATGAATAAATGGTAAGCTGGAAAATCCAGTAATAATTAAAAGAGAACCAAAGATAGTAGTAAATTTATTAAACATATTTTAGTAAGGTAATAGTGAGCAAGAGATAGTAAAGATATGTAGAGAAGGAAAAAAAGTAAAGTAACAAGTAAGTAGGTAGAAGTTGAACATCCTTAAGTTCAAAAAAATAAATAGCTTCGATTCTAATCACCATGTACGACAACATCTGCAAATTCATTGCTGAAAACTTCAAAGACGACTTAGCCACATGGTTACTAGGTTCACCGATTAAATTAACACAACTAAGCCCAACAGAATTATCAAACGAACCGATTCGCGCTGACTCGCTCATACTATTACAATCAGATGACTTAGTTCTGCATACCGAATTTCAAACCGACCCAGACGAAGATATGCCTTTTCGGATGCTAGATTATCGGGTGAGGGGGTATCGGCGCTTTCCTAACAAACAAATGCGTCAAATAGTCATCTATTTGCGAAAAACAGCTTCACCATTAATCACTCAAAACGATTTTAGGTTAGAGAAAACTTACCATGAGTTTGAAGTGATACGTCTGTGGGAACAACCAACAGAAAGGTTTTTGACTGTTCCCGGTTTATTACCCTTTGCCGTTCTCAGTCAAACAAAAGACCCTACAATGGTATTAACCCAAGTAGCGGAAGCGGTCGAAGCAATTACAGACCAACGGTTACAGAGCAATATAGCAGCAGCCAGCGCAGTTTTAGCAGGTATTCTCTTACAGAAGGATGTAATTAGCAGAATCTTAAGGAGCGAGATTATGCGCGAGTCAGTGATTTATCAAGAAATTTTACAAGAAGGTGAAGCAAAGACAAAACGAAAGTTAGCCGTAAATATGCTAAGAATTGGTATGAGCTTAGAGCAAATTGCTCAAGTTACTGAATTATCTCTTGAGCAAGTCCAGGCTTTACAAAGGGAGATTGAAAGTTTGTAGTAAGGACTTTAGTCCTAAGAGGATGTTTGAAAAGTATTATTGCTGACATCAAAATGTTAAAGACCTAACCCCCCTTCCCTATGAGGGAAGGGGGGTTTTAAAGCCTCTCTCCTTTTAGGGGAGCCAGTGCGCTCTTGCGCTCTGCCGACTTGTAGCAACTGGCGTGAGAGGTTTGGAGAGGGGTCATTAGTATACTTTTCGACTTGACAAACATCCTCTAAAAGAAAAGGCTAAAGCCTTTACTACGAACTGCAACTAAAACTCGGCGTTTTGTGGGGTGCGAGGGAAGGGGATCACATCACGAATATTACCCATACCTGTGATGAATTGTACGAGTCTTTCAAAGCCTAAGCCGAAACCAGCATGGGGGACTGTACCATAGCGGCGTAAATCTAGATACCACCACAAATCCTCCGGTTTCATCCCTTGCGCGAGTACACGGCGTTCTAGTACATCTAACCTTTCTTCCCGTTGGGAACCACCGATGATTTCCCCAATTTTTGGTGCAAGAATATCCATCGCCCGGACGGTTTTTTCATCATCATTCAACCGCATATAGAATGCTTTTATCTGCGCTGGATAATCTGTAACAATGACTGGCTTTTTAAATAGTTGTTCGGCTAAATAACGTTCATGTTCTGATTGTAAATCTAAGCCCCAACTTACAGGATATTCAAACTTGACATCGGCTTTTTCTAATAGTTTGATGGCATCTGTGTAAGTCAAACGCTCAAATTGATTGTTAACTATATTCTCGGCTGTGGCTAAAACTGTATCATCAATGCGTTGGTTGAAAAATTCCATATCTTCGGGGCATTTTTCCAACACAAAGTTAAAAATGTATTTGAGAAACGCCTCAGCTAAATCCATATCACCTTCTAAGTCACAGAATGCCATTTCTGGTTCCACCATCCAAAATTCTGCCAAGTGGCGGGAGGTGTTGGAGTTTTCTGCACGGAAGGTAGGGCCGAAGGTGTAGACGTTGCTAAACGCCATCGCCATGACTTCGGCTTCTAGTTGTCCACTCACGGTTAGGTAGGTGGGTTTGGCGAAGAAGTCTTGGCTGTAATCAATCTCTTGGTTTTCTGTGCGGGGGACATTTTTTAAATTCAAGCTGGTGACGCTGAATAGTTCCCCTGCGCCTTCGCAGTCGCTAGCGGTGATAATGGGGGTGTGTACCCACAAAAAGCCCCTTTCTTGGAAAAATTGGTGAATGGCGGCGGAGGTGGCGTTTCTGACGCGGAAAACTGCACCGAAGGAATTGGTGCGCGATCGCAAATGTCCAATTGTGCGTAAAAATTCAAAAGAGTGGCGTTTCTTTTGCAAGGGATAAGTTTCGGGATCAGCTTCACCGTAGACTTTCACCGTCTCGGCTTGCAACTCAATACGCTGTCCTTTCCCTTGGGAAGCCACCAATACGCCAGCCACCTCCACTGACGCACCTGTATTTAATTTTTTTATAATCGCTTCATAGTCTGGCAAATCCTGATTGATGACAGCTTGCAAATTCGCTAGGGATGAGCCATCATTAACCTCAATAAATGCAAACCCCTTCAGTTCACGCTTCGTTCTCACCCAGCCTTGAACTACCAGAGACTCATCAGGTTGACCATTCCGTAATATTTCTGCAATCCGTCGATTTACCATAGTTAACCAGCACAGGACTTTAATATCCAGCCTATAATAACGCCCATTCCACCAAAGCGGACGGCTTGCCAGAAAGGTTTTTTCAGGCTACGCCAAGAAAACAACTGGCTTTCTAAATTTAGTTCTAGCATTTCCAGTTGCTGTTTGATTTGCCGTAACTGGGCTTTTATCTCTGGGGTCTGATATTTATTTTGCTCTAATTCTTGACGGCGTTGTTGCCATTGTGCCTGTTCTTGGCGATCGCGCGTTACTTGATCATACCTTTGTTTGAGAGCAAATAGCGATCGCTCCACTTGGGCTAATTCCTCTGCAAAATCCGGTTCTGGATTATTTTCTGGCTGCTGGGATGATTTTTTAGGCGGCTTCATTTACAAGTAGTAAAGTTTGACACTCCCCAGCCTAAAGGCATGGGGATTCTTGATTCAACGAGTCCACTTACACTAGACTCCTTGCGGTATCTAATTATAGAGGTGGTTTTCTCCTCAAGCGTTAACTTTGGGTATGCCCTACCCTAGTTGCACTATATAGTGCAAAATTTGTTTGTCACAGCAAGATATATCTCGCTATGCAATACTGGTCGTCTAGTACCTGTAAATCTTTTACCTACTTCCAGGTGATACTAGAACTACGAAGTAGAACCGGCTAGATTTAGTTGTCAAGGTACAGCGTCTACCTTTTAGGTAGCAATAGGGTTTTTATTGTGGTTGATTACCCTCCCACACTAGCTATTCTACCAAAAAGCCGTCGTTCTACGACGGGGTTTTAAACCCATTTTTCTGATAAGGTAGATGTAACTGCTGCCAATAGTTATTTATGTCTCAACCTAGCCAGCTATCTAAAACCACTCAACTTAATGAATTTAGCGACTTGGAACTAGCCCAAGCCCTCATGGAAAGGCTAAGTATATCGCCTAACGATTGGCATCGCCTCAAGTCTAACCGCAATTCCCGCGCTAGTGAACAATTAGCCGCCGCTATGGTATTTTTGCTCAAAAACCAACCCCAAGAAGCACTTGCTAGACTAGAACAAGCTGTTGGTTGGTTAAATCGTTCTATCTCCGCCCCTCCTTGTCCTTCTCATGGTGATAAGGGACAGGGGACTAGGGAATAGGGACTAGGAAATTCTTACCCAATCCCCAATCCCCAATCCCCTACCTCCGCAAGGACAAGCGGGGGCGGTTTTCCATTTGCTTACACAGTCTTAATTCTGTCCCTTTGCGGTTCCACTCTACTTGGTCAAAAATTTGGTGCAGAAGGCACATTCCCCGACCGTTTTCTGCCTCATCGGCTGGTAAGTAATCTGTCGGGTCTTCAGTATCATTGGTGGTGGGGCTAAAGCCTTCGCCTTGGTCGGAAATCACCCACCAATACTGATTATCTATGAGGGAAAAGCGAACTACAACTGTTTTGCTAGGATCAAGATTATTGCCATGTTTAGCTGCGTTTACCAGGGCTTCTTGCAGCCCTAGCCGCAGTTCGGCTTGTAACTTGGCGGGAATTTCCGCCAACAGTAAATCTAATATAGGACAAAGATAGAGGGTTGAGGCAAAACTAATAGTACCCCAATAACGTCCAACTGGACGGAGCGAAATGGTTATCACGAGAGAAACCCCATAGCTTTCAGTTAGCTAGACATCAGTTTGCTTATACAGGCACCCTGATAAAGATGGAGGTGGTCATGCTGCCTTCAAACTTGCGTCTTTATTACTAAGTTTTGAAAATGCTGGGGAGCATTAACTCTACTTGTGAGGTTTGATTGTCGATACATAAAGCGGCTTTGGAAAGTTTGCTAGTTTAGTTAGCTAAGAGAAAAAATTTAATATTGACGAGGGCTTTTACTCCTCTTTATATTGCCGATTAGTATTTTAAACAATCTTATTCACTTGGAACTAGAGTTATGCAACTTTAGTAGTTTTAACAAAATCATTTCTATTTTTAGGTTAATTCTATTTTAGCATTTCTACTATGCAATAGACTACAAATTTGAATTGAAATTTTTTCTTAAGGACTAAGTATCCATGAGCGACTGGGATAAGGTAAGAAATGCGGCAGCTTCGACATGGGCTGTTTGCGGGAAAAAATCGGCGGGTTGGATGCGTTGAATAGTATATAGGCCATCTTCACAAAGTAGTTTCAGGTCACGAGCAAGAGTGGCTACTTTACAGCTGACGTAAACAATGCGGGCAGGTTTCGAGGCTAATAAAGATTTGATGACAATGCGATCGCACCCTTTACGCGGCGGGTCTAGTATGACCACATCAGGTATTATTCCCATCTTTGGCAGTAATTTCTCAACTGCCCCGACTTGAAATTGCACATTCTTAATGTCATTGTGTTGAGCATTGAAAATTGCCTGTTCTACAGCTTCTGGTTGTAATTCCAATCCTATAGCTTGGCGTACTTGTCTAGTTAAAGGTAAGGTTAAGGTTCCAATCCCACAGTAAGCATCTACGAGAGTTTCATGACCTTGCAGATTAAGTTCTGCTTGAATTACTTCTAATAGCGCCTCAGCCGTTTCTGTGAAGACTTGGAAAAATGTATCAGGACGGACTTGAAATTCCAACCCAGCAAAAATTTCTCGCAGATAAGCAACCCCAGCAATACAACGGGTTTCTCTGCCAAAAATTGCATTGGTGCGTTCAGGATTACGATTTAAACACACTCCCACCAATTGGGGATAACGTTGCAACCATTCCTGGGCTTGTGCTTCAATTCCCGGTAAATTCCAGTCCTTAACCACCAAAGTCAACAAAATTTCCCCTGTGCGCCGTCCAATGCGTAACCCCAGATGGCGAATTAGTCCTTTGTGGCGATTTTCATCGTAGATAGACCAGCCACGCTGTTGAATATCTTGCTTAATTTCTGCCAAGAAAGGATTTAAGCGGGGATCTTGGACTGGACATTGATTGAGGTTCACTAAATGATGGCTACCTTTTTGGTAGTAACCAGCTTGCACTTGACCTGTAGCGGAGATATGCAAAGGATAGGTAGCCTTATTACGATAGCCCAAAGCTGAGTCAGCCACCAATACCGGGTCTACAGGCGGTGCAGCAAAACCCCCGATACGTTGTAAAGCTTGAATAACTTGATTGCGTTTAGCAACCAGTTGATAATCATAATCAATATGTTGCCACTGACAACCGCCGCATTTATCCGCCACAATACAAGCTGGACGAATACGGTGAGGAGATGGTTCTAATAGCTGATGCAGCTTACCGTGGGCATATTTAGGTTTAACCTGTACCAAGCGTACTAAAATGCGATCGCCTGGTACAGTATCAGGAACAAACACCACCCGTTCCTCAAACCGTCCCACCCCATCACCAGTATCACTCAAGTCGCTAATAGCAACCTCAATTAATTCACCCTGAAGCCAAGTAGATTTAGTCATTAGTCAGTTATCAGTTATCAGTTATCAGTTATCAGTTGACAGTTGACAGTTGACAGTTGACAGTTGACAGTTGACAGTTGTCAGGTTATTTTCACACTGTTCACTGATAACTGTTCACTGTTCACTGTTCACTGTCCCCCTTCCCCTCTGTACCTCCAAGTCGTTAAACTAGCTAATAATATTTCGCGTGATTTAAATAATCATGACTGTAATTAGCCAAGTTATTCTCAAAGCCGACGACGAACTGCGTTATCCCAGCAGTGGCGAACTCAAGAGTATTAGAGAATTTTTACAAACCGGGGTACAAAGAACCCGGATCGCTGCTACCCTAGCAGAGAACGAAAAGAAAATCGTTCAGGAAGCAACCAAGCAACTTTGGCAGAAGCGTCCTGATTTTATCGCACCTGGTGGTAACGCTTACGGCGAACGCCAACGCGCGTTGTGCATCCGTGACTTTGGTTGGTACTTACGTCTAATCACTTACGGGGTACTAGCTGGAGATGTTGAACCAATTGAAAAAATTGGCATCATCGGTGTGCGGGAAATGTACAATTCTTTGGGCGTTCCTGTACCCGGAATGGTAGAAGCCATCAATTCTCTCAAAAAAGCCTCTCTTGACTTATTAAGTTCAGAAGATGCAGCCGCAGCCGCACCTTACTTTGATTACATCATTCAAGCAATGTCTTAGTCAAAAGTTTGTGCTATTTCAAGGGGTACTTCTGGTTTAGTCTGTTGAGTGTTAGGTAATAACCTCATATATCCATAAGATTCTCTTTTGATCATAACGTCCCCATGTCTGGTAGTGACTCTGGCAAGCTCTCCATGTCAAGTTTCTAACCGGATGTGGGGAAATTTTATTTGGTCAGTTATCAGTTATCAGTTATCAGTTATCAGTTGACAGTTGACAGTTGACAAAGCAAAGACTTCTCCCTTTCCCCCCAAACAAAAAGCCGACAGTCCTTCGCAAAGGATGTCGGCAATTAGTGTGTTCCCTATTAATGACTCGGCTAGAGTTCAGTAATACCTAATATTTTCATTTCCTAGATTTCACGTAAGTGATCTTAATCTTTCAGTGCTGTGATTGTTGTCACTTAATTTTTCTTACTAACGTGTATCTACTATGAAACTTATTTTTCTCTTAAAAGAGAATACAGACTATTCACCGAGGAACTGTAACTCAAGATACAAAGTCTAAATATTTATATAAACTTCACAACATTAAAGCTTAATGTTTCTACAAGTCATATATCGTATAGCTAGCGTTATTGTTTTAGGATCTGCCCTTGGATATGTTTTTGCGCCAGGGCATCAAGTAATTGCTAGCAGCACGGTTACAGCCTCCAAGACTATGGAGATCAGTTATAGCCCTAAATCTTCTAAACCAACCAATAAAACGGCTATAATTTCTATTGAAGGAGAAAAAACGGCGATCGCTCTCCGACTCTACGATGAATACAAGAACTTATTCACTACCTATTTCCCTGATCAGGATTTTCTCCCACAAGGCGTTAGTTCCGGTGAGGGAACAGGGGTGCGGTTTATCGCTAATTTCGGCGGTGTGAGAAATAACAATGCTTATGTCAGCGTTTCCTTCCTCAACAGTGTGAAAAACTTAGGACAACTCAGACGCTTCATCAATAGTAAATCTGGACTCATAGCCGCCAATAAATGGCGTGTGATTAGCAGAACTCAGAATACTGGCTATCCTTGGGCAAAAGAAAAGATTGTATTTCGCCAAGGTAGTGATATTACGGGTACACTGTACCTTGGTCAACAAAACGGCAAGGTGTTCTATATAATCACTCACTACCCGGTAGAATACGCAGAAGGATTTGCGCCTAGAGCCGACTTAATTTTACGCAACTTGCAATTTGGGAGTTAGTCAATTAGGGGTGTAAGGGTGTAGGGGATGAGGGAGAATAATATTGTTTAATTACTCAACTTGCTAACTTTCTTCCCCATCTCCCCCCACTTCCCCCACTCCCTCATCTCCCCCATCTCCCTCATCTCCCCCCACCTTCCAAACTCCAACCAAGGGCTGTGGCTACTTGTCCAGCTAATTCTAGCGGGTTGAAGGGCTTTGCGATCGCACTCACCATTCCCAATTGCGAGTAACGGCGGCGATCGGAGGCTTGAATTTTTGCGGTTAATAATATTACAGGTATCTTTTGAGTTACGGGGTTGGCTTGCAATTTCTCAAAAGTGGCGATACCATCCATATCGGGCATCATCACATCCAATAAAATTGCATCTGGTTGATAAGTCTCGGCTTTATTTATACCTTCTTGTCCTGAACTAGCTGTCACAACTTGCCAACCTGCAACAGTTTCCAAGCAAATCTTCGCAACTTCTTGGATATACTGCTCATTATCAACTACTAGAATCCGTTTGTTCATAGTCATTAGTCATTAGTCATTAGTCATTAGTCATTAGTCATTAGTCATTAGTCATTAGTCATTAGTCATTAGTCATTAGTCATTAGTCAACAGTCCATAGTACAAAGTTCCCCTTTCCCCTTTCCCCTTTCCCAGTCCCCAGTCCCCAGTCCCCAGTCCCTACTCCCTCACATGAGTAATTCGCTGAAGTAGTTCGATTACCCGTTGTTCAAACTCTTGGGTTGTTACTCGTCCTTTGGTTAAAAATTCTGTATGTCCTAACTTTAAACGTTTGCGTTCTGATTCCTCCAAATCTTTGGCAGAGTAAACCACTACCGGAACTTTGCGTAGGCGATTATGCTTTTGTAACCAATCTACCACTGCGAACCCATCGGTTTCCGGCAAAATTAAATCGAGAATCAGTAAGTCGGGATTGACTTCTTGACTGAGGTGGATAGCTTCTCTTCCGTTTTTGGCTAGGAAGGTTTCAATATCGTGTCTTTCAAATAAAGTGACGAATAGTTCGGCTAAATCTGCATCGTCTTCCACAATCAGTATACGGACTCGTCGGGAAGATTTGGCGTAGGCGTAGCCCGTCGTAGACATCGCTTGTCGCAGAGACTGTAAAAGATAGCTTTCTTGCACTGGTTTACTCACCCAATCGACAAAATCGCCTGTGGGTGGGGTATTGTCTGTTGGTTTGTAGACACTGCAAATCACTATCGGGATATGTTTGGTTTGGGTGCGTTCTTTCAACATTGCCATTGTTTCCCAACCATTCATCCCCGGCATGAGCAAATCTAGTACAATCACATCTGGATGGTGAGTTGATGCTAAGGCGATCGCATCTTCTCCTTTCGCCACCGTCACCACTCGATATCCCCCTTGTTCTAAGAGAGTTTGTAGTTCTGTGCGGATAGCAGGATCATCATCACAAACTAGCACTAGGGGGGACTGGGGACTGATGACTGGTGACACTTCTTCAGCTTCAGTGCATCGCTGGGGAATGTCTGGATTTTCGGGTATGGATAAAATTGGCAATGTGAAGTAAAAAGTACTACCTTCACCTAAAATACTTTCCACCCAGATGCGTCCACCATGCTGCTGTACAATACTTTGGCAAATAGCCAAACCTAACCCAGTACCTTCATGATTGCGTGAATCCGAAGAATCCACCTGTTGAAAGCGTTCAAAAATACTATCAAGTTTGTCGGCGGGAATACCACGTCCATTATCTTTCACCGTCAGCAATAGTTCATCACCGTATTGTTGCGCCACCAACCAGACTGTTTTCTCTGGAGTCGAGAATTTAATCGCATTACTCAGCAAGTTAGTTAAAGTCTGCACAATTCGGTCTGGATCAACCCATAATTGCATCGATGGACTAGAAATTGATAGTTTCACCCCTGCTTTATTAGCTAAAGGCTGCATAATACTGACTGCGGATTCAATCAAGTCGGTTAGTTCGCAGATTTCCCGCTCCATTTTCACCCTACCAGACTCGATACGTTCAATATCAAGAATGTCGTTAATCAACCTGACTAAACGTTCCGTGCTATCAGTAGCAATTTGTAGCAAGCGTTTTCCCTGTTCTGAGTTTGCTGGTAATAAACCACTAGTTAGCATCCCTAAAGAACCATGAATCGAAGTTAAGGGTGTGCGGAGTTCATGACTCACAACCGAGACAAACTCATCTTTCATCCGCTCAATTTGTCTTCGCTCAGTTACATCACGTAAAATAACCGTATAAAAAACTTCTTGATCCAATTTGAATTTAGAAATAGAAGCCTCAGCCGGAAATTCCGTCCCATCCTTGCGACAACCAAATATTTCCCGCCGTTCTCCCATTCGCCGCGCCAAGCTGGGAGCTTGTCCAAAATCAGAGACGTGCTGACGATGCGCCTGAGCAAAACGCTGGGGTATGAGTGTATCTAGGCGTTGTCCAATAATTTCTGCGGCACAGTAGCCAAAGATTTTCTCTGCACCTTGATTAAATAAGGTGATACGTTGACTACCATCAATAGAGATGATAGCATCATCGGCAATATCCAAAATTCGCGCCAGTCGCACTTGAGAGATGCGTAGTGCTTCCTCAATAAGTCGGCGTTCATCAAGCTGTGAATGCAACTGTCGATTAACGTTGACTAACTCAGCCGTGCGTTGTGCAACTCTCAACTCTAGTTCGTTATTGACTTGATGTAGCGTAGCTTCTATCTGCTTGCGCGAGGTGACATCTCTAACTACACCCAACATCCGCACCGCTTCGCCCTTGTCATTGTAGTAGAGTTTGCCTGTTCCCTCAATCCAGTGAATACTCCCATCTGGCCAGATAATGCGAAACTCATGGTTATAGTCGGTTTTATGCTGACACGCATAGTTGATTACCCGCGTGAAATCTTCCCTATCTTCAGGATGGATAAAGCCTTGAAAGCTTTCATAAGAACCATCAAATTTTCCTGGTTCAATACCAAATAATCGGGCGTGACCTTCAGACCAGATAATTTGGTTAGTAATTAAATTCCAGTCCCAAATACCTAAATTGACGGCTTCTAGAGCCAGGGATAGACGTTCTTGGCTTTCTCGTAGTGCAGTTTCGGTGGGGGGAGATGGGGGAGATGGGGGAGATGAGGGAGATGAGGGAGTGGGGGGAGATGAGGGAGATGAGGGAGATGAGGGAGATGAGGGAGTGGGGGGAGATAGAATTTCCCCTATACCCCTATACCCCTGTACCCCTATACCCTTATACCCCTGTACCCCTACACCCCTACCCTCACTTACTTTACGCAGCAACTTTACTCGTTCTAATCGATTGATAATTCTGGTTACTAGTTCGGGGCCGACGATGGGTTTGCTTACAAAGTCGTCTGCACCTACGCTAAATACTTGATTGACAATTTCCCTATCGTTGTGGACTGTGAGAAAGAGGATGGGTAATTCGCTCCATTGGCTGTCATTTCTAACTACTTGGCATATTTCTATACCATTGGTGTGGGGCATTTCCACATCTAAAATTAACAGGTCTGGGTTCACCTCTGCCAATTTTTCCCAGAATTGACGCGGGTCATCTAGGGTAATTACTTGTAGCCCCCAAGGATGGAGTAAAGTTTGCAACAGGGCGAGAATTTGCGGGTCGTCATCTACTGCTAAAACTTTTGCTTCTGCTTGGGGGTGTTGCTGTAGGTGGGATGCTTCTGTTGTTGATGGTGACGATGCTTTTGGTTCTTGTGCTGCAACTTCTTGTCTTAATGATTTAACCCAATTTTGCAAGTTTTTGATCTCTGCTGGTGTCAACTTTTTCTCAGATTTCAAAAGCTGTTCAATTTTCCTAGCTAACTTCGAGCCTTCAGGTAAACCAAAAGTCCCCAATGAACCTGCTAGGGTGTGGGCTTCGCGCGTTGCTTGGGAGCGTAATTCCAAGTTTAAAGCTTTTTGAGTGAGTGAGTCGGTAGCTTGCTCCAAAACCCTAACTTGCTCATCCACCCGCCCATAAAACTTTTGCCAAATACCAGCTATTGCAGTCAGTGTTTGCTGCTGAGATTTTCCTGTCCCAGTTGCTGGAGGATGTTTCCCCCCTGCGCCCCTGGTTCCCTGTTCCTCTTCCTCCTGCTGTTTGAGGCGATAACCAATACCATAGACTGTTTCTACTAAATCACTAGGCGCACCGGCATTTCTCAACTTCATGCGTAACCCTTTGATATGGGTGCGAACCGCCTCCTCCCCTGGAGTGTCTTCATAAGACCATATATGTTCCAAAATCATGCTACAGCTAAACACGCGGCGGCTGTTACGCAAAAATAACTCTAAAAGAGCGTATTCCTTGGGGGTGAGGGAGAGCAAATGTTGATTGTATCGAACTTCGCAGATGCTGGGGTCGAGTCGCAAATTACCGCATTCCAGAATTGGCTGTGCGGTTGTTCCACCCCGCCGCAATAAAGCACGCACACGAGCTACCAATTCTTCTTGATCAAAAGGTTTAACTACATAATCATCTGCGCCAGCATCTAAACCAATAGCCTTTTCATGACCACTATCACAACCCGTTAATAAAAGGATGGGCATTTGCCGACCACTCGACCGTATTTGCCGACAAAGACTGATACCATCAAGCTTTGGCAGCATCACATCTAAAAGAATTAAATCATAATCGTAAGTTTCGATTAAATCCCAAGCCTCATCACCATCAACCGCAACTTCAACTGCATAATTTTGTTCTGTGAGAACGGCTGTCAGTGCATGAGCATTTAACTTGTCATCCTCGACAACTAAAATTTTCATATGGAAAAGTTTTCTTGATGTTATAGCAGGGGACAGGAAACAGGGGACAGGTGAGTCCAGTCCTGTAGGCGGTGAGTGCATTGCTGCGGGAGGGTTTCCCGCCGCAGGGAACTGGCGTTCGCCCTTGGCGTGCCGTTGGCGCAGCCTCCGTCTACGACACGCTCCGCGAACGTAGAGAAGGCATACCCGGAGGGGAACTGGAGTAAAAGCTTTTTAAAGTAAGGGTTTGATGAGTGATTGATGTCCTAATGTATCAGGCGAAGGCTGTAATTATTTAACAGCCTGGAATCACTAAAAATTATTCTCAAATGCAGCAAACATAATAATGATTAACATTTTTATACTAAAAACTATTTTAGATTTTAAATTTCATCAAAGTTAATTGTAATTAATAAATATCTATAATTATCAAACTTTAGACATATTTTCATGGTTAACAAATATAAAGATGGTATGGGTAAACAGTGGCTGATGATTGGGAAATATTTTTAAATTAGGCAAGTGTTAAAACACAAATCCCTAGTTTTTCAAGTTTATGTCCTATTTTTGCCAGTTCTATTGATGAATATTAATAATTAAAATATTTTGTCCCAACTTCAAGTGTTATCTGTCTTAATTCAAAGTAAGTTGTCTTATCCTCACGCGGTTAACAGCATACAGCCAAAATACATAACATTATAAGGTAGTAGAAAAACATAGCCCAAACCCAGAAGTTCCTCTAAAAACTCTGTGCCTCTGTGCCTCTGTGGTAAAAATAATTTATCAAACCACGGAGCCAGACAACAGATGTGCTTGTTTCCTCACAAGTTCCTCAAATTGTTGCCCTATAAACAATAGATGTAATCCCCCCAGTCCCCAATCCCCAATCCCTGGAGGTCTATATGCCAAACAAAATTCTCGTCGCATTGGATCGTTCCGAAATAGGACAGAAAGTGTTTGAACAAGCATTAGTTTTAGCCCAGGCTACAAAAGCCCAGTTATTGCTATTGCACGTCCTATCTCCAGAAGAAGAAGGCAGTCCCCACATACCAATGGTATCCAATTACGACTACTACCCCGGTTTAAGTGGACAAAGTTTTGAGATATATCAAACCCAATGGGATAACTTTAAAGCTGAAGGCGTAAAGATGCTGCAAACTTTTGCTGCTCAAGCCAACACAGCCGGAATCTCTACAGAGTTCACCCAAACTATGGGTAATCCTGGTCGCACAATATGTAAACTTGCCAATAATTGGGGTGCTAACTTAATTGTCATGGGACACAGGGGATTATCCGGGTTTAGAGAATTATTACTAGGCAGTGTGAGTAATTATGTGCTACATCACGCCCCTTGTTCAGTACACATAGTACATAGTTTAGTCAAGCCAGAAGATACTGAAGATACCTCGCAGCAAGAACAGGCATTGTTGACAGTTGACAGTTGACAGTTGACAGTTGTCAGTTATCAGTTATCAGTTATCAGTTGACAGTTGTCAGTTGTCAGAGATTAAAGGCTTCTTCCTTTCCCCTTTCCCCTTTCCCCCTTCCCCTTCCCCCCTTCCCCAG
>DATNQO010000157.1:0-48405 GCA_036704005.1 Leptolyngbyaceae cyanobacterium | reverse complement strand
GGGATTGTTAACTCTGGTTGCTAATTTACTTAACCATCTTCCTATTGAACTTCATCGCTGGAGTTCTTTTCCTTCTACTCCTGTTGACGATTTCTACTGTTTTAACTCCTCCTAATTGTAAAAAACCTACACCTGTCAGGGCAGGGGGGCAGGGGGGCAGGGGAGAATAACAAGTGTTACCTGTCAACTGTCACCTGTCACCTGTCACCTGTCAACTGTCACCTGTCACCTGTCACCTGTCACCTGTCACCTGTCACCTGTCACCTGTCACCTGTCACCTGTCAACTGATAACTGATAACTGATAACTGTTCACTGAGCTAAGGCGTGTTGTTTCAAATCAGCTAGAGAACAGACTTCTAAGGCTCTAGCGTGGGTGGCTGAAAGGATTACAGGTGGTGCAACTCCGGCTTCTAGAGCTTCTTGCCAACGTGCTGCACATAAACACCAGCGATCGCCAGGCTTCAACCCTGGAAAACTATACTCAGGATAGGGCGTACTCAGGTCATTACCACGAGATTTAGTAAACTCCAGAAATTCTGCTGTCACCTGAGCGCAAACAACGTGCATCCCCGTATCATAAGCCCCTGTCTGGCAAAACCCGTCACGATAAAACCCAGTCACGGGTGAAGAACAACAAAGCTCTAAATCTGTCCCAATTACATTTTTCGCTAATGCCATATTCAACTCCTGTTACAGTGCTGAGTGAATCTATCAGTGAACAGTTATCAGTTAACAGTGAACAGAACCTGATAACTGATAACTGATAACTGTACTATCTCCCAAACACACTTCCTAAAGAACGGGTAATATTTTGCGGCTGCATCGCATCCATTGCGGCTGTGGGTTCGTAGCCACAATGAACCATACAATCTGCACACTTGGGATTACCACTGGCGCGGCCGTATTTACTCCAGTCTGTTTCTTCTAACAATTGTTTGAAGCTGGTGTAATGTCCTTCATTCAGAAGATAACAAGGTTTTTGCCAACCGAGAACACTATAGCTAGGGCTACCCCAAGGTGTGCATTCATAATCTTTCTCACCCACAAGAAAATCTAAAAATAAGGGGTTATGGTTGAAATTCCAGTTTTTCTTGCCAGTTTTATAGGGTGTGAGGATTTCCCGAAACAGGGCGCGGGTTTGCTCTCGTCTGAGAAAATGGTCTTGATCAGGGGCCCACTCATAACTATAACCGGGAGAAATCATCATGCCATCGGTGTTGAGGGTTTCCAGAAAATCGAAAAATTCCTGCATTTCCTTGGGATCACAACCCTCAAAAATTGTGGTATTGGTGGTGACGCGAAATCCTCTGGCTTTAGCAGCTTTGATGGCTTTGACGGCAATATCAAACACACCTTTTCTATCTACACATTTATCATGCCATTCCCGCAAGCCATCTAGATGCACACTAAAAGTCAAGTAAGGTGAAGGTTGAAATTTATCTAAACTCTTTTCTAATAACAACCCATTAGTACACAAATAAACATACTTTTTCCGTTCAACTAATCCCCGGACAATCTCGTCAATTTGGGGATGCAGTAGCGGTTCACCCCCAGGAATGGAAACCACAGGCGCACCGCATTCTTCCACGGCGGCAAAGCACTGTTCTGGAGTCAAATTTTGTTTCAATATCTCTGTAGGATGCTGAATTTTCCCACAACCAGAACAAGCCAAATTACAGCGAAACAATGGCTCTAACATTAACACTAAGGGAAATCTCTTGCGCCCTAAAAGACGTTGAGTTACCAAATACTTACCAATATCGATCGCTTGTTGTAAATTAACACCCATTTTTCTTATCACTCCTCATAGTCATTAGTCATTGGTCATTGGTCATTGGTCATTAGTTCTTCTCCCCCATCTCCCCCATCTCCCCCCACTCCCGGTTGGTGAGTTTCGACTACGCTCAACTACCGCGTAGTCGTTCGACGAAGTCGTTCCCGCAGGGTACCACATCTCCTCACTTGACATAACCCTGGGAAATAAACCAATTCACCGCATCTTTTAGGGCAATATCCACTGGAGATTGGGGTAAACCTAATTCTTTAACGGCTTTTGAGGCATCGTAGTACATGGTTTGTTGCGCCATGCGGACACCATCTATAGGTACTGAGGGGGGTTTGCCTAAAGGTGCGAGAATTCTTTCTTCTATCCAGGCGACGGTTAGGGGTAGCCAGCCTGGGACAGTCCATCTAGGTGCGGTTAAACCTGTGATTTCGGATAGTTTTTCCAGTAGTTCTTTAAGGCTGAGGTTTTGATGTCCTAAAATATAGCGATCGCCACTTTTCCCTTTTTCCAAGGCTAGTAAATGTCCCCAAGCGACATCTCGCACATCTATAAGATTGAGTCCGGTGTTGACGTAAGCGGGCATTTGTCGCCGTAGGAACCGCAAAATAATATCCCCGGTAGGTGTAGGTTTGATATCCCAAGGGCCTATGGGGGTGCTGGGGTTGACTATGACGACATCTTGCCCTTTGGCGGCGGCTTGCATGGCTTCTTGTTCTGCTAAAAACTTGGACTTTTTGTAATGCCCAATTAGTTTATGTACAGGACTTTGGTATGTTTCATTGACAACTTCACCAGAGGGATTTACCCCTATGGCGGCTACGGAACTGGTGTAAACTGTGCGTTCAATTCCGGCTTTTTGGGCTGCTTCCAAAACCTGCAAAGTGCCAAGGACATTATTTTGGTAGAGTAAATCGCGGTCTTTTTGCCACAGGGAATATTGGGCGGCGACATGAAAAAGATAGCGACAGCCAGCCATTTGTTGCCAAAGATACTGATTGCTGAAATCGCCTTCGACGATTTCCACATCCAAACCTTTTAAATTACCGATGTTGCTGTGAGGACGGACTAGGGTTTTGACCGTGTATCCTTGTTGCAGTAACAATCGGACTAAATTAGCCCCAACAAAACCTGTAGCCCCTGTGACAAAGACCCGCATTAATTCGCCTCCTTTTTGCCAAACCGAGGGAACCAATCATCCAAAATCGAGTAGGTCACGGGTATCACAAACAAACTGAGGATAGTGGAACTAACTAGACCCCCGGCGATCGCTACAGCCATAGGCGATCGCAATTCTGAACCCGCACCCAAACCCAAGGCAATGGGTAACATTCCTAACAGGGTAGAGATGGTGGTAATGATGATGGGACGCAAACGTACCGGGCCTGCTTTGAGAATTGCTTCTGTGCGATTTAAACCAGCTTGACGCAG
Source organism: Leptolyngbyaceae cyanobacterium (assembly GCA_036704005.1). Taxonomy (GTDB): domain Bacteria; phylum Cyanobacteriota; class Cyanobacteriia; order Cyanobacteriales; family Nostocaceae; genus Trichormus. The sequence goes on along the minus strand of DATNQO010000157.1, from coordinate 45,190 downwards.
TTGGTTAATGTAATCTACCAGCACGATCGCATTTTTGTTTGCCAATCCTAGTAAGAAGACAAAACCAATTAGTGAAATCATGCCGAAATCACTCTTGGTAAAAAGTAACGACAGCATCGCCCCTACAAGTGCCAAAGGTAAAGAAACGCCGATAACTATGGGGTCTATCCAACTTCTGAACAATAAAATGAGTACGGCAACAATACAAATGGCTGACAACATTAATGTGGAAGCAAAACTACCAAAAACTTCGCTTTGCCGTTCCGAATCTCCTCCCAAGTCTAAAGTGACTCCATTAGGTAAGATAGGTTTAGCTTCTGCCACTATCTTATCAGTAGCATCACCTAAAGATAAACCCTGTCCCAAGTTAGCACTGATATACGCTACCCGTTCATTGTTGAGCCGCTCAATTTGGAAAACCTGACCCTGGGCATTGTTTTCACCTGTTACCGTGACATCAGCAAATCCCGGTATTTTCTCAATGCGCTCTTTAATTGTCTTCGCGGTTTTATTGAGAGCTTGTAAATCTTCACCCTTTAACGCCACTTGTAGAGGTTTTTGTCCGCCTGTATCCACAAATTGAATATCTTCCACACTGGTAGTTACACCAGGAAGACTAGGCAAACTTTTACGCAATTCGTCTTGTAACTGGGCAGTGGGGGTTTTTCGGTCTTCCTTCAGTTTGACGTAAAGTGTTCCTTTATTCGGCTCACCCTCACGGGAACCAACTGTAGTAAACACTGTTTCCACATCTGGGTATTTCCTCACCGCCTCTTCTAGTTTTTTGGCTACTTCTAGGGAGTCGTTGAGCGGGTTGGGGATGGGGACTGGGGATTGGGGATTGGAGATTGGGGATTGGGGATTAGTTCGTTGTTGTGCTTGTGCTGCTTGTTGTGCTTGTAGCTGTAAAGCTGCCAAATCGGGAATTTTTGGTAAGGGTGCGGTATAGGTGATATTAAATTCGCCCCGATCTAGTTTGGGAATGAAGCCTTTAGGAATAAAAGGTATCAATGACATACCACCAATAAAGCTGAGTATTGCTAGGGCGACGACTGTTTTACGGTGATTTAAAGACCATTTAAGTAGGTTTCTGTAAAATTCGGTAAATCTTACCCAAATGCTTATTTTTCGGCGTTCAGGGGTTTTCGTCGCAGGTACTAGCCAGTAGGTAGCTAACACTGGTGATAAAGTACGCGCAACCAAGGTAGAAGCTATGTAGGAAGCGGAAACTGTGATTCCAAATGGCTTAAAGAACTGTCCAACTACTCCACCCATCAAACCAATAGGTAAGAAAACTGCCACGGCTGCGGCTGTAGTGGCGACAACTGCCAAACCAATCTCATCTGTTGCTGCATGAGCGGCTTGACGGGGGCTTTCCCCTTCTTCGATGTGCCGCAAGATGTTTTCTACATCAAGGATGGCATCATCGATTACACTCCCAATGACCAATGCTAGCGCCAGTAAGGTGATTGTTTCCAGGTTGAAGCCAAAAATCGCCATGACGATAAATGTGGCTAACAAGGACGTAGGAATCGCCAATGCGGAGATAAAAGTAGCTCGCCAATTCCATAAGAAAGGATAAATCACCACAATCGACAAAACGATCGCTTCTATAAGTGCATCTATCGTTGATTTGGTGGCTTGGCGAATATATTCTGCTTGAGTCGCCGCTAAGGTAAGTTTGACATCCTTGAGGTTAGTCCTGAGTTTCTGCACTTCCTCTTCAACCCGGCTAACAACTTCCAAGGTGTTGGCGTTACCGCGTTTGATGACTTGAAATGCTAGCGCTTGTTGACCGTTGAACCTGACTAATGTACCCGCTCCTTGGGCTAGGGCTGCTAAATCATTATTACCAGCAATTGCAGGGGGTGAGGTAGTAGGAGCGCCCAACAGCGAGACTTTGAGGACTCCAGGTAATTTAGCGATCGCAGTTGTAATCTGGTCTTTGGCTACCTTAGTTAAATCCGCCAAATTCCGAGAATTACTCTCAATGGCGTAACTCACCGCCGCCGACTCGTTCAAGTTCAAGGGGATGACCTTGTAACTTGCGCCTTGAGGAAGCTTTAACTGCTTAAGTGCTGATTCAACTTCGCTTTTCGATGTCTCAAGATTTGTCCCCACACTAAAAGCCAGACTCACAGCAGCCTGACCTGGATAACTAGATGAGCGCAAATCATCTAGCCCTTCTAAAGAACGCAGACGCTCCTCTATAGGTATGGTAAGCTTCGCTTCAGTATCTACAGCACTTGGCAAAGGAGCCGTAGCATTTACCACCACTACCGGAAAGGTAATATCTGGAAACAAAGCATACTTAAGAGAACTGAAAGCCAGCGCCCCAGCTACAGCTACAGCAATCCAAAAACTGACAGTCAGCCACGAATACTCAATCGCCCATCGGGAAAAATTGAAGCGTTGTCGTGCCGATTTTGAGCCGTTTCGCTTTACCATCTTGGAAAATTATCATGCGGAAGACATAATTATTTGTCATGCTACAGTAATCCTTGGCACTTTGCGAGTCTTAAGTGAGGAGTAGGGGGAGATGAGGGAGATGAGGGAGATGAGGGAGAATAACAACTAACAACTAACAACTAACAACTGACAACTGACAACTGACAACTAACAACTAACAACTAACAACTAACAACTAACAACTGACAACTGACAAATTTTGGATTATGGCGGGACATAGTAAATGGGCAAATATTAAGCGCCAAAAGGCGGTAGTAGATGCAAAAAAGGGCAAGACTTTTACTCAGTTATCTAGGGCGATTATTCTGGCAGCTAGAAATGGGATTCCCGACCCAGCAGGCAATTTTCAACTGCGGACAGCTATAGATAAAGCGAAAGCTGCGGGGATTCCCAACGATAATATAGAAAGAGCGATCGCTAAAGGTGCAGGCACTTTTGGCAGTGATAGCTCTAATTTGGAGGAAATTCGCTACGAAGGTTATGGGCCTTGTGGTGTAGCTATTTTAATCGAAGCTCTCACCGATAACCGCAATCGCACAGCTGCTGATTTGCGCGTAGCCTTTAGTAAAAACGGGGGGAATCTGGGGGAAACTGGCTGTGTTAGCTGGATGTTTGCCCAGAAGGGGGTGTGTGTTGTTCAAGGTGTGGTGGATGAAGACCAGCTTTTAGAAGCATCCTTGGAAGGTGGTGCGGAAACTTACGAGATGACCGAAGACCAGACAGCAGAGGTGTTTACTGAGATAGCCAATTTAGAAACCCTCAACCAGACACTCAAAGACAAAGGTTTTAAAGTCACAGATGCTGAGTTGCGCTGGATTCCCAGTAATCATGTAGAAATTACGGAACATGAGCAAGCGCGATCGCTGCTTAAATTAATTGATACCTTAGAAGGTTTAGATGATGTGCAAAATGTCACATCTAATTTTGAAATGTCTGAAAATCTGATGACACTAAGTATCGTCTAAATCTAACTGTACTTCTACCCCCAAATAACAGTCACAACTGAGAAAAACCCACAAGATAAACAAAGAAGAGTAGAGGCGGGTTTACTCCTAGCTAACACATTTTATAACCCTTATATAGCAAGGCTTTTAGCTAAACAAGAAAAATGTGTTTGTTTTATTCGTTGCGAGGGGGTTTAATACTTTTGACTTTTGACTTTTGACTTCCCCCTTGTGGGGCGCTCAAATCTTGCATCTTCGAGTGGAAGTAAGTGGCGATGCACTCCCCACCTACAAAATAATTGTAATCTACAACACAAATAAACTATGACAATCTCTCTTTCCTAGCCTCTAACCCCTAACCCCTAACCCCCACCTTCAGCCCAACAAAATTTTTGTGGCATTTTGGCAACCAAAACTCTGCCGTTGCCGTTTAAATAAGATATCAAGAGGGTAACGGGAAGGTAGAAATTCAACTAAGGGATAAATGTTGCCTACATCGCCCTTAGATGCCCACCCTATCGCCAGTTGTTGATTAAATGCTGTAGATTCACTCTACAAGGGGAACAAGTCAAATCTCAGCAATAATCACCGCTTCACTACAACTGGCTAAAATTCAACTAACATACATAAGTGACTAGGGGCTAGGTACTAGGTACTGGAGGAGATCAAAAACCTCCGCCTGTCAGTTCCCTACTCAGTACGTTGCTCAACACCCCCTACCGCTAACAGTACATTTTAACTAAGTATATTTATTTACTGCCAACTCTTAAAGAGCAAAATAAAATATAAAGAAACACTAAATAGGCAAACCTATGTGGTCTTCAGAGGGCAAACCAGCTGATACCGAAGCAGATAGACAAATACTCAACCCAAGTCCTACTAATTGGGAACAAGATTCCGAACGTGAACAAATATTCCAACTAATTGACAGTCTCTTGCCTTTTGAGGTTTGCCTGTATCATCAAATATTACCCCTAAAATTAGAAAATCATCAGCTATCGCTAGGTATGGTTAATCCAGAAGATAGCAGCGCATTAGATTACGTGAATCGTATTTTGTCCTACATCAAAGGCACAATCAGGACTCAAGAAATTACTGCTGACATCCACCGCATCCTACTTTCTACTTACCTCAGCTATAAAAATACATCTCGCTCGGAAGCTAAACCAGCACAACAGCTAGAAGCACAAGCTCATTTAGTAGAAAATGTAGATACTGTTTGTGTAACTTGCCATTCAGCAAGTGATTTTCCAACAGCCAAGGATGTTTCAGGAATTCATCCTGTTCAACAAGCGCCAACAGTACCATTTCATGATGTAACTGTTTTACAAGTACCAGCAATAAATCTGTTCAGCCCTATTGAAACACCAGTAAATTTACCACCTAGAAGACTATGGGAAGAATTATTAGGACGTGTTTTAGGCGGAGGAATTGGTCGTTTATATTTGGAAAGACAGCCATATAAAGGAAGAATCATTTGGAGTGACAATGGAGTTTTGCAGTCGATATTAGAAAATTTACCTCTGTCTGTCTTTCAAGGAGTACTTAACGAATTGAAGCGTTTTGCCGCAATTCCTTTAGTCACAGTCGCAGAGCCACAACAGATAGAGAAAGAATGTCAATATCAAAACAGCCGTTTATTATTACGCATCCGTATAATGGCAGGAATAAATGGCGAAGAGGCTACATTGCAGGTACTTAGAGGCGCAGCTTTAAAATTTTATCAACAGCAACAGTTGGCTCAGATGAGCCGCGATGTTATTGGCATTTCCCAACAACTCAGCTATAAGTTGCACGAACTCCAGCAACGATTACATCTAAATCCACACCTCAAATCTGAGCAATCAGAGGCTTTCGCTACCCTCACTCGCCTAGTCGAAAAATTAGACCAACAAGTTAAAATACTCACAGCAAATCAAGAGTGAGAATCAGGCAGCAAATCATAGTACTGTCAGTAAAACTTCTGATTTCGATTTTTGCCATAATTGTTATGTTGTAATGACAAGCCAGACTATCTTTTAGTAAAGTTATGACTAGACATACCAATAGTTGTGTAAGGCACTTATTATGAAAAATCCCAAAAATCTTTACATCTAAATTTCATGCTTTAAGAAAAAAAGATGTAATATATCTAATTATTTTCTTCTCATCTAATTGGTAAGAGCTTAGGCGTTATTGATGGTTGTTAATTTTTAACATTTATCAATAGGTGGTTGTTCATTTTCATTATGAAAACTGAAAACATTGCTCGCAAAATTTACTATTTTTTATAAAATAGTCGCCATATTTAGTTCTGAAAATTTATAATAGATATCCTATTTTTCTATTAACAAATTCACTTTCAGTAGATATTTCATGCAAACTGAAATTTTTAGTAATATTTTTCCCCTATTGAGTACAGCCAACCCACAAACCTTAGAATGGCTATTCAATGTTGCAATTGATCACGAATATCCAGCAGGCAGAGCGGTTTTAATGGAAGATGCCTGGGGTAATGCAGTTTATTTTGTTGTGTCTGGATGGGTCAAAGTCCGGCGTACTTGTGGGGACGATTCTGTCGCTTTGGCAATTTTAGGCAAGGGTGATTTTTTTGGGGAAATGGCGATTTTAGATGAATCTCCGCGCTCCACAGATGTAATTTCTCTCTCGCCAGTCAAACTACTCAGTGTTTCTAGGGAACGTTTTATTCAAATTCTCTTTAAAGACCCACAGTTACATCATAGAATGCTGCAACTGATGGTGCGACGACTGCGGCAAATTAACCAACGCTTACAAATTCGTTCTTCACCACCTGCTGTTAAATTAGCCCATACTTTAGTTAGTTTGGGTGAAAGCTATGGTCATGAATCAAACACAGGTAAGGAAATTTTTAATATTCCTTTTAAGGACTTAGCGGAAGTAACAGAAATCAGCCTTGAAGAAACCACTAAAATTATGCAGAAGCTGCATGAGAAAGGATGGATCAAAATCGATAGTGACAATCATACTATTTACTTGGTAAACTTCAAGCAACTACTGAATTTAGCAGGCAGAGTCTAATAAAACAGTTGCCGTTATTCAGCAACATTTTTCAACTCAAGTACCTTCAGATAATCCAGGTTTCTAAATTTTTAATTTACCCATGCTTGCGCTGCTCGCAGGCTATATTAAATCTTGATTTGATCTGACTCCTTGTAGACTTGTTATACTATGAGACAACGCAATGCTTAAGGGATTGCAGCTAAAAGCTAGTATTCAGGCTAATAAGTGCTGGATTATTACAAAAGTATTAAATTTTTTATCTAAGTTAATTAATTTTAACTTAACATTTAATTATGTTACGTTTAAATAATAAATTATTTTTGGAAAATACGTTTTTGATGCTACGCAATTATACTCCAAAAGAGCAAAACCAAGTTACATCTGGCTCTAGAGAGTTTTCTTTTAGTAGACTGAGTTATGCGGCCTGTGTCGTCGTCACTAGTATAAATGCACCTCAAAATGCTGAGTCTGCATTGCTTAACTATTGACTATTGACCAGTAACTATTAACTATTAACTATGTATGGTATTGACTTTTGACTAAGAACTTATCACTTTTAACTACAGATGACTGAAGCGACAGCACCTCGTATCGATATTGGCGTTCAGGACACCGTGCCAACGATTAATTATTTGGTGGCAATGCCCCAACCAGAGACGCATCTATTTGAGGTGAGTTTGCAAATCGTAAACTATTCATCACCAATTCTTGACTTAAGAATGCCGGTGTGGACACCAGGATCATATTTGGTGCGCGAGTACGCCAAGAATTTACAAGATTTCACTGCTTTGGCGGGGGATAAAGTTTTACCTTGGCGTAAAATCAGTAAAAACCACTGGCAAATCAATAAAGGGGATGTATCAGAAATAACGGTACGATACCGGATTTTTGCAAACGAACTATCGGTAAGAACAAATCATTTAGATGCTACCCACGGCTATTTTAATGGGGCGGCCTTGTTTTTTAGAATACCAGGATGGGAAAATTTACCCATCCGTGTTACTGTGATCCCACCGCGTCCCCAGTGGCGGGTAACTACTGCCTTGCCTGCTATTGGTGAGCAATCTAATACTTTCTATGCTGCTGATTTTGATACGCTTGTAGATAGTCCTTTTGAGATTGGTGAACACCAGTTATATCACTTTGAGGTGTTAGGGAAGCCTCATGAACTGGCAATCTGGGGACAAGGAAATTTCCAAGTACAGCAGCTGATTAGCGATACCCAAAAAATTATTCAAGTAGAAGCGCAGATGTTTGGCGGGTTGCCTTATGACCGATACGTCTTTTTGCTGCATCTATTTGCCCAAGCTTATGGAGGTTTGGAACATAAAAATAGCTGTTCTTTGATTTATCAGCGTTTTGGATTTCGCTCTCAAGATAAGTATGAACGTTTCATCCAATTAGTGGCGCATGAGTTTTTCCACTTGTGGAATGTCAAGCGCATCCGTCCTCAAGCGCTGGAGGTATTTAACTACGACCAGGAAAACTACACACCGTCTCTGTGGTTCTGCGAGGGAACAACTAGTTATTACGATTTACTGATTCCTCTACGAGCAGGCATTTATGATGTCAAGGCTTATTTAAACTATTGGAGTAAGGAAATAACTAGGTTACTGACAACACCAGGAAGGAAGGTACAAGCACTTTCTGAGTCGAGTTTTGATGCTTGGATTAAACTTTATCGTCCAGATGCAAATACAGGCAATTCACAAGTCTCTTACTATTTAAAGGGGGAGATGATTTCTTTGTTGCTAGATTTGCTGATTAGGGTGCGCTATCGCAATCAGCGTTCTTTGGATGATGTTATGCGCCAAATGTGGCAAAAGTTCGGTCAAGCGGAAATTGGCTACACTCCAGAACAGTTACAGGCGGTAATTGAATCGGTGGCTGGTGTAGATTTAACGGATTTCTTTGCACGTTATATTGACGGTACAGAAGAATTACCGTTCAACCAATACTTAGAACCTTTTGGGTTGCATTTGGTAACAGAGCGAGAGGAAGAACCTTATTTGGGGGTAAAGGTAAATACGGAAAATGGCCGGGAGATGATTAAATTTGTCGAGGCTGGTTCGCCTGCACAAATGGCAGGTATTGATGCTGGTGATGAGTTACTAGCGATCGCTGGGATCAAGATTTCATCTCATCAATTGAGCGATCGCCTTAAAGATTATCAACCAAATGATACCATTCAGGTAACTGTTTTCCACCAAGATGAACTACGTACCTATTCTGTAACTCTTGGTTCACCACGCCCTACAAAGTATCAGTTATTACCAGTGCCAAATCCTGATGCTACCCAGCAAGAAAACTTTGCTGGTTGGTTGGGAGCTTCCATATCTACTGCTAGTTAATAACGATAGCAAAATTCCTATTTCGTGTTCCCTGTGATTCACATTCAGGTGCGGAAATTAACTAAACACACAGGTGGGGGAGATTAGTCAAGTTATACGCGATTAGTCTCCCCTATATGCTTACAGGAGAGTCTAGGGGTTAGAATAATCTGAGTAGGTTGCTGTGAATATTTAGTATTATATTTCCGAAGGATTTTTTTGATGTGAGCGCCCCACAAGGGGGAAGTCAAAAGTCAAAAGTATTAAACCCCCTTGCAACGAATAAAACAAACACATTTTTCTTGTTTAGCTAAAAGCCTTACTCTATAAGGGTTATAAAATGTGTTAGTTAGGAGCAGGCAAATACATACTTACACCAAGAATAATTTACCCTATACGGGCTAAAACATAGTCACGAGTGCGAGAATCATTAGGGCTGTTAAAGATTTTCTTTGTCAAACCAAATTCAACCAAGCGACCAATCCGATTTTCATTAAAGTTAAAGAAAGCTGTAAAATCTGAGACGCGGACAACTTGAGGTAAGTTGTGGCTAACTATAACTATTGTCAATTCAGAACGAAGACGTAAACTTTGAATTAGGCTTTCTACTTTCATACTGGCTGTAGGATCAAGACCAAAACAAGGCTCATCCATTAACAGGACTTTTGGCTTAACAGCTAAAGCACGCGCAATACAGAGTCGCTGTTGTTGACCACTAGAAAGGTCTAAGGCTGATTTGTATATTTTATGTTTGACTTCATCCCAAATATCAGCGTCTTTAAGTGCAGCTTCGACAATTTCATCTATTTCTACTTTTGGTCGCCAACCAACTATTTTCACTCCATAAGCAACGTTATCATAAACACTCATGGGGAAAATATTGGGTTTGGAATATACAATACTTACTTGTCGGCGAAGGCGATTTAAGTTAACTCGACGCTCATAAATACTTTGATTATAAAATTCTACTCTGCCCTCAACTCGCACTTGGGTGTCTAATTCATTCATGCGGTTGAGACACTTAATAAAGGTAGATTTTCCACAACCGCTAGGGCCAATAATTGCAGTCACCTTACTCTCGTAAATATCCATAGACACTTCTTCCAGAATTTTGTGAGTGTCATAAGAAAAGCTGAGGTTTTTGACTCTGATGGCTGGAATTAGTTTATTCATGATCAAAAAGGTTCACCAAAAATATTGACTTGACAAAGTAGTAAAAATCAGTGCTGCTGTTTCACGGTTTGTGAAGCCAATATTGAATAATCATGGTTCCCAATTAGGAAGACCAGAATGTATCCATTTATAGCTAAGTAGCAGTATTTTTTAAACAAATATTTGCATCAAGGTTCTTCTCCTCATCAAAAAAGTGTGATATGATATTAACCAGTCAAAATCAAGCTATTGCTAAATTATTCAAATTTGTACTTACTCATAAGTTTAATGGGAGGTAATTTTTGGATCATTGCCTCAAGTTCGCTTGCTACTGTACTCTAATATCAAGAAACACATTACCTCTATTCGGTATAGCCGAAAAAATACAGTATATACATTGACTAAATGTGGTTTTTATTGGCAGAAAATTGAAGAAAATTATTGGCAAACTGAATATATGGCATACTACTTATGTAGTAAGTCATGCAAGGTTTCAAGTATTAATTTTCCAAGATATATAATAACTACTATTGCATTATATGTATCAAAAATCTTAATTAAGTTTCCTACCTCTCGCTTTAAACCTATGCCAAGACTCTACAGTCTTGGCACATAATAGTTTTAGCCAAAAAATTTATACATTTTTAAACAATCTATGTAATTAAGCATTATTAAGTGCTTATACAGAATTAATTACATCTGTTATTTGCGTATTCTTGGTTATGCACATTTAAATTTGTTGCACGGCTGCTATGTATAGCAGGGGACAGGTGATAGGGTCAAAAGGTTATTGCTATAAGGATTTTATGATTCATCTATGTCCTAATCTATGTGGCTACTGCTGTAAAATTCATGAAAAGCATTTTAGCCAAACCGTCCTGAAACATAGTCACGAGTGCGGGGGTCGATGGGGTTGCCAAAGATTTGAGTTGTTGCACCAAATTCGACCATTTGACCAATGCGACTTTCATCAGTGCTGAAAAAAGCGGTGAAATCGGAGACGCGGGTTGCTTGCTGCATATTATGAGTGACGATCGCGATCGTCAATTCTGAGCGTAAACTATGGATTAGTTCTTCAACTTTCATCGTCGCGATGGGGTCAAGGGCAGAACAAGGCTCGTCCATTAACAGGACTTTTGGTTTGATTGCTAAAGCACGGGCAATACAAAGCCGTTGTTGTTGACCTCCAGAAAGTCCTAAAGCTGATTTATGAAGTTTATCTTTCACTTCATGCCATAAAGCAGCACCTTTGAGTGCAGATTCGACAATTTCATCTAAGTCTGCTTGCGGTACTCCACCCGATATTCTCACACCGTAAGCGACATTTTCATAAATGCTCATGGGAAATGGATTTGGTCTTTGAAAAACCATGCCAATTTGGCGGCGTAGTCTATTGATGTTGATACGCGGGTCATAAATGTTTTGACCGAAGAAATCGACAATTCCCTCTACCTTGACAGGGCCTTCTAATTCACTGATGCGATTGAGGGTTTTGATAAAGGTCGATTTACCACAACCACTAGGGCCAATTATTGCGGTAACATGATTTTGGTAAATATCCATTGAAATTCCTTCAATGGCTTTTGAGGTGTTGTAATAAAAGCTGAGGTTTTTAACTTTAATTGCCGGGATTAATTGTTGAGTCATGATAATTGGTTAGGTCAGTGTCAGTCAGTTGATGTTGTTAGTTGGTCAGTAGGGTGGTTTCATACAGAAAAGGAAAAATTTATAAGTTCTGATTTCTGGTGTTGTAGCAGAGATTTTGCCCCCTCTCCAAACCTCTCCCCCACGGGGGGAGAGGCTTTGAAACAGATGAGTTTTTTTCTCTGATTGTATGAAACCACCCTGAGTAATTGACGTTGTTAGCGGGACTTAGACAAAAAGTAGCCAGAAAAACTACTCAAATGTATACACGAAAGAAGTTTGACATCAGTTTGACTAATTTATTGCTATATCTGAGTTTCAAGCATTTTTGAGCCTGTGGTGTATTTTCCTTGCCATGTGTGGGTTTGAGGTTTATTTCTGCTTCAAAAATGTTTAAGTCCCGTTAGTTGGTAAGTAGCTTAGAGGCTAGGGGTTAGATATAACATTTTTTATCAACTCGTTGTGTAATTTGTTGTGTGAACTTCTAGGTTGCTTTTATTTAATCTTTTTCTTGCGAGTAAATAAACGAGAAAGTAAGCTAACACTCAAAACTAAGCCGAGTAAAACTATAGATGTTGTCCAGACTAGCTGGTTTCTTTCGGGGTCGGGGTCATTGTAGAGGTTATAAATTAAGACTGGTAAGGAGGCTGTAGGCCCAAATAATCCGGCTGACCAATCTAGACTAAACAAAGCTGTGAAAATTAGGGGTGCTGTTTCGCCAGCAGCACGGGCGACAGCTAGTAATATACCTGTGGTAATTGTGGGTATAGCCGCAGTAACAACGACACGAAAAGTAGTTTGAAAACGTGTCCCGCCTAAAGCTGCTGAGGCGAGGCGTTGGTCGATGGGAACGAGTTTTAAGGCTTCTTCTGTGGTTAAGGCGATGATTGGTAACATGATTGTGGCTAAGGCAAATCCACCTGCGATCGCACTAAATCCTTTAGTCGCCAAAACTATTAAACCATAAGCGAATATCCCCACCACAATCGAAGGCACGCCTGTGAGGATACTGATAATAAAACGGACAAAACGAGCTAAGGGACTAGTTTGTCCAAATTCGGCTAAGAATATACCTGTGAATAAACCTACAGGAATGCTGAAAACCGAACCAATAGCTACTACTGTAATAGTTCCTAAAATGGCGTTACCAAATCCGTTGTCAATTACCGATTTGACAAACATTTCTGGTTTTAGACCAACAATTCCGCGTGAAATAATTTCCCAAATAATTGATAACAAAGGAATCAAGGCTAAAGCCGAGAATGTAAATGCGATCGCATTCATGGCATAAGTAAATAACAGCCTTCTTGGTGGTAGAGGGCTGATTAATTCTGATGCTATGGCTTTATCTATTTCTGATGGTTGATAATTACTCATATCTAGAGGCTAGGGGTTAGAGGAAATGACTAATGACTAATGACTAATGACTAATGACTAATGACTACCTATTTCTCCTACCAACCCACTGCACTAATAACCTTGCGCCTATGTTTACAGCTAATGTAACAGCAAATAATATTAAACCTAGATAACACAAAGCACCAATATGTAACCCTGGTTGAGCTTCGGCAAATTCATTAGCTAAGACAGCAGGAATTGTATATGCTGGATCGAGTAAGGATGCACTTATCTGTGCTGAGTTGCCTATTACCATAGTCACAGCCATTGTTTCGCCTAAAGCCCTTCCTAATGCGAGCATGGCTGCACTGACAATTCCTGAGAATCCAGCAGGTAATAATACCCTAAAAATTGTTTCCCAGCGAGTACCACCCAAGGCCATAGAAGCACTGCGTAATTCTTTAGGTATGGCGAGTAATACATCACGACTAATTGCTGCCATTGTTGGCAAAATCATAATAGCAAGAATAATTCCCGCAGTTAACATATTTGTACCGACGGGAAATTCTGAATTAAATAGTGGTATCCATTTAAAATTACTTGCGAACCATTGTTGAGGCGGTTCTAAAACCGGAATAAAAACGAAAATTCCCCACAAACCAATGATGACGCTGGGGATAGCAGCAATTAATTCAATGACAAATGCTAATGTTGTTTGGATTGATGGAGGAAGGAATTTTTCACTCGTCACCAAGGCTACTGCTATACTCACAGGCACAGTTAAGATGATAGCGATCGCACTACTTACCAAAGTGCCGTAAATATAGGGTAATGCGCCAAAAATCTCGTTAGCTGTATCCCAATCTCTTCCCCAAAGAAAACTTAGCCCAAACTTCTCAATAGCTGGTTTGGCTTCGAGAAAAATAATCCAACTCATGACGAATAATACAGCTACGGCGATCGCGGCAAATGTATAAACTAACCATGTGAATCCTTGGTCTAACCAAAAATTCGTGCCGTCGTTAGCTGTTAATCCGAGATTTTCATTATCAAAACTGGGTGGTGATAAATCTGTCATGTAAATTCAGCAATTACATTATTCAATCTTTATACTCGTAAGGGTGGACAAATAGCCCACCCAACTCAGAAAAGCTAGCGTCAGAACACCAGATTATGGTTTGACATTGTTATTAACTGTTTGCAACACACGATTAGCAACAGGAGCGGGGATTCTGGTGTAATTCAGGTCATCGTTAAATTGTTGACCGTCTTTTAACACCCAATTAATCCATTTCTTCACAGCTTGAGATTTGGCAGCATCTGCATACTGTCTATAAACCATCATCCAGGTAAGTCCGACAATAGGATAACCTTGGTTAGGATCTCCTACAAAAGTGCGGAAGTTATCAGGAAAACTTACGGTTGATAGTGCAGCATTAGCTGTTTGCAGAGAAGGAGCAACAAATTCTCCTTTCTTATTTTGAATTTGTGCTGATCTGAGGTTATTTTTGGCTGCGTAAGCATATTCAACATAGCCAATAGAGCCGGGAGTACGTGCTACTAAAGCAGCTACACCAGGATTTCCTCTACCTCTAAGGACGTTGGGTAAAGTCCATTTGGGTGCAGTGTTAGCGCCAATTCTGCCTCGGAAATAAGGGCTAATAGCACTTAAATGGTTGGTGAAAATGAAGGTAGTACCACTACTATCAGCACGAACAGCAAATCTAATTGGTTGGCTTGGTAAATTTACACCAGGGTTATCAGCTTTAATTTTGGGATCGTTCCAATTAGTAATTTGACCAGAAAAAATGGCTGGTAATGTACCACGGGATAAGCGGAGATTATTCACACCTGGAACATTGTAAACCACAGAAACTGCTCCACCTGCTGTAGGTACAAGAATTACTCCATTCTTGACTTTAGCCATTTCTGCATCGGTCATGGCGGCATCACTTCCGCCGAAGTCAACAGTTCCAGCAATTGTTTGACGAATACCACCACCACTACCAATTGCTTGGTAGTTAATCCTTAGTTCTGGATGTTTCTTTCTAACTTCACGCGCATACCGTTCGTATAGTGGAGCAGGAAACGTTGCGCCTGCACCGTTGAGAGTTTGGGCTTGAGCGATCGCACCAAAAAGAGGAGTAACGGCAACAGCAGATGTTACCACAGCAGTAGTAAATACACGCTGTAAAGCGGTGGCAGAAAAATTCATATTACCTCGGAATTTAGAGATTACTTGCAGCGTTCATCACAGCATGACTATGTTAGTTTTATTACTTTTTAAATAAGTTAAAAATAGGTTAAAAAAAAGTTAAGATATATTTAAAAATATAAATTTAATCTTTATTACTTTTCCATAAACTTTTAAATAAAAGTTGATGAAGTAATAATTATTTAAACTTAAAGTCCGGTAAACAAAGTCAAGAATCAACTATTTTAAATAGTTACAATAAATAAACCCAGCAGGAAGTAACTCAGCAGTCCACCTGCTAGGAAGGCACGGTATATTCTCGCCATGTTTGATCGGGGTAGGGCTTATTTATCAGAAATAATGCCTATCCGTAATCACAATAGCTGAATTGCTAATCACCCAGGGTTAAGGAAATTCAGTTATGTGGTTAATTTAAAGTTAAAAGTTGAGGTAGTCAGTAGTCTATTGCGGAGCATGGCTAAGAGGTGCGTAGCAACATCCTTTTAAAATCTTCTGTGTTTCAAGTTGGGGAGATATCAACTCTAGGGTTAATATTTCTTTATAACCGTAGAAAGAGGTAGACAATGTTACTCGTGTGGAATCTTAGATATTAAAGGTGAAAAAAATTGCACCTTTGCTTTAGTCACTGAAGGTTCCATGCAAAGCAATTTAGTCATGTTCCCAATTGTTGAGCTTGCAAGGCAGAGTCAGCCAGTAAAGAAAAAAAATGTTACTGAATACGACCGTGCTGAGCAGCAATTTTTATTACTTTTAGCTACTGAGGATTTAGATAATAATTTAGATCAACAAGCTGCTATTGTTAATAATTTTGAAGAGGCGGTTTCCACTGCAATTGATGCTGCTTATGAAGCTGATAGCAATGAGTTAGCGCATCGGTTTTTGCAACGGATACTCTATCGGATTAATCGGCTGAATTTGTTTTGGTATGATGATTTGCAGCATTATACTAATGAGCGATCGCTTTATTTATCCTCCTGTCGTCATCAGATTGAGGCGGCTTGGCAAAAGTGGGAACTTGCACAAGTTGATGTTGCAGCGCTACAAAAATTAGATGTTAAACAAGCTTTAATTGACCGTGCTAAGGCTGATTTAGACCCGCCATTGTCAGCAGCTAGTCACTATATCCGCGAAGAAATGAGCGAAACTGGCTACCGTCATTTGTTAGCGATCGGTTCTTTTGATGGCTTGGTGGAAGGTAGTCGTCTTTCCCGCATTTTGGGTGGTACTGCAAATGAGGTGCAGTGTACTTTGGTACGGGTACTGCTGGAAGAATATGGGAATGGGCGTTTATCTCGCAAACACTCGACATTTTTCGCCCAGATGCTGGCTGAGTTTGGGATGAATACGGAACCGGAAGGATATTTTGATTTAGTTCCTTGGGAAGTTTTAGCTTGTGCGAACCATAACTTCTTGCTGACAGAACGCAGACGTTATTACTTGCGTTACAGTGGCGGGTTGACATACTTTGAAGTGGCTGGGCCTGCGGCTTATCGCAATTATCTTGCAGCAGCGCAAAGATTAGGGTTATCGAATGCGGCGATGGGTTATTGGGAATTGCATATCAAGGAAGATGAACGCCACGGACGTTGGATGTTGGAAGATGTGGCTTTACCTTTGGCGGAACGTTACCCCAATGATGCGTGGGAGTTGGTTTTGGGGTACGACCAAGAGAAATTAATGGGCGATCGCGCGGCTGAAGCTGTTGTTCGTTCCATCCGTCAAGCCGAAGCAGTTAATTAAGAGTTTTCTTATCTTGTCCTAGTAACATCATTTCTTTAGTGGTAATCCATCACTAAGGAAAGATTTTTTGTCTAAATTTTCTGCAAAATAACTAACATTAAGGTTGAAGTTAAATATCATGAAAGACATCTTCTTTTGTCCTGAAGAATCTAATTTCTACTCAAATTGTCTAGAGAATTTCATTCTGAGAAATTGTGATGATACCGATTCCATTGTGGAATTTGGTTCAGGGGATGGTAGCCCTGTAATTAACTCATTACTAAGAAATCAATTTGATGGGGTTATACATGGGTTTGAGTTAAATACTTCCGCCTGGAAAGCAGCAAATTTAACAATTGATGAATATAATCTCACAGATAAATATGTAGTAAATAATTCATGTTTATTTGCATCTTCCACACCTAACGCTAACTACCTCATCGCTAATCCTCCATATTTACCAGCACCAGATGATGAAATTTATATGCCTTTATTATTTGGCGGTGAAGATGGTGCAACTATTACCAATGAGCTTTTATCTTTAGGCTACGAAAATGTCTTACTTTTAGTTTCTAGCTTGTCTAATCCTCTAAGTACCATTGAACAAGCGCAGGAACATGGATATAACATTAGTAATTTTGTAATTCTCCCTTTAAAGTTTGGTTACTATAGCTCAGAACCAAAAGTGAAAAACCACATAGAAGAATTGCGCAAACATAACATGGCATTCTATTCTGGGGACTATTATTTCTTAGCTGGTGTTCTATTTCAACAAGACGACTCTACAATTGATTTATCCAAAGAACTAACCCAGGTGATGACGAGTTTATAATTGATAAAGTTCGTAGTAAGGACTTTAGTCCTGACTGTCTGAAGCACTAAAGTCCTTACTACCAACTATCACCTAATTTTCTGATAAGTACACTTTAACGCTGCTTCTATTGAACCAACACGCTTAAACATATCTATTAACTCATGAGAGATAGTTCTCCTCGTCGCTAACATCTCTTTCAATGGCGCTAACAATTTAACATCTGGATCATCTTTCAATGCAGCCTCAGCCGCTTGTAAAATTGTTGTCGCATTCGTCAATATATCTTCTGCATCAAAGCCAAATTTTGCAGACCATTGGTGCAAATTCGCATCAGGAGTAATTGCTCTCCCCGGTAAAGTTTCATCTATTACTAAACCTTTTAATAACGCCAGCAACCCTGCATAAATAGAGAAGTCATCACAACTATCAAAAGCTTTAAATTCTATCCGTCCAATTTCCGCAGGTAGGCGGGCAACTTTGGTTAATGATGGTACACTATTAACTAATTGTTCCTTATCCTGAACAAATACTAAAGTAGCAGGTCTTTTTCCCGTTCTAATAAATGTTCTCACTGATAAACCTTGCCACAAATCGCCATCATAAAAAGGCGAACTATAACTAAAAGGTACAATATAAGGGCTGTAGTAAGTTAACTTTTTACCGATATCAATTACACGCTCAATTGGTAAATCAGCGACGGAAATATTTAAGTCTGGCCCGTATGACACCATATAAATATTAGCTGTTAGCTCATCGGGATAAGCTTGCAATTGTTGCAGTTCATATTCATTCAATGGTGGATGGGGTACAAAGCCGGTTTTGTAAGGATGAAAACTAGTTAAAACGGGTGAGAAACCAAAATCAGCCGCAACATCGCACAGTAAATCAAAGCTCTGCGATAATTCTTTGATAGCGCTGTGAATATCAGAATGGATAGTGGTTCTAATTTCTATTCCCTTTGACAGACAATCAATTACTTCATCAGAATCGGCGAATCTCTCAAAACCCTCAATATACCAGCGCTTTTTCCTAATACCTGCATCACCTACGTGTAATTGTAAATGGTCATTAGGGTATGTGGGTAATCTTTCCACAATTTGGTTAAAGTCTGCAAATTTTGTCGAGGTAAAATCAGCAAACTTTCCTTCTTGGCCGAGGAAAGCGACTTCATGTTCGATACCAAATGAGAATATCATGTAAGATTAATAGAAAAAATTGTCAATAGTATTGTAAAACTAAATTACTCTAAATGCTACTGTTGCGGTTGAGCAAAGTATCTGTTTTAATCCGCACAGATTAGGCGCATATCTAGTACCATCATCCTATTGCCATCCCAACCCAAACCCTAATGATTTCGTAGCCTACTTACGGTTGTCGATCATATCTAAAGTCTAAATTTATACATTAATAGGTTATTAATGAAATACTTAAAATCAAAACTAATTATCAAAATATTAATTTTGCTGTCCTTATTACTTATCTCTCAACAGGTTTTCGCCCAAAGTTGGCGACCTGTTCGCGCTAGTATTCTTTATGGTATCAGTGGCATGGCGCTAGTTAATCAAGACAAATCTTCTTGGGATTTTCTCGTCGTCCATGACAATAAACAAACAAATCAAGAACGTTTAGCCCTTGTAACTATCCGAGGTAAAAACCAACCAGAATACTTAAGTTTAAATTGGCCTAGTAATACTCCATCACCCATTGACTTAGAGGCTTTAACATCGATTCCCAAAGTAAAAGATAATTTTATCGCGTTAAGTAGTAGTGGCAAAGCCTACCATATCAAATTAGATTCTGAGCAAAAAAGTGTTTCTATTTTGAAAGAGTTTGAATTACCAAGAATACCTAAAGGTAGTAATTTTGAAGCATTTTCTCTACAGAATATAGAAGGTAAATTAGTAGCAATTTGGGCGCACAGAGGAGAAGCAGAACAACCAGCTATTATTTATTGGGGAGTTTTAGACTTAAATAAATATCAAATTAATTTTGCAGGTTCAACCCAGCTAAAAGTACCCTTTCCTTCTGGGAATGTGCGGCATATTTCTGATATCAAAGTAGACTCAGCCGGAATTGTATATATCTCTTCCTCTAGCGATGCTGGAGATAATGGGCCATTTCAATCGGCTATTTATGTTGCTGGTTACTTGGGTTTACGTAATAATAAAATTATTTGGCAGCAAAGTTCTCAACTAGTTCCCCTCTACCGTTTTAACTATCATAAAGTTGAAGGGATAGAGTTGATTCCTGGCGCAGATGGTGGGATAGTTGCAGCAACAGATGATGAAAATTTTGGTGCTTCTGTTTATATGTTGGGCGATAATATCTTGTAAAGACGCGAAGCATCGCGTCCCTACAATTAAACGTTAAACCGGAATAACATTACATCGCCTTCTTGCACAATATACTCTTTTCCTTCACTACGAACTAAGCCTTTTTCCTTCGCAGCATTAAGAGAACCAGTTGCTACTAAATCATCGTAAGCAACGGTTTCCGCACGAATAAATCCGCGCTCAAAATCGGAGTGAATTACACCTGCGGCTTGGGGTGCTGACATCCCGGCGTGAATAGTCCAAGCGCGGGTTTCTTTTGGGCCACTGGTGAAATATGTCCGCAATCCTAATAAGGTGTAGGTAGCACGAATTAAAGATTTTAATCCGCCTTCTTTTACACCTAAAGATTCCAGAAAATCAGCTTTATCCTCTTCTGGAAGTTCCACAAGTTCTGCTTCTACTTGAGCAGAAACAACGACAACTTGAGCATTTTCTTGGGCTGCAACTTGGCGGACTCTTTCTACAAATTCATTCCCGGTTGCTAACTCATCTTCAGAGACATTAGCCGCGTAAATAATCGGCTTATTTGTTAATAGTCCCAGTCCCTTAATTATGGCTGCTTCTTCTTCGGTTAAGCTGACTTGACGTGCTGATTTACCTTCATTTAAGGCAGCAGCCAACTTTTCTAATACTGTTACCTCAAATTGTGCATCTTTACTGGTGCGTGCTTGTTTCCGAGTGCGCTCAATGCGGCGTTCAATTTGGGCTAAATCTGATAAACCTAATTCTAGGCTAATGATTTCAATATCTCGCACTGGGTCAACTGAACCAGCAACGTGAATGATATCATCATTCTCAAAACAACGTACCACATGAACGATCGCATCAACTTCTCGAATATGAGACAAAAATTGATTACCTAATCCTTCACCTTGGCTTGCGCCTTTGACTAAGCCGGCAATATCCACAAACTCAACTCTTGCGGGAATAATTTGTGCCGAACTGGAAATTTGCGACAGCACATTTAATCGCTCATCCGGTACTGCAACAACACCCACATTAGGTTCAATTGTACAGAACGGGAAATTAGCCGCTTCTGCTTTCGCATTGGCGACTACAGCATTAAATAAAGTAGATTTTCCGACGTTAGGAAGTCCGACAATTCCGGCTCTTAGCATTTTTGATGTAGGATTTTGAGTTTATACAGGCCCCGGTATTGTTTGGGGAATGGTAGTTGGTACTGTTTGGGGGATGGTTCCCGGAACCGTTTGGGGAATGGGAGACGGTACTGTTTCGGGTACAGGCTCCGGTATACTTGGCCCTGGTGTAGGTTCAGGACTGGGTAGGGGGTTCGGTTCCGGGGTGGGAATTTGTGGTTCGGGAATGGAAATAGCTAGGGGTTGAATCATGCTAATACATATATCATTCGACCTTCCCAAGCTAGATGACAACTTGATTTGTTGACATCCCCCTAAAAGAATATACCCTCTTTCATAATTTACTATATATGCTAAGGCTTAAATTAGGAAAATCATTTCATCAACTGATTGATTAACTCATCTACTTTTAAAAGCTCTTGAGTAATTTGCCTGACTGTATTTAGTTCATCAGCAGGGTTTGGTGTTTGAATCGTTCTGTAATGTATGGCTGATTTATGTGCTATTAGACCTCGTTTCTCCCCAAATGTATTCATTGTAGCCAGCCAAGCACGATTTAAATCATCGCTATCTATCCCTATTGGTAAAAGTAATGCCAAAATGTTGGCTTCTTTTACTCCATGATTTTGATTAATAACTCTGCTAAACGACTCCAAAGCTAAGTTTATTTTTTTATTTAACTTGATTTTTTCATCTCTAACGTTTTTACTTCCTTTTCTTGGTGTTAGTGTTTCGGGTGGTAACTCCATAGTTTGACCTGAGAAAGCAATAATACTGACTAAAGTTAGACCAGCCTTACGTGTATTATTCCAAACCTTTTTAGCATCTTGAACAACTTCCCAAGCTCTGTCCTCAAGGTAAGATTCAATTTCAGCATGAGCTAAAACTGTGTATGCCATAGTTCTAGATAACTGCCTATCAGAATATAAACCAGTAGGACTAATTTTTGGGAGAAATTGCTTTTTTAACCTAGTTAGCTCCTTGGTTAAAGTACGAAATCTGGCAGATTTTGGCATATCTGAAAAATCAACCTACCTGAGTCCATTAAAAATAATATGATTTTCCATAAATTCAGGTAGATTAAACTCTATATCCAATACTTCTAATAGAGCTTCTCCCCAGACTCTCAGACGATTATAAGTTTTCCGAACACTGTGAGTATTTCCTTCAACTCCTTCTTGAAAATCTCTGTTTGATGAACATAATTTTTTAAAAGCGTTCACTACTTCTTCTTGATGCGCTTCAGCAGCTTGTCTAATAATCTCGTCCGTGAAGTAAAAAAGCATCACATCTAAAATAGCTTTATTAAAGCTTGCTTGATATGTATTTTCATTATTTAACCACATCCGAGAAAAATTTCGTTCACCAAATATATTAATGATCGCCTGTACTGCTTCTTCAAATTTGTCAACTATAGTTTGAACTCTATAATTTTTTTCATTCCAACTTTGATTAAGCTTTTGACAAGTCATATCAAGAAAATTTCTGAGATTTCCCCGATATTCAGAAATAAAAAAATGAAATCCTATATAACGTAGAAGTAATTCATTATCACGCATCCGCGCATCTGGTTTAGAAGATTTAAAAATTTTTTTTAGAGCTTGACTTTTAATCGAACGATTGTCTAAAAACTCATTAAAAGCCCCAGGATATAATACTTGTCTAAGTTCTTGTGTAGAGGAACCTGTAGTTTTTACATTCAGGCGTAAGAAAATATTATAAAGAAGATTTACACTATCGACATTCCTAACCAATATAGTACGAATAGTTTGAATATCAAGCTCATCAAGTTCTTTCTGTTTGAAAATGTCATTTTTTAATTGTTCATAATTTTTGCCATTTATATCTGTTCTAAATTCTAAGTTATTCAAAGCAAACCCATTGTTATGGCTCTGACTTCTGCCGTAAAACTGTAAGATTGTTAGCAAACGTTGCTTGCCATCAATCACTAAAAATTCCTTATCGTTTTTGCGAGTAGCTAATACTATTTGTGGTATGGGAAAACCTAACAATAAAGATTCTATAAATCTGCTTTTTTTAGTTATATCCCACTCATCTCTTCTTTGTATTCTAAAATCAAAATATATATTTTCACGGATAATTTGATCCAGAATTGTAGATACTGACCAATCAGTATTAGTCACAATAACTTTTTGGATTTTCTCTAACTCTGACTTTTGATCAGAACGAAATTCTAAATTTGTTTTTGTGTCGTCATCCTCTTCTAAGAAGATTACTTCTTCATTTATATGCGAAATAGACATAAGATAAGTAGGAGAAATATGAGTAATAAGTTAATTATAGTTTGATAGGACAAATAACAAAAACGATTATTAAACAAAATTATTATTTTTACCTTTAGAGTTCCAGTTAATATAAATAAATGCCTCGGTGTCTAAATTCACCAAAAATGCTCAATCAAAACGAAACACCTCTAATTGATGCCATAAAAGCTTGTGCAGCCCGTTCTCATGCGGCTTTTTACACTCCCGGACATAAACAAGGGAGGGGAATTGCTCAACCTTTGGCTGATTTGCTGGGTAATGCTGTGTTTACGGCTGATTTGACTGAGTTGGCAGATTTAGATAATTTATCAGCACCGCAGGGTGTAATTCAACAAGCGCAGGAGTTAGCGGCGGCGGCGTTTGGGGCTGGGCGGAGTTGGTTTTTGGTAAATGGTTCTACTTGTGGGGTAGAGGCGGCTATTCTGGCTACTTGTGGCGCGGGGGATAAGATTATTTTGCCTCGGAATGTACATTCATCTGCGATCGCCGGTTTAATTCTCTCTGGTGCTATCCCGATTTTTCTCAATCCTGAATATGACCCAGTTTTAGATATTGCCCACAGTATCACACCCGATGCTGTACAAGCTGCTTTACAACTACATCCTGATGCTAAAGCGGTGTTGACGGTATATCCTACATATTACGGCGTATGTGGAGATTTAGAAGCGATCGCCAAAATCACCCATCAATACAATATCCCCTTACTGGTAGATGAAGCCCACGGCGCACATTTCGCTTTTCACCCAGAATTACCTACCTCGGCTTTAGTCGCAGGTGCAGATTTAACTGTACAGTCAACTCACAAGGTACTGGGTGCAATGACGCAGGCTTCCATGCTGCATATCCAAGGCCATAGAATAGATGTTGATAGAGTGAGTAAGGCTTTGCAGTTGTTACAGTCCACCAGCCCTAGTTATGTACTTTTGGCTTCCCTAGATGCGGCGCGTCAGCAAATGGCTGTGTTTGGGAAAGAGTTGATGTCTCGCACCTTACAGCTTGCAGATGAGGCGAGGGAAAGAATTAATCAAATTGCTGGGTTATCGGTTTTGCATCCTCACCCCATATCACCAGGGTTTGCGGCTTTGGATAGGACAAGGTTAACTGTCACCGTTTCCGACTTGGGTTTAACTGGGTTTGAAGCGGAAGAAATTTTAGATGAAAAGTTGGGTGTGGTGGCGGAATTTGCTAGTTTGCAACATCTCACCTTTATTATTAGTTTAGGAAACAAGGCTGCTGATATTGAACAGTTAGTCCAAGGGTTCACTAAATTGGTGGAAATAACCCCAACTTCGCCGCAAGTGATAAGAGGAGTTGACAGTAATTTCGTTTATTCTAGAGAACTTTCCCCCCGTGAAGCTTTTTTTGCTGCTACTGAGATATTACCTGTTGAACAAGCAGGCGATCGCATTTGTGCAGAGATTATCTGTCCCTATCCTCCAGGTATCCCCGTTATTATGCCAGGGGAAGTGATTACAAAACCAACCCTGGAATATTTGCAACATATCCAAAGCTTAGGCGGATTTATCACAGGTTGCACTGATAGTAGTCTACATAACTTAAAAGTCGTAAAAAAACACCCTCATAACCTCTCTTAATCTCCGCGTCCCTCTGCGCTAACCTCCGCGCCCCTCTGCGTTTAAAATTAGTACAATTTTTGGATTGCTTTGACTGCATTAATTATTAGGGATGATGCCGTTTCTATCTCTTCCTTGGTTGTAAATTTGCCTATGCCAATTCTTAACGCACCATCAATTATATCTTCAGAAAGATTCATAGCTTGTAAAACGTGAGATGGTGCAATTACGCCTGATGAACAAGCCGCGCCTGTAGAAATGGCTAATTGATGGCGGACTCTCGCAATGATGGCGCTATTAGGAATACCAGGGATGGCAATATGTAAGTTACCTGATAAGCGGTTGTTTAAGTCTCCGTTGACTACTAATTCGGGGATGGCGCTTTGGAGTTGGTTTTGTAGATGATCTCGTAAAATTGCAGTTTCATCTGTTGACATCTCCCCTTGTCGCCAGTGACAAGCTTCCCCCAAGCCGACAATTCCGGGTACATTCAGCGTACCTGATCTGATGCCCTGTTGATGTCCGCCACCGTAAATCATGGGTGGGAGATAAGCACCTTTTCTCACTACTAACGCACCAACGCCTTTAGGTGCATAAAGTTTGTGTCCAGAAATGGCGAGGTAGGTGATACCCCAGTCTTGGAAGTTGAGGGGAATTTTCCCGGTTGCTTGGGAAGCGTCGCATAAAAATGGGATATTGTAGGTTTGGGCGATCGCACCAATTTTTTCGATGGGGTAAATTGTCCCTACTTCATTGTTAGCCGCCATCACACAAAGTAGAGAAGCGCCGTTAGCACAGGCTTTTTCTAGATGTTCTAAATCAATTTGTGCTTGTTGATTGACTTTTAACCAAATAATTTCGGCTAGTCCTTTTTTAGCTAATGCTTGACAGGTATCTAAAACGGCTTTGTGTTCAACTGGAGAAACAATGATTTTGGCGGGAGGATTTTGTTGAGTAATATGTCCTTGAATGGCTAAATTAATGCTTTCTGTTGCACCAGAGGTAAAGATAATTTCTGTGGGGGAAGCGTTGATTAAAGATGCTATTTGTTGACGTGCTTGTTTAACTGCTTTGGCGGTTTCGTCTCCATAAATATGATCTACGCTATTGGGATTACCAAAAGCATTGGTCATATAGTGCATGACTTTTTCGGCTACTCTGGGGTCTACGGGGGTGGTTGAGTGGTAATCTAGGTAAATCATTTTTTCAACGCAGAGAGAAGTATGAGCGCCGGCTTCCGGCGTTGGCGTAGCCCGCCGAAGGCATCATAACTTCGGTGGGAACGCAAAGTACGCGCGGAGGAATGAGGAGGTTTTTTTGAGGTTTTAAGAGATGCCTATAGTAATTTTCTGCGTCTAGATGTGAGCTTTTTTTATAATCATAAATTGGATGAATTTATTTGCTATGACTGAATAGTTAAATGTTCTAAGATGATTAATCTTAAGTAATCTAACATCCGCAAGTAAGATTTAAGTTTTTCGTATTCATGAGAGTTAATTAAATAAAATTGAGCAATTTGAGGAGTATCAAATACTCGCTTGTGTTGTAATTGTTCAATTGCTTCCTGTGGTTTTTCTATATAACCTCTAGCTTTAATCTGACTAGCATAACCCCGAATATCTGTAGTTAAAAGTTCGATTTCTTCTAATAGTGTAAATTCTGTTTCAGATGGGGTTGATAGATGAGCGATCGCTTGTCTATCTAATTTAGTATTGTGGTAATCAATAGTTAACTGTTCCAACAGTTGAATAATGTAATTTTTAGTTGATTCAGGATTTTGATTAGTAAGTGTTGTATTAGTCATCGTTAATTCCATAAGTGACGATTTTCTCAGTACCGAATTTATCAGGACGGACAATTAAATATTCATTTCCTTTACGATAAACGGCTGAACCATCTTGACGATATCCTGATTTGGGAACTCTCAACGCTCCCTTTTTACTAAAGTTGTGTGCTTTACGGAGTAATTTTAAGGGGTCAATTTCTTTTCTGGCTGCATGGTCTAGAACATTATGGGAAACACTGATATAACTAGCTTTATCCCATTCTGTTAAATATTGTTCGATTTCTGCAATTTGTGAGGATGTGTATTCTTGACAGAGTTCTACAAAAAATGGGTCATTTTCTGGTTCATTAGGCATTATTTTAACATTTTACTCTTTCTCTAAAAACCTCCTGGCAACTCGTCCCCAATCAATACGAGCATCTATAGCCTTTTCTTTGCGTTTACCATCTAGTTCATCCTCATACCTTGCCCATGCCATTAATAACAATTTTAATCCATCTAAGGAGTTAATCAACCGATTACGTAAGGTATCTATATCGGCATTATTTACATCCTCTTCCAAAATTTCGAGTAAGTTTTGATAAGCGGGATGATTGGTATTTAATGTTATTACAATTGCTCCCCCTCTGGATTGAACAGTGAAAAACTCAGGGGTATCAATAGGAGCTTTGGCAAAGGTATACTTTAAACCATCATCTACTGTAGTTGCTGCTAATAATTCCGCTTGGGCTTCAGTTAATCCCTCTTCTTTTAAAGTTTCTTTGATGACTTGTTTCCGTTCTTCTTTTGGTAGTTTTTCATCTGTATCACTTTGACCTTTATAACCCTGTGATTTACGTTCTTGAGTTACATTAGTAGCCACTTTCTCAGATTTATAAGGGTCGTGTCCGTGGCGTTTTTCGGTGGTACGAGTGCCTTTGGTTTGGGCTTTAATTAAGCGACGAATTAAACTTAATTGAGAGCTAATTTTATGAGCTAGTTCTAAAAGGGGCAGTTTTGGATCTTCATCTTGGAGTAATTCTTCTTTCAGTTGAGCGACGGTTTTTCCTTCTTCTAATAAAGATTCAATGTCTAGTTGTAAAATTTCTCCAAAATTACGGGCTGATTGTTTGTTATTTGTGACTCCAAAAATATCATCCAGGGATGGGGAAAATTCTACTTCAATACCCCACCACCTTTCTGTAGGGTCGTAATTATTCACTAGGTTTTGGTCTAATTCTAATTCTCTTCCCGCACGCACTACGGAAACGCCGACGTTTTTGGCTGCGTGTTGTCCATGTGGTAAGCTACCGGGGTTTTTTCCAGGTTCGGCTTGACGTGCTTCTTCTTTGGCGTAGGAAAAACGGACTTTTACATCGTGTTCTTTATCTTTAAAATTAATTTTATAGATGGCTTCATAAGATGTATCGCCTTCCCAGGGACGAAACATAGCTTGCTTATCAAACGGTGCTGGACAGGATGTTCTTTCTATTAGATAACCAGGGTCATTAGGTAGGGCGTATTTTTCTAAAATCACGTCGTATAACGCATCTAAATCAAAGGCTACCATGCGGATTTTGACATCACCGCTATTGATAAATTTGCGATACATTCTCCCAATCACGAATTGAGAATTATCAATAATCGCTTTTCCGGTTCGCCAGATACAACGGTCGATTTTTGACCAGACTACTAATGTGCCACTGTCACCAAATTTTTGACCGATTTTTGTCCAATTTAAGGGAATCTGTTTAGGTGTAGGTGCGGGTACTTCTGTCAGTTGTCGAGTTTTAATTTCATCTAAATCAAGGTAACTGTGGAGGGAATTTTCTACACCATTTTGCCATGACCACACATCAACCCGTTGGCATTGGGAAATGGAAGATGAGGGTAAACCCATGCCAAAACGACCGATTCCGGTGTGTTTATTTTCATCTAAATACGTACCATTGCCAAATTGCAGGGCTAGGCGTAAAACCTCAGCATCCATCCCACAACCATTATCTAATACGGCGATTTGTTCAATGCGCGATCGCCTCCTCCCTTCCACCTGTTGTTTCCGTTCCCCGCACAGTAACTCTACTTGCGATGCACCAGCTTGAATGGCATTATCCATTAATTCGGCTAAAGCATAGGCGGCGTTTTTATAACCGTTGTCGCGCATGGCTTGGACTGCGAGGTGAGTCGGGACTATATCATGGGTATTCATGGGTATTCCTCCAAACGTCTTCCCAATTGTGAAAGGCTGATGCAACTGAACCAAAACCGGGGAGTTGGCTATCGACAACGGTGACAATTTCCGCCGTAGCATTACCCCCAGCTTTGACTCCGCGAATGGCGCGTCCTACCATTTGGCTGTAGAGAACAAGAGATTTGGTAGGACGGGCGATAACTGCGGCGCTGGTTTTGGGTGCGTCGAAGCCAGTGGTTAACACACCGTAGTTACATAAAATCTTGGTTTGCGGCTGTTCATCTTTAAAGCTTTGAATCAGCCTTTCTCGTTGGGATTTGGGGGTTTCACCAGTCACAGCTTCCGCATTCCACCCCCGTAAACGCAAAATAGCGGCGATGAGTCGGGCGTGTTCGACGGAGGTGTTAAAAACGATGATGCGGTGATGATTTTCGGCTAGTGCTTCTAGTTCGAGGATGATGCGGAGGTTGCGTTGTTCGTCTGCGGCTAACCGATTGAGGATATATTGGGGGATGTCTAATTCTGTATTTATCCGCTTCAAGTCTTGGGGTGTGAGTTCAATGCCGGTTTCGTAGAATAACGAGCGATAGTGAACTTTAGCTAGGTATTGTTGATCAACTAGATAATCGATGGGGTTGTCGTAACCGGGGATTTCTAAGGTAACTTTCTGTTGGGCGAAGAATTTAGCCAGTTGTGCATCGGTGTGAATATCAGCCCAAGTGCGTCCGGGTGTGGCGGTTAGTCCTAGTAAGGCGGTTTTTTCGTAGGGGATGACTAGGGAATCTAAAACGAGTTTATAGGTTTGGGCGATCGCTTGATGGGCTTCGTCGATAATTACCAATGAACTACGCACACCCAGTTGATTAATAAAGCGAATACTCTTTTTAGCTGCGTGGTATACCTTGGCTAATCCTGCTACTACTAAGCCGTCTTGCGCCTGTGCTAAGTCTAACTCATGGCTACCCCAGAAGCGATAGGTGCAGATGGTGCGATTCCCTAAACAGTCCCAGGCTTTTTGAAATTCTGTCACTGCTTGTTCGCATAGTTCCTCGCTATAGGCTAACCAGATGACTAAAGTAGGTTCACTGTTTATCGAATATAAACCCAATTAGGGCTAAAACCTTGCAAAGTTGCTAAAGAAATTAAAGGCAAAGTTGTTTTTTCATAAGCATTTCTCAAAAGATTTAAATCTAATAAATCCTCAACTTGACTAACTTTTAAGTCAAATACAAATGATTCAGTATATTTTAACCATTCATTTCTAGAAATATTTGCATATCCAACAGTTAAACCGCAATGCTGCAATTCTACAAAATCTTGAAAATATTCTACAGATGGTAAATTATCAGATTTAGAAGAATTAACCGATTGTGTAGTCGGGATTATATTCCATGATTGATTATGAGCTACAAAAGACCAAGGCAGATAATGATCTAATGATATTTCATTCTTATTTAAGCAAACCTTAGAATAAATACATTCAATATCTTGATATTTTAAAACAGTTTTCCAATATTTATTTTGCTCTTTTAAAGGTTCCCTTCCTGGCGGCATAAATAACTTGTTCACCACATTAGGGGTACTGGGGTTTCTATCCTGCATATAATTTAGCCATTTCCAAGAAGCCCAACCTCTAATTATTGCGTAATTTTCCTTTAAATATTTAATCCATTCTGGATGCAAAATAATACTACTACTATCTTTATAACTGTTTGAATTAAACCGATACAAAGGTTTATAATCATCAAAATATTGATTGGTTATTTCGGGAGTTTTTAAAACAACTTCATAGTCCACATCAAATTTACGCAGATTTTCTAATAAAAATGGACGTAGCAATCGAAAAGGAACGTTTTTCTTAAAGTCGTTAATAATTCTCGTCAGATTATTTTGATTTATTGTTTTTCTTAATAATGTTTTGTCTGTATCTGTAAATTTTAGGATTGGTTCTGTAATTTCTAGTTTAAGACTATCTAAGGTCTTACCTATTTGGTCTTGTTTCCCAAAAGACAGTTTAAAATAGTTGTGAGGATACCAGGCATTAGCTAACATTTCGACAATAATATCTTGAAAGCTAATTGTTAATGTATCCTCAAAGTTTTCTCTTTTAAGAATATCTAATAGTGATAAGAAATAAAGAAATTTATAAGAGTTAGTAGTTGAGTCAAACAACCCTGCTAATGCTGAAATATTTAAACCATCATAATCAGGCAAATTATACATATTTAATTTATTAAAAAAATTAAGTTATATATTAATACAGTTCAGTTAAGGCTAGATTAGGTGGCAATCTTGATTAAACATCTTGATTTATCGGCTTGTATCGGCGTGTATCGGCGGTTAATTATTTTTATCTAAACAGGATTGAGTTATATATATGAGTTAAACAATAATTATAAATGACAAATTAAACAAGGTAACTGCTCATCTTGTTTATCAATAATTTCATCCTTACGTTCTAAAAGCTGTAATAAACTTTCCCCATCAGTCCAAGTATATGTACGACCATCAGCATGATTAGATTCATACTCAACAGCCTTTTGAAATAAATCAGGATGTTCCTGTGCTAACATTACCCACTCATACTTGCGTTGGAAGAAACAGAAAAAACACCCAGAACGACTACGCCAGCGATAATAGTCAGGGAGTCCAATACCACTCTCTTCCAATAGACGAATAATATCAGCCTTAACTAAACCCCTTTCCTTAAAAGGAAACACAGGTTTAATATTAGGTTTAGTCGAGATATAACCATCACGGTTTTCATCAGCACGAATGCCAACATAACTAACAGCCTCATCATCTCCCACAAAATCCTCTAAAGGCTTAATTTTCATCTTCACCGTACACCAACGCATCTGCGGAGAAGGTAATAAACCATCATGAATTGCTAACCAATGGTCAAAGCCTCGTTTATCACTGAGATAATGAATATGAATCCCCAACCTTGCTTTAATGCGGTCAAGATATTCGTAAGTTTCCGGTAACTCCTTATGGGTATCACAAAAAAAATACTCCATATCTGGAATTTCCTTATGCAGTAACACCGCTAAAGCCGTGCTATCCTTGCCCCCAGAAAGCCCTAGTATATGTCTAACTTTTTTCTCTACCATGCTGGTTCTTCAACGCTTTTTGGCAAGTATATTAGCATTTCTAATATCTTAGCAAATGGGTAGAGGTAATGTGTAGCTTTATTTAACTAAACTTCAACAATATTAGTATAAACACTGAATTATTTAACTTTTTATCAATTTTTTAATTACAATTTTATACATCAGTCCGCAATTACAGCCATTAAATTGAATATAGCCAATTACCTAATCCCTTAACTTACGCTTCATTTCCATATATTGCTGAAACTTGGGATTAGATAAGCATTCATCGATAAACTTCTCCAGTTCATCCTTCATTGTACTGTCCATAAACTGACAGTATTCCTTAAACAGTTCCCGCTTCCCCTGTGGAAGATAGAAACCAAGATACTCTTGTCCTTGACGCTTCTCTGTCACAAACAACTCTTACATATGGTCAAGACCCATCATAAAGCGTTAAGTTTCAATATCCCATTTGTAGGGTACGTATGCTATATAAGGTACAATAGGGCAGAGATTAATTTTAGGGAATGTTTTAAAAGTCCCTAGTGATGTATCAAATACTTTTAGATCCCCCTAAATCCCCCTTAAAAAGGGGGACTTTGAAAATATTTACCCCCCTTTTTAAGGGGGGCTAGGGGGGATCAATAAATACCTAAAATCACAGCCAACCACTTTTCAAACAACCTCTTAAATATCCAAACTGAATGACCCGCTTTATACATGACAAATTCGCCAAGGACTATCTAGAAGAACTACTAAAAGATTACGGACAAGTCAAAGCATCAGAGAAAGTATCAGGCGAAATTAAAGAAATAGATGTGTTCTTCACCCCTAACAAACAGCAGAAAGCCAATTTAGAAATACTGGGTTTGCTAGGAAGATTCGCCGCATATCCAGCCCTCATAGAACCATTCCGCAACCCACCTTCTAGCGATGAAATTGGCGATTGTCTTCTCAAATTATTAGAAGTAAAAGCCCTTTTACGGCGAGAAGCGAAAACCAATAAAATCAAACTCCAACAATCAGAAATCCCCCAATTGTGGATTTTGACACCCACCATATCTAAAACTAGATTATCTAGCTTTAGAACTATAGAAAAAGAGGGTTGGTTATCAGGAGTGCATTTTCTCGCCGATGCGTTGCGGACAGCAATTGTCGCCATACACCAACTACCAAAAACACCGGAAACATTATGGTTAAGGCTTTTAGGTAGGGGAACAGTACAATCACAAGCGATTCTTGAGTTGCAGGCGTTACCATTAAATCATCCATATCAGCAAGCCACAATCGAATTAGTTTACAACTTGCGGGAAAACTTAAGAGTCAATCAACAATTACAAGCAGATGATAGGGAGTTAATTATGCGGTTAGAACCAATTTATCAAAGAAACAGAGAACAAGCCAAGCAAGAAGGAAGACTAGAAGGAAGGCAAGAGGGCGAACAAAATATAATTATACGCCAACTTAATCGCCGCATTGGGAATATTGATGAGTCATTCATTGAGCGAATTAAAGGGTTATCAATTGAACAATTAGAAAATCTGGGAGAAGCATTACTAGATTTTTCTACTGTTGCTGATTTAGAAACTTGGTTAAACCAACAACAAGGATAAACCATCACAATTTAATCTTAACCAGTAGGGTGTGTTACGGCTGTGTAAGAATTTGGATATGTGAGCAAATGATATATAGCCGTAACGCACCCAAAGCATCAGGCTAGGTGCGTTACGCTGTCGCTAACACACCCTACTAGCGTGGCAAGACTAAACTTGTGCATTAGCGAAAAACCTATCATCTTGTTCATCTGCGTTCATCTGCGTTCATCTGCGTTCAATTTTTTCCAAATCTATTGCCACATTTTAGCCTTGCCAGTCCACTACACATCTACATATCTGTTCAAAAATCAAGTAGGAATCCTATATATAGCCGTAATGCACCGCATGATAGTTGTGCGTTACCTGTTGCTTTAAAAAAACCTAATTAATAGTATTAAAACTTTCCCGAAACTTGGCAATTAAATCTTTTGGTTTTCCACCAGACATAACTAAATTGGCTAACAATTCCAAATCTAAATCTGAAAAAAGTTCACTTTTAGTTATTTGCTCATACTGATTACCGCGTAAATAATATAATAAAAATTTATTGTTCCGCCAAAACCAAATTTCTGGCACACCTAAACCTTGATAAATTAATAAATCATCAATTCCCCCACTGGTGACAACTATTTCAATCGCCAGATCAGGAACAGGTTTTTCTGAATTAAAACAATAACATTCATCTGGTTCTATACCTCTAGCGGTTGCTTCTCTTCTAAAAGTAGTCGAACCTAAAGGATAAAAATCAATACCTTTGGCTATAAAATAGGTTTCCAATAATAAAGCAATAATCTTTTTATCGACCTCATGGCGGCGACTCGGTGACATTATTTCTAAAGTACCTTCTAAATATTTAAAGCGATAGTGAGAATTATTGTAATAACTTTGCAATAGTGTTTCATATATATCCCAGCTAATCCCATTCATTAGCAAAATTTGGTCAGAATCAACGTTTTGTAGTGCTGAGTGACTTGTTAATTCTTCCCATAAACTTAATTTTTCTAGTAAACCTAACATTGTTCCTGCTCCAATAATAGAGACACATGATCTGTATCTAACATCCAAAGGCTCTGCGAACTTGTAACGGCTAAAGGATTCATTAATGGTAATACTAAATATAAATAACTCATTTTTACAAATCAATATCATCTAAAGGTAACAATCATTCATCTACATCTGCTAAGTCTTCATCCAGTGGTTCAAGAGTAGAAAGTGTTTCTAGGAGTGATTTTTTATGAATAGGAGAAATGATAGCAAAGGGAACAACATTTTGGATTATAGTAAGGGTTTTACCTGTTTTTTGTGCTTGGTTAATTAAATTTTGAACAGCTTCATGAAGTTCTGTAAATGTAATTTGCTGCATGGTAGTTTATGAAGGTTAAAGACAATACTAAATTCTCTACCCCCATGATAATGCTTGTACTAACTGAAGTTTTGCCTGTTGATTTCCTCAGCTTGCTTATCTGCAATTCTCGTCACTGCATCCCCCAAATCAGGATTTAAAATCCGTTCACTTAACTTAGCTAAAATCGCCTGTCGTAACTGCTGATCATCAGGTAATTCCGCGAGAATTTTATCTACAATTTGTGTAACTTGCGATTCTCTGCCATGATCTACCCATACCATTTGATGGATTTCCTGACCATCGGGACGAGTCATGGTGATGCGTCGCGCTTCAAAACCTTCGCCTTTAGCGGCGACTTCCTTTTGCAAGGCTTCCAAATTCTTAAACCGCCGCACTAAATCTGCTAACTTCATCTCGAAGCTGATTGCATCATCATCATTCCACGATTCCGCAGGTTTATCTGCTACAATCATCACCAAAGCTTCCAACCACTGGGAATCAGTTTTAGTTTCATCCGACGCAGCCCGAATAAAGCGTTTGAGTAAAGGTTCAATACATTTACCCGCTAAATAATTCGCCCTAACTCGTAAATCTTCCCGCAATTTTGTTTCCTGACTTCTCACCCCAAAGGCTTCATAAATCAACTTCTGACAATTACTTAATAACTGATCATAAGCTGTATGAATTTCCCGCAGTGCATGAACTAACTTACTGCGTAAACTCCGCGCCGTCACGCCATCATCACCGCTTTCTATCCCAATTGCAGGTAAATTACAAGCGGCTGGTAAGGCTTT
This sequence comes from Leptolyngbyaceae cyanobacterium, assembly GCA_036704005.1. Classification (GTDB taxonomy): domain Bacteria; phylum Cyanobacteriota; class Cyanobacteriia; order Cyanobacteriales; family Nostocaceae; genus Trichormus. The sequence goes on along the minus strand of DATNQO010000157.1, from coordinate 9,470 downwards.
AAATAGCAATTCGTCGGGTTCAACGGTTGTTTGTAACGCCTTTAAAATTGCTCTCGGTTCTGCTGAAATATTTTTAGTTTGTTGCGTATATTTCGGCAGTTTCTTGACAAATTGATAAAGAGGAGTTACCACCGTTAATAAGGTAGCGTTACGTACTTTTCCTAATTTTTTTAACTGAGGATTGCGTAAAATAACTTCCAATTCTTTAAATACTTCCGCCCTCAACCCCACGACTGCAAAATACTTAACTGCAAACCGTTCAGGATATTTAACTAACAATTCAAAATGTTCTGTTCCCAAGACAGGGATAAATGTCCCATCTTGATATAGTCCCAAATCATCAGCGTGATACAACAAAATAGCCGCCAAAATCACGGGAATAGCACCCTGTTTCACACCATAAGGCGGTGCGGCTAAATTTTGATAAAGTAAATCAAAGGTTTGACTTTTTTCTGTAGCTGCTAAACAAAACTCTTCCACAGCTTCCCACAGCGAAGACATACCGGAATTTTCTGATGGTGGGTAAAAATCCCAAATCTCATCTTCTACTTGACGATGTATCCCTGTTTCCTCTAACAGAGAATAATACATACTCACTTCCGGGCCATATCCTTGTAAGCCTAATCTCTCTTCATGCTGATGTTCCAACATCGCCTGAATTAATTCCCGCCTAGCCTTCGCCCCTTGGGAGGTTAAATCTCGACGGTTAATTAACTCATTCCACAAAATGGGACTGCGATAGTAGACGCGATCGCAAATATCAGATAGCTTACTATTAAAGTCGGTAATATTGTTCAGGGTTTCCACTCCGCCCTGAATCCAACAAGGCTGATTCACCCCTATACTAAAGGATTGATTCAGAGTTTCGTCTAAAAATGTCTCAGCTTCTTGCAAGCGATAATTTACCTCTTTTCGCGCCACCCCATCACTTTGTAACTCTTTGGCTGTCTTCTTGATATTCTCCAAAGCCACATATTCCAGAGTGCGGATGCGTAATATATCTAAATTCGCCGCAGTCAAAATTACTAATGGCTTCCCATCCCTAGTTGTCGCCGGAACGGAAGTAGGTACTGCATCATCTACCCAATACCCAACAAAACCATCTGCATCTACACTACTGCAAACTAACTGCGTCAAATCTTGAGAGTTATCTAGATAATGGCGTTCAAAATAACGCAAAGTCCCCTTTTGGTAGCTGTGACGTTGGGCGACTAATGGCTTGAGGGGACGGTGTAGAGATAATAGCTTGACGAGAGGCGATCGCTCTTGTCCAATATAATTACTTAACTCACTATCAACATTAAAATCTGAACCTTGCCAAATCCGCAATTCATCTAACTGACGACGATGGGTAATGAGGTTTTGTTTTAACAGTTTATCAATAATTTCCTGCCAATAATTAATCTCTGCGGCGGTTGGGAAATTGCACATTGCTAATGATACTAAATTTCTCGTCGCCCGTAGCGAACCCGTCACTGTAATTAGGTTCAAAATCCCGATAGTTTTTAATACCCTGAGACTATCTTCTTCTAAACGTTTAGCATCATTAATTAAATCTTGAACTTCCACCCATCTTTGCAAATTGGGACGAGAAGCTAAACCCATCCCCGCCGATTCAATAAAATAGTCGTAAACTTGGTAGATTTTCAAACATGGCAATTGATAATCTTGCACCTTTTCCTCTTCCAAGAAACTCCGAAAAGATAAAGGTTCATTACTAGTTAAAAATGTAAATAAAGAACGGTCATTTTGAGCATACTTCTGGCAAAGGCTGGGTAACACCAAAGCTGATAAAGGATGCAATGGATAAACCTTTTTGATAACTTGTGCCGTTACTTCCTCATCTACAATTATTGATTCTAAATATTTACTCCATTCCTCAGAGTAAGTATTAGTGGCACTTTCTATATTATCTGCTGCGGAAGAATCAATTGCTTCGCCAATCAAGCTCATCATTTGCCCAGATGATTCAGTAAAAGGGATATCCTCAAACCTTCCTTGAATCTTTGCCCATTCATTCTTTTGAATTGTGGCTAATCTTTGACTATATTCTGCAAATGCTTGATGTAAAATACCTAAAATATAAATAGGATGCTTATTATCTTTTGGTAATTCAGCTAATTGTTGCAATAGATATAAATCTTCATCACCTTGACCATGAGCAGCATACTCTAAATTCTTACCCAATTCATCAATAACTAATAAAATTCCGCCTTGAGATTCCTTGGCTAATGCCAAAACCAAATTTATAATTTCTTTACTCTCAACCTTTCCCCCATCATTAATTTCTGCTTCCAAATCTATCAACTGACGCACCACATCAATTTTATTTCTTTGGCTTGCAGTCCAGAAATTATCAACACCTATTAACAAAGCTCTAATAATGGTATGACTAATCGGTTCTCTTTGTCCCGTAGCCACAGCCCTAATTAATCCACCAGGATTAATTTTATCTTCAATTAATTGATAAATCTCACTATCTTTGCCTAATTTATCTTCGGCGATCGCTAAAGCTTTAATATGTATCTTACTCCGAGATTTAGCCGCCAAAGAAATTAAATAATGGGCAAAAGCAGATTTACCCGTACCATAAACGCTAGTTAAAGTCCAAGCCCTATTTCCCTCATCAGAATTAAAACTATTTAAAATACGTTTGAGAGAATCAATTGCTCTTTTAGTCAGCACATAACCCTCTAAAGCTTCCACACTATCTAAATCTCTCTCTAAATTAATAGAGCGAGAATAACGACGCTGGAGACTAAAATAATGGGATAGCTTTTTGTTAGTCATAACTTTACTTATATCTATTAATAATTACAGTTTGTAGTAAGGGCTTTAGCCCTCAAACCATCAAAGAAGGACTAAAGTCCTTACTACGAGCATTTAATCCTGTCCCATACCATAATATTTGTCTAAAATCTCCTCAGCCAAAACCTCTGATTTATCAGGAAAAGATAACTGAATTAACCCAGCAGTATCAGAAAGAACTATATTATCAAATTGTTTCCCAACCGTCTCAATAGCTGCACACAAAATATTTTCCGTCAGCTTAAAAACCATCCCCGGACTACCTTCATCATAAAGCAACTTACGAATAGTAATTGTATTGCTATCTTGACTTGCCCAACTAGCATATTCTAAACAAGAGGCAACTATAACCGATGCTGGTAAATTTGCTTTTGCACCGATTTTAAACTGATAATTTTTCCCAAAATGCCGAATTAAACCAAGTTCAGTAAAAGGACAATCGATAGAATCTTCAATTGGGCTATTGTCTCTAACAAAATCCTGTGCCGCATACATTCTTAAAATACAATTTACATCCTTAATAAAAGATGATTCAGCAATACTTTTATTAAAGGTTTTTATATAAGCTTTCAACCCTGCTAAAATATCTTCTTTAGTAAAATCTGCATCTCGAAAAACATTAAACACATAATACCAAGCAGCCGCTTCACAGGAGGGTTTTAACAAATTCCAATGTAATAACCATAATGAAGCCGGATCTTCTAAATAACAATCCCAGCCATTTTTACCTAAAAGCTTATCGCCAAATCTTGTAGGTGCATTATTTTTCTCAAGAATTTTGAACGCAATACACCAATAACGAATAGCACGTACCATGTTTTTCCCCACACCCAACCGCACAGGCGCATCATCCTGTGAGAAAACATCTACATTGTTATTAGCTGCATCAAATCCTTTTTTCAACCAGCCAAAGCGGGGGTGAAAAGTTTCATGGTTAGCAAATACTGGATTTACTAGAGTTTCCAGATTTTTTGAGTTATCTGTGGCTTGAGTCACGATAAGTTAAATATAATAACAACTATTTTGATGACGACAGTTCACGACACCAACTGGTTCTCTAACTTAACATCCCACCTGTTGATTAATCAGTTTTCAGCAAGGTAATTTAAAACCTGCTTGATGATTTTAGTAGTTCGTAAAATAATTCTACTGTTAACCACAGAGACACAGAGGCACGGAGAGAAGAGTCAGTTTATACACTGTAATAGATATATAACTACACCAAAAAACCCCCTGTCACCTGTTCCCTAGTAGACTGTAGTAACCAAAAGCCAGTATAAGTCATGCCGGAATCATCAGGCTGGACTAATAGAAAGTGTAATCCTTTGCTTTGCTGTTTGCGTTGTTCGTAAACCTGCGCCGCCTGTGCTACTTCTGCATCTTCAAAGGTGACTAAAACCCACCTATCCACCAAGCCGGCTTCTAACACTAACCCATCGGGCGCACCAGCAATATAATTCAATTCTACAGGGCGGGCTTGAGCAATCCACCTAGCTAAATTAAGCGATCGCCTACCACCATAGATTACCACACCAGGAATCGCAGTGGTTGATGCCAAGCCTAAATTAAGGGGTTGGAGAGACTCAGGTAAAGATAAAATGGGAATTGGGCGATCGCTAAACATCTCCACAATATCCCCAGCTTGGATACTCGCAAAACGCCACTCATCACCCCACAAATTATCCGGTAATGGTGTTGGCGGTGGCTTATCAACGGCGATGGAATATTGCTTTTCTTGTAACCATTGCTTCAAAGCCAGAGTTTGGCGTTGCGGTTCCACATTAATTCCTAAATTTCTTCCCGCCGCTTCAATTAAACTCAAAGACTGGGGACGAAAAACTTGAATCAGACTTGGCATTTTTTCCCCTGCGGCTAACTGAAATTGTTCAGTCAACCAACTGGAATTAGCCGCAGACTGGGGACAAGTCGCCGTATATTCAAAACTGCGAGTTGCATCACAAATTAACAACTCCCACAAAACTTGTCCATCCGCATCATGCAGGGGACTACGATAAAAATCTGCTTGCCAAACCAGACTCATGCTTAACTCTCTTATCCAACCGCTATATAATACCAATTTACGAATTGATATAAGATGGGTTATGCCTGCAATCGCTGTTTGTAACTACAATCTCCTGAATCTCAGATTCAATGGATTATGTCAAACTTGAGATGGAGCGTAAAATCCCTGAATAAAATGTTAGTTTTTCAAGCTTATGGATTTGATAGTTGAAGATTTAGCGGCCATTGATAATAAACTTTCTCAGCGTCATATTGACCTTGACCCTAATGGATATTTCATTATCTATATAGATAGAGCAGCAGGCTTAATTTATGCCAAACATTTTACAAATGTAATTGACGAACGTGGTTTAGCTGTAGATCCCCAAACAGGTAAAGTAATTCCTGCTAAGGGGAAAGTAGAAAGAACTCACACCACAGTTTTTAGTGGCAGAACAGCAAAGGAACTATGTGTGAAAATTTTTGAAGAAACTCCACACTGTCCTGTCACTCTGTTAGATCACGCCGCCTATTTAGGTCGTGAATTTGTTCGTGCTGAAGTTGCTTTAGTTACAGGACAAGAGTACGTGCAGGACTAGGGTGTATTCAGTTAACAGTTATCAGTGAACAGTTAACATTACCTGATAACTGATAACTGATAACTGATTAAATTCCCCTAACCTTCAGACGATGGTTGAACGGCTAGGTAAATGTAGTAAGTTGCCATTGGGATGATAGTAGCGGCGATTAACAGTCCTACTACCCAAGCTGTGGCGTTACCTTTGTCGGTTTCTTCTGCTTTCTTAAATGTGCCTTCTACTTGCACATTGTCTACAATTTTTGGTGGGCCGGGATCAGGTTCACCGGAGAGAACAGTAACTAAGCGATCGCCTGCATCTAAAAATGCTTGGTTATATTTGTTACCATCGCGTAAAGGTGCAGCTAAGGTTTCCTCGGCGACACTTTTGGCGATAGCATCTGTGAGTGTAGGCTTGACCTCTTCGCCAGTAATAATCGCCGTACCGTTAGTCACAGTCACCAGCACTAACAAAGTTTGATTTGCTTGTGCTTCTGGAGTAGGAAACCATTTTTTAAACAAAGCTTGAGCAAAACTCTCTGGTGTTTCACCATAATCTAGGCGACGGACAGTTACAAATCTAACTTCCTTACCTGTCTGTTTTGCCAAGTCGTCAAACTTACTGCTAATTGTCCCTTCATTGATGCGGCTAATTACATCGCCTTCATCTAACACCCAGGTGGAATCACCAGCATTTAGATTTGGTAATTGATACACACCCGTAGCTAGTGCAGGGGCGGTAAATAGGGAAGAAGCGAGAATTACAGCTAATAAAGGTAAAATCATCTGGATGAATCGGCTTTTCATCCGAGAGACTTGGTTGAGAATATGTGTCATGGATAAATTTATAAGACCATCTAGCACCAAAAATACTACACAACCAATGTCAAAAGCACTATCTGGAAAAATTTATTCTCAGAGGCAGGCAGGAGGGAAGAAATTTTGAGATGATTGTAATTCTCTGAAGAGTTTTGTTGATTGATACCTTTTGTTGATATAGCTTGCCTAGCGTAGCCATAGATGCGCGTTCTGTTTCACTGTGCAAGGTTGATATATCAATTTCTACATCATTTATTGTGCAACTTCACAGAAAATGGGTATCAGTCCTTCTCATTATTTACAATCTCAAGGCGCAGTCATCTATCAGTTGCGACTTAATGACCAGGACAAACTAGCCCAAGTTCCCGGACGTTCTCATTTAGTCCTACCCGCCCGTTATGGTCAACCAATAAAGCATCAAGGCTGGTATATATGGCGAGTTGAAAATACTTGGTTATGTAGCCGCCCTTGGGGTGACACAATTAATTGGCAAGGGGCTGTATCTCCTAAGAATGCAGATTATCAAGTTTTAGCTGCTATTGGGGAACAGACAGCGTGGATTACAGATGTAGCATCTGTAGCTGACTACCCAAATTTATCTAGTCTTGTCAACGCCCTTAAGCAAACTCAAATTGATGAGCGAGATTGGCAAAGATTAGGTATTTTAAAATATACCAGCCTGCAAGGCGATCGCCTATCCATGACCTACAACCCCCAAGGCGGAATTAGTCGCGCCACAATTAACGGACAAGAACGCATTCTGCAAAACTGGCCTGTGCTACACAGTCCTTATGTCAAGCAAGAACTTAACAGTGGTATCTTATCAGTCAACATCCCCAATCAAAAGGGCTGGCTGTTGCGAGTTACCCTAACCGGGCCAAAGTGGGAATAATTGTTGACAGTTGACAGTTATCAGTTATCAGTTATCAGCTATCAGTTGTCAGTTATCAGTTGTCAGTTATCAAGAACTAATGACTAATGACTATTGACTATGGACTATGGACTATGGACTATGGACTAATGACTATTGACTACTAACTATGACCATAATCTTAACTAACGATGACGGTATTGATGCGCCGGGAATTAAAGCATTAATTCAAGCTGTCCAAGGCAAAAACTTTATCGTTGCTGCACCTAGAGATCATCAATCAGGTTGTGGTCATCAAGTTACCACTGCTCACCCGATTAATCTACAAAAACGTTCTGATACTGAATATGCGATCGCTGGTACTCCCGCCGATTGTGTGAGAATTGCAATATCACAAATTTCTCAAGATGTCAAGTTTGTCTTTTCAGGCATCAACGCAGGCGGTAACTTGGGAGTGGATGCTTACATTTCTGGAACCGTTGCGGCTGTGCGAGAAGCAGCAATGCACGGTATTGCCGGCATCGCCATTTCTCACTATCGTAAAGCTAAACACAACTTTGATTGGGAACTAGCAGCTAAGTTGACGGCTGAAGTTCTAGCAGAATTATTGCACCGTCCTCTAGAACCGGGTTGCTTTTGGAATGTAAATTTACCCCACATACTACCAGGCTCACCCGAACCAGAGTTAGTTTTTTGTCAGCCTTGCACTAAACCCTTACCAGTGAACTACCGCATTGATGGCGACGATTTTTTTTATGTCGGTGAATACAGCAAGCGTGAACGTACACCAGGGAGTGATGTGGAAGTTTGTTTTGCAGGTAACATTGCAGTCACACAACTAAGGGTGTGAAGCAGGGTTCTGAGAATCAAAAAAACTTACAAATTATTGTCACAGCCAAGTTGTACCTGCGTCATATCAGACTGTTAGGTTAAGAGTATACAGCAAAACCCTCATTACGTAGGCTCAGGGGATCATTACTATGTTTACTTTTGCCTTAGCTACATTTTTGGTGAGCTTACTGACTGTATCAGGTTGGGCAGCGATCGCCTACCTTTTTCCTCAAAATCATTCCCAAGATTAATTGTTAATCTACAACTTTCAATAATCCCTTTTGCAAAGCAGCAAATATACGGTTGATTTGTTGCCTTTCTGCATCGTCTAAATCTTGTTTAGACAGTAGCGTAGACATTAATAACTGTTGGTCGCGGCGTGAGATTCTGCCAATAGCAAATATATGTTGGAAAATTGACTCTAAAGGCATTTGGGTTGAGGGGTTAGTAATTGGCATATTCCTCACCAAAATTTATTTTCTTAAAGTTCTGCTTTAGAGAATAACAATCTTCTGTAAAGTCTGACATTAGTAAGCATACCGAATGACAAATGCTCAATGGTTATAGTTTGATGCCTCCTGTGATACTCGCCTTTTCGGTAAAATAACTAGGCAGTTCAGCAAGCAACAGGTTAAGACTCATGACTCAGGCGCAGATTGGGATTATTGGTGGTAGTGGTCTCTACAAGATGGAAGCCCTCAAAGATGTAGAAGAAGTCCAAATACAAACCCCCTTCGGTTCGCCCTCTGATGCGTTGATTCTAGGAACACTAGATGGGACAAGAGTAGCGTTTTTAGCTAGGCATGGTCGTAATCATACGCTGTTACCTTCAGAGTTACCCTTCCGTGCTAACATCTACGCGATGAAGCAATTAGGAGTGCAGTACTTAATTTCAGCTAGTGCGGTAGGTTCTTTAAAGGAAGAAGCTAAACCCCTGGATATGGTAGTTCCAGACCAGTTTATCGACAGGACAAAGCACCGAGTTTCTACATTTTTTGGTGAGGGTATTGTAGCTCACATTGCCTTTGGCGACCCCATCTGTAAAAATTTAGCAGGAATTTTAGCGGATGCGATCGCATCCTTAAATTTACCAGATGTCATTCTCCACAGAGGCGGCACTTATGTTTGCATGGAAGGCCCCGCATTTTCCACAAAGGCAGAATCAAATCTTTATCGGAGTTGGGGTGCAACAGTCATAGGCATGACTAACCTACCAGAAGCGAAGTTAGCCAGGGAAGCAGAAATTGCCTATGCTACCTTGGCACTAGTTACAGATTATGATTGTTGGCATCCAGACCATGATAGTGTGACTGTAGAAATGGTAATTGGTAATTTACAACGCAACGCTGTTAACGCTCAAAAAGTTATTCAAGAAACCGTAACGCGTTTAAGTAAAAATCCCCCACACAGTGAGGCTCATTCTGCTTTGAAGTACGCAATTTTGACAAATTTAGAAAAAGCACCTGCGGCGACAAAGGAGAAGTTAGGGTTATTGTTACAGAAATATTTGTAATCAACGAATAGTTCGGTAATGGGTAATAGCGAATTGGTAATTGTTTTTTA
>DATNQO010000156.1:0-33678 GCA_036704005.1 Leptolyngbyaceae cyanobacterium | reverse complement strand
CGTTTACACACAGAAAGAACAGTGGATATCTTTCCAAGAGATGTTGGTAAAATATCCACTGTCAACGTTGTAGAAAACATTCACAACGTTAAATACTTATACCTTCAACGTTGTGGACATTGTGGTTTAGATAAACGAAGGATAAGTGCGAACCTAGCCCCTGCACCCTGAATCATGACCATCTATCGCCAATTAACAATCTGGGACATTTTAGATGAGATATCTGAAGCCCCGCCTACCTCTTCACTTGCGGCGGTGTGGTCATGTTTGGATATTGAGTTAAAGAATTTGTCAGTAGAAGCACAACTGGCGATCGCCGCCGCCGCCTTCTCCCAAATCGCCGATATCCTCAAAACCCGCGCCCAGTTATTGCTAGAAGATGTCCGCGCCCAGAGCGATACTGATGGCCCAGTGATCAGCACAGATATCTTTGCGGGGCTGGTGCGGACAACCATGCAGCTTGACTTGGATGACCTCATTGAAAACCCCCCGGCGCAGACCTTTAGACCACATGGGCCACATCAGTTTTCTCACCCTGTTACCAGTGGCGATTCAGTAGCCGCCCCGGTGCAGAAAGAGAATGTGCTGGCGATGCTGGAGATTCAGACTGTGGAGGACGTGCATCGGCTGGCTGGGGATGAAGATGTGGATAAGTGGCGGAGTGCGATCGCTCAGTACCTTGTGCAGGTCAAAGATGAAATTGCCCTGCCGAAACTGCAACGTAAGTTGAAGATGCCGATGGTGGAGGTGTGGCTGGGGCTGCTGTTAGGTGGGTTTAGCTTAGAGCAACGGGGGGAGTTTTATGAGAACGACAATATTTGGGTGAGAGGGGATTCTTCTGAGGTTTGATAAAGATGCAATCGTGCAAGGCATACTACCGACGCTACACTGTAATAAAAAACCATGACAGAGCAGATGCAATCTACGGAAAGTCAAAGTCATAATAGCCAAGAACAAGCTACCCAGCAGCCAGAGAATAATAATTTCTTTCAGGCGATCGGTGTGATCAGTGGTGAGGTGAATATTATGGGGAATTTGCTCTCTACCATCACCATTCAAGGACGTGAGTACAAGCTAAGATGCCAGCACCAAAATCAACAATTATTTACAGCGTTAAAGTATCGGATTAAAAATACAGGTAACTCATTTCAAACACTAATGGTTTATCCAAAGGTGACGCACTTTCCACGCCGCCAACAGCCGCACATCATTGATTTTGAATTAGTCAATTATAGATCAGAAGATTGTGACAAAGGGATATTTTCAGAATGCCAAGATTTGGAATTTAAACTTTTTGGACTATGGCAATTTATTCGGGGAACAGAAACCCCATGTATTAGTATATTCAAAAATCTGAATCAAGAACGACTTGAGTATATAAAATCAGTCGATTCACAGCAGAGAGTGAAGTTTATGAAACCCGCACACCTACCTGTAATCTGGCATGACCCAGTGGTTTGTCCCTGTCGATTTAATCCTAAGTTGCCAAAACAAGAACAAGGTAAAAGATATTTTGTGCAAGTGAAAGCTAAATTCTCACCTCAAGAGAATGTGTTTCATTTTGAATCAATTTTGGGTTTACCGAGTGAAAATGCTCCTCGTTTTTTGAGCGCTCAGAAGAGAGATAAAGCAAAGGTAATAAAGCAGAAAAGGCAACAGAGAAAGAATGCTCAAGCTCAGAGTGATAATCCAATGCCCAAGCCTAAAAACAAAACAGCATGAAAGTTGGCGGATTGTTTGCTACGTTCACTTGTATTTAGGGCAATTTTTGTCTGCGATCGCCTGATATTAGACTTGCGCCACAGATAATGATATTGTCAAGGTGGTTATCAAGGTGAGTAACCCAAGGGCTTTTAGCAGTAAGCTAAAGTTGACCTAGATACAAACATGAGCAACACTGGCAAGGGGAAAAAACTAGCATCCTTTAACTGCGACCAGAGGATGTGGGAGCGCTTTATTCTTCGCTGCCAAGTTTTGGTTTCCCATTAGCCTGTTCGCTCGCTATGTAACCAGGAGTCCCTACAGCAACTGTAACGCTTGTTTGCCCCTGAGTATTAACGGTCTTAGCGCTGATTTCCTAGACTGCCCCAAAGTCAATCAGCACAATCTTTCCATCTTTTCGCCGTCACATCAAATTCTGTGGCTTAATATCCCGATGTATCACTTTTTTCAGAGATTTTCGAGAAGAAGCGCTCTTTAGTTGGCTGCCTCTATTCCATATGAAATTCGTTGGTAGTATCTTACAACCTCTACACCTGGGGATACCAAGTATTTTAAACTTTTCAAGCTTCTTGATATTAAATATCTTGACACTAAGTTAAATAACTGTAATTATCTAACCATTAAGTATCTTAACTTTAAGATAAATAAGACAAAGGGGTTCCAAATGAGCGGACGGACGATTTACCTGCTAGCGGCCCTTGCAGGCGGAGCGATTCTACCAGTTCAAGTTGCGCTTAATACACTATTACGACGGTACATTGGTGAACCGATGCAGGTTACTTTTGTTTCATACCTGGCAGGAACACTAGCATCACTCGCGATCTGCTTCGCCGCAAGGTATCCGTTTCCTGCTTCGGCTTCCCTAGCTCAAACTTCCTGGTGGATGTGGATTGGTGGGTGTTTGGGTACGTTGTATGTCTGGTCAACGATTTTTACAACACCCAAAATCGGAGCCGCGCTTGCACTTGGATTAACAATCGCGGGTCAGATGATTGCAGGCTTGTTTCTAGATCACTATGGTGCAATCGGGCTTCCAAGGTATCCAGCCAGCCCAATCCGAATTGCCGGAGTAGTCCTGGTGATACTGGGCGTTTCCTTCGTCGCGTATACAAAGCGTTGATTATATGACCACTTAACCCTACCAGCATCAATCACATCCTCTCAATACATCTAGCGAATGAAAATGATTCACACTCAAGCGCTACTTCTCAAACGAAATTAGAAGCTTATGCAACAGTTGAGCAAGAAGTTTGCGCTCCGCTTCCTCTAAAACAATTAGGAGACGATGCCCATTGTCAACATGAGCCTCAACCGCTCTTTCAATCACCTTGAAACCTTGATCGGTCAATTGAATTAGCATCCCTCGGCGATCGCTTGGATCAGGAATGCGCTTTACAAGGCCAGCTTGTTCTAAGCGATCTACCCGATGCGTCATTGTACCAGATGAAACCATCAGAGCGTTAAACAGATCCGTTGGCGAAAGCTGATAGGGCTGTCCTGAGCGCCGCAGGGTAGCCAGCACGTCGAATTCTCCAGTATTTAACCCAAACTCGGAAACTGTTTCTTGAATCGAGCGATCAAAGTATTTGGCTAGCCGTGCTATACGTCCCATCACACCCATTGGTGAGGCATCAAGGTTAGGGCGCTCACGCTGCCATTGCCCCAAAATCTGATCGACTGGATCGGCATTCATTAAATTGACTCACCTAAAAACCTTTGAATTAAGTATCTTAACATCAAGATAACATTCGTCTACAAATTTTATTGTCGATGCAGCTTCTGTTGCCTCAAACATAGTTCAGCAAAGCGTTTAATACACCACACTATTATTCTCTCATCAGAGTGGTGGAAGAGTAATAAATACTAAAAATCTTGTTACTAAGTATCTTGATTTTAAGTTAAGGGACTTCCAATTAAAAAAATATAATGTTTAGGTCAGGGGGGATGGTTCTGGAGTTTGATCCGCAGAAATGATATTGTCAAGGTTAGCGTCAAGGTGACTGCTTTAAAAGTTTCAACAGTAAGCTTTTGTTAACCTAGACATGAGTAATACAGGCAAGGGCAGAAAACTGGCATCTTTTAACTGCGACCAAAAGATGTGGCAGCAGTTTATCTACCGTTGCCAATCGAAGGGAACTACAGCTACAGCCACGCTGACCCGTTTTATTCAGCTATACCTTGACGGCTCCCTCGATAACCTTGATGCAGTTGCTCATCACCATTTGGATAACAACGAGCTAGACACTAAAATAAGAGCGATCATTGAGGAATACTTAGACAACAATTTGACTGACAACCTCGGTAGTGGTGATGCTGAAACAACATCAGCTATTTGCTCTCGGCTTGACGAGATTGAAGCTCAAATTGGAAATCAGGAGAGTAACATCGAAACGCCGTCTAACCCCCAACTAGGTGAATTGGAGCAGAAAATTGAATCAATGGCAACACGAATGACACAGCTAACTGAAGCGATCGTCAAAATTCAGAACTATCTTAATAGCCAGCCCAAGCAGCGCAGCAATAGAAACTATGGTAGAAGCTCATATACTCAAGCTTCTACTCCGCGCATGAAGCCTTTAACCGAACAAGGTCTAGCTTCGCGCCTTGGGGTCAATGTGGAAACTTTGCGCGAACAGACAGCTAAGTTGCCACCACCGCTTTTTGTGGCATGGTGCAAGGGGAAGGATAGTTCGAGTATGGGATGGGAATTTGATGAAAAAACAGGTTTTTACCATCCTGCAACTTAAACCCCAGTAGAGACTCTTGATTGAGGAGTAGGGAGATAGGGGAGATAAGGAAGTAGGGAACAGGGAATGGGGAATAGGGGAATGGGGGAATGGGGAATGTTTGCTGTTAGCTAATGACTAATGACTGATGGCACTGCCCACCTGCCCAACCTGCGCTCTGTGCTAAACATCAATTTGCTTAAAGCTAGTATTTTCCTCAATAATAGCCATTTCTAATTCAGAGAGTGTTTTCGGCTGCATTCGCTCTAGATCACTCAAGATAATCCCCATATCCTCAGCACTAAACTTGAAATATTCAGTCAAACTCCCGATGGGATGATTAAATTCTTGATAGCGGTGCTTAAAATATAATTCAACATTTCCCCGATTCGCCCAAGTACCTAATACCTCAATAGCAACAGTGCCGTAGTGTGGAATTAAATCTCTTTCTACCTCTGCTATTCGCTCTATAACGGATCTAGCGGTTACTCCTATCTTGTAGAAAATGCCTTTATCACTTGTGATTTCTAAAAAATATAATGTACAGGATAAGATGCGTTTAAGTTGAGCGCGGTAAAGCTTGAAATCGGTGAGTCTGTATGCTAAATCAAGAGTATTCTTATGTTGAGCGTGCTGCAAAGCTAACTCCAGCTTCAGCAGCTTTTTCAGTATTAACGGTTCTTGCACTGCGTTGAATCCCTGGAAGTCCAAAGCTCCCACAGGAATTTTACCTAAATCGCTAAACTCGTATCCCGATGAGTTTAAATATATGTTTTTTCTTAATACTCCAGCTTTCAATAAGCCAGGAAATACTAAGTCATAACTAATAGGATAATTTTTAGCTCCGTACTCACTCCACAGCAGTTTTAATTGTTTTAAATCTTTACCAGATAGTTCAATGTTGAAATTATCGTAAAGTGGTAAAGTGGGAAATTGCCGTTTGGCTACGGGGTGGCAGGTATCTTCACAATGAGCGAAATGATGTTCTTTAACTTTACCTTTTTTAGCAATTAAACCACCCTGGCAATAAGGACACTTAAGTAAAGTTTTACCAGTGGGGGAATCATCAATAGATACTAATGCTCCGTCTTGATCAAGACCGTATTTAAGCCACATTGCTACAGAACAGCACAAAAGTAAATTTGCTTGCGCGATGGCGCTTTGCGCCCAGCTACCTCGTCGCCTCTGTTTCCTGAACTGATAGCCGACTGCACATCAACCACAACAATACAATTGTACCACTATAGCAACTGTAATTGCTAATTTCTTTATGAGGTAGTGCCTGCATTACACCTTTTAGACTTCGGTGTAGTACGATTATATATTTTTAATGCTACATTGGACTAATTTGAGGTCAATGCCTGATATAGATATTAGCCAATGCTTAAGAAGGAGCGAATTTGAAATGACTAAATCTGTAAGTGAAGACTACCAAATCAAGACAATACTCAGCATCGCTGACAAAAATGGCTTCATTTTAGACGTAGATAAGTTAAATATTAATAAATCTGGAATGGACTTCATCACTACGTTTGCTATTGCCAAAGAGGATAATACCGAATGGGTATTGCGATTTCCCAGAAGACAAGATGTTCTTGAGCGTATGTATTATGAAAGAGAAGTTCTCTCTCTGGTTAAAAACCAAGTAGATGTGAGTGTTCCTATCTGGAAAATTGTTTCGGATGAACTGGTAGCCTATCCGCTATTAAAAGGAACTCCTGCCGGAACCATAGATCCAGATATCGGCGATTATGTATGGTACATTGATCCTAAGTCCCCGCCTGCTGTATACATTGATTCTGTGGCAAAAACACTGGCGCAACTCCACACAACAAGCATTGAGGTAGTGAAGCAATTCAGTATCCGAGTGAGAACAGTTGATCAAGTGCGGCAATCGATGGCAGAGAATATGGAAAAGACCAGAGAACTGCTTGGTGTTTGTGATACACGCTGGACACGTTGGCAGAACTGGATTGCCAATGATGCCTTGTGGCCTGAGTATTCGGCTTTGATTCACGGAGACTTTCACCCCGGTCATACGCTTGTAGACAAAGACGGAAATTTGATGGGAATAATCGATGGGACAGAAGCCATAGTAAGTGATCCTGCCAAGGATTTCGTCTGTTTCTATGCCATTTTCGGTGAGCAAGTTCTTCAGGATGTGCTTGAGCATTACCAAACTGCTGGTGGGATCGTCTGGTTCCAGATGAAGGAACACATCATAGAACTCTGGAATGCTCATCCCGTGGAATACGCCTTATTCGCCTTGCTAACTGGAAAGGAAGAACATATAGCTGGGGCTAGAGCCTCTTTAGCTTGGAGTGGTTGAGTATAGCGATCGCCCCTAAATCGCTCCAACCCATCAGCTTTAACACAAGCTATGTTCAACTCTGGGTTGTCGGGGATAAAATAACTATATTCAGTCATCAATTAGGATGCCCCTAAGATATGACGGCAACCACCAAAAAACTGACCTTTGCAGAATATCTTCAGTATAACAATGGTACGGATACTCAATATGAATTGGTGGATGGAGAACTAATACCCATGAGTCTTGGTACGGGCAAGCACGGTAGTATCTCCAAGTTCCTAGAACGCAGCTTTGATGACGAAATTGCCAAAATGGGCAAACAGTGGACAGCACAAAAGTTTTCCGTGGGAGTGCGATCGCCACGAGGGGGACGTTGGGACACTTCACGAATACCGGATGTAGTAGTAATAACTACTCACCAATGGGAATCACTCTCCAATCGAGAAGCAGTCATCGAACTTAACGAAACTCCTCCTATATTAGTGGTAGAAGTGGTGAGTGAATCTACCACTACTACAGATTACCGCAGCAAGCGTTCTGAATATGCGGTACTAGAAATTTCTGAATACTGGATTGTTGATCCGATTCAACAGATAGTAACAGTATGCACTTTAGTAGAAGGATTCTATGATGCTGTTGTATTCCGAGGAGAAGAAAGTATCATTTCTCAGGTTTTTCCACAATTAGATTTGACTGCCGAACAAATTCTGACAGAACAGAATTAAGAATAACTATGCAATTGTCCGGCTAATATAACTGTAAGCAAAATATACAAAATTCGTTTTTTAAAATAGTAATTAAGAGTCAACAAATGTCTAAATTCATTGTGCTAACAGACAAACATAAGTTAACCGAAAATAGCCCACAATTGCATTTGGATTGGCTTGTAATTGCACTGGGAAGAGCTATAGATAATTATGGTAGCATTTACCAATTTGCATTCATGAATGCCATTCCTTATCTAGATGCGGTTCATTTTTTTAGGTGTGACAAAGTTAGACAGGCTTCTTTTGAAGCGATCTGCGCCCAGCTTGGGCTAGATTGGCTACAAGTACAACAATCAAGGGCTATGCTTTGATTTCTAACCGATAAATAAATCATAGACTGAGTAAGATAGAAGTAATATCTAATCAAGGTTTTAGATGATACCTTGTAAGGTGCAATATCTTTATAATTACTTTATATGACTAAAAATATCTCAGAAATCTTAGACCTGCTTCGTACAGCATCTGATGGTTTGCTCATGATGAGTGAATCTGATTACCCGTTGGAAATTTTTCTTTGGGAAGATGCTGCACCTACAACACCCCAGAAAGTAATGCAGTATACCGATCATCCACAAGATACGCCTGTTCAAATTGTGGGTGTTGACGATTTTTTTAGAGTTGCCACTACGGTCTACGACTGGCAAGGTGAAGAAGAAAAGGCAATTGTCCAAAAATTTCAATCTCTAGTGCAAACAATTAAATCAAGTTTAAAAAACCCGCAGGTATATCGCATGGGAAGCATAGAAATTGATGCTTACATTGTCGGCGAAACACCCACAGGTGATTTAGCTGGACTCTCTACTAAAGTTGTAGAAACTTAAGATTTGTTATTCGAGCCTGGGACGCTGATATTATCAACCTTCGATTCAATAACTTGCTGAATTTCTGTAGGCACAGTAGACAAGAAATCATAGCCTGTGATTTCTTCCAATTTTTTAACAGAAGTTCGATACTTAGTCCATTTATCGTCTTTTATTCCCTGTGTATTGGGCATATCGACGGCAATTACACGGGTGTTTTTGTTGACCCCATTTAATCCCAACCCTGGTTTATCTAATACCACAATAATCTTCCAAGTTCTGGCAGGAACAGTTACCTTACCATTGGCAATGGTAGTTTTTTCTCCATTTTTACCAATTCCCCCAGTACCGCTACTACCAGCGTAAATATAAAGTTCCTTGCCCTGTTTGGCAAGTTCTCGGCTGTAACTTTCTAGTCGTTCCCAAGGCCCCTGGTTGTTATCAGGAGCCTGGGGAATAATATTTGTCATTAGAAATACTGCATTACTGTTTTGTTGAGTCTTGTTTCTGTCAGCCGCCGGAACCATGTGACCCCTATCAAAGCCACTGCCACTGTAATCATTTGAAGTTACTCGATACCAGCCATTAGGCAAGGTAGTATCCGGCGCAAAACCAGGACGGGGTAAATTCCCCAACCAATTTTTATTCAATTGCCAAGCTGTCCAATTAGAAATTCCCCGACTGCGGTTGTAAGACAAGGCGTATTGTGGTCTAGTGATTAAATAATTGTCAGGATGAAGAGTGCTATCCACGGCATTGCTAGGATTTCCCAACAGTAGATGGGGGCTTGTTCTAGGTTTGGCAGGTGTTGTGGTTGTCGGTTGTGGAGGGTTTTGTGCTGAAAGTGATTGAATCAGTGTTGGAGAACAACCCAACAGCGCAACTAGCCCAGTGGCAATGGCCAAAGCCTGAAAACGATTGATTAAGCGCATAAAGTTAATTTGAAATACTGTCGTCGTGCCTAAATTAACCTTTTTTTGTCAGCTTGTAGGGGAAATTAATTGCTCAAATGCTTACGTGACTTCAGTTTTAACTTTTTTATCAGAAATAATGTTGACCAAATAATACCAGATGCTAATTAACCAACTTTCTGCTCCTCAAACAGTGACAATTGCCCAGGTGAAACATTGCCTCTACCAAAGCGGTGGTAAGACAGGTGACACCCACTACACAAACAGACTAGGTTTTCCAGGCGATTATCGGACGGATCTCTGTTCCAATGATGCACTTGTAATGTGTAGGCTTTACGCTCAGAAAAGGTTAATTCAGCAGGTTTCTCACCAGGACGTAAGCAGTCCCTACCACACTTAGCACAGCGCCAGTTAGAAGCCGCTTTCAAAGCTGTGGCTAGTTGTTTCCAATTGTCTGGATACCCACCCTGACCCATAATACTGATAAAGCTGGTAAATGGCTAAATTATCACAAAAGCTTACCGCATTCATCAAGGTAATTCCAATACTGTGGCGATGACGATGGCGATCGCACTACCCACTACAATCGTCCCCATACAAAACCTGTTGCTTACCATCAGGGGTTGAGCGGACACACCATCCTTGTGTTGTAGCCTGCCATTGGCGGTAAGCGGTTGCAACAGCCAATATCAAGACTACCCCAATTCCCACAGTTAGCGCTACTCGTAAAGGGCGAATGTTTTTCATGCGTATTCCTGTGTCAGCAACGAGTCGGTTGCTGACGTTTTTTAAATCAAGGTATAGAATTTATCCAATTTACCAACGACAGGATTTTTCAAACATGATGAAACTCCAGCTAGAACAATTCTTAACCAAGTGGGATTGCTGGCTGAGGGCCACCTGTTATTCGTATGTTTAATAAAGAGAAATCACTGTTATCTAACAGAGGTTTATTGCTCAAAACAGCAAATTGTCCACCACTTCCTAATCCTGCAACTGCACCATCAGAGTTATAGAAAAGGCTGCCAGTAGATTGATTGTAAACTATGAAGGCGTTGCTACTGCCTGCCAGACTGCTTTCAGTAGAACTATCGGCAGTAATCGTGGCAAATTCATTGGCAGCTATCCCATTACTCAGGGTTAATGAGTTAAATAAACGATGGGATAATTGGATTATATCGCTGCCTTTGGTAAAGTCAGTTATAGTGTCTATGCCTAAATCACTAAAGCTACTCACACCATTAAAACTGAAGATATCCGCATCTTGCCCACCTGTTAAGATATCGTTACCTTGACCACCTGTGAGTAGATCAAGTCCAGTTTCACCCAAAAGAGTATCATTACCTAAACCTCCGTTCAGAGTATCATTACCTGAATTTCCGCTCAAGGTATCGTTACCTGCACCGCCATTAAGGGTATCATTACCCCCAAGACCTCTTAAAGAATCGTTTAAGCTTGTACCAGTGATATTAAACTGTTCAATATTCAAATAGTCAAGAAATATTGCACCACTTGAAAGGAAGCGAAAAACGCTAGTATTAGCAGGAATATCAATACCGAGTCCATTAGTCAGATTGGGATGAACAGCATTAGTGAAGTCTGCAATAAGGGTGTCATTTCCCACTCCTCCATTTACTTCTCTTCTTGAAGAAATATTTCCTGCATAAGTCAGGTTAATATTGTCATTACCTGCTCCCGTTCTAATAGCACCTGAAGAATTTGCAGCATTACCAATGATAGTGTCGTTACCACTTCCTGTAATAATTGAGTCTAATTCTTCAAAATTGCTGACTTGTGCTGTGGTATTTCCTAGTAGTTGAGAGCCTGATAGATTGAGATTTAATGTCAGATCGGCGGTTGCGCTAGTGAGGTTAATATTAAGGCGATCAATTCCTGCTCCTCCATCAAGAATATCATTGCCACCGCCACCTGTAATGATATCGTTACCCGCGCCCCCAATTAGGGTATCACTACCTGCTGAACCACTTAAAATATCATCTAAGTTTGTGCCGGTAACTTGAAATCTTTCGATGCTGGAGAATCTGAGCAGTATGGCATTACTTGAGCGGGTGTTAATATGATTTAGACCAGCAAAAGTAATCTGAATACCTAATCCATTAATCAAATCAGGATGAGTGAAATTGCTGTAATCTGCAACCAGAGTATCATTACCTGCTCCTCCATACACACGTCCCAAAAGATTGATAATTACATCATCCCCATCATCACCGTGAATGGTATTGATTCCTCCGCCTCCATTTATGGTATCGTTCCCTCCTAAACCCTCAATCTCTTCATCAAAAACTGTCCCTTCAATCCAGTCATTTCCTTGTGTACCTTGAATAATTCCGCTTCCTGGCGCAATTGTCCCTTCTTCAGAGGAAATTCCTCCCGATTCTTCCTCCCAAAACAACAAACTTCCTTGGTCTTCTAGTTCATGATTAAATGGCATACTAAGCTATCCTCAATAGACTTACCTATTTTTTGGATACAAGAAATAAAGATTCATCTCCGAAAAACACTTATGTTTTGGATGATATATTGACACTCCCCCGTTTATAAAACGGGGGATTCTTGCATCTTAGGGATTCCAATGAATTTACCCTCAGCAAGCATCTTGACCGTATGCCCTACGGCTGCAAGTCCCCTGTGGAGAACTACTTGTGCGGCCGCCACATCTCTATCAGTGGTATAGCCGCAATTTGAACAGACATGAGTACGTTGTGACAACTCTTTTTTACCTGTCTCGACACCACAGTTAGGACAAATCTGGCTGGTTTTGCGACTGTCTACTTTTTGGAAATAGACACCACGTTTAAAACAAATTTGCTCTAAGATATTGAAGAATTGACCAAACCCCGCATCTAAACAATGCTTCCCTAACATTCCACGGGATAGCCCGACTAGGTTTAGATCCTCAACAAATACCATTCCGGCATTATTGCAGATTTGGTGAGACAGTTTTCTGTGCCAGTCTTTACGACAGTTGGCAACGTATTCATGCAGCTTTGCAACTTTCTTTTGAGCTTTACGCCAATTGTTAGAGCCTGGTTGTTTTCTCGAAACACGCTGTTGCAGCAATTTCAGCTTGCGTTCGGCATCTCCAAAAAACCTTGGGCGTTTGACAGTTAGCCCGTTAGAAGTAGCAATAAAACTTGTTAAACCTACATCAATTCCTACACCTTCCCCGTGTGGTGTTGGTGATGGTACAGATACATTCCATTGGACAGTTAGCATTACGTACCAACCAGAAACGCGCTTTACTACACGCGCTTGCTTCATTACACCACCGTCGGGTATTCCCCTTGATTGTCGGAATTTGACCCATCCAATCACAGGAAAATTAACCATTCCTGGTTTAAGCCTTTCGCCTTGCATTTGTGGAAAAACAAAAGACCGCATTCTTCCAGCTTTCTTAAATCGTGGGAACCCATGATTACGTTCCCACATTGCCACAAATGCAATCTCTAGACGTTTTAGAGTTTGCTGCAAAACCTGAGACTGTACCTTCTTGAGTTCAGGAAACTCTTTTTTGGCAACAGTTAACGCTTTACACTGATTGGCGTAGGTGGGGCGGGGTGTGTCGGCAGGAATAATGTATTCGTGTTTGAGTGAACAAGCGTTAATCTGACAGCTACGTGATAAGTACCAGTCCTTGCGTTCAGCTAAAGCATAGTTGTAGACTCGGCGATTAATTTCTAGCCAGTCTTCAAACGTTTGAGCTTGTGCATGGGTTGGTTTTAGCTTAAATTCGTATGTCAGATTAAACACTTGTTCATCACCTCCTAGATTATTATAAATCGTATTTGCGCTTTATAAACATTACGGACAAATAAATTTGTCCTGTTCGCTTATATCCCCCGGTTAAAAACACGGGGGCTTTACGCATCACGACTCGTAATCACGGTTTAATAGTGCCATTCAAGCGATCGCTCCGTCGTTTGATCGCTACCACTTCATCCAAATAGAGATTAAGCAAGATTAAGAGAAATATTACACATATTGACCTGAAAAATCAGTGTGATATTATTTACAGAGGCAACAAGCAAGTAACAACCTACACCCCTAATCTCTCAGGAGAAAGACTGATACAATGTTGGTATCGCCAAACTTTGGATTTCTAGAAGTCCATGACCCGCAATTAGTGCGGCTGGGAGCTTTGGCGGAAAGATATTTTACAGATGACCCTAACACCAGCCTAATAAAACTGCGTCAGTTTGGTGAACACCTAGCGCAAATGATAGCAGCGCAGGTAGGAATGTACGAAGGTGACGAGCGGCAAATAGATTTGATGCGTCGCCTACGGGATAGAGGAGTCCTCAAGGGGAAAGTATATGATTTATTTGACCAATTACGTATAGCAGGCAATGATGCCACACACGCATTTGCATCTGACCAAAGAACTGCACTGAGTAACTTGAAGTATGCACGTCAACTAGGAATCTGGTTTCATCGCATCAATACGAAAAATCCAGATTTCCACCCCGGCCCGTTTGTCCCGCCTCAAGACCCATCGGTTGAAACCCTAGCACTTAAACAAGAATTAGAAAAGTTGCGCCAGGAGTTACAAGCCAGTCGCACAACCGCAGAGTTAGCACAAATCGCTGCCCAACAAGAAGCACAGCGTCGTATTTCTGCCCAAGAACTAGCCGCACAAGCCCAAGCACAAGCACAATCCGCTATAAATCGGCTCGTAGCAATTCAAACTACAGCACAGAGTCAATCAGTACAAGCGATTCAAGAAACCATCCAGCGATCGCAACAAGCAGGGGATAACATTGACCTGGATGAGAGAGAAACCCGCCGCCTCATCGATGCCCACTTGCGTGCAGCAGGTTGGGAGGTAGATTCAGAACAGTTTACATATAGTAACGGCACTCGTCCCCAGAAAGGGAAGGCAAGAGCGATCGCAGAATGGCCAACAGATGATGGACGCGCCGACTATGTTCTATTTGTAGGGCTTCAGGTAATGGCTGTAGTGGAAGCCAAACGCAAAAGGACTGATGTTTACGGTGCGATTGACCAAGCCAAACGTTACAGCAAAGCTTACAAAATCCAAGGGAATGAAATCCTCCCTGGCGGCCCTTGGGGTGAATACAAAGTCCCGTTTGTTTTTGCCACCAACGGACGAGAGTTTTTACGCCAGTTGCAAACCAAAAGCGGGATATGGTTCTGTGATGTACGCCGCCCTGAGAATATCCGCCGCCCTCTAACGACTTGGTACAAACCCCAGGCTTTCGTTGATGCCCTTAACCAAGATGTAGACCAAGCGCACCAAAAACTTGCCGAAGAAGG
Organism: Leptolyngbyaceae cyanobacterium; assembly: GCA_036704005.1. Classification (GTDB taxonomy): domain Bacteria; phylum Cyanobacteriota; class Cyanobacteriia; order Cyanobacteriales; family Nostocaceae; genus Trichormus. Next base: position 19,146 of record DATNQO010000156.1, on the reverse strand, counting down.
TTTTAACTATAACTTGCAACTGCGTGATTACCAAATTAAAGCTATTCAAGCAGTTGAAGCCAGATTAGCCCAAGGTTTTAGAGAACTGTTGTTGGCAATGGCCACAGGGACAGGTAAAACTAAAACTTGTCTTATCTTGGTTTATCGGCTTCTCAAAACTAGACGTTTTCGCCGCGTTCTTTTTCTAGTAGACCGCAGAGCATTAGGAGAACAAACAGGTAATGTTTTTAAAGAAACGCGAGTAGAAAATTTACAAACATTCGCTGACATTTTTGGAATTAAAGAACTAGGGGAAGTTGCACCAGATAGCGATACCAAAGTCCACATTGCCACAGTACAAGCATTTGTTAAACGTATTCTTTACCCAGGCGAGAACGCAACCATTCCCACAGCAGATCAATATGATTGTATAGTCGTGGATGAATGCCACAGAGGGTATTTGCTAGATAGAGAATTAAGCGACAGTGAAATCACCTTCCGCGACTATGAAGATTACATCTCTAAATACCGCCGAGTCCTCGACCATTTCGATGCGGTGAAAATTGGTCTAACTGCTACCCCAGCACTGCATACCATCCAAATATTTGGTCAACCTGTTTACACCTACAGTTACAAAGAAGCGGTCATAGATGGATACCTCATTGACTGCGAACCACCCATCAGGATAGTTACAGCCCTGAGTGAAGATGGTATGGTGTGGCAACCAGGGGCAGAAATGGAATATTTTGACCCGATCACAGGCACAATTGATTTAGTTAATGCCCCCGATGAAATCAGAATTGAGGTAGAACAGTTTAACCGTCAAGTTATTACTGAAGAATTTAATCGGGTGGTATGTGAATATTTGGCAGAAAATATTGACCCCTCACTACCAGGGAAAACATTAATATTTTGCGTGAATGATAGTCATGCTGATATTGTTGTCAATTTACTCAAACAATCCCTAATTAACCAGTATGGCAGCGTGGAGGATGATGCAGTCCTGAAAATCACTGGTAAGGCAGACCAGCCGTCACAATTAATCCGCCGCTTTAAAAACGAAGCTAATCCTAAAGTTGCCGTCACAGTTGACTTATTAACCACAGGCATTGATGTACCCGAAATCTGCAACTTAGTATTTATCCGTCGGGTGAACTCGCGCATACTTTACGAGCAAATGCTAGGACGCGCAACACGTCGGTGTGATGAGATTAAAAAAGAGGTTTTCTACATTTACGATGCGGTGAATCTATATTCAGCCTTGTCTCCTTTGTCCACAATGAAACCTGTGGCAGTAAACCCCAAGATTTCATTTACTCAACTGGTGGAAGAATTGGAGACAGTCAACGATAGCACTGCGGCGGCTACCATTGTTGACCAGCTTCTAGTCAAACTACAACGTCAGCAGAGAAGATGGGGCGATCGCAACCGGGAGAATATTGAGTCCGCCGCCGGGATGGAGATAGCTGACATGATTAACCACATACGTCAGTCCGACCCCCAGCAACTCAAGGAATGGTTTAGACAACGGACTGCGATCGCTCAAATGTTAGATGCTAGAGATGGTAGTAGACAACCAATTCTAATCTCCCGCCATGCTGATGAACTGCGGCGGGTAGAGAGGGGTTATGGTAATGCCCAAAAACCCGAAGATTATCTAGACGGCTTCAGCGCATATTTACGAGAGAATATTAACCAGATTCCAGCTTTGACAGTTGTAACTACTCGTCCCCGTGACCTGACTAGGGCGCAGTTGAAGGAATTGCGATTGATGCTTGACCAAGCTGGGTATTCAGAAAAAACGTTGCAGGTAGCATGGCGAGAAATGACTAATGCTGATATTACTGCCTCAATCATTGGCTTTATCCGTCAAGCAACCTTGGGTGATGCCTTGGTTCCCTATGAGGATAGGGTGGATAAGGCTATGAGGAAAATTCTGGCTTCTCAAAATTGGACTCAAGCTCAACGCAAATGGTTAGAGCGGATTGGTAAGCAGATGAAGGTAGAAATTATTGTGGATCAGGAAGCTTTTGACCAAGGGGAATTTAAAAGTCAGGGTGGGTTTGTCAGATTGAATAAAGCATTTGACGGACGGCTAGAGGAGATTCTGGTGCAGATTAATGATGCACTGTGGCAGGATGTGGGGTAAGTCCCAGCCCGATTAATATCTAGCCGCATCGAAAATCTGCTGTGCGGTTAATTTTAATTCGGGAAAGGTCGCTGATGCGATCGCAGCGTTACCTTGAAACGGGGTCATCTGATATTCCCCATCCACTAATTGACAGACAAAAATCGTGGGCTGTTTAGGATTCCCGATGAATTTTTTTGCTCCTAATGCCGCATAATCAGCAATCCAATATTCAGGAATGCCCATCTCTTCATAATCTCCAAGTTTACTGTAGTAGTCATCACGCCAGTTAGTTGATACAACCTCAACTACTAGAGGAACGGATGCCGCTTGGGTTACTGTTGACTGTTTTTGAAAAAGCGCTTCATTACCGAGATTATCAAGATTTAACAGCAACACATCAGGCGAATAAGCAGATTCCGCAGAAGGCGTTTTGACGAACGCAGTTTTGGGTATAGTGTAGGGAAGATTCAGGCGATCAAACTCGACAGTTAATTTACGAGCTATGAACCCTACAACTTTTTCATGTTCTCCACTTGGAGGCGGCATTTCAACAATTACTCCCCTGTGTAATTCATAGCGTTTACCATCGTTAGGATACCATTGGATAAATTCCTCAAATGTAACTAGTTTTGGTAAGGCTTGAGTCATGATTTTACCTTCAAATATGCTGGATTTTATCAAAAATATTTTAAGTTTGTGTTAGTGTAACCTACTTAATTTTGGCTGTTAAGTTAAAAATAACGAACAATTAGTTTTAGATGCAATAACCAACTAACATATTGACTTAAAGTATCGTGTTTTAGTAATAAAAATACAAATATCTTTATTTGCCATTATCATTCTTACACTAATTATAAAAATAATCAGCTTTGACAACATTACCCAATTGCGTATAATTGCAAAGCAGCATTTATATACTAAGCATTTATTTAAGACCTTGAGCGCAACTACCGACATCGTACAAAAACTGTGGAATCTCTGTCATGTCCTGCGGGATGACGGGATTACTTACCTTGATTACGTAACTGAGTTAACATACTTGCTGTTTCTGAAGATGGCACAGGAAACAGGCACAGAAAACCAAATCCCAGAGGGTTGTCGCTGGGGTGATTTGGTGGTGAAGGATGGCATCGAACAGATGAACTTTTACCGCGCCACCTTATTAAAGCTGGGTTCCGACAGTACGCCACGGGTGCAGGCTATCTTTGCTAATGCCCAGACTGCCCTTAAGAAACCCCAAATCCTCAATAAGCTAGTCAAAAGCATTGATGAGCTTGACTGGTACTCTGCCAAGGAAGAAGGCTTAGGCGACCTGTACGAAGGACTGCTAGAGAAAAACGCCAGTGAGAAAAAATCTGGTGCAGGGCAATACTTTACGCCGCGTCCCCTCATCGATTGCATGGTCGAACTCATCAAGCCACAGCCGGGGGAACTGGTACAAGACCCCGCCGCCGGGACTGGTGGGTTTTTAATTGCAGGCGATCGCTATATTAAAAAACACACTGACGATTTATTCGATTTAAGCGAGGCAGAACAGTCATTCCAGCGTCATCAAGCATTTTACGGCATTGAGCTAGTACAAGATGCCCATCGGCTGTTACTGATGAATATGCTGTTACACGGCATTGAAGGGGCTGTAGACATAGGCGATACTCTCTCCAGTGACGGGCAGCAGTTACCGAAAGCTAATGTTATCTTGACTAATCCCCCCTTTGGAACCAAAAAGGGCGGTGGACTGCCTACACGGGATGATTTTACTTACCCTACCTCAAACAAGCAGTTGGCTTTTCTACAGCATATCTATCGTGGGCTGTTACCTGGAGGCAGGGCTGCGGTGGTGTTACCTGATAACGTGTTGTTTGAGGATGGGCAAGGACGAAACGTCCGGGCTGATTTAATGGATAAATGCAACCTGCATACAATCTTACGGTTGCCTACAGGGATTTTTTACGCTCAGGGTGTTAAAACTAATGTACTGTTTTTCCAACGGGGGATGACAGATAAGGGGAATACTAAGCAGGTGTGGTTTTATGACATGAGAACGAATATGCCTGCATTTGGGAAACGGACACCTTTAACTAAGCAGCATTTTCAACCGTTTGAGTCAGCTTACGGTGATGACCCCAACGGGAAAAGCCCCCGTGTTGATCAAGGGGAGTTGGGGCGTTGGCGGTGTTTTACGCGAGAGGATATTGCTAAACGCGCAGAGAATCTTGATATAACTTGGCTGCGGGATGAAAGTTTGCAGTCGGGGGATGATTTACCTGAACCTGATGTGATTGCTGCGGCTATTATGACGAAGTTGCAAACGGCGATCGCGGAAATGGAGGAGTTGACGGCGTTGCTGGCAGGGGAGGAAACCGAGGAAGAGGCAGTAATTTTGGAATGAAAGCAAACGCACAGTCATCTAATTTATGGCTGAACAAGTTTTTAACATTGGTTAATAAGTAAGTTTGAAATCATAGTTATTTATGAATCACTATAAAGACTAACACAACTAAAAAAACAACAAAGAGTTTGATTGCTGTTTTTTTGAAAGATGTAATTAGTAGTTCACTAGGAGAACCACTAAAATGACCATCATTAGGATAATTTGAAATTAGGAATAACTTATTGTGATTTATTTAATTGATAGTAATTGGAAGCTTAAATCATTAACCTTACCTTTTGGGTGGGAACTAGTCCAAGGTAATAAATTATTTTTTATAATTCGTGGTGTTAGTTATAAAAAACAAGACGCTACTTATGAATCAGCTTCTAGTAATATTGCAATTTTAAGAGCAGGTAATTTGCAAAATGGACAAATTATCTTTGATGATCTAGTATTTGTGCCGCAGCACCTAGTAGATATATCACAGCTACTTTGTGCTGGAGATTTGGTTGTAGCGATGTCCTCTGGCTCTGCATCTGTAGTTGGCAAAGTTTCATCTGTAGAAAAAGATTATAACACGGTTTCTTTCGGGGCTTTTTGTGCCTTAATTAGACCAATAGAAGCATCAATTTCTCGGTGGATATCGCATTATTTTCAAACAAAACATTATCGAAACTATATTTCAAGTGTTGCAGCAGGAGTAAATATAAATAATCTACGTCCATCTCATCTATTAGAAATGCAAATTCCCCTCCCTCCCCTCAACGAGCAACGCCGCATAGTTACCAAAATAGAAGTACTGAAAGCCAGAAGCCAGCGAGTGAAGGATGCGCTTGAGGATATTCCTCAACTGCTAGACCAGTTCCGTCAATCTGTCCTCGCTGCTGCCTTTCGTGGCGACCTCACTGCTGATTGGCGGGAGCAGAATCCTGATGTTGAACCTGCAATTTACTTAATAAAAAAAGCTTTAGATGCACATAACATAGCAGGGGGTCATAAAAGAGGTAACGCTGCACCGCCTACGGATGGGGTACATAATCTAACTTCAGATTTATTTCCCAATACTTGGCACATGGCTGAATTAAGAGATATTTGTGAACCTAGCAGACCCATTACCTATGGAATTTTAAAACCAGGGCCAGAAATGCAGGAAGGTGTTCCTTACATTAGAGTCGCAGACTTTCCAAAAGATAAACTTAATTTAGCTGGCATTAGAAAAACTTCTCATCAAATAGATGCACAATATACTAGGTCTAAGTTAAAAACTGGCGACATTTTACTTTCTATCCGGGGAACTGTTGGACGTTTATGTAAAATTCCTAATAGCTTAAATGAAGCTAATATTACTCAAGATTCTGCTCGATTAAGTATTCAATCAATTATAAATACTGATTACGTTCTTTGGATTCTTAGATCAAAGCCAACTCAACAAAGAATGCAAAAAGCAATTAAAGGAGTAGCAGTTCGAGGCATTAATATCGGTGATGTTAGAGCATTACAAATACCAATTCCACCATACTCAGAACAGTGTGAAATAGTGAAAAGAATAAAAGAGCTTTTCAAACTTGCTAAACAAATTGAGCAAAAATACCAAGAAACCAAATATAATCTTGACCAACTCGATCAATCAATCCTAGCCAAAGCGTTTCGTGGCGAACTTGTACTCCAAGACCCCAACGACGAACCTGCATCTGTCCTGCTAGAGCGAATCCGTACAGAAAGCGCCAAACTAGAAACCAAAACAGCTAAGAAATCTAAGGCTAAAACAAGCTCTCGAAGCACCAAAAAGGTACAAGTGCAAGCAGAAGAATCTGTGCAGCTAGAACTGGGACTTGAGTAGTAAAACCCTACTCCCCGACCGGGAATCGCCGCATCATTTCCGCCAACTCCACCGCCTCACCATCCGGCGTATACACAACCTCGCCCGACATAGCAATCACAATCCTCTCCTTCCTCGCCCACTCGAACCAAGCAATCACACCAGATTTAGCCTGTGCAGACTCCGGCTTCCGACCCTCCTTGCAAGCTGCCACAAACACAGCTTCAGGTGACTTGACCCCCTTCCAAGTCCGCACTGCCTCCTTAAGATAAGCGATCGCCCCTGGTACATTCCCCCAATACCGCCTTACTGCAAGCTGAATCTCCCCGTTTAACCGAAACTGCGGGGTACAGGGAATTTCGCGCAACTGCTCAATACCTCTTGAACCTCTTGGTGACTCGGTTGTACTGATTTATGTACAGACTTAGGCAGCGATCACTCTATACTTGTTACAGCTTATTATTGCTGTGAACACTACCTTAACAGTGTAAAAGATTTTGTGCTAGAGTCAGTCGGTAAAAGCGCATACTGAAAATGTGTGTAAAGTTTTCTTTAGCTTTTCAGTAGCGAAGCTCTCACACAGGAAATTCAGCAGTGGTGAAAATAAAGCAAGTTTGGCAAAATTGGATACCTAAACCTCAGCAGCTAGAAAAAGCTGGAGATATTATAGAGTCTGGAGCCGAGGTTTCTAATGCTGTCCTAGAATTTGCGATCGCTCTTGGTGTACTAGCCTCTGTGCCATCAGCACCAGTGGTAGCTGCTGCTTTACCGTTTGTGGGCATTGCTCGAAAAGGGTTGGCATTACTGCGTGAAAAAACAAATCAAAAATTTGAAATAGAACAATGGGTTGCTATTGCTTACCCGTTAGCTTATGTAAATAGCTTTGGTGCTTTAGTACAAAAAAATCTTTGGTTACAAGAAAAGCTTAATTTGCAGGCAACAGATCAGGAAGTTAAGCCCCAATTCAATCAACTAGGAGAAGTAGAATTAAACAATGGTGAGGCTAAAGAAGCAATAAAAAACTTTCCAACTTCGGTACTAGGGCAAGCTTTAAATCAACAGCTATGCAATTACTTAGAGACAAAAGGGATTAGCTCGGAAATTGCTCCTTTAGTTGCAGGGTGGGTTGCTTGGGATACGTACAACCATATAAAAGAACTCCTGTCATATGAGCCAGAAAATGTACATCAAGCTTTAAGTTTGATAATAACGGCTGGACAGCAGATAAGAGCAAATGATAAATATACTGATATAGAGCTATACCTGAAAGAAAAGATATCACCATCACCAAGCGACCCAATACTAATTGACAGATGGAAAGTAATAGGGGAAGAGTTTAAAATTCCTGAAATTTACGTATCTCTTGAAGCTCAGTTATTAGATAGCAATGGTAGGTCAAAAGAAAAAGAATCTGCTGTTAATTTAGAGCATTGGATGAGAGAACAACTAAATAAGGATGAAAAAAATCGCCAAGTTATTTTTATTCAAGCATGGCCGGGAAGAGGTAAAAGTGTCTTCTGCAAGATGTTTGCAGATTCGATAAGAGAACAGCTTCATCCTATCTGGACACCGATATTAATTAGGTTAAGGGATATAGATACTTTTGAACCAAATATTGAAAATACTCTTCGTGCTGCTGTTAGAGAAAATTTCGCTAACCGTGATGATTGGTTAAGCGATCGCAGCACCAGATATTTATTTATTTTAGATGGGTTTGATGAATTACGTTTTGAAGGAAGGACGGCAAAAGGAATAGAAGATTTTCTTGGTCAAGTAGGAAATTATCAAGCACATACAGGATGCAGGCATCAGTTTTTAGTCACTGGAAGAGAATCGGCTTTATACGGAATAGAAAATCGTTTACCAACTAACCTAATTAGATTAGAAATTTCATTAATGAATGATAGTCTCCAAAATGAATGGTTGGAGAAATGGAGTAAATTGTTTGGACAAGATACAGCCGATAATTTTCAAGATTTTATAAGAAAAAGTAATTGTCCTTATCGTGTCAAAGAGCTAGCAAGAGAACCACTATTATTGTATCTTTTAGCAGTTATGCACCGAGATAATGAATTGAATATTTCAATGTTTGAAGGTGCTGACGAGGCAAAAGCTAAAATAATAATCTATCAAAAAACTCTAGATTGGGTCTTAACAAAACAACGACCTGAAAGACTAAATCAAGAACTCACGGAATTTGATACAGAAGACTTAAGACTGATTTTAACGGAAGCTGGATTATGTGTGACTCAATCTGGTAGAGAATGGGCTTCTATTACAACAATTGAAGAACGTATTAAAAATGATAAATCAGCAAGAGATATGTTAGAGAGAGCGAAACATAATCTTGGTGAAAATCCTTTAAAAAATGCTTGTGGAGCGTTTTATTTACGACCTGCAAAAGCATCTGATTCAGCAGAAGGTGCTATGGAGTTCATTCATAAGAGCTTTGGAGAGTTTCTCTGCGCTCAACGAATAATAGAGAGTTTGAAAAAATGGGTAAGATTAGACCCTGGAAGTAGACGTGAAAGGTTTGTAATTGATGATGAGCAGCTATCAGAAGAGATTTATGATTTATTCAATTATGGTGGCTTATCATTAGAAATTGTAGAATATTTGATGCCTCTACTTGATTTAGAAGAAAAATTCAATTACATCAAGCTATTTGAGCGTTTAGAAGACTTCTATATTCATTGGTGTACAGGAGATTTTATTAATGGATGCCCTAAAAATATTCCTCTCAACCAAATGCAAAAATTTCAAAAGCAAAGCATAATACTTGATTTGAGAGAGGTAGATATCTATGCTGGGCTGAATGTGATGATCTTACTTTTAGAGTTACATAACTATGCCCAAGATAAGGATGAACTAAAGGATAAAATATTTTTTTATCCCTGTGGCGAAAATAATAGTGATAACTTTGACGAGATGCAATTGCTTCGGATTATTAAATACAGCGACAGTGTTAATGTTGGCACTTTTTCAATGATTGTTGGGGAATTTTTATCAGGAGCCTATTTAAGAAATGCTTGCCTCAGTTGTGCTATCTTGAGCGTTGTTGACCTTAGTGAAGCTGATTTAATAGGTGCTAGCTTATTAGGAACTGACCTTGAAGGTGTTTCCTTGGATTATGCTAAACTGACGGATGCTAGCTTACCTAACGCTCATCTCTACAATGCTAGTCTTACATATGCTATTTTTTCAGATGCTAATCTTGCTGGCGCTGACTTAACAAACGCCGAACTCACGGGCGCTAACCTGGAAGGTGCTAATTTGAGGCGCGTTAATCTTAATGAAGCTGAACTTTACAGTGCTAATCTAGTAGGTGCTGATCTATTAGGAGCCGACCTAACCAATGCTATCCTTGATGATGCCGACTTATCAGAGGCTAATCTTACGTCCGCTAATCTTACATATTCTTACTTCAATGGCGCTAACCTTAGTAATGCTAACCTGACACGCGCTAACCTCAATGGTGCTGATTTATCAGGAGCTAACTTCAACGGTGCTGACTTGACAGGATCTGAACTTATTGACGTTACTTGGGATGAGCATACAAATTGGACAGATGTACGAGGATTAGATAAAGCCTTAAACGTATCTGAAAGTTTGCTCAGTGCAGTCAAATCATCTGCTCAACCCTCTGAGACTCCAAATATTCAGCCTTCTACATAAATAGTAATTTTCGTAACTGGCGCTGCGATCGCTCACTCCCCAAACTGAACTAATATCTGTAACTCATTCCGCCCCTTTCAGCACAGGCAGTAACTTCTAAGCTCTTAATGTCTTATAAGCAGTTGAAGCAATTGCTGATTACCTGCATCTGCTGACATTTAGAATTTAAGTATAAGTAATAAAATAGACTGAGGTTATCAGTTTTCAGACTAAACAGGCTCAAACTATCTATCAGGTGGAAACTTTTGTTCAACTTTTAATCTAAGTTCCTCATTAGAAGACGGTGTATCAAAAATATAGATTTTACCTTCATTTCTTGGATAATTTCTCTGCAACTCATCCATAAAAGAAAAGTAGTTTTCAAAATCTTCTACAATATACGCATACAAACAACCTAGTTCTGTAACTACAAAATCTAGATTGTGAAATATAGTGCTGAAGCTTTCTCTTAACATTTGATGATCTCTATTAAGGGAAATTCTAACAAAATTTGTTGTTAAAAGGCTTCCATAGTTTTTACCAGATGAACCATAAGCTCCTTGAGAGAAATAATTTCTATCTTCCCAGTAGGTTTTAGAAAATTCTTTCATATCTTCAAGAGTGGCAAGATTGAGAGCAGATGAAAGAGAAGTAAATTCTTCTTGCCTTATTTTATTTGTTATGAAACAAGCAAATATTTTACCAAACAAGTCAGATTTAGTTATATCATCAAATTTGTCAATTTTTAAAAATATAGAATTGTATAACTTTTCTCTTTTCTCTTTGTCTTTCTTGATATCTTCAGCAAAAACAAACCTTTGATGTTCTGTAGTTTTGTCATTAACCGTTCTAATAAAACTGCCAAGCTTTTGCAAAAAAATTACATCTGGAATCGATTTCAAACTTTTACCTAATTTGTAAAATAAATCTACAATAGGTATATCTTTAAGAAGTTCACTTTCAGTTAATAAGTTAATGGCAATATCTGCTCCCTCTGCACTTAACTCTAACAAATCCTGTTTTAATTCGTCCTTGCTTTTCATTTATGCTAATCCTTGATTCAGATTCTTGCTCACTATTCTATAGCCCTATCAACCTTTTGTCTGACTTCACCAATGCTCAAACCACAACCCATGCAAATTTTTTAATGCGCTAAGTCCGCACCATCTGCTCGGCAATCCCTTCACCTCACTATTTATCAATGTTTTGGACAGATACAAAACTCTACTCTCCCACCGGAAACCGCCGCGTCATATCTGCCAACGCCACCGCCTCACCCCAAGCGCGTATACACGACCTCACCTGACATCGCAATCACAATCAGTGATTGGATGGGGTTTTTGGTGCTGATGATGCTGACGGGATTATTTCAGTAGTGCCGTCTTTCAATGAAACTGTTGGGGTCGCGTGAGTGCTGGTAGCAGGAATGCAACTAAAGTGCTATCAGGCGACTCACAGTAATTAGAACTGCTCCCAACACAATTGTCAGAAGAAACCTTTGCAGTACAAGAGGAAGTATTACATTAACTTACGGTAAATAAATTTTTATTTTGTTGACATCTTGTCCATCCGACCACTTACCCATGTCAAAAGTTAATTTATCTACTGGCTTGCCAGCGATCGCACTATCAAGAGCATACCAAATATAGCGCCAGTCTAAATTGTCTTCTGTTCCCACTCCATTGAAAAATATATTAGCTACACAGTTACATATAAAGCTTGTATCAATTGTTGCTTGTTCGTGATTAGCATACATAGCTGGTGAACCATGATTATCACTAGAAGAAAGGTACATGGTTTTTTGTTGACTATGTATATATGGAAAATTTTCTACCCAATCTTCACAAGGGACAATCTGATCATCCTTTCCGTGCAGAATCGCTACAGGTATAGTGATATCTTTGCCCGTATCTTTAATTTTAATCTCATCCCTTAAACCTCCTAAACATCTAATGATGTTCTGAATAGGAGCAGGAATATTAGAGTAGGAACTTGGCACAGGATCGGCAACAACGATTTGCTTTAGTTGAATGTTGGTGGCTTCAGTACTTGGACTGTATGTTTGCCAGGACAGAGCAAACAGTCCTCCCAAAGAATGCCCAAACAAGAAAGTATCTACGTTGGTTTTTGGTAACTTTGCTGTTTGGTAAGCTTGAGCCGTCATTTTTACGGCATTCTTTAGCCAAGTTTGCGAACTCAGGGGATAGGGCGATAGAGCTGCTCTAATAAGATCCTTAATTGATGTAATTTTATGAGATGGAAATTTACAAAATCCTACCTGATAATTAGGATAAATGACGTAATAACCTTGTTGTACTAAGTGCTGAATGTGAGTGCCATAAACTTGCGACGGCCCAAGGCAAAAACCGTGTAAGTAAATAACTACTTTTCTGTTGCCATTTGTGTCTATATAAGGATTTTCAGGTTGGTATATTTCCGTATAAGTTCCTTGATCACAACAGCCTATTGTAGTTGGTTTAGCCGGAGACGATATGTAATTATACTGAGGTTTAACCGGAGGTGTAGGTTTAGAAATACTGTTCATAGCGTTATTTTTCTGAGAGCTAGATGATTTTTTGCTCCCAAATTTATCCCTAAAGATAGATGCGTGTCAACATTTTTTGACACTCATAAGTGAAGATTTCTGATTTGTTTACATGATTTTGGGCGGGAAGAAGAAAGCGGTTTTTGGGAAACATGATCCTGCTCGGTGTTAATCTGAGGTTTTTATTGGTAAATTCAGAACTTAAAAACTAAATTTAAGCAATAATCGCTCTCTCCAATCCATATCAGCCATTAGCATCCAATTTATCCACCGGATACCGCCGCATCATCTCGGACAATGCCACAGCCTCACCCTCCGGCGTATACACAACCTCACCTGACATAGCAATTACGATCCTGTTTTTCCTCGCCCACTCAAACCAAGCGATCGCACCAGATTTAGCCTGTTGTGCTTCTGGTTTCCGTCCCTCCCTACAAGCAGCCACAAACACAGCTTCCGGTGACTTGATCCCCTTCCAAGTCCGCACAGCCTCTTTCAAGTAAGCGATCGCACCCGGCACATTGCCCCAGTACCGCTTAACTGTACGCTGAATCTCTCCGTTTAACCGGAACTGTGGGGTACAAGGAATCTCCCGCAACTGCTGCAATACCTCCTGTACCTCTTGATGGCTGGGCTGTACTGCTTTTTCTTGTGACTCAGTGTAATCATCATCACTATCATGAAAATTTGACGCAACCGGGGCGGCGGAAGAATTGCCCTCATGAGTATCTGTCTCGCTAGTCGAGTTATCCTGTTTTGGTTCATCAACGTAGCGAGTAACTTGGGGTAACTCTAACTCTGGGGTTTGGCCTGCCCCTTCTTGATCACACTCCAAAATCTCCGGTTTCACTTTCTCACTTTTAAAAGGCTCAACAGCACTGTGTTGTTGTGAAGCGAACTCTTTGGAGGGGAAGTCTTTGTTATAATCTGCCGTGTGTGAGCAAATCGATAGTTCCAAAACGCTCACATCGATCTGCTGATTTTGACAAATGCGATTCCACAAGGCTTGTACGTTCTCGACGTTAACCGTGAACCAGTTGGCTTGATACCATGTCTTTTCACTGTGGCGGCACACATCAATCAATTTAAAATTATCCCTCAAGTTGGCGATCGCTAAATACTAGTATACGAAGCTGCTCAAGATACAACCTGATATCATTTTGTGAGACAGTCCGGTTTTGGAGGTTTCCCATGAGGGGTTGCCGAAAAGGTATTTGATTGATTGCTTATCATAATTTTTGCTGTCTGCCAGTCTTCACACTATTATCGGGCATACAGTCCGCCTTACAGCCTAGTGAAACTCCGGGTTGTATTGTGAAGTTTTACCAGACTGTAAGGAGTGAATTAGGGTTTCATACCCTAACCTAAATCAGTTTATTTTATTGATTTGGCAGTAAAGTTTGACACTTCTGTTCAATCAATTGATTTTGATTAATCGATTGATTCTGGCGTTGTTCATGGCTTACGACACCATAAACAGAACCAGCACCAAGTACGAAACTGAGCATGGCAGTGACAGCTGCTTGAGGAATTGCAAGATCAGCTGATATGGAAAATTTTGATTTTTTCATATGATATCTGGGGATAACGACAGACTCGATTGAACGCCTTATTCCGATTGCAGTCAGAATTTGGGCTAATTTTTAAGCATATGTACTGGAAATACGTATGTTTAGACTTGAATGTTCAATCGTGCCTTATTTTAAGATAATCTGTCTGAGTGATTTTTAAGATTATATTATTCAAATTCAGTATTTATCTAAGATTAATTAAGCTTAAGATTGAATAATTTATCTTAGACAAATTAGCCATTATGAGTCACTATAAAATAAGTGCAGCCTCAAAACTGCCGTCAAAGGATAACAACAGACTTGATTAAATGCCTCATTCTGATTGCAGTCAGAATTTGGGATAACCTCTAAGCATACGTACTGGAAATACGTATTTGCTTAGAGGTTTTATAATGTTAATTCTTGACAAAGCTGTTTAACCGCATTTGGCTTTTCATCATATTGTTGCAATCAGAAGTAATCATGGTGTCTGGCTGCCATCAGGGCAGAGCGTTAGGGCGAATAAGTGGTGCAAATTTGAGAGAACATTTAGTAATCAAAAATCAGAAACTAGACATATACGAGAAATAGTTTATGGTAAAAAAAGAGCCATAACTTACTGGGAAATAACAACTGACCCAGAAACAATGCCAGAAAATTCTACTTCATTTGTCATGACTAATCTTTCAGGGAACCTCAAGAAAATTTTAGGCGACCTATATGGATTAAGAACATGGGTAGAATATGGTTTTCGGCAGTGTAAACAGGAACTGGGCTGGACAGATTACAGGTTTACAAATTTCCAACATATTGAGAGATGGTGGGAGATAATTTTTTGTGTCTACACAATGATTAGTTTAAGTTCTCCACCTTTCTTATCCTTAAATCAAGCTCCTCAAGTTGAAACAGAGGTACAAGACAGTATTTGTATTGATTGTGTAGATTTTTCTAATCATCAACAATGGAATCATGATTCTGGATGGAAGAATACTTTAAATAATCTTCGTTTAATTGTTCAACCTCTCTTATTATTTTGGTTGATTTATCCCTGGCTCGATGTTTTCCCCAATTCCGATTTATTACTTGGATTTAATCACCTAATTTCTACAATGAACCAATTTAAACCTTTTTTCTCTTCTGGCTAATTTCAGTTATTTACTACTTGCTTATTTCGGAAAGTGACAGAAGAGGGTTATGATGGGTTTATATTTAATAACTGCTTGACAATCAAAAAAATTCTTTAAGCTTTACATATACTTCGGTGGGATGAGAAATTGCATATGAAATTTCCCATTCTCTAAATCCTAAACTGTAATATAAGCTTGCAGCAGCTTCATTATCTTTGCGATAACTGGTAGCAATCATTTCTACATCAGGACATAGCTTGAGGCGACGAATCACCTCTAGCATGGTTGCTCGTCCGTAACCTTGACGTTGGTATTTATAGCCAATCATCAAACGCATAATGAACCCTACACCTGCAACTAGCTCATACATCGTAAACCCAAGCATTGGTACTGATGGCTGTTCATAACCACAAGCCGCAGCATCATAGACTGCTAGAGGAAAAAGATGGGGATCAACATAAGCTTGTGCTAACGATTGTGCTGTAGTAGCCACTAAGTTTTTTTGTTTTTCTGTGACCTCAAGACTGAGGCATGAAACAAGATTGTCTTTTGTAATTTTCCGCAGATGGACTTTAACCATAAAATTATTTGCCTATAGTTAATTTAATTTTTTACATCTGAAGAAGGCGTTGTTGCGTGAATAGGCAAAATGGTAAATTGTACTTATCGCCAACATTCTCTGTCCGCAAGCACCCAAGATGAAGACAAAAGCCCAGTATAAAGTTCAGAATTGGAACGCTTATGATGCTGCCCTCAAGCAACGAGGCAGTATAACCTTCTGGGTGAATGAAGAGACAATCGAGCAGTGGCACAACCAGCAGAAAACAGGGAAAAAGGGAGCATCGAATTATTACTCGGATACGGCGATGCCTCCGGCAACCCGAAGCGGGAACGCTACAATGGGAACGATTCAAGGGGTGTTTCACCTACCAGGCCGGCAAGCGGAAGGGTTTTTAGAATCGCTGTTCATGCTCATGGGGATTGAGCTAGCAGTGCCGGATTACTCCACACTGTCGCGTCGATTAAGTAAGTTGTCAGTGAAACTCCCAGTAGTGCCAAAAGACAAGGCTGTTCATGTTGTAGTGGATTCAACCGGGGTGAAAGTATATGGTGAAGGCGAGTGGAAAGTCCGCACGCATGGGGTTAGTAAAAGGCGTACATGGCGGAAGTTGCATCTAGGCGTTGACTGTGAAAGTGGCGAAATTGTGGGCGCAGTTGTCACTACTAATGATGTAGGTGATTGTGAAGTCTTGCCTGACATATTGGAGCAGATAGATCCGCCGATAGAGCAAGTATCTGGTGATGGTGGCTATGACACAAAAGGTTGTTACGACACTATTTCACAACGCGGGGCAAAAGCGATAATTCCACCACGTAGCAACGCCAAGATGCTACAACCCGCAAATAATGAGACACCGCCTCATCCTAGAGATGAAAACCTGCGTCGAGGAGGGCGAGGTTGGTCGCCAGCAATGGAAACAAGAGACTGGTTATCATCGCCGTTCTTTATCCGAAACTGCCATCTTTCGGCTCAAAACCATTTTTGGCGGTAAGTTAAGGAGACGTTTTTTTGACAATCAAGCTGTCGAGTTATTTCTACAGTGTGCTGCCCTTAACCGCATGATCCAGCTAGGTAAGCCTGACTCTTATAAAGTCGAAGGTTAGTCTCAGATCCGATAGCTGATTGGTATGTCTTTTTTCCTTTCATGCAACAAAGCCTCTGAAGAATCTAAATTAAACGACAAACACAGCTTCCTGTACATTTGACTCCCGAATTTTGGGAGTCATCACATTGAAGGTTTAACTCGATTCCAGGTTTACGTAAACCTGAGAAAAATCCAGTCGCTTTAGGTCTTCCTCACGAATAAGTATTTGCAGGTAGCCAGCATCACCAAACATCAGGTCAACTGTTTCACTAGACTCGACTTCGAGCAAGTTGTGCCAGTTATGGGCGCGAGTCATATCTAAAATCTGGCGTTGCTCGTAGTTGTAAAGCCATTCGGGGTTCACCTCTCTAACTATGTAAGCATCCTCCCTGGGATCGTGTCCAATGCCCGAAACATGACCGAGCAGCTTACCCACACTGTTTTCGCTAAGAGTTCTACCCAAATCATCTAACTTAAGTTCGTCCAAGTTGAGCCGATCGCAGAGTTTATAAAAATCATTTGTTGCCCAACGTGGAATGTCAGGAAATAGCTCGAACTCTAGACGGTGAGTTACTAAATTATCGTACCAATCTGTAATCAAACGAGTATCTTCGGGTAAATGTCTCGGCTCTAAAAGTTCGCTGCCATCGTAAAATACTAGTTGTTCAGCACCATTTTCATTTTCATCAGCAAAAAGATAAAGCATTCCCCGCTTTGGGAAAGGATTTTTAGCAAAAGTGGGTAATTCAGCAAAGTTAATCTGCAAGATAAAGCAAAGGTAGCTGTCTGAAGAAGTGTTTTGAGGCCAAGGAACAGACAAGGGTAAATCTGGAACTCCCCCAATACGGCTTTGTCCTTTGTGTCCTAGTTCAGCTTGCCCAAGCCTTAACAAGATAGCAGGGCGCACACTTGCCAAAATATCATCTTGACAATTTGATAAGCCATGCTCATGAATCAGTGTTGTAAATTGTTCCAAATCCACGCTTTACCTGCCTGTCTTTGCTTTAGTTCATTAAGCAAAATAACATTGCAGCTTCACGAGTGAGCGAGCGATCGCTACTCCTCCCACTCCATCAACTCACCATCTACCACAACATAACCCCACTGCGAACACTTCCTGACCAACCTCGTAATCACAATCTGCAAAGCGGGGTCATCGTTCCAGCACTCCATGAGAAAATTTAAGCCTGGATTTTCTTGAAACAATCCCGCCATCTTCAATTTCTCCATGCGCCAAGGTCTAGCCTTTGACCGAAGGGCGATCGCGCCTTACTTGTAATATCACTCCACCACCGGATACCGCCGCATCATCTCCGCCAGTGCCACAGCCTCCCCATCCGGCGTATACACGACCTCACCCGACATTGCAATTACAATCCTCTCCTTCCTAGCCCACTCGAACCACGCGATCGCACCCGACTTAGCCTGCTGCACCTCCGGCTTCCGTCCCTCCTTACAAGCTGCCACAAATACAGCCTCCGGTGACTTAATCCCCTTCCAAGTCCGTACTGCCTCCTTCAAGTAAGCGATCGCCCCCGGCACATTTGCCCAATACTGCCTAACAGTGCGCTGAATCTCCCCGTTTAACCGAAACTGCGGGGTACAGGGAATTTCGCGTAGCTGTTGCAATACCTCCTGCACCTCCTGTTGACTCGGCTGTACTGGTTTTTCTGGTGTTTCAGTGTAATCATCATCACCAGAGTCTTGATTATAAAAATTTGACCCAACCGGGGCAACGGAAGAATGGCCCTCATGAGTGTCTATCCCGCTAGTCGAGTCATCTTGTTCTGGTTCATCAACGTAGCGAGTAACTTGGGGTAACTCTAACTCTGGGGTTTGGTCAAACTCTTCCTGGTCACATTCCAAATTCTCGTTTTCCAGTTCCTCACTTTTAGGAGGCTCAACAGCAGTGTGTTGTTGTGGTTTTGAAGTTTGAGGTTGGTTACTGTGGTGTTGTTCTGCATTGAATCCCGAATGTTCAGTTTTGCACTTGCGATGTCCTAATAACCCATTGAGTACATTAAAGTTTAATTTGTACTGCCAAGTTCTATCCTGACCATTGCCTGGATTTTTCTGCTTCTCGATAATCCCCATATTCTCAAGCAGTGCTATCGCAGCCCGAATCACATGGAGACTGTGTTCACCCATCAAGTCAGCGTAGATTCGCTTAAGAGGCTGGTAAATCCAGGGAGTACGGTGATTTTTCAGCTTCCACTTTGTCCAATGGCGGAAATACTCAATCAGCTTGGCCGCGCAGTAGTTACCAGTGATGTCAAGGTATTCTCGGCGCAGAATAACCAAGACAGAAAATTTGTCAGTAGATG
>DATNQO010000155.1:0-7761 GCA_036704005.1 Leptolyngbyaceae cyanobacterium | reverse complement strand
CCTGCACCCCGCCCCCCTGCTTCTTTTTCTCCCTCATCTCCCCAATATCCCATCCCCGGCATTCAACTAGGCAACGTGTTCGTGGGTATCCAACCATCACGGGGTTATGATAATGACCCTAGCCTGAATTATCACGCGCCGGATTTAGAACCTACCCATGCTTATTTAGCTTTTTATTATTGGGTGAGGGAATGCTTTGGTGCTGATGCGATCGTTCATGTCGGCAAACACGGGAATTTAGAATGGCTACCAGGCAAAAGCTTGGCTTTATCTCAAAATTGCTATCCAGAAGTCGCTTTAGGCCCCATGCCCCACCTCTACCCATTTATCGTTAATGACCCAGGTGAAGGTTCCCAAGCCAAGCGCCGCGCTCAGGCGGTGATTATCGACCATCTTACACCCCCGATGACTCGCGCTGAATTATACGGGGCTTTGCAAAAGCTAGAAAATTTAATTGATGAGTATTACGAAGCAGAAAGTTTAGATCCTTCACGCTTGGGAGCAATTCGCGATCGCATCCGTGATTTAGTCATGCAAGAAAATCTTTATAAAGATTTAGGCATTCAAAACGAAGAAGATATCGCCAATTTTGAAACTTTAATCTTAAACTCCTTAGATGGCTATCTCTGCGAATTAAAAGAAGCGCAAATTAGAGACGGTTTGCACATTTTTGGGCAATGTCCCCAAGGCAGACAACTGCGAGACTTAATAGTAGCGATCGCCCGCATCCCCAACCGCCACTCCCCAGGCATCACCAGAGCCTTAGCCGACGCTTGGGGCTTAGACATCGACCCCCTCACCGACCACTTCAACACCCCCCTATCAACCCAAACCCAACAACTCTTAGCCGACAAAACCCCCAACCCCTGCCACATAGTCGGCGATGCCGTCACCATCCTAGAAGAACAAGCCGCCCTACTAGTAGAAAACCTCATAAATTCAAAATTATCTCCCTCATCCCCGGTTGGTGAGCGCAGTCGAACCACCAGTCCCCAGTCCCCAATCCCCACCGTCCTCAACTGGATCACCACCAAACTCCTCCCCTCCCTACAACAAACCCAAGCAGAAATTACCAACCTCCTACATGGGCTAGATGGTGGCTACATCCCCAGCGCCGCCTCTGGCGCACCCACACGTGGAAGACCTGAAGTCTTACCCACAGGTAAAAACTTTTACGCCGTAGACATCCGCGCCATCCCCACAGAAACCGCCTGGGATATCGGCAGAAAGGCAGCAGAGAACGTAATTGAATGCTACACCCAAGAGCATGGAGAGTATCCCAAAACACTAGGTTTATCTGTATGGGGAACAGCAACAATGCGGACTGGTGGCGATGATATAGCCGAAGCATTGGCTTTATTGGGTGTGCGCCCAGTCTGGGACGGTGCAGCCCGACGGGTAGTAGATTTAGAAATACTGCCCTTAAGCATCTTAGGCAGACCCCGTGTAGATGTCACCTTACGCATTTCCGGCTTTTTCCGCGACGCTTTCCCCAACTTAATGGATTTATTCGAGCAAGCAGTCAACGCCGTCGCCGCCCTAGATGAACCAGAAGACCAAAACCCCCTAGCAGCCCAAGTGCGTAAAGATACTGAGTCTGGGATACAACAAGGCTTAACTCCAGAAATAGCATTCGAGCGATCGCGCTACCGTCTCTTTGGTTCCAAACCAGGCGCTTACGGTGCAGGACTCCAAGGTTTAATAGAATCACAAAACTGGCAAGACGACCAAGACCTAGCCAACGCCTATATTAACTGGAGCTGCTACGCCTATTCGTCAGGGGATGGGGGAAAGGGTAAAGGGGAAGGGGGAAAGGGAACGGAGGAAGTAGTAGCAGACAACAACCTCAAATCCCCCTCATCCCCCCAGTCCCCAATCCCCAGTCCCCAATCCCCAGTCCCCAACCCCGAAGCCTTCACCCAACGCCTAGCACAGATGCAAATCGTCCTCCACAATCAAGACAACCGGGAACACGACTTGCTTGATTCTGACGATTATTATCAATTTCAAGGTGGTATAACGGCGGCTGTACGCTCCATCCAAGGGAAAAATCCCACCACCTATTTTGGTGATAATTCCCTACCCTCCCAACCAAAAGTGCGCCAACTACGAGAGGAAATTGCTAGGGTGTATCGTTCGCGTGTAGTTAATCCTAAGTGGATTGAAGGTATGATGCGCCACGGGTATAAGGGTGCATTTGAAATGGCGGCTACCGTAGATTTTCTTTTCGCTTATGATGCCACTGCTAGATGCGTTGAAGACTATATGTATCAAGGAATCATGAACTCCTACTTGCTTGATCCGGTAGTTTCCGCATATATTGAAGAGAAAAATCCCCATGCACTGCGTGATATTGCTGAACGATTATTAGAAGCACACAAACGCGGTTTATGGGAAAATGTAGATACACAGACAATAGAAGATTTACGTAATTTAGTACATCAAGCAGAAGCAACCATCGAAGAAAAATAAGTGGTGTAGTCAACCGATATGGACAATTTAGCGTATTTGCAACTAGCTTTCGCCTACGAAGAGGGTGAACCCAGTGACTTGGTATCTTTAAGCTACTTATTCAACAAAGCAGCAACACCAGACTGGAAACGGCTATCAAGTAGAGCTTGGAAGCATATGCTACCCCTAGCGCTCACCTTATCGATTCTCAGCAGCGTCAGTAGTGCCTGGGCATTGGAAAGTGGGGATCAAGGGCCTTCTGTCAGAAATCTTCAACAAAAGCTACAACAGGCAGGCTTTTATCAAGCTCCTGTAACTCAGGTGTATGATTCTACGACAGAACAAGCCGTTCGCCAGTTTCAAGAGGCTGCTGGTTTGCCAGTTGATGGTGTTGCAAGTGCTAGCACCATAGAAAAATTAAACCAATGGCGTTCGTCTCCGGCAGCTAACCAAACTCAGCAATTCACTACCACTAGTACGCCAACTAGAAGCAACAATACCATTGCTGCCAACACCCAAACCAGACGCAACAATACAACTGCTGCTAACACCCAAACCAGACGCAATACTACAACTGCTGCCAACAGCCAAACCAGACGCAATACTACAACTGCTGCTAATACGCAGACAAGAAGCAACAATACCACTGCTGCCGTGAATGCAGCCACTAATAAGCGCCGTAGTCCTAACTACCTTGTCAAAGGTGATGAGGGTGAAGAGGTGAGATCATTGCAACAACGCTTGCGAGTTGCTGGTTTCTATTATGGTAATGCTACAGGCATATTTGGCCCCATCACGGAAGAAGCGGTAAAAAGATTTCAAACCGCTTATAAATTGGATGCTGATGGTATTGTTGGGCCTGCCACACTCAGCAAATTACCGCCAGCAGGTATTGGTGGAGAAAATCCTCCTCAGCGAACCACTGCCAAGGATACACTTACTGTAGGCGATCGCGGCGAAGCTGTGCGAGTTCTACAAGAACAATTAATCAAAGCCGGATATTTACAAGGACAGCCAAATGGCTATTTTGGCCCCTACACAGCAGAGGCTGTCAAAAGATTTCAAGCCGCTAATTATCTAGCTGCTAGTGGTATTGCAGGCCCCACAACCAGAGCCAGATTACATAGCTTGGTTAATAAAACTCCCAAGAGTGATTTTAATGTCTTAGAAATTCAAAGACGACTGCAAGCTAGAGGTTTTTATAAAGGACAGCTCAACGGACTCATGGCAGATGATACAAGAAAAGCCATCAAGCAAGCCCAAGAGTTTTACGGTATCAGCCTCACTGACGTGAGAAGCGGAAACTTTTAGTCTCCGCTTGGGTGTTTGAGTATAATTCCTTAACAGTTTGCTTACCTCCGATAACAACTAACGAGAAATTTCTCAAAATTTCATTTTCAAGTGAATTTGAGTAATTCCCCCTTGTTATCTATCCCAGGTGCTAAAGTGGCATAAGTGCGCGTTGGCACTTGGGACATACTGCATGGATTGTCATTTGACAGTCAAGCAGATGAAAACCCTCTTTCTGAGCAGTTTTTGCCCCAATTTTTAAAATTGAATCGTTTTTGAACTCAATTGTGGCGTTACATCTGACACAAATCAGGTGATGGTGGTGATGGGGGTAAGGTTGGTTAATTTCGTAGTGCTTATGTCCTTCTCCCAGTTCCAATTCACGCAAAATCCCCATCCGCGCCATTAACTTCAAAGTCCGGTAGATAGTTGAGAGGCTAATACCTTCACCGTCAGTTTCCAAACGTTGATATAAATCCTCTGCACTCAGATGTTCACCTTGGGGAAGCTCTTGAAAAATGTGTAATATAGTTTCCCTCTGAGGTGTTAAACGCCAGCCTCTTTCGTTTAATTCTGCCTTGAGTGAAGTAGTTGTGTAAACAGTCATACTAATTTTTCTCAACAAAGCTCGTTAGTTGAGAATATAACAAATATCTAGAGTGGTTTGCAACAACCATAGCTTATTGAGAATAATTATTAAAGGTTTAAAAAAACTTAGTCAAATATACATAAAAAAATTAAGTAATAATGCTCCCCAATAACAATTCAAAACCCAAAACTATGCGTTTTGAGTTTTGAACCGAGAATTGCCAATTGCCAGCTACATCAGCATTGTGGATGTTGAGCGCACATCATTTCAATACTGATGCGCTCATTTTTTCAAGAAATAGTTTGCAAAAATACATTTTAACTAATTGCAAAGATTCCTTATAAGCCACAAGTAACTATTAGTGATAGTGATTAATTTAGTTGGAAGCAAATAAATAGTCCAGAGTCAATAATCTATAGCATTAATTTTCTTCACTATTGACCATTGACTATTGACTATACAACTAACTCAAAGACTCCAAATAGTCACGAATGAGGTTGCGGCGTTTTGGTTGACGCAGCTTTTGTAAGGCTTTGGATTCGATTTGGCGTACTCGTTCCCGTGATAAATCTAGAGCGCGACCAATTTCTGCTAATGAGTATGGATGACCATCAGCTAAACCAAAACGCATTAAAATAACATCACGTTCACGGCTGGTTAAATCAGCTAATAAATGTTGCAAGTCTCTTTGTAAAGATTCTCGCATTAACATTTCTTCAGGTGTTACACCATCAGTTTCTAATAGTTCGCCTAATTCGGTGTCTTTGTCTTTACCAACTTTAGTTTCTAAAGAAACAGAACGAGGTACTCTTAAGAGAACTTCCCGTACTTGGGTGGGTGTCATATCTAACTCAATTGCTAAGTCTTCTAAGGTAGGAGTGCGACCTTTTTCTTGAGCAATTTTACGTTGAGCTTTTTTAATTTTGTTTAATTTTTCTGTAATATGGACAGGGAGGCGAATTGTACGGCTAGAAGTAGCGATCGCTCTTGTAATTCCTTGACGAATCCACCAGTAGGCATAGGTACTAAAACGATATCCTTTAGTGGGGTCAAACTTCTCTACAGCTCGCTCCAAGCCGAGAGTACCTTCTTGCACTAAGTCTAATAATTCTAGACCCCGATTTTGATATTTCTTAGCAACAGACACAACTAAGCGCAAATTAGCCTTAATCATGTGTTCCTTTGACTGAAGACCTTGGGATTGCATCTTTTCCAATTCTTCAACAGTCATTTTGGCAATTTCTGCCCAACGCCGTTTACCTTCTGATAAAATTGGCTTAAGATCAGATAAGTTTATACCTGCCGTAGATGCCCATCTTTCCAAAGAAGGACGATGACCTAATTCTGATGCTAGGCGCTCTTGCACTTCAATTAAATGGAGATAAGGCGCAGCTACTGCATCTCCTTGCTTGGCAGCGTTAGCCAAAACTGTCCGCAACTTTAAGTAACGCTGGACTTTTTGAGCTTCAGAAACTTCTTCGTCTCGTCCTAACAAACGGACTCGACCGATTTCCTGAAGGTATAGACGTACTAAGTCTGTACTACGACGGTTAGCGCTAGCACCAAAAGTAGCCGGATCAGCAGCAGCTATCTCTAACTCTTGGATATCATCCACCGACAAATCACTGTCATCAATGGCGAAATCCGGGTCTAAAGCCTGACGGGACTTTTGGGAATTGTAGGTGGCATCTGCGAAATAAGATGTTGCTGGCATAAGATCGTCTCTATGGCTCCAGGTAACAATTTGCGGTCAGCTATTATTTTTAACTGTTGCTATTGTTCCCGTGATTGTAGATGAACTAACACGGTTGAGGTTTTCACTAAGAT
This sequence comes from Leptolyngbyaceae cyanobacterium, assembly GCA_036704005.1. Lineage (GTDB taxonomy): Bacteria > Cyanobacteriota > Cyanobacteriia > Cyanobacteriales > Nostocaceae > Trichormus. The sequence continues at coordinate 1,604 of DATNQO010000155.1, read as the reverse complement.
TTTTTTAAAAAAACCTTAATGGTTGTTTTACAGGCATTACAGACGCGCTAAAGTCGGCTATTAAATGTCTGATTGAACCAATAGCTATTCAAATTCACGATTAAACTTTATATTCAGAATTACCTAGTGAGCATTTTCACCTTTTTGGCTATTAGCTGTTACTTGTGTATTTTGTATAAACATATTTCAGTAAAAATCATGTTTACTATCGGGATAGTCACATCTACAGGGATACACAAGTAGTTTCCTGACGATTTTATAATTTTTTATCAGGATTTTTTGGGACTCAGTAAGTTATCAGTTATCAGTTATCAGTTATCAGTTATCAGTTATCAGTTATCAGTTGTTAGGTGTCGGTTAACCGTTGACTGTTGACTGTTGACTATGGACTATGGACTAATAACCATATTCTGGCTTGATGTCTCGCAGCATGAGTTCATCAAGGGCTTGTCTGGGTGTGACTTCGCCTTGTAGTAATCGGTAAACTTGTTCGGTAATAGGCATAACTATATTTTGCTGTCTAGCTAATTGGACTAATACCTGACAAGTGTTTACTCCTTCGGCGGTTCCTGGTAGTTTGGCAAGAATTTGTGTCAAGGTTTCACCACTAGCTAATTGATAGCCAACTTGGTAGTTGCGGCTTAAGGCACTATTACAGGTGGCTAACAAATCTCCTAGACCGGATAAACCATAAAATGTTTCCGTCTTCGCACCCCAACAATTGCCGATGCGAATTATTTCTGTGAGTCCGCGTGTGACTAAGGCGGCTTTGGCGTTAGTCCCTAATTGCAAACCGTCACATACACCAGCTGCGATCGCAATTACATTCTTCAGTGTACCGCCCAACTCCACACCCACAGGGTCGGGATTTGTATAGACGCGAAAACGTGATGACGAAAAGGCTAGCTGCACCCTAGCGGCGGCGGTATCTACACTACTAGCTACTACCGTGGCGGCTGGTAGGGATTGGTCAATTTCTTTTGATAAATTTGGCCCAGATAAAACAACTACTGGATGATTCGGGAAGCATGATTGCCAAATTTGCGACGGCGTATAAATGGTTTCTGGTTCTAAACCTTTGGTTGCGGTGACGAATATTGTTTCTGGTGGAAGGGTAAGAGATTGGATTTTTAAAGCAACTTCTCTCACCCCTTTCATGGAGATGGCAGAGAGGATTATATCAGCATTTTGTATAACTTCTGCCAGTGTTTCATTCCCTTGCCTTGACCACACACGTACCCTATGGCCATTGGCTATGGCTAAATTTGCTAGGGATGCACCCCAAGCACCTGCGCCTAAAATTGATATCGTAGTTTCTTGCACTGATGGATAGAAATGGGGATTGGGGATTGGGGACTGGGGGAGATGAGGGAGATAAGGGAGATGAGGGAGATGAGGGAGATGAGGGAGATGAGGGAGAAAAGATAAGTAAGTATTCTTCTCCATCTCCCCCCACTCCCCCCCTGACAGGTGTAGGTTTTTTACGTTGTGTTCCAAAAACTTTGGTTTTAGGGTGTAGGGGTGTAAGGGTATAGGGGTGTAGGGGTGAATGAAACAGCGATTTTCTCGTTAGTTTTAGAGTCCTTACTCACTGCTAGATTAAA
>DATNQO010000154.1:0-130000 GCA_036704005.1 Leptolyngbyaceae cyanobacterium | reverse complement strand
GACCCCACTCATTTTGGCATCACAGAGGTTCACACGCTGCAAGTTAGCTGTACTGAGTAATGCCATATGCAAACTTGCATTACATAAGTCTGCATCACAAAGATATGCACCGCTAAGGTCTGATTCATTCAGGTTAGCTGTTGATAGAGTAGCTTCACGCAAATCTGCACCACTAAAAATCACTTCAGATAAATTTGCTTGTTCCAGGTTCGCGCCTTGAAGATTTGCTTGACTCAAATTAGCACCACTCATAGATGCTTTGGTGAGATTAGCGCCACTTAGGTCTGCTCTACCAAAGTCTACACCACCCAAGTTAACACCCTGTAGGTCTGCTTTTGGTAATATGATACCTTGGAAGTTTCGTTCTCCTGCGGCATATCGATTGAGAAGTTCTTTAACGTCCATAGTCTTAAGTTTTGTGAAATTTTAGTTTTCTATTAATGCTGCTGTAGTAACAATCCTTCGTCAATGTCCAATGCTGCTAAGGGATTTTCTGTATCTAGCCATGCAACTTGGGCTTCGAGTTTGTCACAACACTCACGCACTAGACGCAAACCCGCATCTAAGGTCAGTTGAGCAGTTGTTGGAGTAAATTCTTGCAATATTCCAGCCTCTATTGTTTGATAGCAATCTAGATATTTGCTCAGTTTTGCTAAAAAATTTACTCCTTCGCCAGCGTCTCTCATCGCAAACTGCAAAATTGAATCGACGTAAGCTTTAACTTGGGAGTTTTTAACTCCTTCTGTAGCAGAGGTATAGAGTAATTCACCATTTAGATAGGCGAAATCTGGGACATAAAGACATTTACCTACTAATTCAAATATCTGTGTTTCTTTAGCTGGTCTGACTGTTAACTTCTCACGCCTGACTCGTTCGGCAGCATTATCTAATAGTGTAATTACAGCTAAAATCACCGATGGATAGTTGCTATCTATACATCTGATTTCTACAGTGCCGAGTTTGTTGAGTCTGACTGGATTCCAAGCAGACTTGAGTAAGCTTCCTCCGGCTTCTAAGAACAGGTGAGGTGGAATCCCAGCTTTTTCCATCGCTTGCAACCAAGCATAGTAACGAGCAAATTGCTGTTCAACTAAATCCTCCACACTCTCAGCATAAGGCATAAGCCCGCCCACAGATTGTAAATTCGTGTAAACTCCTTCCCAGCCAAAGGTTTGGCTACCTCGATAACGAATTGTATGGGTGGCTAGGCCGATCGCTTGTCCTTCATAAAATGGACAAGCCCTTGTTAAAGCAATGAGGGCTGAGTCGCAAGCTGTAGCTAAATTGTAGATATTTAGTAGTTCTTCTCGTTCGGCTGATGTGGAGTTGTAAGAGACTGCAACACGAGGGTCAATTACCCCAGGCGGGACTTCTAAATGCAGATGTGTGCCTGTACATTTTCCAGCGTGCAGAAATTTATCATAGCCCACAGTCCGCGCTTGGATATGGTAGTTGGGGCGATCGCGCATCACTGGCATAATATGCAAGGGATAGCTAGACAGAGGGTAAAGGCGTAAATTCATCTGTCGCGCCACAGCGATCGCCAATTTGAGATTTTTGAGATAAACTCTAGCTAGTTCTTTGCCAGTGTAAGCTGGTGGTGTGTTAATCTCCACCATACTTTTGACAAACTCCGGCACAAAGTAACTTGGGTTTAAACCTTGTGCTTGCGCCATGATATGACAATCCTGCAAAAATTCATCAGCGCGATCGCTCAGATGACCAACTTCATCTACCAGAAAAAACTCTTGCTCAAGACCGATACGACGCTTCACTACATCCATATCGCCTCTACATACTATGGTGAAGAACTCTAGCTTTGCTTTTAAGGATAAGCTCAGACGGGTAACATACCCCCGCTAAGATTTACAAAAATTTTTGTGATACTTTGGTGGCTAAGTATTGGGGATTGGGAACTCTCGCAAAAGTAGGTTGTGAATGTCTGTAAAACTAGCCTAAACCTCTACACCCTTATCTGAGATAATGCGTAAACCATTCACTTGCTAGTTGGGCGACGGCGGCTAACTTACCTGGTTCTTCAAATAAGTGGCCGGCATTGGGGATAATCACTAAGCGTTTTGATGTTTGTAATTGCTCTAGTGCATCTTCATTCATCGCTATTACTGGCAGATCGTACCCACCAACAATCAACAACGTCGGCGCTTTCACCTGGGGCAAAACTAAAGGCGCTAAATCTGGTCTTCCACCACGAGAAACAATAGCCTGCACTATTTCTGGGCGTTGTGTGGCTGCTACCAGAGCTGCACCGCAGCCTGTACTAGCACCAAAGTAGCCTACTTTCAGATGTTGAGTATCTGGGTTTTGTATCAGCCAATCTGTAGCCCCAACTAATCGCGAGGCTAAAAAAGCAATATCAAAGCGTAAATGTCTTGTCCGTAAGTCAATTTCTTCTTCTTCGAGTGTGAGCAAATCGATTAATAAAGTTGCCAGTCCCGCCTGTTGTAAAACTTCGGCAACATAGCGGTTGCGGGGACTATGACGGCTGCTACCACTACCATGAGCAAATAACACTATGGCTGTAGCACCGTTGGGAATCACCAAATTACCTTTGAGCTTGACTTCACCTACTGGCACTGACACCGCATATTCTTGGGGTTGGTGTGTTAATGTCCTATCCATAACGAGTATTACGAATTACTTGTGGTTAATTTTTGTCTTGTCAAGAGTTCACATACTTCTGCGTCGGTTGTTTGCTCAAAATTTTCGTACCAAATACCGATCGCATACAAGTCTTCAGGTATCATCACGCATACAACTTTATCTACTTCTGCTTGTAGTTCTTCACAAGTAGAAGCCGCCGCCACTGGAACTGCAACCACCAGTTCACGGGGCTGTTGCTGTTTTAAGGTGGCGATCGCTGCGCGGATGGTTGCACCCGTAGCAATACCGTCATCTACAAGAATAATCGTATGATTTTTGACTTTTGGTGGGGGACGATTACCCCGGTAGGCTATATTGCGACGCTCTAATTCCCGCATTTCAATTGCGGCGACTTCCTCAATAGTTGCTTGGGGAATCCGTAACCAATCTACAACATTTTCATTTAATACACGGACTCCTCCGGTAGCAATTGCACCCATCGCTAGTTCCTTATGTCCTGGTACACCTAGTTTCCGCACTAAGCAAACATCTAATGGTGCATCTAGTATCCTTGCTACTTCAAATGCTACAGGTACACCGCCACGCGGAAGTCCCATTACTAAAACATCTGGACGATTGGCATATTCTGTTAATTCAGCAGCTAACAGTTTCCCAGCTTCCGTCCGATTACGGAATTTTTGCCACATATTTTTATACCTCTAAAATAAATCACTAATTGAACCATCCGTTTTAAATCGTTGAATAGTAGTAGCAATTAAAGGTGCGATCGAGACAATTTTTAATTGCTGCCAGTCGGTTTCTTTGGGAGTTACACTGTCAGTAACAAAAATTGCCTTAATACTGGGATGGCTTAACTTAGCCCGTGCTTCCTTGACAAACAACCCGTGTGTAGCAGCAATAATTATTTCTGGGAGTGCTTCGGCTTTGAGTAAGGCTTCAATACTTTTAGCAAGAGTGCCACCAGTGGAAATCATGTCATCGATAATTAAGCAGGCACAACCCTTGACATCCCCCACAACACGAGTCACCTCTGTTTCCGTGCCACTTGTGCGGTGTTTGTGTAGCACCACCACAGAACTATCAAGTTTTTGGGCATACTGTGTTGCCATTTGGACGCGCCCCGTGTCTGGTGATACAACTACGAAATTAGGCGGTAAGTAATGGTGTATAGCCTCGCAAAAAATTGGTACAGCCGTCAGACTGTCTACAGGAATGCGAAAGAAACCTTCAATTTGCAGTGTGTGTAAATCTAGTGTGACAACATGATTTACCCCGACAGCCTGTAACACTTCAGCTACCATACTAGCGGTAATTGGCTCACGCCTACCGTGACGTTTATCTGCACGGGCGTAGCCAAAGTAAGGGATAATTGCGGTAATTCGAGCCGCCGCCGCCCGACGACAAGCATCTGCAAAGGCTAACAGTTCTACTAGATGCTCGTTGACAGGTGGTGCAGTGGACTGGAGGATAAATACAGACTTTTGGCGTACCGATTCCAGAAGCCGCACATTTACCTCACCATCTGGAAAGCGTTCAACTAGAGATTTACCCAAGGGGATATTGAGTTTCTGAGCAACTGCGGCAGCTAAATCAGGGTTAGCTGTGCCAGCAAAGAGGATGAAATTGTCCATAATCAAGACTTTGTTTGGTGGATTTGCTTCCAGGCGGCATCTAGAGATGATTTTGCACGCTCTCCTGCACGGGCAATACTTTGTTGCAAACTATGCGATTGCTCTTGTAAGAACTCAGTAGCTTCTTGCAAGGTGTGGTGTGGATGATTAGTAGAAGTTGCTACTTCGTCGCTAACTTCCTTGATTTTGACGCGGACAACTTCTGGTTTATCGCTAGGGGAAATTAGATGATGCAGGCGATCCCCTATGATATGTACTAAATGTTGTACTTGTTGTGATTTCTCGCTGAAGAAACCCTTCAATCCCTCTGACTCAGCCTCAAGTTGATGTTTAACATCTTCGCGGATAATTACTTTATTGATGGCAATTTCCTCAACATCTTCGGGATACAGCACTGCGCGTCCACCAAAAGGAGCAGCAATTTCTCCCGCCACAATGTAAGCGGCAATTTCTCCCGTTTGCCAATCAAATAAAAAATCATCCACCCAGCCAAGAGGCTCACCTAGCGTAGATTCAACTGTAATTTCATGCAAGCGGCGGAGATTTTCTGGCGTGTCTTCAACTGGCGGATAATAGACAGAAACCGCACCCATACCTACCCCAGCAATTCCTTCCACTGGTAAATAAGTTTCTCCACCTGAAAAATAGGCAATACGCCCAGAATCATCTAACCAAACTTCTTCTAACTCACCAAAACTATTAGTTGTTGAGCTATCTATTGCTATCCAACCGATAATTTGACTACGACGCACAACATTGAGCATATTTTTCCTCCAATATTCTCTATTTCTCTTGGAGTTTGATTAATAAATGCAGTGACTTACCTTTTACCACCTTGTTGTTCGGAAGGTGGACTCTACTTTAAGGTTATCAACAAAATGTGAGGAATATGTGAGGAATTTTTCAGTCAAATTCTTGAACAAAGATAGTGGCTTATCTATCTTTAGATATGGATTAATAAACCGCAGAGGAGGTAGTTCAAGAATTTAATTTGCTCTTTCTTCTCTTTCCGTTGGTGTATCTCTTCTTGAGGATTGAGATTCTATCATAATCGATTTGTATAGAAGCAGAACCCATCGAAGTATTGTATTTGCAAGGAAGAAAGACTGTGTTAGATATTGATGAAATGGGAGCAAAGGAAATACATGATCTTCTACAGAAGATAGAGTATGGACACTTAGGCTGTACATCACAAGGACATCCCTACGTGGTGCCGATGCACTATTATTTCGAGAATCCCAATCTGTACATCTTTACAACCGAAGGAATGAAGACGAAGTACATTGATGCGAATCCGGAGGTGTGCTTACAGGTCGAAGAGATTCACAACTTATCCCATTGGCGCAGTGTAATTGTCAGGGGTCGAGCTTACCGCCTAACTGAGCAGCAAGAGTTAACTCATGCGATGCAATTGATCAAAGCACATAATCCACAACTTTCTCCTGCATTGAATCGAACGTGGATAGATGTTTGGGGACGAGCAAATGTTATTGTCATCTACCGCATTCATCCGAGCGAGATGACCGGGCGAACAACTCAAGGGGTCAGCAGTCAGCCGTGATTGAGTTGTCAAGATGGATATAATTTGATTTTCTGTCCCGATTGGAGCCAAGGAGTTCAACCATGATTGGCAACTCGTTGCAGTGTGAATATATCGGTTGGGGAAACTTAGAGCAGTTTCGCTCGCGGGCTGTCGCCGAGAATGAGGCGTTAATTTTTACGCCTCCTGCGGGCAACGCTCCCATTTTAATTCACGGGTTTTTGGATTGTCTGCGATCGCCAGAATTGCAAGCTAAAATCCCGCAAAAGTTTTCAGAAAACGATGTAGCAGCAGTTATGGTAGAAATGGTGAGAACGCTGCCGAAAACCCTTTTGAAAGAGTGGAAAAATCAATCCAACACCACAGATCAAACAGCCGTTTTTGCAATGCTGCGTTGGTCAACGAGTTAAATCATTTGGTCTGTCAAATGAGGCTCCAAGGTTAAAGAAAGATGGGCATTACATAGGTTAATTGTTTGTATGTTTTTTGAAAACTTATTTACATCCTCATCAGGAGAGAAATCTATTTCTCCTATCATTCGCCAACCCCGTAAAGGAGTAATTGTTGGTGCAGGTCAGGTAGGGATGGCTTGTGCTTACTCGCTGCTCATCCAAAATATCTTAGATGAAATAGTAATTGTTGATATCAATCAGCATAAATTAGAAGGGGAAGTCATGGATTTACAACATGGACTCCCCTTTGTTGAACCAACATTAATTAGAGCAGGAACTTTAGCTGACGGAGAGAATGCAGATATTGTCATTATTACTGCTGGAGCCAAGCAGAAGCCAGGAGAAACTCGTTTAGATTTAGTAAACAGAAATGTAGAAATTTTCCAAAGCTTAATTCCAGAAGTTGTTAAATTTTGTTCAACAGCGATTTTGATGATTGTTACCAATCCAGTAGACATCATGACTTTTGTCTGTCTCAAAATTTCTGGGTTGCCTAGTTCTAGTGTAATTGGGACGGGAACCGTCTTAGATACTGCACGTTTTCGCTATTTGTTATCCCAAAAGTTTCAAATTGACCCACGTAGTTTACACGCTTACATTATTGGGGAACACGGTGATAGTGAAGTTCCGGTTTGGAGCAAGGTAAATATATCTGGAATGCACCTTCTAGATGAAACGTGGGAAGAAGGCAAACAGATAGATCCGCAATTACAAAATATCTTTGCACAAGTGAAGAATGCTGCTTACGAGATTATCCAGCGTAAAGGAGCAACTTCCTATGCGATTGGCTTGGCAGTAACCCAAATTACACAATCAATTTTACGTAATCAAAACCGAGTTTTAACAATTAGCAGCCTCATTAATGATATTCATGGTATTCAAGATGTGTGTTTGAGTTTACCTGCGGTAGTTAACCGTCAGGGCGTTACAAGGGTTTTGAATCTCTCGTTGAATAAAACAGAATTACAACAGTTACAACATTCTAGTAAAATTCTCCGCCAGACTATTGAGCAACTGAATATTTAACTTCAGGATGGCGTTTGGCTGAAAAACGAACAAAGAGGAAAGGTTTTTGATTCCTCTTTCCTCCTTTAACGTTTTTCTAGTCCATAAGTAATAATGTTGGGTTAGTGGACTAATCTCTTAGAGCATCTGTTCTGCAACTTCTACCCGCAGGAGCGATCGCACATTTTCGATTTGATTGACAATAGTAGCTACTGACGAGCCAGCAAACAGCAACCCTACAGCAGCCGGAACGTTATTTACCAAAGTCGCAACCAGTGAACCAGAATCACCACCAGCAGAAATATTAGTGGTAATAATTTGATCCTTGAAACGGGCTATCCTACCGTTACCATAGCCCACATCGACGGTAGCACTAATGGCTGTAATTCTACCGCTTGTAAAGTTCGTAGTGCGTCCAGTTTTAAACACAGGCATTCCCACAGTTACATCTTGCTTGCGTCGCCAGCCTCGCACATAACCCAACCAGTAAATTTCCCGATCAATATCATGGAACGCTCCTTCTGCGATCGCAGCATCTACAAGGTTGCGGTGCTGTTCTCTAGGAATTGTTGGTTCAAAGTCAATCGGTACAAATCGGTTCAGACGCGCAATTACATCTGTGGAAGCATTTCCGCCATCAAAAGGGCCTGGTTGCAATATCGGATCTCCCACCGCAGCATCGTTGCTATTAGCCAAAACGTGATTATTGCTGAGAATATAGTAACGGGGTGGAGTACCTACACCATGCACAGGCGGATTAGTAGAACCTCCAGGCAAAATATCATACACGCAAGTAGCAATAGTCCCTGCGGTAATCTTGTAATGTCCAACGCTGTAGCCTCCTTCCGCCGGACGAGCGCGTCTAGCCAGCAACTCAACGCCAGTCTCTGGTATCTCCATCCTTTCAGTAACACGGTAAGTTCCAGTTGCACCATTAGTAGGTTGTATTAACTCAGTTCTTACCTGTGTGGGTTTTTGGCGTAACTCTCCCACTCCCGCGAAAGGATAACCTATTTCCAAAACATCAGTTTGCATATCTGCCAATCTCGATGGTATGAGATCAGCCCTACTCAAATCATCTCTTGGTATCTTATGAGTTACTAATGTCAACAACGCTGGCTCACCTGTAGGTTCTCCATTCCGCCATTTTACGCCCACTCCCAAACCTACAACATTGGGTCGTAGCTGCCCTGGTTTCATAAATTCTTCTACGGCGGCTCTGTGAGCGGTTTGTACCTCTGCTGTGTACTGTTGAGACAGTACCATCTTGTTTTCATCTAATTTCATATCAAATCTCCCGTTGATTTGCTTAAATTTGTGCTGTTACAGTCCCAATTTCTTCAACATCTGTCTCACACCCTTCTATGGACTTCGGCACAACTTCATGGGGCTGTAAGTTCGATTCTGGAACTTTTTGAGTTACAAAAACCTTAATCACTGTCTTTCCCCTCCTCTCACCAATACCAACGCCTGTAACGTTGGGGAGTCTCATCAGTTGTGCCTCGTAATCCTGTTTAACTGTATTAACTTTGTTCATCGTCATCTCCTATTTACATAGATAAAATGCTTGTGATTATTGAGGCTGTGCTTGAATAGATCCCGTCACTTGTGTATCTACTTTGAATCCATCCAATTGCTTTGGTATTTGATTTTTTAAGCTTGGAGATTCATTTTCTAAATACACTTTGATGCAAGGTTTATCTTCACATTCACTAATTCCCACACCTACTACACCATCAATACGCAGTAAATCAGATTCGTATTGCTCTTTTACCTGTTCAATAGTTGTGCTAATTGATAAAGAGTTTGACGAAAGCAAAGGTTGTTTATCTTGATTTACAGTAAATAATGGTAAAAATAGTAAACTTGCTAATACTATTACAATAAAAATAAATATTAATCTTTTATCCATATACAGTTAATTAACCTAGAGTAATTAACAGACTTACTATAGGATTCCTATTTGATTCTTGATAGCTTGTGTGGCGTAGTCATAAAACAATCAGTATACCTTGATTCCTTATCGGTAATTAAACATTTTTGAGGCAGAAATAAACCTCAAACCCATACAGGGCAAGGAAAATACACCACAGGCTCAAAAATGCTTGAAACCCAGATATAGCAAGAAATTAGTCAAAATGATGTCAAATTCCTTCTGTGTATACATTTGAGTAGTTTTTTCTGGCTACTTTTTGTCTAAGTCCCGTTATTTTATGTTCCCTACCTCTACGGGGAATTTCAGTAATCAAACCGGATTCCTATAGTCCTTCCTAAATAGTAAAAAATCACTGGATTAACTTATCAACCAATAGATGTAGTTTTTCAAAATATTTATCTCTACCTCAAGATTGTGAAAGAGACGACAACCTATGTCTTAAGAAAGGTATTGGGTTTTATACTGATACTAATGGTGGGCAATAATGCCCACCCTACATATATTTCAAAAATCAAGTGTGAGTTCTATATTTAAGTCCCTCTCCGCGTCGGAGAGGGGTTGGGGAAAGGTCTATCAAACTCACTTTCTCACCTGTACCCTACTATAAATTAATAATGATTGCCTGATTTGCGATGATGGACTGCTGTTACGCCGTCTTGATTGAAGACTTTACCGTTCTCTACAGTGGCGTAAACTAGCCAGTGGTCGCCTGATTCCATCCGGTTTTTGACTGAACATTCCAAATAAGCAAGGGCATCTTTGAGTACAGGACTGCCGTTTTCAGCTTGTTCTGTGGCTACATCAGCTAATCGGTCTTGTGCTGGGCCGAAGGGTTTGAGGAAGTGTTTCATCAACCCCAAGTGATTACCTTCTTTGAGGATATTCAGGGCAAACTTATTACCCGTGTGCGTAAGTGTTTCTACTGCACGGTCTTTAGCTACGGCGATGGTTAAGCCGGGGGGGTTAAAGCTGGCTTGAGCTACCCAAGAGGCTAACATGGCGCTGGAAATTTCGCCTTGCTTGGCGGTGACTACACACAATGAACCAACTATTCGCCCTACTGCTTGCTCTACGTTGGTGGCTGGTAGACTTTGCGATCGCACTTTCTTAGCTTTCTTCAATGTTTGGGCAAAGTCGGTTCCGGCTTCTTCACACAATTGCAAGGTGACTTCGTTGGGTTTGAATTTGACGCGGATGGGGTCAAAGCCAAACCGATAACCTGCATCTTTGAGCTTACTTTCAATTAAATCAACGGCTTCGCCACTCCAGCCAAAGGAACCAAACACACCAGCTAATTTATTGTTGGTGGCGGTGGATAAAACTATCCCTAAAGCTGTTTGTACTGGTGTGGGTGCATGACCACCCAGGGTAGGCGAACCAATGACAAAGCCAGCCGATTTCTCAACGGCGGCGCGAATTTCTTCTGGGTCGGCAAATTCACAGTTAATTGATTCTACTGCGACACCTGCCTTAGTAATACCACGAGCGATCGCCTGGGCTAAGGTGGCTGTATTACCATAAGCTGAAGCATAAATTAACGCTACTGTCAAGTCAGCAGATGTTTGTTGTTGACTCCATTCCCGGTAGGCGTGGGTGAGTTCCACTAAGCCATAACGTACTAAGGGGCCGTGTCCAGTGGCGTAAAGTCGCGCGGGGAAATCTGCCAGTTTTTCTAAAGCTGTTTCCACTTGCCGGGCATGGGGAGCCATCAAGCAATCATAATAGTAACGGCGGTCTTCGTTGATGGCTTCCCAACCTTCATCAAATACTTGGTCGCCGCAAATATGCGCCCCGAATAGCTTATCTGTGTAGAGAATTTCCGTTTGGGGGTCGTAGGTACACAACTCGTCAGCGTAGCGGGGGTTGGGTGTGGGGATGAATTGTAAATTATGCCCTTTACCTAAATCAAGGGTTTCATCACCCCGCATAATGAGAATGGGTAAATCTGGCTTTTCTAGCGCCCCGCGTAAATTAATCGCCCCTGGGTTGGAACAGACGAAGGTAATTTGCGGTGCTATTTCCAGCAAAGCTTTTAAGGTTGCGGCTCGGTTGGGGTTAATATGACCGAGAATCACATAATCGATGGTGGTGACATCGAGTCTTTTGTGCAACGCATCAAGATAGATTTGCGTGAAGGTTTCCCCAGGCGGGTCAATTAGGGCTAGTTTATCACCTTGGATAAGATAGGAGTTAGCCGTTGTTCCCTTGGCTAGGGCATATTCTATTTCAAATCTTAATCTTGTCCAACTGCGCGATCGCAGTACGGTTGTATCTGTACCAATGGGTAGGACTTGAACGTCACGGGGTTTGTTTTGTGGCTGCATAATTTATTTATTTTGAAAGTATTTTTTGATAAATTCATCGCTGGATTTAAACTCTTGCCATAGTGTAGGCATCCACACTTGTAGTAAATGAGTAGCTATTTATAATTAAAGCTTAGTTTGTTTGAGTATATTTTCAGCGTTGATGATGAATAAGATAGATGTTTAGTAATTCTCAATATCTGAATTTGGATGTGAGAGAGCGATCGCACTTGGCGGCTGTTTAGTCAATTATACTGAACGAATCTTTACGCCTAAATTTAGGTAAGATGAAATGCGGAAATGCGATCGCCATAACTCATCAAGGGTATATCCTACCTGTATTTCTCCACAGATTCCACAGCAACATTAAATTGTTGAGCAATATCTTCTACACTCATCCCAGTTTTTAATAACAGTGGGACGATAACTGGTAACAGTTCAGCTTCCCGTTGTTTTCGACCTTCTTCTAGACCTTCAGCTTTTGCTTCCTGATAAAACCTTGTTTCCTCTAAAGTTATTCCTAGCATAGCTACTGCTTCTTCTCCACTCAAAGACGAAAACTTGTAAACAGCAAACATTTTGTCATGGTGAACAAAACGTTCGCGTCGGTGGTGAATTTTCTACCTGTATTTCTCCACAGATTCCACAGCAACATTAAATTGTTGAGCAATCTGTTCCACACTCATCCCAGTTTTTAGTAACAGTGGGACAGCAACTTTCAACATCTCAGCTTCCCGTTGTTCTAAACCTTGTTTTCGACCTTGTTCTAGACCTTGTTCTAGACCTTCAGCTTTGGCTTCCTGATATACTCTGGTTTGCTCTAAAGTTATTCCTAGCATGGCTTCCACTTCCTCTCTACTCAAAGACGAAAATTTGTAAACAGCAATTGTCGTAATAATCTCTATGATTTCGTTTTTCGGCAGTGTGCCTGTTGATTCTAATTTTACCCTTTGAATTAGTTCCTTTGCTTGCTCTGCCATTACCTTGTCTGAGGCAATTGTCAACTGTATTAAATTAATACCTATTGGCAGAGTATTGGAATCACCTAATTCATCCAAATAAATGCGCTGCACTTGTTCACTACTGAAAAACATTCGATGAGTTCTTGTATCACTTGGCTCTAAACTCCGTGAGGGAAATATCACTACACAGTACCAATCATCGTATTGAGATTGATTTCGGTACAAATATGTTAGCGACTCAGTAAAAAAGCGATGATAAAGACTTTCATCTTTCTGAAATTGCACTTCGGCAAAATAGATAACTCTAGATGTTGCGTCTTCTGGTGGTAAAAAAACACCGTCAATGCGGAAAGCGGTTTCTTTCACCTCCACTGATTCAAATCGATAGTTTTGCGCCTGTGCGGGGCGGTTATCAATGAGTTCAAATATTAAAGCTGGAAATCGCTTGAAAATTTGGTAATAAATAGAGTCACGTTTCACAAAAATATCGCCATATTATGTCCGTTTAAACATTTATCATATAGTGGGGGTTGGTAATTGGTAATTGCTAATTGGTAATCGTAGAAAGCAATTTTATGGAGAAATGGTATCATTTATTGGAAAAGACGTTGCAGTGCAACGTCTTTTTAACAGTGATTCTCGCTCTGTTCACCAAAGCGATAGGATATTTTAGGGATTTCCAGATAAAAAAATATCCAAAATGTAGGGTGCGTCAGTACGAGAAATCCTGGCTACTCCAAGAAAATATTTGTACTGACGCACCCTATTCACTGTTGACTGCGCTCCCCAAGCGGGAGAAACCCACCCCTAACCCCTCCCAGGAGGGGAACAGGAAGCAGAGGAGAACAACTGATAACTGTCAACTGTCAACGGTCAACTGACTAATAATGGTTTCCGACTTTGCGGTGGTGAACGGCTGTCAGTGCTTCGGGTTTGGAGACTCTGCCGGCGTAGACGGTGCTGTATACTGCCCAGTGGTCGCCGCAGTCCATCCGACTTTGGACTTCGCATTCTATGTAGGCTAAAGCGTCGCTGAGGATGGGTGCGCCGTTTTCGCCGGTTTGGGTTTTGACTCCTTCAAAACGGTCTGCACCAGGAGCAAATCGTTTGAGGAAGTGGCGCATGAGTTGCTGGTAATTGCCTTCTTCTAATACGTTGAGGACGAAGCGATCGCCTACTTGCATTAATGATTCAATTGCTCTATCCTTAGCTACGGCAATGGAAAATCCTAGAGGTTTAAAGCTGGCTTGGGCTACCCAGGAGGCTAACATGGCGCTGGAAACGTCGCCTTTTTTGGCTGTGATGATATACAAGCCACCGCTAAGTCTACCTAGTGCTTTGTCTAAATCAGCACCTAATGATTTCATGGCTTTGATGCTGCGATCGCGTGTTACCCATTGCCCTAAGTCTGTACCCGCTTCTTCACAGAGTTTGTAGGTATTTTCCGTTGGTGTCTGTTTGATGCGAATCTCTGGAAACACGGTGGTCAAACCCAAGTTGCGGAATTTGCTTAACAATGGGTCTATGGGTTCATCATCGCCGCCACCGCTTTCAAATATACCTATACCTTGTTTTTCGTTGGCAGACCCTAAAATGGTGCTGAGGGCTGCTTGAATACTAGCCGCACCAGAGGCTGGAGGAACCCCAATTACTAGTCCTGAACAACGTCCCACTAGTTCGCGTAATTCCTGTAAATCTACCCCTGAACCCAAGTCTACTACCTCTACACCGACACCTGTTTTAGTGATACCATTGACGATCGCTTGGGCTAGGCGATCGCTATATCCATATTCAGATACGTAAAATACACCAATGCTGGTTTCTGCTTTGGTTTGGTTTTGACTCCAACTCCGGTAACGTCCGGTTAATTCCTCAACGTTATGGTAAAGTAAAGGGCCGTGACCAGTAGCTATCATTTTCACGCTTGGTAATTCTCCCATGCGTTTGAGGGCAGATAGTACCGACCGCGCATTCGGCCCCATCAAGCATTCATAGTAATAGTGGAAGTCGGCCTCAATGGTTTTTAAGTCTTCATCGAAGGTGCTATCGGAACAGTAGTGCATTCCGAAAGCGTCGCAGGTGTATAAGGTTTGGGTTTTGTGGTCGAAACTGAAGATGGTGTCCGGCCAGTGTAAATTGGGGGCAATGACAAACTCGATTTCGTGACCGTTGCCTAAATCTAAGCGATCGCCATTCTTCACTATCTTCCGCTTAAATGGCTGATGTACCAAATCTTCCAGAAACTGAATTGCTACTTTTGAGGCTACCACGGTTATATCTGGAGCCATCTGTAACAAATCTTTAACTAAACCACTGTGGTCTGGCTCGGTGTGGCTGACAATCAAATAATCTATATCTGTGGGATTGATTAGCCCTGTCAGGGTATCAAAATAAAGTTTACGAAACTTTTCATGGGACGTATCAACTAGGGCTATCTGCTCACCGCGTATGAGAAAAGAGTTATAGGTAGTGCCGTTTTGCAGACCAAACTCGATATCAAAGCGATCGCGATCCCAGTCTAGAGAGCGAATTGCTGTAGTATCTTGAGCAATTTCCGCAGTCTGTATGGTCAGCCGTTTTTCAGTTTTATCAGTGATTGCTACCATAACTCTCTCCTTAACACAATGAGTATTTATTCCTCTAGTCTTATTCTGACACGGAATATTTGTAAATTTTTATTAAAAAATCTATAGATAAGTTAAAAAGTATAAAAGAGTGAAATCACAGCAGTATTCAGAACAGACAGAAGGTACATGGCTAGCCTTAGAAATCGGTAATTCTCGGCTACATTGGGCATTATTCCACGGCAAGTCCCTTAATTTTACGTGGGATACAGAATATCTACCTGAATCTGTTATACAGCAGTTGGGGACTGGGGAAGTGGGGGGAGATGAGGGAGTAGGGGGAGTGGGGGGAGATGAGGGAGAATTTTTATCTACGTTATCTACTTTACCTCCCATCCTGCGGATAAGCTTAAGCCTCCATCAACCTAGCCTCTCGCAGAAAAGGAAAGCTAAAAACTCATCTCCCTCATCCCCCTCATCTCCCTCATCCCCCTCATCTCCCCTACCCCTCCTCCTCGCTTCGGTAGTTCCTCAGCAAACTGCAATTTGGCAAAGTTACCCTAATGTGCGGGTAATTACTTTAGAGGATATACCGCTTAACAATATATATCCGACGTTGGGTATTGACCGGGCTTTGGCTTTGTGGGGGGCGGGGATGAGTTGGGGCTTCCCGATGTTGGTCATTGATGCGGGGACTGCACTTACTTTCACGGCTGCGGATGGGGAGAAAAATTTGGTGGGTGGGGCTATTTTGCCGGGGATGGGTTTACAGTTGGCGAGTTTGAGGCAGAAAACTGGACAGTTACCACAGTTAGAAGTTGGGGAAATTCAATTACCGCCACGGTTTGCACTGAATACACCACAGGCAATGCAAAGTGGGGTAATTTATACTTTATTAGCGGGAATTAAGGATTTTATTGACGAGTGGTGGCGTTTATTTCCTGATGGCAAGGTGGCGATGAAAGGAGGCGATCGCAATTTACTATTAAGCTA
Source organism: Leptolyngbyaceae cyanobacterium (assembly GCA_036704005.1). Lineage (GTDB taxonomy): Bacteria > Cyanobacteriota > Cyanobacteriia > Cyanobacteriales > Nostocaceae > Trichormus. The sequence goes on along the minus strand of DATNQO010000154.1, from coordinate 113,992 downwards.
TCTGCAAGAATTATATCCCGCGATCGCCACACGTTTAATCGTTGAACCAAACCTAATTTTTTGGGGGATGCAAAAAATATCTATGAGTAGATAACCACCAATTACCAATTACCCATTACCTATTACCAATAAAATCCTTAACCTCCCCAACCACAAGCCCTACACAAGATTGTGGTAAATTACTTTCGGCATGGGCAATGATTTTCAACTTGGCTTGGGAAATCAGTTTACTATAAGCTTGGCTTCTAGCTAAAGCATCCGGGGTATCTTTACCACCTTGTAAAATCAAAACTGGAATCTCTAGTTTCAGCAAACTGTTGTTTAATAATTCGGCTTCGATTTCTGGTTGCTTACGTTGAAAGAGTAATTGAGAAGCTGTAGGATGTTGTAGTAACATTTGGCGTGTTTGCCAATCTTGGTCTATCTTTTTATCTAACTTAAACAGCTTAGTTAAAAAACGTAGCGATCGCAGTATCTTAAAAAATGTTGGTGGACGCTTTATTAATTGCCGCATCTTTTGGCAATTTTGTTCTTGTCCTTCTATGTTGACACCTTCTGGCGCTAACAAAATTAATCCCTGCACTTGTTCTGGATACTTTAACGCATAAGTAGCCGCAACCCAACCCCCAAGGGAATGTCCTAATAGATATACCTTTTCTAACTTCAAAGCTTGGCAAAATTCAGCTATACATTCTACTTGTAAATCAATGGAATAATGAATATTAGGTTTTTCTGATTCTCCAAAACCTAATAAGTCTGGTGCAAAGCAATGAAAGTTTTGTGAAAGCGACTCCATCACCTCCACCCATTGGCTACCTTCATTCCTAGCGCCGTGTAACAAAACTATTGGTAGTCCTTCGCCGGCTTCACGCCAGAATAATAGCCCTTGAGATAATTTTCTCCGGGCGTTACGTAAGTGGGTATTCATTTTTGCTATATTAATTTACTTTAAGTGAATTTAAGATTTTTCACCCGAAGATGCAAATAAAACTATGAAGTCCCAATTCTAACCCAAAATTTCACTTATAGCAGGGGACAGGCGCTAATCGCTGCTTGTGATAAATATTCTCTGAATCATCAATGTCCTAACCTATGCGGCTACTGCTATCTTTCTAAGCTAAAGTAGTCAAGCCATTTAAGTAATCTTGTAGCTGTCGATGATGGTCATGAGACATCGGCCCTTGAGGTAGAGAATGGGGAGGAAAAGCTTGAATTTCTAGAACTTCGGCGGTATCGATAATTTCCATTGTTCCCTGTACCTCAGCCTCAACCACAACACATATAGAATGTATTCTAGGGTCGCGGTCTGGTGCAGAGTAAACACCTACCAACCGTCTAATTTTTGTCAATTCTAGTCCAGTTTCTTCTAATAACTCACGGCGAACTGTAGTAGGTATATCTTCTCCCCAATCTACCATACCTCCAGGTAATGCCCAAAGACCATCATCACGCCGACGAATCAGCACAATTCTGCCATCTGATAGAAGGGGGATAATACTAGTTCCTGTGACTGGGTGACGAAAGATAATACCCAGTACAGTTTGTCCAATACGCCACAGGCTGCGTGTGGTTTGGAGGGGTGTTTTAAAAAAAGCTGTAACGTTCAAATCTAAAATTATCTATGGTTGAGTTTTTTAATTTTCTACCACTGACACATCTCAACTATGTAAATAGTTGAATCTCGCATTATAATATATAATGCGAAATATGTTAGTGGTTATTGAATATATTTTAACTATATTCATATCGGATATCAACTTTTCCGGCTAGTTATACATAAATTTATTTGTATTTGACTATACATAAAACCTATTTAAGAAAAGTAGTATTAGGCGATCGCAATTAATCAAAATCAAAGTACCCCATAGCCACAAACTTGTATTTTTCTGTTTTTTGTATGATGAAATAGGCGGGATTGTCTATTCTAGAATCTGGGACAGATCAATTAGTCACGGCTGATTTTGCTATTCCTATCTTGAGGTGGTTGTGCTGCGGTCTAATATTATGAGGAAAATAGAAAAATCTTATAGAAAAAAGCATACATCGTATATGTGATGTATTCAGAAAAAATATTAAATTAAATTTCAGGATAATGTGATGCAAACAAATTGGAAAATTGGCTCTTTATTTGGCATTCCCCTATTTTTAGACCCTCTGTGGTTTGTGATTTTGGGTTTAGCAACACTGAATTTTGGCGTGGCTTACCAAGAATGGGGCGCTGCGTGGGCGTGGAGTGCTGGGATAGTTATGGCGTTGCTGCTATTTGCTTCGGTATTATTGCACGAATTAGGTCATAGTTTGGCAGCGCGATCGCAAGGAATTAAAGTTAACTCTATTACTCTATTTCTATTTGGTGGTATTGCTGCCATTGAGGAAGAATCTAAAACTCCTCTTAAAGCCTTTCAAGTAGCTATTGCTGGGCCTTTGGTCAGTATCGGCTTATTTTTGTTGCTGAGAATAGCGAGTACTGTAATTCCCGATACTAGCCCAGTCAGTGTCATGGTTGATGATTTGGCACGTATTAACTTAGTTGTCGCCCTATTTAACTTAATTCCCGGCTTACCTCTAGATGGGGGACAGATATTGAAAGCTGCACTTTGGAAAATTACCGGGGATAGGTTTGTGGCGGTACATTGGGCGGCTAAGGCGGGGCAAATTTTAGGTTTAATTGCGATCGCTTTAGGATTTGCTGTAGATTTCTTTACTAGAGAATTAGTTACAGGCTTGTGGATAGCCTTGTTAGGTTGGTTTGCCATCCGTAACGCCAACAACTACGACCGCATCACCACATTACAAGAAACCTTACTCAAAGTCACAGCCGCCGATGCGATGACTCGTGATTTTCGTGTCATTGATGCTGACCAAACCTTACGTTCCTTTGCTGATGCGTACTTATTAGCAGCGACTACCCCAGAAGTTTATTTTGCTGCTTCCGATGGACGTTATCGCGGTATGGTCGCCATTGAGGACTTACGCTTGGTGGAAAGAAGCGCATGGGAAACCCAAACGTTGCACAGTATCGCCCATCCTTTGACAGAAATTCCTTCCGTGACAGAATCAACTGCGATCGCACAAGTCATCAAAAAGTTAGAAAATGAACAGTTATCTCGTATTACTGTACTTACCCCTGCTGGTGCTGTGGCTGGCTTAATCGACCGGGGTGATATTGTCAAGGTATTGGCACAAAAGTTAGGCTTGCGAATTACTGACGCGGAAATTAAACGCATTAAAGAAGACGGTAGTTATCCGCCTGGATTACAGTTAGGGGTAATTGCTAAATCAATTGATTAGTGGTTTGGTGAAAAACGCATAACTTTATCACTTTGTTGTGTTATTTATCCATGAGCTACTCATTTGAAGAATTGACACAATCATGGGTAAATAACATTCTAATCTCTAACCTCTAGCCCCTAACCTCTCCCTTGAATCCAACTTTCAGCAAAATGGAGAAAAAATATACTCTGCAATGGTGTAGAAATGTATAGAATTTTGTAAATATATAAAATAAAATCTCTTAAAATGCAAACATTTCCCGTTCATTCCTCAATGCAGCTGTCTTTATCACCAACCCAATGTCAGCCTTTGAAGATTATCGCACTGGGGGATAGTTTAGTATATGGCTTCGGCGACCCAGAAAAGGGGGGCTGGGTCGAGCAATTGCGGCGCTGGTGGATGTTGCCCGATAGCTCAGGTCATGTCCTGTACAATTTGGGAGTAAGAGGCGATCGCACCCAGCAGGTAGCACAAAGGTTAGAGGTAGAATTTCGTCATCGTGGCGAATTGCGAAATCGTGTCCCCGACTTAATCATCCTATCTGTAGGAGTCAATGATTCCGCCCGGTTAGCCCGTCCCAATGGACGTAATCATACAGATTTCGCCTTGTTTGAATCAGAAATCGCCGCTTTACTAGACCAAGCGCAGCAACTTTGCCCAGTATTATTTGTGGGTATGGTTCCAGTAGATGAAGCCAAGATGCCTTTTCTCGATTGCTTTTATTTTAATCATGCCGATCAATACCGCTACAAAGAAGCAACTCGCATTGCTTGCAATCAAAGGCAAATTCCCTATTTAGATATTTTCGACCAATGGATGGCACGGGGCGACGCTTGGCGCAACAAACGTTTAAGCGAAGATGGACTACATCCCAATACTATGGGTTATCAGTCCTTACTGGAAGATGTAATTCATTGGGAACCCCTAGCAGCCTATCACACTCGACCAGATTATCAGTTGGTTTGACTAATGACTGTTGACTATTGACTAATGACTATTAACTATTGACTAATCGCATATCATAGGGTGAGTTTTGGGAATTTCTTCATGACCAACAACCACCCGAAGATAGAGAAATTTCTGGGAGTGATAGCGATCGCTACTTTTTTGGTAGCTGGTTCTAGTGCTATGGTTATGCTTATGGGGTTTCGTAAGCAGCAACCTGTAACAGCTACGCAAGATTTACCAGTTGCAAGCAATCAGGTACAGCAGCCAGCTAAATCCTCATCACATAATCTTAACTTTACCGTGCCAGCCCAATATCAAGGGAAGACAGTTTATCAGGCACAAATTAATAGTAATGAAAAAGCCAATTTTACTAGTGGGCAAAAAGTCATCGCGCTCACTTTTGATGATGGGCCTTGGCAGAAAACCACGCCAGAAATTTTGGATATTCTTAAACAAAATCAGATAAAAGCGACCTTTTTTTGGGTAGGACAAGCTTTACAAGCTAATCCCGATATCGCCAAACGAGTTGTAGCTGAAGGTCATGCTATAGGTAATCATACTTGGCATCATTGGTATAGGCGCATGGATGAAGCCACAGCCAAGAGTGAAATTGAACGGACATCTGACCTAATCTACAAAACTACAGGTGTGAAAACTCAATTATTCCGTCCCCCTGGAGGAGTTTTAAATAATGGTTTAGCCAGGTATGCTAAAAGCCAAAAAAATGCTGTAGTCATGTGGTCTTTAACTTCAGCCGATACTGATCCCCGCGCTAAAGCTGAAGTATTTGTGAAAAATGTCGTCAAAGGCGCAAAACCGGGTTATATAGTTTTGATGCACGATGGCGGAGGCGATCGCCGCAGAACGGTACAAGCCTTACCACAAATCATTAGTGGACTGAAACAGCAAGGTTACAAATTCGTTACAGTTCCTGAATTATTAGAAATGAAGCCTAATTAACCTGTGTAGACTATTACAGAGATTTTTGTGTAAGGTAGATACTAATAGTCAATATTAATAGTAGGGCGCTGCACTGCCCACCAAAATCATCTTATTGGCGGTTAATAGAAAATTCATACTTGATTTTTGAAAGATACGTAGTGGCGTGGGCAGTGTAGCGCCGTATCATGGTTTTGGTGGGCAGTGTAGCGCCCTACAGGTACTGAAATTTTTTAACAAATCAAATCGGATTCTTATATTACCATTCACTGATTATTCTTATGACACCAACTTTATTTGGTCGTTGGCAAACTAGACTGTTATTACTTGCTACTGTTGGTGTATTAGTATCTTTGCCTTTTGCGATGGGTTTAATTGGCCCTGGTGCTAATTCAGTTTATTTTTGGATACTAGCTTATGTTGCTATCTTTGGTTTAGGCTGGGATATTCTTTATAATCATCTACAAAAGTTTCGTTGGGATCGCGATTGGCCAGCCGCTTATCAACTAATAGCAGGTATTTGGGAATTAATATTTGTTTTTTGTGGAACTAAAGTTTTTGGATTCTTACCATTACCTATACCTAAAGAAGAACTATCAATAGGTGCTTTTATAATGCACTATAGCGTAGTTTGGTTAGCAGTCTTTATTGCTTCCCAAAGCATTATGCGAATCTTTTTTCCTCGTTGGCGTTTCCGAGGAGGAGAATGGTTGTAATATAGTAGGGAATAGGGGATAGGTGATAGGGTACAGGGATTGAATTAAATTTTTTGATGTATTTAAAAAGATTTATTACGATTCCTTTAATAAAATAATCCTTTCTTTTCATAAATTATTGAGTGCTGAGTAATAATAAGCAAAAACTATCGACTAATGACTAATGACTAATGACCAACTAAAGAATTTGTGATAAAAACTTGCGAGTGCGTTCTTCTTGAGGTTTGGTGAAAAAGTTATCGGGGGTGGCTGACTCGACTAAGTTACCACTATCCATTAAAACTACTCGATCAGCAACTTCACGAGCAAATCCTACTTCATGGGTAACGACTACCATTGTCATCCCATCGCGGGCTAAACCTCGCATCACGTCTAACACTTCTCTTACCATTTCTGGGTCTAAGGCAGAAGTCGGTTCATCGAATAACATAATTTTAGGCTGCATTGCTAACGCACGAGCGATCGCAACTCGCTGTTGCTGTCCCCCAGATAACTGTCCGGGGTATTTGTTTGCTTGTTCTAAAATTCCTACCCTTTCCAACAACTGCATTGCTAACTCTTCGGCTTTAGCTTTCTTCCAACGCCGTACCCAAATTGGAGCCAAAGTAATATTTTGTAGCACTGTTAAATGGGGAAATAAATTAAATTGTTGAAATACAATCCCTACTTCTCGGCGAATTGCTTCAATATTTCGCAAGTCGTGGCTGAGGGTGATGCCATCAATAGTAATTTTACCTTTCTGATACTCTTCTAAAGCATTAAAAGTCCGAATAAAAGTTGATTTTCCTGAACCAGAAGGCCCCATCAACACAACCACTTCCCCACGATGCACTGTTAAACTCACACCTTGCAACACATGAAATTTGCCATACCATTTATGCACATCTTCAGCAATAATTATCGGCGTTTGTTCTCTCATAAATTTATTTTTTTTGACTGTTGACTGTTGACTGTTGACTGTTGACTAATTATTTAATTGCTTTTCTAAGCGTCTAGAAGCTAAGGACATTGAGTAACAAAAGAGCCAGTAAATTAAACCAATAAATAAATATACTTCGGGATAACGACCAATAAATTGAGGCTGTGCCAAAATGGAACGGGCAATACCTGTAAGTTCCACTAAACCCACAAGAGATAATAAAGATGTGTCTTTAAATAAACCGATAAATTGCCCGACAATTGCCGGAATTACTGCTCGTAAAGCTTGGGGTAAGACAATTAAAAGAACTACGAAAAATGTATTTAATCCTAATGCTTTTGCTGCTTCCACTTGTCCACGAGAGACGGACTGAAGCCCACCGCGTACATTTTCCGCCATGTAAGCTGCACTAAATAGTACCAAACCAGCGATCGCTCTTAACACTCTGTCTAAACGTACATCCGCAGAGAACAACAACGGTAACATCACCTGGGCGAGAAATAAAATCCCAATTAGAGGAACGCCGCGAATAATTTCAATATAAAGAATAGAAAACCAACGTACTACAGGCAAATTGCTAGTCCTTCCTAAAGCGAGTAAAACCCCAAGAGGAAAGGACAAAATAATGCTAATTGCTGCCATAAATAAGGTGAGTAGCAAACCATTCCACAAAGTGCTGGAAACAGGACGCAAACCAAACCCACCACCAATTAACCACAAAATAACAGGGAATGATAATAACCAAATTAAGGAAAGCCAAGGCGCGACTAATTTTGTCAACCCTGTTAATTTTTGCTTACCTAAAAAGACAACTGTAGTTAGAGCCGTTAAAGTAGAAGCGATCGCCAAAACAACCCAAACGCGCCAATATTCAGTCGGGGGAAATCTCCCAACTAAAAACAAACGTAAATTTACTTGCACAACTGCCCATTGTGCTTTAGTAGTTGCCCAAATTACAACCCCTTGCAACATCCAAAACAACAACACCAAGCAGATAACAGTCAACAAACTGTTATACCAAGTATTAAACAGGTTTTTACGTAGCCAAGTTAGTTTAGTCATTAGTCAATAGTCATTAGTCCATAGTCCATAGTCCATAGTTTTCTTCCTCATCTCCCCCCACTTCCCCCACTTCCTCATCTCCCCCAGTCCCCAGTCCCCAGTCCCTCACCTCTCCTTAATCTGCACAGCACGGTTAAAAGCATTCATGATGAGGGAGATAGTTAAACTGAGGCTGAGATAGGTGAGCATGAGTAGTAACATAACTTCTACAGCTCTACCAGTTTGGTTAAAAGTGGTGGAGGCGACAAAGTATATATCAGGATAGCCGATCGCGATCGCTAAACTAGAGTTTTTTGTTAAGTTTAAATACTGGCTGGTGAGTGGGGGAATAATCACACGCAAAGCTTGGGGTAAAATAACCAGACGCATAATTAAGCCTGGTTTTAATCCGAGCGATCGCCCTGCTTCCCATTGTCCCTTAGATACTGACGCAATACCACCCCGGACAATCTCTGCGATAAAAGCCCCAGTGTAAAAAGTCAAACCCAACAGTAAAGCAGAAAACTCTGGCGATAAGGTAAACCAAGGTAGTTTTATGCCATTTTGACTCAGCCCGATAACTCCCCAAAGAGAAATTTGATTATCAGCCTTGGGAAAGCTGAGAAAAACAGCAAAGTACCAAAACAACAACTGTAAAAGTAAAGGCGTATTCCGAAAAATTTCCACATAAACTAGCGCAATATTCCGCACCAACCAGTTATCAGATAATCTAGCAACCCCAGCCAATACACCGACAATTGTTGTCAGAATAATTCCTGTAATTGCTACTCGCAAAGCATTGATTAATCCCACCAACAAAGCCAGAGTATAAGTGTCTGTTGGTTTATAAGCAATTAGCGTTTCGCCAATATCAAAAGATGCTTGCTGCTGGAGAAAATCAAAGCCAAATTGAATGCCTAATCGCTGCAAATTGCGGTTGAGATTACCTAAAAGTACAACCGCAACAAATGCTATTAAAAATAAAACAATCAATTGTCCAGCAATATACCAAAAGCGATTATCACGCCATAAAGGGGGTTTGTCATTTGTCATTTGTCAATAGTCAGTTGTCAGTTGTCATTAGTCATTAGTAGGGTGGGGAGTGCATCGCCACCCGATTATTGAGAATGTGCAAGATATGAAATAGTTATATAGAAATGGGCGGTTAGAAACCGCATCTACACAGGCAAAACCCGCCTGCGCGGGTTTCAAAACCTTGATTTTCAGTTAGTCCGCGTAGGCGGTGAGACCAGTCCTGTAGGCGGGTTTCCCGCCGTAGGGAACTGGCGAACCCGGAGGGACTTTGCTTGTATAGCCGCGAATTACATATTCGCCCAGGCTTAAGTTAACACCAATGTATAGTTATGCCCTCATCCCTCACTGTAAGCTAATGATTTTCCCTAACCAATCCCGAAAGTTGTGATGATATAATTTATATCTAATTTCCTGCCCAATGCGTGTTTCTTGCAAAAATTCTAACCAATTTTCGAGAATTTCCGCTACATCATAGACATCAGCATTGATAGCTTCGCTCATAGCTAATGTAGACATTGCAGGAGTTTCCGCAGCAGTCAAAAGCCGCAACAAATCTACAGCAATATCAGATAAACCCTCACCCTGCATCTTTTGCCAATGTTGTTGATAATATGCTTCTAAATCTGGGGGAAGGCTATCAAAATTTTCAGGTTGAGAGTAAAAATCATCTGCTATAGCTTTCATAATTTGCTGCACATACATAAAATTATCTTCATTTTCCCCGATGAGTTGTGACCTCTCCCCCAACCCCTCCCCTATAAGGGGAGGGGAGTAATTTTGATTTTCATCTTTCACAAAATCAAGTAAATCATCTTCCCCCCCTTCCCTACTAGGGAAGGGGGTTAGGTCGCTTTCAATATAAGCTTGAATATCTTGCCTATTTTCCACTGAATAATCTGATAAATCGAGGACTTGTGATGGTGCTTCAATTAATAAACCAGCATGAGATTTTATATAAGGACGACGCGAGAAAATAAAATAAACTTGATTAGGTAAATAGCGGGGGAGATAGAATAAATTAGTGGCTACTGGTTGACTGTGAATGTCAACAGCATCTAAAGCATCAATAATAATGATTAACTTTTCATCAGGGGCTAATTTATCGCTGATTTGTTGCAGCAAAAGTGAGAATAACCAACTTCCCTCATTCGCATTGGCAAATATTATTTCCCTCGTTTCTTGTGGTGTTGGTTGGGGTGGGGTCTGAGCGAAGTTATCTAATCTTAAACTTAACTGTGTACAAATATCTGGGAAAAATACCTCGACTCGATGTTTACCCGCAATTTGGGCATTGTAATAAATAGTCTGGGGATTTTGTTTTACATATTGGGCGAGAATGGCACTTTTACCACTACCCGGTACACCCACAATGGTGAAGTAACCCTTTTGGTAACGGTGGAGAAAATCATCAATAGCCGTGAAGACAAAATCACGACCGACAAAATTTTCGCTCTTTTGGAGAATAATAGACTGCAATTCTGGGGAAGAAAAAGATAAAGTATTCATTTTCACCTTCCTTGCAGACGCAGAAAATGTAACCTTCCTGATAATTCCCCAGCTACAATTGTCACACCATCAGCAGCAACCGTACAGCAAGTTATAGGACTTTCTCCGGTGAAAGCGGCTATTGCTGCACCTGTAGCTACATCCCAGATTTTGATGGTGTTGTCCCCAGAACCAGAAATCACCGTTTTGCCATCTGGAGTTATTGCCACCGCATTCACCGAGCTACTATGACCAGTCAGGGTGAACTTTTCGCTGCCTGTAGCTAGATCCCAGATTTTGATTGTGTTGTCCTCAAAAGCAGAAATAAGCGTTCTGCCATCGGGAGTGATGGCTAATGCACTCACTGGGTAACTATGACCAATCAGGGTAAACTTTTCGCTGCCTGTAGCTAGATTCCAAATTTTGATTGTGTTGTCCCCAGAACCAGAAATCACCGTTTTGCCATCTGGAGTTATCCCCAGTGCATTCACCGAGTTACTATGACCAGTCAGGGTGAACTGTTGTCTTGCTGTAGCTAGATTCCAAATTTTGATTGTGTTGTCCTCAGAACCAGAAATCACCGTTTTGCCATCGGGAGTGATGGCTACTGCACTCACCGAGCCACTATGACCAGTCAGGGTAAACTTTTGTTTTCCTGTAGCTAGATCCCATATTTTGATGGTGTTGTCCCAAGAACCAGAAATCAACGTTTTGCCATCTGAAGTGACGGCTACTGCACTCACCGAGTTACTATGACTAGTCAGAGTGAACTGTTGTTTTCCTGTAGTTAAATCCCAGATTTTGATTGTCTTGTCATCAGAACCAGAAATCAGCGTTTTACCATCGGGAGTTATCGCCACTGCACTCACCCAGTAACTATGACCAGTCAGGGTAAACTTTTGTCTTCCTGTAACTAAATCCCAGATTTTGATTGTCTTGTCCCAAGAACCAGAAATCACAGTTTTGCTATCTGGAGTTATCCCCAGTGCATTCACCGAGTTACTATGACCAGTCAGGGTAAACTTTTGTTTTCCTGTAGCTAGATCCCATATTTTGATGGTGTTGTCCCAAGAACCAGAAATCACCATTTTGCCATCGGGAGTAATGGCTACTGCACTCACTGGGTAACTATGACTAATCAGGGTAAATTTTTGTTTTCCTGTGGCTAGATCCCAGATTTTGATGGTGTTGTCCCCAGAACCAGAAATCACCGTTTTGCCATCTGAAGTGATGGCTACTGCTCTCACTGAGTTATTATGACCAGTCAGGGTAAACTTTTCGCTTTTTGTAGCTACATCCCAGATTTTGATAGTGTTGTCCCAAGAACCAGAAATCACCGTTTTGCCATCTGGAGTGATAGCTACTGCTCTCACCCAGTAACTATGACCAGTCAGGGTGAACTTTTCGCTGCCTGTAGCTAGATCCCATATTTTGATTGTCTTGTCATCAGAACCAGCAATCACCGTTTTGCTATCTGGAGTGATGGCCACTGCTCTCACCGAGCTACTATGACCTGTCAGAGTGCGAATTAATCCCCCAGCACCAGGGGGAGTGAGACTACCTATCAAGCTGTATAAATTCGTCTTTTCATCTGCTGATATTTGTTCAATTAACTGCTTAATTTCTGGTGCATCAAAATATGCTAATCGTGCTGATAGTTGCCCATTTAGTTGCTTTGGGTCTGGATAGATAATGTGTCCTGATCTTAACAAAGCACCCGGAATTAATTTTAATGATTTAACAGTTTCAGCATAGTTTGAATCACTGCATACTTCAGGCTGATCTAGTAAATCATAATCTTCCAATAGTGAGTTTAAGCCAAATTGAGGATGATTAAGCTTGACTTCGATAAAGTAAAAATCAGCCAAGAGTTTAAATAGTTTATTAACTTCTCCACTTTCCAGAAATAATCGTGGAATTTCCCTTAATAAATGTTCTTGTTCTTCCGGTGACTTTTTAGCAAACCAGGCGGCAAAGTTGCTCATAGCTCTAGTCCTTCTGTCATATTCTTAGCAACTTCTGCACTGATTTCAGGTAAACTCACACCCGCAGCTTGGACAATATCTTGACGCTGTAAAAAATCTCGAAAACTTTCATGATAAAACCGATACCGGGGCGGTTGATAAGTTTCCTGTTTCTGTAAGAACTGCGCCCAACTTTTCAAAACCTCTTCTACTGTTAAATCACTTTGCTTAGAATATTTAGCAATCAATTCACGGGATACTGCACTACTCAAGGCACACATCACATAAATAATTTTAATTTTATTTCTGGGTAAGGGCTTGTTAGTCATTCCCATTAATCGCCAGTGACTCTCATAATATCCCTGCAAACCCACAGGTAACTCATCTAGCGGCTTATCATTATAAAAACCTTCGGCTATGGCTGGTAAAACACAGCGCAGATACATAAAGTTATTTTCACTTTTAGCAGCAATAGTTTTCACAAAATCGCTTTTAGATAAATTATTTTGCCTTTGTATCCACTGCTGCAAGCCTTCTTGATATTCACCTGAATTTAGCAATTGCCATATATATTCTTGGATATCATCATTACTTTTTTGTCCATATTTCCTTAAATCTAACTCCTGACAGGGAACGCTAGGTGAAAGATTTAATCTTTTCTCTTCTGTGTTATAAGGTCTTCTGGTCAGGATAAAGTAGACTTTATCTGGTAAAATCATCGGTAAATATAACAGATTGCCGTTGCCATCTTGGTCAACTTCATCAAGGGCATCAACAACAATTACTAAACTTTCTCTGGCAGATAGTTTTTCACTAGCTTTAGTTAATAAGGTTGATAAATCAGCATCTTCCACACCTGCTAATTGCAAACTTTGTGTTAATTGCTGACGAATTAGTTTCAAAAACACATCTGGGCGATTTTTACCTTCTGCACGAATATTAAAAAAGCAAATGGTTCCTGGGTTATTTACTACATAATGGGCTGCGATCGCACTTTTCCCCATGCCTGCATCACCCAGGATTTGAAAATAACCACTCTTGTTATTTTTGATAAATTCCTCAATAGCACTGAAAACAAATCTTCTGCCACAAAATATCTGGGTTTTATCTTTGATTACTATTTCAAATTCTCGCGGGATTAGTTGTGGATACCAATCTTTAGCATTAACTATATCTGTTGGTTTAATATTTAATACTTGAGCAATCTTTTCTACTCTCCATCTTTCCACGCCATTCGGACATTCTTTAGTTCCCAAGAGACGTTTAACTGTGTCTTCGCCGCCACCATTAGGAAATGCTTTTTCCCCCAGGCTTGCAATACTGAAACCTGCTGCTTTATATGCTTCTCTGAGTTTAATCTTTCCTTCAGGACTAGAGTTAACAGTATCCGATAGACGCATAGATAAAATTTTTGATAGATTTAAATATTCATAAAATATAGCAAAAGGCTATTTTGCTGCATAGGGCAGTTAGGTTAAATTACATTACCCTATCTGCCCTAAAACACAGGGCAAATAATAGATATAAGATAACCTATATGCTCTTTCAGGTGAATTGTTGTCCTCATAAGATACGAACATCCAAGTTGCAAAACTTAATTCAAAATCAGAGGACTCAATTCTATGAAATTTAATTTATTTGCCAAACGTCAACCCCAATCTCTGGATGTACCACCAGAGACGAAACAAAAAATCATTGATGAATTAATCCGCCAAGCACAACTCACCTGTAACCTAGCTGTAGGTGTTACCGCCGCATCAGCAATGATGACTTTATTAGGTGTGGGTTTATTATATTTAGACAAAATTCCCGAAGCTAGCCTGACCGCAGGTGCAGGAATTATGGCAAGTATTGGTAGTGTGCAGTTTGCTAGAGAGGCGAGGGAAGAATTAAAACAAATAAGTAGGTAGACATAATTAAATATAAAATGAGTTTTTGTTCGTAGTAAGCGATTTATAGCTCTATTGCTGGGTTTGAAAGGACTAAAGTCCTTACTACAAACTTATATTTAATTAAGTGTCTCTACTTATTAGAGTAATACCAATTCTCTATGAAGTTGCACAGAAAAATAATGTAGAGACGTTGCATGCATCGTCTCTACATTGCAGAATAAAGTGCATTTTCCTTAATATTTAGTTGTTTCCCCCAGTCCCCAATACCCAGTCCCTTATCTAAACGGCGGTGAATACAACAACCCGCCTTTTGACCACAGTTGATTTTGACCGCGTGCTAGGTTTAGTTTGGTTTTGGGGCCGAGGTTGCGATCGTAAATTTCGGCGTAGTTACCGACGTGTTTGATGACTCTGGCGGCAAAGTCGTTAGTTAAACCAAGTCCTTCACCTAAATTGCCTTCTGTGCCTAAAAAGCGTTTCACATCTGGGTCATTACTATTAGCAAATTGAGCTAAATTCTGGGAATTAATGCCCAACTCTTCAGCTTTGACTAAAGAATAAACTACCCACCTCACTGTATCACCCCACCTGCTATCTCCTTTAGCTACTGCTGGTGCAAGTGGTTCTGAAGAAATCTCCTCTGCCAAAATCACATTATCTTCTGGTGTAGGTAGAGTTGTGCGTCTAGATACCAACGCTGAACGGTCTGCTGTCACTGCATCACAGCGTCCTTCGGCGTAGGTAGCGAAGGTAATATTAACGTCTTCAAAAACGACTGGCTTATAAGTTATGTTGCGCTTCCGCATTTGGTCTGCTAAGTTCTGTTCGGTGGTTGTGCCGGTTTGTACACAGATGGCTTTGTCTTTCAGGTCGGCTAGAGTTTTGATCCCGCTATTTTTTCGCACCATAATTGCTTGACCATCATAAAAGACCACGGGTGCAAATTCCAACCCGACTGAGGTGGCGCGGCTGAGTGTCCAGGTAGTGTTACGGCTGAGAATATCTACTTCGCCAGTTTGTAAGGCAGTAAACCGTTCTTTCGCGTTGAGGTTACGAAATTCTACTGCATCTGGGTCATCAAATAAAGCGGCAGCTACAGCACGGCAAACATCCACATCAATACCGCTATATTTGCCGTCAGTTCCCACAAAACTAAATCCGGGTACTTCACCACTGACACCGCATATTAATTGTCCACGATTTTTGATTGTATTGGCGCGACCAGCATCGCCTGTTGTTTGTGCTGCTGGCGTACCTCCTGTATTAGTTGTTGTATTGCCAGTTTGTCCTGAGTTCCCTCCACAAGCAGTAATCGTTAAAATTAGCGATGCTCCCAGAATTAAAGCTGATTTTTTCATAAACTCCAAAGACAATGGATGCTCAAGAATGTGTTCTTGAATACAATAACCATGTAATAATAAATCAATGCTTGTAATATAAACTTTTTTAGCACACATAGCACAGTTTCCCTCAATCATGGGCTTTTTGATGATGCTTATGAGTTCTTTTAGATTATTTATCTATATTAGGTTTATTATTTTTTTAGGCTTTATCTATTAACAAATAATTCTCAAGACGTTCTATTTATTAATTAGTATCTTTATTTAAAAAGAATATTTATTGCTTGTTTTATTGGCACTAAAAATATAGATACTAATTGAGCGACTAATCTGACTTACAGAAGCTGACTGCATACCCCTAAAAGATGAAAGGCAATTACAGCAGATTGCGGGTAAATGAGGTACAAATTTTTACCCAAAAGCCATGTAACAGAAGACTTTCAAGCCTGTACCCTGTACCCTGTACCCTGTTCTCTGCTGTATGTTAATTAAGCAAATGCCACTAAAAGGTTAAACTAGTCTGGTGACAGATGCTCCACCATTTTTTCAAGAGGCTTATATGGGAGCTAACCTTAAACAAATTGCTAATTACTTAGATAGACTGGGTTGGGACTATCGCCTTGATGAAGAGGAAGACCGCATTATCACAGGTGTGGACGCTGATAACCTAGAAGATTTTCTTATAGTTGTGCAGTTAGATGAGGAAGGAAAATTTTTTCGGGTATTTGCGCCACAAGTTTTGGCGGGAGTGCAAGACCATCCTCATAAGGGAGCCATCTTACAAACGATGCTGGCGATTTCTTGGGAAACAAAAATGCTGCAATGGGAGTATGACCCGTCAGATGGTGAAGTCAGAGCAATTATTGAGTTTCCCTTGGAAGACTCTGCTCTCACAGAGAAGCAGTTTCATCGCTGTCTGAGTGGATTAATTCAGATTGTGGATAACATAGCCTTACCTCGGCTGAAGGAAGTGATGAAAACTGGACATGATCCTGGGAATGTAGAACTTGGGGAAAGAATTTTATTGAGTATTCAGGAAGAAGCACCGGGATTATTAGAAATTTTAGAAAAAGCAATAGAAGCACGAAAGAAGCGGGGAAGTTTTCCTACAGAGTGAGACGAATCGTCTCTTAAATAGCTATACTCCAAAGTGATACCCTCACTATATACTGAAATTTTCTAGGGCTGGATTTTATGACATCCTATGCAACCTCCTCTGCCAAAGCAGAAATGAGTGAACTTCGGCGGTTGAAAGGCTTACTACCGCCAGAATTGCAGAGCTGGGTCACGGTTGAAGGTACAACTGAGGTCAATCCACCCCTGATCCGCAGCGAAGAAATTGGCAAAGACCAAGTGGAAATTCAAATTGACTTGGTGAAATGGGATTCTTTAGCTATGGATCAGCGTAATCTGCTATTTTGGCATGAAGTCGCCCGTATTCAAAATGACACAATTCCCAAAGATGGTTGGGAAATGGCAGCATTAGCTATTGGTTTAGGTGGTGCTGTCGGTGAGTTATGGGTACAGGATGGATTATTGTTAGTTTTAGCTTTGGCGCTGTGCGGTGTTTCTGGCTGGCGGTTATATCAAAAGAATAACGGCGAAAAGCAAATGCGCGAATTGTTGGATGCTGACGAAAAAGCGATCGCACTAGCAACCCGCTTTGGTTACAGTCTCCCCAACGCCTACAAGAGTCTTGGTAGCGCCTTAAAAACTCTCATTGATACCACACCCAGTAAGCGCCAACGTTCCCGTTATGAGGCTAGACTCTCAGCACTCAAACGCAGCGCCAATAAGGCGAAGGCTAAATCTAGACCTGTTGATGAAGAATAAGGGAAAATAGATGGTTAAATCTCTGTGCTTCTGTGGCTTTACATTATTTAACCACAGAGGCACAAAGGCAATAGCTCGTGACTAATTTTGTTTGACCAATTACCAATCCCCACAAATACTCTAAGTATTTAGACGCTCATGATATGAGAGGCTATTGCTTACCTTACAAAGTTTTTAATTTCACCAGAGAAATTTACATAAAATTGTTGGTTGATTGCTCATAGCTGATTTAACATTTTATGAGTCTGCGGCACAACCCGGACTTGTTTTAAGAACCGTTTCATCAAGGCTTGCCAAGTCAAAACTTGTTCGGGAGCAGGAGCAAGTACAGGTGTTTGGCTGAATTGCTCAGAAGCAGCCAATGGGGTGACGGGTTGTAAAAATACAGGGATTTCGGGACTGACATCTGCCACTAGCAAAGCAGCTCGTTCTAATTCAGCTAAGTCTGTACTGTTAGAGATGATGATCTTGACAAAAGTCTCTAAACGTGTATGACAAAGTTGGAGGAACTGACTATGGGCTTGCCAATGAGATTCGCCACTGACGCTTTTGAGCTTCAAATCCATACCTACAGAGTCAAGATGGGATAAAATTGTAGCCAGTTGTTCTGGCCGATGCCCCCCGCTCTCTAGGTATATGGGTAAATCGGTGAGCAATCGCAATTGAGGCAAAAACTCTTGTAAAAAATGAGCATGAAGAAGTGGTTCTCCACCGGTTAAGCTAATGCTATCGTGTAGACAAGGTAAATTTTGCCTTTCCACCCATTCAATAAGGGTATGTAGTGGAACGGGATTTGGGTGAGTTTCAAAATCTCTCAGTCCAGGCGATCGTTCTATTCTACAAATATCAGGTGCATTCCATGTGTGGGCGCTATCACAAAAGTGGCAGCGCAAGTCACAAAAAGCAAAGCGAATGAAAATTTGACGTGTCCCGACATTCAGTCCTTCCCCTTGAATAGCAGAAAAGACCTCAACCAGGCGTGCAGTAGGTTCGGCTGTAGTTTTAGCAGTCATGGTGTAATATGCGATCGCACCGCGTCGATGCAACAACAAGTAAGTTTTTTAGCTTCTTGTTCTATTGTGAATCCTCGTAGGCAATCTCTGATCCTGAGTAACTAACTATGAGTCATCATTCCTACTGATTTAACATCAGGTTAGGCAACTTTATCAAGCAATAATGATGTGTGGCAGATTAAATGTACATGGCAACCAAAGTGCAGAGCTTCATGACCAGCCAACCCACAGAGGTAAATTTTCCAGTTACTACCCTAAACGAAACAGTAGTAGTGCAGGTTCCTACCCGATTAAGCGTGCTTGAGGCAGTAAGCTTTAAGCAAACCTGCCAACAATTAACTCAACAAGACTCTCATCCCCAGAAAATCATTGTTGATTTTCAAGCAACCACTTTTATGGATAGTAGTGGTTTGGGAGCCTTAGTTAGTAACTTTAAAACTACGCAAGAAAAAGGAATTACCATGAGCCTGCGGAATGTGACTCCCCAGGTCATGGCAGTGCTAAATCTGACAGGATTAGATAACGTTCTCTCTATTGAATCGAGTAGTAACGTAGTTCCAGAAGAAACGGAGAATGCTTCAGAGCCACAGAAGGGTTCTACTCGGAAAATAGAGCAACTACCCACTACTCATCCTTCTGTCGCATCTTGGACTAAACGATTTATTGATATTGTCGGTGCTTTGGTAGGTTTAGTAATCACAGGGATTTTATTGATTCCCGTAGTCATTGCCATTCAAATCGACGATCCAGGCCCTATTTTCTTTGGACAAATCCGTTGTGGCTGGATGGGTAAACGCTTCAAAATTTGGAAATTCCGTTCCATGTGTGTGGATGCAGAAGCGAAAAAAGCTCTAGTCGAAAATCAAGTACAGGGTGCTTTCTTTAAAAATGAAAATGATCCTAGAATTACGCGGGTTGGGAAATTCTTACGTCGCACGAGTCTTGACGAATTGCCCCAATTCTGGAACGTCTTGAAAGGAGATATGAGTTTAGTAGGAACTAGACCACCTACACCGGATGAAGTAGAGCGCTATGAAGTACCGGAATGGCAACGGTTAGATGTTAAACCCGGTATGACTGGCGAATGGCAAGTAAATGGCAGGTCTAAAGTTCGTAGTTTTGAAGATGTCATCCGCTTGGATTTGCTATATCAAAAAAACTGGAGCTTGCTGTACGATTTGAAACTGATTTTCAAAACAATTGCCGTTTTGTTTGATAGAAATAGTGGTGCTTATTAGCAGATTAATATATTTAGATAACTGATAAAAGCAGTAACTAGTAGTAGCTAAGTACAATCAGTTTGTAGAAACATTAGAAATCCCTGGCTCCTTGGTTCAGGGATTTTTTTAGTAGGACATACAAAATCGTTTACTTAATATTGTAGAAACCTATCTTGGCTTATCCGTAGCGTATCATGGGGCTTAATTTCGTAGAGATATTAACAATCAAGTCCTGAAGAAATCTCGATTATGGCATCTAGATAAAGAAGATAGAAAGATGCTCAAAATCATCATTTATCTCAATGATGTAAATGAAGATAGCGGGCCACAACAAGATAGATAATTTATTTTCTAGTATACATTAGTATAATATTTGACTTAAGTTGCAACTAGGGAACGGCTGTTGTAGTTCTTTGGCTGACTATGATAGGATATGCTCGATAATTATATTTACTAACTATTCTTTACCCAAATAGTTCGTATACAAAACTTATGTGTGGCTAATATTAAGTCACATTAAACGTGATGCCATTTGTTAGAGCGTTAGTTAGAACCCATAGCTAGGTAGGAAGCATATACGAACTTGTTTGTCTACAAATTATCGCTAAACACATATCTTGCACCAAGCGACTGAAGTCGCGGCTACACAGACAAAACCCTTGATTTTGTGTTAGTCCGCGCAGGCGGACTTGCCTACGGCACGCTACGCGAACGTTTGTATAGCCACAAATTCCATTCGTCGGGGCTAGGTGCAAGATGTGAATAAAAGAAAAATAGGTTTTTGCTACTCTGCACTTGCAATTTTTATCAAAGGTTGACAGACACTTACATATAAGGAATATCCGATGACACCAACCCACAGAGAAAGCTATAAAACAGCTAAACTCAAGCTAATTTCTTTAGAATTTCCATCCGCACTCAAATCTGTAAATCTTGCAAGTTTTGTCATTGGCGAAAGCTTATCTTTTTTTGGTTCTTGGATGACACAAATTGCCTTAATATGGTTGGTTTATCAATTAACAAATTCAGCCATGTTAGTAGGAATAGCTGGATTTACCAATCAAGCTGTAGGCTTATTTGTAACGCCATTAGCTGGTGTATTATTAGATCGCTGGAATTTACGATATGTTTTATTCACAACACAAACAGTATCTATTGTTTTATCTTCTACATTAACCTTTCTGACTCTGAGTAATCACATTAACGTTACTTGGATTATTGTGATTGGGATGCTTCAAGGAACAGTGAAAGCTTTTGATTTACCAGCGCGTCAAGTGATTATTCCCAGACTGGTAGAAACGAAAGCCGATATTTATAGCGCAATGGCTTCTCATTCATTTCTGATTAATACCGCTAAGTTTGTAAGTCCAATGATTGGAGGTATATTAATTGCTAGGTCTGGTGCAGCTTCATGCTTTTTAGTAGATGCTATTAGTTATCTACCATTTTTATCAGCAATTTTAACTAGTGAAGTGAAGTCAATTTCTGATAGTGCAGCTAACAAAAAACCGCGTATTTGGGAAAATTTAAAAGAAGGCTTTGTTTTTGCTTATGATTTTTTACCAATCGAATATCTTTTAATGCTGCAAATATTAGTTTGCTTCATGGCAATGACTTATGTGAATTTAACACCTATATTTGCTAAAGAAATTCTCAATGGCAATGCGGAAACTTTAGGTTTTCTGATGACAGCTTCCGCTTTGGGTTCGATAGTATCTGGAATTTATCTAATTTCCCGTAAAAAAGCTTTGGGACTGGTAGACATCATAGCGCGTGCTGCTATGTGTTTAGGTTTAAGTTTAATTTTGTTCTCTCGTTCAACAGTATGGGAATTTTCTTTAATCTTTATTTTTCTCATAGGTATGAATAATACTTTAACTCTAGCGGCACTCAGCAATTTTATGCAGTTAATTATTACCGATGAGAATAAAAGGGGTAGGGTAACTAGTATATTTACAACTGGTTTTTTGGGGATACTGCCAATAGGGAATTTATTTTTTGGTGCTTTAGCTAGTCAAGTTGGGGTTGCTAATGCTTTATTATTTGGCGGTATCTGTTGCTTAATTGGAGCTTGTATTTTTACTAAGCAATTAGGTATTATCAAAAGAATAGTGAATCCCATATTTTCAAATATGGGTTGACAGTTGACTGTTAATTGTAAGTAATAAAAAAAGTTATTAGTAGAGCAGGCATTGCAGCGCAGTATCATGGTTTTGGTGGGCAGCACTTTATTCTGCGCTGTAGAGACGTTGCATGCAACGTCTCTACATTGTTTATTCGGCGCAACTTCATGGAGAATTGGTATGAGATTTTTTCAGAAATCAAATCGGAATCCTATAGTAATGGTGGAACAGCAAATAAAAGACTGTTACCTGTCCCCTGCTATAAAAAAAGCCCACTTAAAAAAGGGGCTGGGGTAATTGAAATCAAATGGAAAGGTAATAGTTTATCGATAATCTTGACTTTGAATTTGCCGCAGACGCGCAGCATTACGCATATCATATTCGGAACGAGTGAAACGATTTAGTTGCGCTTCAAAAAATTCGCGGTTGGCTTGTAGATGTTTGGGATTTGGATCATCTAAAGGATATAAAAGTGCTGTGCGTAATGCTTGAATTACCGCAGAAGTAACGTTGTACATTGAACGTTGGAATGTAATTCCCAACTGAATCAACATATCTTCTTCACCACGGCAATATTGCTTGTAGTAATCAAGCAGATATGGTGGCAGGAAGTGCAGCATATCTTGCATTAATAATGTGGGTGGGATACCCGCAGTACCTACAGGAAATACGTCAGCGTAGAGAATACCATAGTGGAAATCTTTTTGGTCGGCAGGTACTTGACCGGCTTGGGCGTTGTAAGATTTTGTCCCCCGGAATGGGGCTGTGCGGTAGAATACTGCTTCTACGTAGGGTAATGCAGCTTCGTATAGCCAGGTGAAACCTTTGGATTTGGGGATGATTTCGTAGCATTCACCCCGGATATATACATGATGGTAAATTGGCCGGCCTGCGATCGCAAATATTCCATTGATCAAAAAGTTCATCGCATCTGGAACACCCTTAAAGCCGCCTTCATCATAGATATCCGACATTTCAAAGAACACTGGGGCCATGACTTCCCAGAATAAGCCCAGGTTAGCGTAGTAAGACATCTGGCGGCACTGTTCCAAGAACATATCAGGAAACAGCTTGTAAAGTCCCAGCATCACGGGGTTGCCTTGGAAGTAGGCTTTAATTGCCCTATCAGCGTTAGCTTTATACTCCTCAGAGTCTAGATAAGCATCGAACTGATTAACAGGTGCATACATATGCCGATGCCATAGCATAGCCTGCATACAGGCTTCGGCAAACTCCATGTTAATGCGATCGTGCAACCAATGATGTAATAGCTTTGGCATCTTGGTGGTTTCACCCTTCTCCATAAATGCCAAAAGTTCTGGATGTGCTGTGGCTTCACCGCGCCAAATTCTTAAATCAGCATCATCACCAGCGTAATGATTATGTCTATCTAAATATTCTTGGGAAATGAAATATTTGAAAAAGGGTAATGGGTTTAAAAATACTTGTTCAGCAATATATAGTAGGTCACGCCAGTAAAAATCCATCGGCACAGCATAAGCCTTGTATATGCCGATAATTTGCATGAGATTTTCTGGCGTATCTGGCAACATCGAACCGCCAGCTTCTAGGCGATGAATTATATCAGCAAATTCATGTTGAGACGGCGGTAGTTTTGTAATTGGTTTGTCTGGAGTTTGTACCATTTTGGTTTCCTTGGAGCAAATTTATATCAAGGGGAGGAAGCAAGAAACAAGGTTATTACTTTTTTTGGGTTCTCAGACTTCACTTTTTTGTAACTCTTGGCTTAGACTCAGCGCATGAAAAATACTCAAAACATCATGAGTCCAAACTGGCAATATTAACGTCATCAAAATTTCTTCGATACTATGAATTGTACCTACAATGCAGGTCATCCATAAAGTAATTCCTGCATAATTGAAGCCAAATAAAGCAACAATGGCGATGAATAGAGTGATGCCCCAAAACTTGGCTGAGTAGGTGTGATAGCTAGCAGGTTTACCATATTTAACTAGATTCACTATCCACCATACCAATTGAGCGCAAGCAGCCATCAACAAAGGCAACTTTTCCGCTATGAGAATATCTCGATAACTCAGCCAAGCGCTGACAAAGACACTGCTGAAAAGACATACATCAGCCCAACTATCAGCTTGTCTTAAATTAGCGGTGCTGACACCCAAGCGTCGGGCGATAATACCATCAAAAATATCGGAAACAAAAGCGGCGACAAAACCCACGATAAACCAAATACTCGTTTGTCCGTCCCCAGCATCCCACAGGAGGAAAGGTGATATCAAAAAGCGAAATATTACAAGACCACTGGGAATTAATTTGAAATCCATTTTTCCTCCTGTTCTGGATGCGTATTCTCTTGTTTACTGCTTCAAAGCAACTTGAGAAATTACGGTTTTTTCAACAGGGGGAATTGCCGCTACCATTGCTGTAGTTGTGGGTTCACTCCAACGCACTAACCAAGTAGGTTGCACTCCTAAGAAGATGATTAAAACTGCCAAAATTAAGGCTGGTGTTTTCTCAGGCCAAAGGACTCTGGGGTAGTAGGCTAGGTTGTTGTCGAGTTTGCCGAAACAAGTGCGGTTGAGGAGGATAACAAAATACACTGCTGTTAAACCACTAGACGCAACACATAAAAGTGTGGGTAAGGGGAAAACAGAGAAACTGCCTTGAAAAACGATAAATTCAGCGATAAATCCTGTTAAACCGGGAATACCCGCGCTAGCCATACCACTGAGAACTAGTAAGGCACTAATTAGGGGTAAACCGCGAATGGGACTCATTAAACCATTGAGTTTGTCTAATTCTCTTGTGCCAACTTTGGCTTCTATTACTCCCACCAAGTGGAAGAGAATTGCCAAAATGATACCGTGGCTGAACATTTGCGATACTGCGCCGACCAGGGCTAAAGAAGTGCTAGCAGCAGCAGCCAATAGTACGTAGCCCATGTGACCGATAGAACTATAGGCTACCATGCGCTTGATGTCTTTTTGAGCGATCGCAATCACTGCCCCATAAATCGCACTGACCGCCCCCCAAATTGCTAAAGTTGGTGCAACAACACTCCAAGCTTGGGGGAACATCCCTAAACCAAATCTTAATAAACCGTAAGTTCCCAGTTTTGCTAATACACCACCCAAAAGAATGGCAATTGGTGCAGACGCTTCCACATAAGCATCAGGCAACCAAGTATGAAAAGGAACTAGAGGAATTTTGATACCGAAGCCTAAGATAATTCCCGCCAGGAGAACAAATTGCATCGTGGCGGAGAGGGTTTGAGTAGAGACAGCATCAAAGGCGAAACTGGTAGCACCAGTCAGCCAAACCATGCCTAAGAAGGTAGCGAGAATGAATGCACCAGAAACGGCTGTGTAAATTAAAAACTTGATACCAGCATAAGCGCGTTTTTCTCCTCCCCAAATGGAAATCAATAAATAGAAGGGGATTAATTCTAGTTCGTAGAAGAGGAAGAATAACAGTAAGTTTTCTGCTAAGAAAGCCCCGGCAACTCCACCACTTACTAACAGAATCATCGAGTAAAAAAGCCGAGGGCGTTCTGTTTGGTTACTGCTGCTGTAAATAGCAATCCAGGTGAGGAGGCTATTTAATATCAACATCAAAATTGATAGCCCGTCTACACCTAATTGATAACTCAATCCCAAGGTATCATTCCAAGGCACATACTCTTGAAACTGCATCCCTGGATTGCTGAGATCGAATTTTAACAGAATGAACAGATTCCAGAGTAATACTATTCCGGCAACAGTTAGAGATACTAGGCGAATACGTCCGGCTTGATTGGGACTACTAGGCCAAAATCCGATAACTATGGCGCTTAAAATCGGTATCCAAATTAATACACTAAGCATAAACGATGCAAAATTGAAAATTCAAAAATAGAGGATTCATTATGTAGGGTGGTAATTGCCCATCCTATGATGATTGTGGTGGGCAGTGCAGCACCCTACAAATATTGATTTAAAACATCAATTCCATGAAAGGAACGCCCCAGAAAGGCCAAGTTACCCATGCACCTAAAACACCTACTCCTAAAAGCACAGTGAAGGCGTAAAATTGGGTTTGCCCAGAGGTACTATATTTCAAACCTTCTCCACCCAAAAGCGAGAACAAACCCACAAAATTGACGATCCCATCGACTACGAAGCGGTCAATCATATCGGCGAATTTGGAAAGTTGAGCTACGCCGAAAATGATGGTCATTTTGTATAATTTGGGGGTGTAGAAATCGTAGGCAATTAGGTCTTGTAAACCTTTGAAGGGTAGGCGGATTGGTTTAGGAATAATGTTGCCTAAGTAGATGACAGCGCTAATGCTGCAACCAAAAATGCTTGACCAAATTAATAGTAGGGCGACATCTTTATTTAGGGTTGCCCAACTAGGTAAGAGTGATAAGCTTTGCAATATCAAAGGCAGGTGTAGCACAAAGCCAAATAAAGTCATCATGGGTAATACCATTGGCCAATGAACTTCTGGCGATCGCTCACTCATTTGTTTGGCTTTACCGCCAAAAATTAAGCCAAATTCTCTCACTAAACTAAAGGCTGTTAAAGCATTGACAGCGATGACAATTCCCACTAACCAAGGGTGAGTTCCCCATAGACCATCAGCTAATTCTAGTAATGCCCAAAAACTACCTAGAGGAGGAAGACCAATTAAACCTAATATGCCAACAATGAAGGATAAGCCGGAAATGGGGCGACGTGACCACAACCCACCAAGTTGAGTCACATCTTGGGTAACGCTATTCCAAATAATGCCGCCTGTACTCATTACCAACAATGCAGAAGCTAAAGCATGGGTAAGTACCAATAACAATGCAGCTTCATCTTGTCCAGCGCCCACAGCAATGAACACCAAACCCATATAAGCGCTAACAGAGTAGGATAAGCAGCGTTTAACGTCAATTTGGGCGATCGCAATGAAAGAAGCACCGATGGCTGTAACTGCACCAATTCCCACAATAAACGAGGAAACTATCGGCGATAGGGTTAATACAGGTTGCAGTTTAATCAGTATCCATGCACCAGTAGCAACTACTACCGAGTTCCGCAAAATTGTACTAGGAATCGGCCCTTCCATCGCTTCATCTAACCACAGATGCAAGGGGAACTGGGCGCACTTACCCATCGGCCCGGCAACTAAAGCTAAACCTACTAATGTAATAACTGTGGGGTCAACCTTGGCTGTTTGCGCCCACTGTGCTAATGCAGGAAAATCCCAGGTTCCGGCTAGAGTCCATAATGCCAATACTCCCATGAGTAAGAACAAGTCCCCTACCCGCTTAGTGAGGAAAGCATCTCTTGCGCCACTGACTACCAGTGGTTGACTAAACCATAAACCAACTAGTAAGTAGGTTCCTAATGTGAGGATTTCCAAGATTACATAGCTGAAGAACAGATTATTACAAAGCACTAAGGCGCATAACCCCGCTTCAAATAATCCTAATAATGAATAGAAGCGTCCCCAGCCCCAGTCCATTTCCATGTAGCCCACTGCAAAAATTTGGGCGAGGAAATTTAAGCCAGTGATCACTACCATCGCCCCTACCGTGATCGAGGAGATTTCTATTGCTATGGTCAGGTCTAAACCAGCAGTAGATAACCAGGGGAAGAATTGTTCTTGGGGTGGACGGTTCCAAGTCGCTTGTAAGGCGATCGCGCTATGCAGCAACGCGAAAAATGTCATTATTAAATTTACATAACCGGCTGGTCTTGGCCCCGTTTTGCGAATGATCCCCGGCGACCAAGGTATAGCTAATAGCCCGCCAATTAAAGGATATAAAGGGACTAGCCAAACAGTCTCAAGGAGAAACTGAGCCATGAACTTACCTCTAAAATTGTCACAAAAAATCACATTGTCTAGGAGTTAACTTTTGTCAACCCTAGCTAATCCAGATATTCGTAAGATAATACAAATTTATCTTTGCTTAATATTATTCTTAGCTTATCGTTATATCTATCAAAAAGGAATTATCCATCAAAAAAAATCAACGATATCTACTCTAATTAATTCTTATAGGTTGGATATTCTAATACTATCCATAGATTTTTGTCTATGGATACTATGAAAATTATAATAAAGGAGAAAAATATCTGACTTACCACAGATTTACACTTGACACCATCAAAGCGACTTTCTGCAATATATCTTTAGTCAGAATTTGTATGGCGGATTTCTCAGCTACTCCACTGTTACCTCTAACCCCTAATCTCTACATAAAATTAAGCTAAGTAATTAATTATGACTACTTATACTCTACAAGCAAGCCGTGAATGGTGGTCACAAAGATGGTTAGATTTACTTGATTCCTATCGCTTTAAAAAACGTTTAGAACGGGCAAGAATATATTCCCGTCAAGGTAATGTTTTGAGTATCGAGTTTAAAGGCGCAAAAGTATTAGCTAGAGTCCAAGGTAGTGAAGAAGAACCTTATAAAGTCTCTTTATCTCTTGACCCATTTACTGATGAACAGTGGGAATATGTAATAGAAACCATGTCCCAAAAAGCTGTGTTTGCCGCCAAGCTCTTAGCCGGAGAAATGCCCCAAAATATTGAAGATGTATTTACAAGTAATGGGCTTTCCTTGTTTCCTTTTACTTTGTCTGATGTCCATAGTAAATGCTCCTGTCCTGATAAAGCCAACCCTTGTAAACACGTTGGTGCAGTCTACTATCAGTTAGGAGACAGATTCAGCGAAGACCCATTTGTATTATTTCAATTGCGTGGACGTACCAAAGAGCAAATTATTAGTGATTTGCGACAATTACGTAGTGCAAAAGTTGAAAATAAAGTAACAGAAACACCCGCAGCACAAAAGCCAATTAGTAACCAAGTAAATATAAACCTGAATGCTTGTTGGCAATATAATGAGCTGCTAGAGTCTTCTTTGGTTGTGATTGCCCCATCAACTAGTGAAACAGTATTAGATATATTAGGAGCAATTCCCCTAGCAAAAGATGAAGAAAGTTCAGCCAGCTTAAATTCTAGCGATATTGTTATGAAATATTTGGAAACCTTTTATAAGGAAGTTAGCCAAAAGGCGATGCTAGCAGCAATGAATGTAGGCGGTTAGAGGTCATTTATAAAGTAAATATTCAGTAGGGTGTGTTACGGCTATGAAAGGATTTGAGCATTTAAGAGAGTCGTAATTAGCCGTAACGCACCGTATTTATTCATGCCGTACTAGTGGCGTGGCAAGGCTAAAATATTACATTAGCCAATAATCTAACATCTTATTCATCTGCGTTTATCTGCGTTTATCTGCGTTCAATGTATCCAAATCTATTACCACATTTTAGTCTTGCCACGCCACTACAATTTAAGCTTTACTTTATAAATCATCTCTTAAATTAAAGCGTTTAAACACAAGTATGATATTGTAGTTAATTTTATACAATACGTAGATATGCCGATGCACTGCCCACCCTACAATCTAGCCTTTCCCTCTATAAACCCCATCCTGAAAACAGTTTGAGCAATTATAGACAGCGAGGGACATAAAAAGTAGTACAGTGAAAATTGCATCTAGTAGCGTTAGGAACTTGGCTAAATCACCTGTGCGGAAAATAGTTATTGCTGGTAACTGGAAAATGTTCAAAACTCAGGCAGAGTCCCAAGAGTTTCTACAAGAATTTCTGCCTGCATTAGAGGAAACACCTCAAGAACGAGAAGTGCTGCTTTGCTCTCCTTTCACTGACCTGGGCATTTTGTCCAAGAGTTTACACGGTAGTCGTGTACAACTGGGAGCGCAAAATGTCCATTGGGCGGAAAATGGAGCCTACACGGGTGAAATTTCTGCCCCAATGTTGACAGAAATTGGTGTGCGTTATGTAATTGTCGGTCATAGTGAACGACGACAATATTTTGGGGAAACAGACGAAACAGTGAACTTGCGTCTGAAAGCGGCTCAAACCTTTGGTTTAACGCCGATTCTTTGTGTAGGTGAAACCAAACAACAAAGGAATGCAGGAGAAACCGAATCACTGATTACCAGTCAATTAGATAAAGGCCTAATTGATGTCGATCAGACAAACTTGGTAATCGCTTACGAACCGATTTGGGCAATTGGCACTGGTGACACCTGTGAAACAACTGAGGCTAATCGAGTTATTGGCTTAATTCGCAGCCAGTTGAAGAACCCGAATGTGCCAATTCAATATGGTGGTTCAGTTAAACCAAACAATATTGATGAGATCATGGCTGAACCAGAAATTGACGGCGTTCTCGTCGGTGGCGCAAGTCTAGAAGCTGCAAGTTTCGCCAGAATTGTCAACTATAAGTAAGGAGTGAATAGTCAATAGTCAATAGTCCACAGTCTACAGTCCAAAACTGTTGACTAATGACTAATGACTAATGACTAATAACTATGTGCAGTAAGTTAGTAATACGCGATCGCTGTTTCGATTGGGGACAGCGTACTTATTTAATGGGTGTTTTAAATGTAACGCCAGATAGTTTTAGTGATGGTGGTAAATTTAATACTACCTCTGCGGCTTTAGCTCAGGCACAAGCTTTAGTAGCGGCTGGGGCTGATATTATTGATGTTGGTGGGCAATCAACTAGACCTGGTGCAGAGCAAATAACTCTCCGAGAAGAGTTGGAGCGGGTATTGCCAATATTACAGGTATTACGTTCAGAAATCTCTGTGCCTATCTCAGTGGATACAACTAGAGCTATTGTAGCGAAGGCATCTATAGAAGCTGGGGCAGATATTATTAATGATATTTCTGGTGGTACATTTGACTCCCAAATGTTGCCGACAGTGGCAAGTTTGGCTGTGCCGATAGTGTTAATGCACATCCGGGGTACACCACAGACAATGCAGCAATTTACCGATTATCAAGATTTAATGGGGGAGATTGCTAGTTTTTTAGCTAACCAAATTACCACAGCCACAGCTTTGGGTATTAAACCGGAAAACATTATTATTGACCCTGGTATTGGCTTTGCTAAAAACTACAAACAAAATTTAGAAATATTACGGCAGTTACATTTATTGCGATCGCTCAACTGTCCTATTTTAGTAGGGGCATCCCGTAAAAGTTTCATCGGTCGGATTTTAAATCAACCAGACCCCAAAGCGCGAGTCTGGGGAACCGCAGCCGCTTGTTGTGCTGCTATTTTCAACGGTGCTGATATCCTCCGAGTCCATGACGTGCAAGAGATGCGCGATGTATCTCTGGTGGCTGATGCACTATTTCGAGGTAAGTAGTAAATGCTGAGTTAAAATTCTCCTCATCTCCCGGTTTGTGAATCTCGACTCCGCGATATTTGAGTTTCGGCTTGGCGGTAGTTGAGCGTAGTCGAAACTCGATTAACGCGCAGTCTAACCACATCCCTGTTACTTTCAACTACCATTCCCATTACTTTCAGTATTTGTAGCTTCAGCAATTACTTCTTTCATCAAGTCACCCGATTTCCCAGGGTCTACAAACACAACTTTAGCATTGGGACTTTCTCCTAGTCTGTAGCTGGCATTGATGTATTCTTGGGCGACTAAATAACGCAGAATTTCTTTACTTTCGGGATTAATACGCAGTTCCTCGGCAATTATTTGCATTGAGGTTCTGGTTGCTTCCGCTTTCTTAATTGCAGCTTGACGTTCCCCTTCAGCTTCGGAAATCAACGCCCGTTTTTTGATTTCAGCAGCGCGTTCCTCTTCCATCGATTTGCGGACACTCTCTGGTGGCGTAATTCTTTGAATATCTAACCGGACAATTTCCACCCCCCAATCTGATGTTGTTGCATTCAACTCCCTTAAAATTGTGCGGTTCATTTCCTCTCTAGTGACATTAGTTTCCTCTAAAGTGTTTTGTGCAATAATTTCTCGAAGTGTAGTTGTTGCCAACTGCGACAACGCTCCTTGTAAATTTTCTATTGCGTAAAAGCTTTTCTCAATCTCTCTGATGCGCCAGTAAAGAATAGCATCAACTTCTAAATAAATATTATCTTTGGTGATTACATTCTGTGGCTTAATATCTATATACTGTTCGCGCGTAGTATCTTCCATCACAATCTGATCAACCAACGGCACGATAAAGTTTAAACCTGGATTGAGAGTGCGATGTCTCCGCCCTAAGCGTTCAACAAGGGCTGCATTTCCTTCATTAATAATTTTTGCAGATCCTAAAGCATAACCGATAAGGGCTAAGACAATAGCAATAATTGGCTCCATAGATGCTCCTATTACCTTTGAGGGCAATCTTAGTTTAAAGGACATGGTACTGCCATGCCCTATATTTAAGTTTAATGTTTTAAGTTATAAACTAGTTGATACTGATGTTTTTACATACATTTTGTGTTAACTAGCTTACCGCGACAGTTATATTTTAGATAGCCAAAATAATACCAATTCAAAAAATCTTTGCAACACATTTATTATCTATAGAGACATACATCTGTGTGTCTCTATACCACATTTTATTTAAAATTGGTATAAATAAATATTTATTTAAAAATTCACAATAATGAACGCAGCAATTTTGCAATAGCCCTATCCAGTTCAACAAAAAAATCTGGGGACAAGCAAATTTGACAAAGCCCCCAGTTTATGGCTTGTTTTAAAAACCGAAGATGAACCTAACTACCCCTAAGAAAGTACCTAAAGGCCCGGAAATTAGACTTGCACTATCACTCGTTCTAGCTAGACCTGAGCGACCAACCACAACAATATCGTTGTTGCGTACTATAGGATTGGTTTGCTCGTTAATTCCTTGGTTAAAGTCAACTTTGATTTCGCGCTTTGTCACCGTACCATTGGGATTGAGACGAATCAACTCTACACTGCCGCTACGCGCTCTGGCATCATTGAATCCGCCAGCCGCCAGTAGTGCTTGATTTAAAGAGCTATTAGGTCTAATATCTACGGCTCCAGGGCGTTTAACTTCACCCACTACACCAACCTGAATCCTATCAGGCGATAAAGTAGTAGTTGCCAATTCCGTAGCTATTGCTGGGTTAACCTCAGTAGCTTTGGAAATAACAATTGTGTCTCCATCTTGGACAATTACATCTTGATTCACATCACCACTGCGTAATAGTTCCAAAAGATTGAGTTCTATAGTTTGCTCACCACCAGTTCTGGTCGGTCGGCGTAGCTTGATATTAGTAACATCTGCTTCTGAGGTAATACCGCCGGCTAATTGAATTGCTCTGGTCACAGTTGGTAAACCAGTGCCACTAGCAACAGGAGTACCACCACCACCTGGAGTTTGAGCTTCTGTTGAACCCCCCGCAGTCACAAGATATGAGCCTGGACGATTGACTTGACCAATTACTGCTACTGTGCGGGGTGCGGTTTGACTAGCTGCAAAGTTAGCTGCAAACAAATTACGTGCTTCTGCTACGTTGAAGTTAGTGGCAGTTGGTACGACTATAACGTCTCCATCCCTTAAGGTAATATCTTGAGACGAACTACCTGTTTGGATCAGTTCTTTTAAATTGAGATTAACAACTTGCTCAGTAGAACCACTTGTTTTACGCTTGAGCTGTACTTGGCTGACATCTGCCGCTAAGGTGACTCCCTGAGCTACTGTTAATGCTGCCAATACAGTTGGATATTGTACCCCAGGATTTTGACCTGCGCCTCCTTGCAAGTTCAAGGTATAAGCGCCTGGGCGTGTTACTTCTCCAGCTACTAAAATGTTGATGGGGCGGGGAGATAAAAGGTTGACAGAAATCTGGGGACGCTTCAAAAACCGGCGATATCTTTGTGTGATCACATCGGCCGCTTGTTCGGTTGTTAACCCTTGAACAGTAACACTGCCAATTAAAGGTAAGTTGATAGCTCCACCTGGAGGAATTTGATATTCACCACCATATTCAGATACTTCAAATACGTTTACACGAATCAGATCGCCGCCCCCCAACAAGTATTTTGTATCTACTGCTGTTGCTGGTGGTGCTGGTCGGTTAGCGGGGGGTATTACTTGCGGATTGGGAAATCCTTGTTGTCCCTGAGCTACACTAGCCAACGGCACAAACAAATAAGCAGCCGTCAACAAAGTCGCGCCCACAGCTGGCTGTGATAGAAATTTCAGCGAACTGATGTTAAGCATATCTTTTAAACTCTGAGACTACAATCGGTAAAGTATTGTCTAAACATTTTAATCTTGACTATACTTAAGTATTCAAGTTTCCCGACAATTCTCATCTTCTTTGACACTTAGTCTCAATCCGGGCAAATATTTTTGCTCTAGTTTGAATTTTTAGTAAAGTTACAGTAAAGTTTAGCTGAGTTGACTAACTAGATACTCTATGGCTATTTTGCTGT
This sequence comes from Leptolyngbyaceae cyanobacterium, assembly GCA_036704005.1. GTDB lineage: Bacteria > Cyanobacteriota > Cyanobacteriia > Cyanobacteriales > Nostocaceae > Trichormus. The sequence goes on along the minus strand of DATNQO010000154.1, from coordinate 79,984 downwards.
TAGTATTTTTACTGAAATATTTGTTATAAATTCAGAAATTTAAAAGATACTTGAGTAGGCTAAGGGCGCACAGCTGTGCGCCCTTACTTTTTGTAAATTGGTATTATGTATCTTGAACCGTAGCGTTGAAAAATTGATCCTGATTTTGAATTTGGGTGATAAAAAACTCTTCTAGAGATTGGTGAGATAAGTTCATGGAAATAATTCTTCCACCCATTAAGCGAACACTAGCCAAAAAATCGTAATAATCGTCTTGCAATGTACCGCGCCAAGAACCATCAGGCTCAAATGCTAAATTTGGTAGCCATTTTTTGAGAACTTCCCAATCACCACCTTGACCTTTAATGTGGTATGTATTTTCACTACCTAGTAGTTCATCTAGAGAACCTGAGCAAATTAATTCTCCTTTAGAAAGAATGGCGATGCGATCGCAAATCTGTTCTACTTCACTAAGAACATGGCTATTAAAGAAAATCGTTTTACCTGCGGCTTTCAGCGACAAGATAATTTCCCGCATCCGGTAACGTCCTAAAGGGTCTAAACCAGACATGGGTTCGTCTAAGAATATCAAATCTGGGTCGTTAATTAGTGCCTGAGCCATACCTACACGCTGTAGCATTCCTTTAGAATAGCGGCGCATCTGTTTTTTTCGCGCATCGGCTACAGATAAACCCACTAAATCTAATAATTCAGGGATGCGTTGACGTTGCACACTGTGAGGAATTTGGAATAAACCAGCAGCTAACTCTAAAAATTCCCAACCAGTGAGATATTCATACAAATAAGGATTTTCTGGTAAATACCCAATACGTTGTTTAACTTGGCGATCGCCTAATGGTCTATCTAACAATAACCCTTTACCAGAGGTAGGACGGATAATACCTAACAGTAGCTTTAACAGAGTAGTTTTACCCGCACCATTTGGCCCCAGTAAACCAAAAGTTTCCCCCTGGTAAACCGTTACAGAACAGCCTTTGAGTGAAACAACCTTTTGATTCATCCAAAAGCCAGTGCGGTAAACTTTTCGTAATTCAGAAGTGAGAACTACCGATGGGGTATCTGTGGTAGTTAGTTGAGGATTGGAACTGTCTGTAAAAGACTGCATTGGGATTCAATAAACAAATACTAGTGACTAGGCAGGATTGGTTATAAAGTACCCAATAAGATGACTGCGATCGCCACTAGTTTGTTAATTGTTGCAGATTTTGGGGATTGGGGAGATGAGGGAGATGAGGGAGTGGGGGAGATGTGGTTCGACTACGCTCACCAACCGGGAGATAGGGGAGAATAATTAATGTCAACTGTCAACTGTCAACTGTCAACTGTCAACTGCCTCCTACCTCTTGCCTTCTAAAGCACGCCTTTAGAACTGGGAATCGTTCCAGCGCGGCGGGGGTCGATTTCTATGGCGGTTCTGACGGCTCTGGCGAAGGCTTTGAATGTCGCCTCGATGATGTGGTGGGAATTGATCCCATCTAATTGGCGAATGTGTAGCGTCATTTGGCTATGGTTGACCAAGGCTACAAAAAATTCTCTAACTAATTGGGTGTCGTAGGTTCCTACACGTTCGGTAGGAATTTGTAAGCCGTAGCTCAGATGAGGACGACCAGAAAAATCTAGTGCTACTTGAACTAAGGCTTCATCTAAGGGGGCTAAGAAATTACCAAAGCGGACGATACCTTTGCGATCGCCTAATGCTTTCGCCAAGGCTTGTCCTAAAGTAATACCTACGTCTTCATTTGTATGGTGGTCATCAATTTCCCAGTCCCCCTTGGCTTGGATATCCAAATCAATCAAGCCGTGGGAGGCAATTTGATGCAGCATATGATCTAAAAAGGGAATACCAGTTGCTGCTGTACAAATTCCCGTACCATCTAGATTGATAGTAACCTGTACATCTGTTTCCCCAGTTGTGCGGTGAACAGAAGCAATTCGAGGGGCTGGGGATAAATTAAGTTGGGGATAATCGCTGATTTGCATAAGGGCTAGGGATTGGGGGCTGGGGATTGGGGATTGGGGACTGGGAATTACTTGATTCCTAATCCCTAATACCCAGTACCAAAATCTTATTACATTCCCATAATTTCATATCCTGAATCCACATACAGGACTTGACCAGTAATACCGCTAGCTAAGTCACTTGCTAAGAAAGCAGCCGCATTACCTACTTCTGTTTGAGTTACAGTCCGGCGTAAAGGCGCTACTTCTTCCACATGGTGAATCATATCTAAAATGCCGCCGACGGCACTAGATGCTAAGGTGCGGATAGGGCCAGCAGAGATAGCATTGACGCGGATATTTTGGGGGCCGAGTTCCGATGCTAAATAACGGACACTGGCTTCTAAACCTGCTTTAGCAACTCCCATGACGTTGTAGTTGGGAACTGCTCTGACACCACCTAAATATGTCAAGGTGATAATACTACCACCTTCGGTCATTAAAGGTTTAGCTGCACCGCTTAATTGTACTAGTGAATAGGTGCTGATATCCAACGCTGTGGCAAAGCCTGCACGGGAAGTTTGGCTAAAATCTCCTGTCAAATCATCTCTGTTAGCAAAAGCTAAACAATGAATCAGAATATCTAACCTACCCCACTTATCGCGGATAGTATCAAAGGTGGACTGGACTTGTTCATCGTTTTGAACATTACAGGGAACGAATAAACTGGGGTTGAGGGGTTCTACAAGTTCCGCAACTTTCTTCTCCAATTTGCCACGTTCATCTGGTAGGTAAGTAATACCAATGTTCGCTCCGGCTGCGTGCAGTTGTTGGGCGATTCCCCAGGCGATAGAACGATTATTAGCGATACCTGTAACTAAGGCATTTTTTCCCGTCAGATTCAGCATATACAATTTTGATGTGCTTAATTTCATTCCTTCATTAAGGAGCATACCTGAATCGTTGACCCATTTGTTAGTGGTCAGTCAACAGTCAATAGTCAACAGTCAACAGTCAACAGTCAACAGTCAACAGTTAACGACCAACAAAAACCAACATTGCCTTGTCACGAGAGTTCTTTATCTATGTTTTATACATGGTTTGCAGAAATGTTTATTATTAAGGGTATTTTTTAGAATAAAATGTTTGTTATTTCTTAAGATATTTTCAAGATTACTTAATTTTTTCCGCAAAAAACCTGATGCTAAGAGTAAGTAGAAGTATCTATCAAGAATTGCTGGCTAAAAATAGCAGAAATTGGGTATCATTATGAACAAATAACTTGAAAGTTGTATGTTTGAGTATAGGAAAGTACAGAACGGTTAACGGTGCTTTATTGATTTTTCAGGTGTATTCTTAGGTAATTAGTTTTTAGTTTTTTATTATTCCGGTATTGGGTAGGGGAAGGGAGATGATCGTGACACAAGATAAGGCCCTAGCAAATGTTTTTCGTCAGATGGCAACCGGAGCATTTCCGCCGGTTGTCGAAACGTTTGAACGCAATAAAACGATCTTTTTTCCAGGCGATCCTGCCGAACGAGTTTACTTTCTTTTGAAAGGGGCTGTAAAACTTTCCAGGGTATATGAGGCAGGAGAAGAAATTACGGTAGCACTGCTACGGGAAAACAGCGTTTTTGGAGTCCTGTCTTTGTTGACAGGAAACAAGTCAGATCGGTTTTACCATGCGGTGGCATTTACGCCAGTAGAATTGCTCTCAGCACCCATTGAACAAGTCGAGCAAGCACTTAAGGAAAATCCTGAATTATCAATGTTAATGCTGCGAGGTCTGTCTTCGCGGATTCTGCAAACAGAGATGATGATTGAAACCTTAGCTCACAGGGATATGGGTTCGAGGTTAGTGAGTTTTCTGTTAATTCTCTGTCGTGATTTTGGTGTTCCTTGTGCGGATGGCATTACAATAGACCTCAAGCTATCTCATCAAGCGATCGCTGAAGCAATTGGTTCTACTCGCGTCACCGTTACCAGGCTGCTAGGGGATCTGCGCGAGAAAAAAATGATTTCTATCCACAAAAAGAAGATTACTGTGCATAAACCTGTAACTCTCAGCAGACAGTTTACTTAAATCAATCTACTTGTTGACGGTTGACGGTTGACGGGTCAAAGGTGAAGGGCTTAAGGGAGAAGGTTTTCCCCTTTCCCCCTTCTTATGGACTGTTGAGAGTGAAAAACAATGGAAAGATGGGTAGTGCGTGTTATATTTTTGTAATAACCCCATAGTTGGAACTAAGGCGAAAATCTTGAGTAATTTCAGCTATTGCCACCCTCCCATCCTCCACAAATAATGATTGAAAGTAGTAGGCTGTATCTGGACGCAATTCGGTAGCTGAAGATGACCACCGGGTACATCCTCATAGCAGCAATTTTAATTCTGGGGGGCGTAATTGCCACTGTTGGCGATCGCATCGGTACAAGAGTTGGCAAAGCACGCCTCTCACTGTTTAATCTACGCCCCAAAAATACGGCGGTACTGGTAACAATTCTAACTGGGGGGCTAATCTCCGCAACTACTTTGGCGATTCTGTTTCTGGCTGATGAGGGGTTGCGAAAAGGGGTTTTTGAGTTAGAAGATATACAAAAAGACCTGAGACAAAAACGAGAACAGTTAAAAGTCGCGGAAGCACAAAAAAGTCAGGTAGAAAGTGAGCGTAATAAAGTTAATCAAGAGCTAGAAACCACCAGAAGCGAGAAAAGACAGGTAGAAACTCAGCGCGACGAAGCGAAGAAAGAAAAATTAAAGGCGCAACAAGATTTAGCGCAAACACAAGCACAATTCCAGCGTACTCAAAGCCGTCTGGGACAAGTAGTCACTCAATATCAAAAAGCGATCGCCGAACTGCAAAGCGTTTACAATCAAAGACAAGCCCTGCAAGCAGCAGTTGAACAACTGAGAACAGAACGTCAAAGGCTATTTGCTGAAGCTAAAAAAGCCATAGAACAGCGCGACAGGGAACTAGCCAACCGTAAAAAAGCCATAGAAGAACGCGACAGAGAACTAGCCAACCGTCAAGAAGCTGTGGAACAGCGCGATCGCAAAATTTCCCAACTGGACAGATTAATTCAAAGTCGCAATTTGGAAATTACCCAAAGAGAAGAAGTCATTGCCAAGCGAGAATCCCGCCTGAAAGAATTAGAAAAACAACAGGACTATTTAGAACAGGAAGTGGCGCGACTGGAAAAATATTACCAGTCATACCGCGACCTCCGTTTAGGGAAACTAGCCTTAGTTCGTGGTCAAGTTTTAGCTTCTGCTGTGGTTCGTGTTAACCAAGTTGCGGCTGCGCGTCAAGTAATTCTACAACTGCTACAAGAAGCTAACCGTAATGCCAGTATGGAATTAGCTGAACCTGGGTCGAACTCGGCAAATGTACAATTGCTACGCATTACTCCAGATAGAATTGAACAACTGATTCAGCAGATAGATGACGGTCGAGAATATGTAGTGAGAATATTCTCAGCTGGCAATTATGTGAGAGGAGAAAAGCAGATAGAATTTTTCCCCGATGTAGCTAGAAATGTGCTGGTATTTTCTGGAAGCGAAGTTTTAGCTACAACTACAGCCAATCCTCGCAGTATGACTTCTTACGAATTAAGGCAGAGATTAGACTTGTTAATTTCCGCTTCGCAATTTCGCGCTAGGAATGCGGGAATTGTTGAAGGTGTGCAAATAGATGGTACTTTCTTGCGCTTTATTTCTTTATTAAGTCAGATAGATCAAGCAATAGAAATTAAAGCGATCGCCGCCGAAGACACTTATACAGCAGGGCCTTTGAGAGTGAGACTCGTAGTAATTCAAGATGGCAAAGTTGTTTTAGGTACTTAGAATAAATAGGGAGTAATCAATAAAAAATAATAACTTTCATAATGTAGACAGTGGGGAAAGCGATTAGAACAACGGCGAATATATAGGATTGATAATTAATTTTTGAAATATACGTAGGGCATTGCCCATCAACACCATGATACTGTCCCCTGTTCTCTGTCACCTACTTATTTTTATTACAGCACTTTTCACCTTGATGAGGTACATTCATCTAGCCTCTAACCCCTAGTCTAAGCGCCTCTGTTACTTTGCAAAGTGTACTGCACTCAACTGAAAAAGGCTGTAATTAATTTTGAATTTATTATGATTGTAAGTGAATTTTCTCCAACACAACCAGTTATTTTAGGCTTTGACCCTGGTAAAGATAAATGTGGTTTAGCGGTGATGGGATTGGATCGGCAATTATATTATCATCAGGTCGTCCCTTCCCCAGAAGCGATCGCCATGATTAATACACTCAGACAGAAGTTTCCCATTTCGATGCTAGTCATGGGGAACCAAACCACAGCCAAACGCTGGAAACAGCAACTACAGCAAGAATTAATCGAGGCTTTAAATATTGTATTAGTAGACGAGCGCTATAGTACCTTAGAGGCACGCGATCGCTATTGGCAAATGTACCCCCCCAAAGGACTCACCAAGCTACTACCGCAAGGAATGCGTCAGCCCCCACGCCCTATAGATGATATAGTCGCCATCCTCTTAATCGAACGATACTTAAATCGCCTCACAGAGTCAGTTAATGGCCATTAGTCAACAGTCAACAGTCAACAGTCAACAGTTAGCACTCTTATAAACCTGATTTTATGCCTATTCCCTGTCCCCTGCTATAACTGTGCGCGAATCTTAAAAGCATAGTCTCCTCCCGGTTCTAGCTGATAATCTTGCTGTTCCAAAAAGCGACCGAGGGGTTCTTTAATTAAAGCCCGACCTTGGGAAGGCTTGACTAAAAGTTCTCCCCGACGAAAATTCCATTGAAAATGCCACTCAAAATCGCCAGCACTCACTTCACCTTCTAGGAAGCCGTGTTGCCAGGATTGGCGGGTAATTTTGACATGGGCTGTAGTTTCTGGCAGACGTTTAGCACTCACAATGCTTGGTGTTAAGTATGGAACAAAAGTTGAGGCTTAACTATGTAAGCTATTTCTTCTATTTACCAAACTTCGTCCAAATCGACAAACTGACAAAATGAGTATTTGTGATTGAGATAGGTATTCATCTGAAGGAGGTAGATTACGCCTCAAAGTGTTGACTGTTGACTGTTGACTAATGACCAGCAATTTCCCATAGAAATATCAAAAACTTAAAACACTGATAATTGGTGTTTAACTTGACGTTAACGTTTGATTCCTATTCTCACTTAAGTATTTTTACACAAACAACTCTAGTAAATCAAGTTCCAAGCCCATATAACAATGTTTTGAACACAAGCACTTGAATTACTTTCAGCAATTTCTGTTACCAAAATACTTGTGAGGAGAAATTATGCGACATTTCTTTGGCGTATTTTTGCTGGGAATGGCTACACTAACAGTTATGCCAACCGAAAAAGTCTTAGCCAGAAAATTCCCGCTTCAACCGCCTATTGTTATTGGACACCGAGGTGCTAGCGGTTATCGTCCAGAACATACTTTAGCCGCTTATAAATTGGCTATTGAAATGGGGGCTAATTATATTGAACCTGATTTAGTTTCTACTAAAGATGGTGTTCTAGTCGCACGTCACGAAAACGCTTTAGCAGTTCTAAATCCTGATGGTACGCTGAATACTACAGATACTAGTACAGATGTTTATCAGCGTCCAGAGTTTAGCGATCGCAAAACCACCAAAGTTATAGATGGAGTTTCCATTACAGGTTGGTTTACAGAAGATTTTACCCTAGCTGAACTAAAAACTCTGCGAGCGATCGAGCGGATTCCTGCTATCCGTCCCCAGAATACTCAATATAATGGTTTGTTTGAAATTCCTACTTTGCAAGAAATCATTGATTTAGCAAAGCAACAAAGTGCTTTACTTGGTAGAACTATAGGTATTTATCCAGAAACCAAACATCCAACTTATTTCGATTCCATTGGTTTATCAATGGAAGAAAAACTAGTAGAGGTTTTAAATGCAAACGGGTATGTTGATGAAACTGCACCTGTTTTCATTCAATCATTTGAAGTGAGCAACTTAAAAGACCTTAATCGGCTAACTAATGTATCTTTAGTACAATTAATTAGCAATAGTGGAAAACCCTATGATTTTGTAGTTAAGGGAGATTCTCGCCAGTATAGTGATTTAATTACACCTCACGGTTTAGCAGAAATTGCTACCTATGCTGATGGAATAGGTGCTAATAAAAACTTGATTATTCCTAGAGATAGTCAGGGTAACTTATTATCACCGACAAACTTAGTTAATACTGCTCATGCGCTGGGTTTATTAGTTCACGCTTGGACATTCCGCAATGAAGATGTTTTCTTACCCAAGAATTTACAAGGAAATCCACAAGAAGAATACAAGCGATTTTACAAGACGGGTATTGATGGTGTATTTAGTGATAACCCAGACACTGCTGTTGCCGTACGCTCTACCTTAGCGCCTAAACCAGATAAAATTAAATCTGATATTAGGTCTCTTTTAAGACGGTTATTTCGCCGTTATTAGAGGTTATTTATCAAGTGAAAATAAAGTTATCGTATTGGCGTGGTAAGGCTAAAATGTGGCAATAGATTTGGAAACATTGAACGCAGATGAACGCAGATGAACGCAGATAAACGTATATGAATAGGGGCGCACAGATTTCATTGGTGTCAACTTAACGTGAAATGGGTGGTTAGAAACCGCATCTACACAGACAAAACCCGCACTTCTTGAGCTTCAGTGACCACTTGTGCGGGTTTCAAACCCTTAATTTTTCGTTAGTCCGCGAAGGCGGACTTTGCTTGTGTAGCCGCGAATTCCATTCGCCCAGGCTTAAGTTGAAACTAATGCACATCTGTGCGCCCCTACTTTTCACCTAGCTAACCACAAAGCAGCATTACGTACAAAAGCTTGGATATCTTCCAATGCACGAGGTTCAGTCTTCATTCCATTTCCAGGCGGTTCATCAACAAAAGAAGGACAACCTTTTTCTATATCCCAGTTGTAATCAACAAAGTGATGAAAACTGGAAGTAGCTATTGCTCTGCCTATGTGATTTCCATCTGTATCTTTATAATGTTCAATTGCTACAATCAAATTGAAATTACGGTTAGTAATCAAACTTTTACCTAATGCAATTACTCGTGAATTGAGATTATCTGGTTTTGCTCCGATACCTCCCTCATGGGGATGTGCTGGGAAAAATTCAATTAAGCCAGAAGGGGCATTAGGGTTATATAGAAGTTCGTGAACTGGCTCTACAGGAATAACTTTTTGATAGTCGCCATTAGCTCCAGAATGATAGTTAGGCCAGGAAATATAAGTCGTATGCGGGTCGTCACGGCTCCAGCGAGAATTATCAGGATCGGGGTTTTTCTTATTAAAATAATGGACATCACCAATATCAATTAAGCCGCACATAGAACAGCCCATATCTTGATGATCTCTTGTTGTCAGAATTCCACCACCCCGTTTTCTAAAGGCGTTAATTCCTGCAATATCTTTGTCTGTTAAACCATCGCCAGTATCGAGAGCAAATAGCCATAGTTGATCAAAGTCTGATTGATCTAGTGTACTTAAAATCGGGTCATCATCTAGGGTATCTGAGAGGCGATCGCTTGCTACAACTGTAAATAACGGGTTGCCTGATTCATCTTGAATAGAGTTTAAATAATCTTGCAATAGCGAAAACCGAAATATACTCCAGTCATCTTCAGTTGTGGCGATCGTTGTTTGTAAGAGTATGCGAATTGGTGTTGCCATAAATTTCCCAAGTTAATTGTTATACCAATCGACTCATGGCTATCAATACTTGCATTACTTTACAACAAATCCACCAGTAAATATCTAAAAATGGCTGGAATAGGTAAAACATTAACTTTTATTGAATTACTTGAAAATTCTCAACTGTAAGAAATAATTCTTCATCGGCTATTTGAGCGTCATAATCAATACTAATTCGTGTGGGATAACCCAGTTTATGATCGTAACTGACAGTTAGACTAGATGCTTGACGAGCGATCGCATCTTGAATTACATTAAAAAGCTCAGGAATTGTATCGTAGTTCTGAAAAAACTCTGGGTTAACGGGTAAACCAGTAGCAACAGAAGTAATGGAAGTTGTTTGACCATTGCGGACTTCAATGATTACAGGGCCTCTGGCATCAGCTATACAAAAACAACTGTTACTCAAAGTATAGCGGTAGCTAGAAATATTTTGCTTGTTCCACAAGTTACGATTAAAAGTTAATTGTCGTATATTCAGCCTATTAGTAGCAACTAATTGTGGTTTTGCTAGAGCAGGTTGAGATATGGTTGGTGTAGCCATGCTCAAAAACAAAAGTAATCCCAGGCTAATAGAAGTAGATAAGCGCATAAACTTTGTTGAGTAAATTTTTTGCAGACGTTATTGCAGGGGACAGGCTTAGAAAGCTCTTGCAGTAAAAATTGGATGATTCATCAATGTCCTAATTTATCTGGCGACTACTATATCACCACATCTGGATACTAATTCTTCAGCTTTAATTGATTATTTTTATGCAGGCTGAATATAACTAAATCCCCGACTTCTCAAAGAAGACGAGGATGATTGACGAAATGTGCCTATTTTATTTTTCAGTTGTCTTGCTAAAAATGTTGTAATACAACCAAGTACTTGTTTCTTTCAAGGGAAATAACATATAGGTAAGAGGATTAATCGTCACAATAATATCGCGGAAGTCTCGACGCGCTAAAAACAAAACCATCCGCGCTACTTGCTGTGCTGACATTACTCCGTAAGGATTGAGTTGACTTTTGAAGGGGCCGAGAATTAATTTGCGAATTACACAATCACCATCTAAGCGCTTAAGAGTGACGATATCTCCTAATGCACGTTTGCTGAGTTCATAAAGCGGACTCAACGCTGGAGATACTTCCGCCTCAGATGTATTTACCCAAATTTCTTTAGTTGCTTTGGCTTGCGGCCCACTCACCGTTGTTAAGAATACATCCATTAGTCGCAAAGCGGAGAAAGTATTCACTTCATAGGAAGAATTAATTGCTTGCGGTGTGCGCTTGTCATAAACATTAATTCCGTGGTTGATGATTAAAATATCTACTTTTTCTAAAGTAGTTTTGAGTTCAGATTCATTGCCCAATTGCCAAGGAATTACTTTTATACTGCCATCAGTTGGTAATTTATCTGGATTAGTGGTTAACGCCACAACCTTAGCATTATGTTGACGCAATTGTTCTATTAAAGCTTGTCCTAAAGCACCAGATGCACCAGTGATAGCAATAGTTTTACCTTTGAGTGAAAGTCCTGTTCCCAATACCTTATCTACTAGAGAAAATACACCACTATAATAAGCGTCAACATCATCAAAATGGTGTCGCCAATGATAAGTGCGATTTACCCACCAAACAGAGGGAATTGTCTCTAAAGGCCCTGGTAGGTGATTGTAATCTGTTTCGATACTTCCTTGAAAATACCGTAGGGATGCACCAATCAAGAAGGTACAAGCATAAACAACTCCCAACCATAAACCGATTTGTGGAACAACTAAAGCAATTATCGTTAATACAACTACTAATAGACTCGACTCTAAAATGTCGTGATAGAGTTGCGATTCTTGATAAGCTTTGAGTGAAACTATCGACAAATCCCGGCGATATGCTGCATGATGCTTGTTGTGCCATTTACTTAGCCAGTTGACTTGGTGACATAATGCGTGGTAGCTGTCTCTGAGTATCTCCGCTAGCAGTAGGGAGAAAAAACCCCAGATGGCAAACTGCCAACAGGTATTTACAAGCGTCCCATCAATCTTTAACCTAGTCCAAATATCAGTTAAGTTAAGAGCCAATATCTGTATCATGTCGTTGTGCGCGTTACTTGTCTTAATCTTTGTTCATATTCTCACCAGGATAGATTAAGCCAGAGTTATAAAGCAAACCCAATTGGCGATTTTAGGATTAAAAGTTGCGGCGTTTAGTTGGTGTCGTTATAGGCGATCGCCAAACTCATGTATCATATCACACAAATACACTTAGATAAGAGTGAATTTTCAGTAATTTACTAAAAAATGTTACTTAAACATTAATTTATCAACCGTGTATCTATGTTTGAGAGAAAATAAAGATGTAGAAGCACTCAATGCTTCTATAGATTCGTTCAATACCTCATTAGACTCTACAGTAGTTATAAACGGGGGTGTACAATGACTCACGATTTTCCTATATATAACCCTAGCACTTACCTGATTGTTAAAATTAGCATTCTGGTTTTGACGCTGTTGATATTGTTAGTAATTTCTTCAGCCCCAGCTATTTAAATATTAGTTGATTCCATCTTCATTATCCTCATTGCACTAAGTTTATGTGAGATGGGGATAAAAATATGGTCAATAGAAACGCCCAAATAAAGCCGAAACTGGCTTTATGAGAGGCAAATACGTCACGATTGAGGCTCCTCAAGTTGAAACAGAGGTACAAGACAGTATTTGTATTGATTGTGTAGATTTTTCTAATCATCAACAATGGAATCATGATTCTGGATGGAAGAATACTTTAAATAATCTTCGTTTAATTGTTCAACTTCTCTTATTATTTTGGTTGATTTATCCCTGGCTCGATGTTTTCCCCAATTCCGATTTATTGCTGGGATTTAATCACCTAATTTCTACAATGAACCAATCTAAACCTTTTTTCTCTTCTGGCTAATTTCAGTTATTTACTACTTGCTTATTTCGGAAAGTGACAGAAGAGGGATAGCCGTAACGCACCAGCAAATACGGTGGGTTAAGCGCTGCTTTAACGCACCCTACAATTTAAAGTTTACTTTATAAATCATCTCTAAGTGTAGCCTAACAAAATTTTATAACTCCAATAAAATCCCCTCCAGTGCGTAAACAGGAGGGGAACATACTAAAACTTAAAGTTACTATTTGTTAACTAAGTCGTCTTAAGCGACGCTAATTCCAAAATTCAAAGACTTGATAAATTCATCAAAGGATAAATCGATGAATCCATCATTAGTACCACTTAAAGCCTTACCATCAACTCCCCACGGATTTCGCACTATAACCCGTTGCTCACCACTACTTTTCACATAGACATTTGTTACTGAATAAGCATGGGCAGTGACAATATATGTGCTGTCAGTACTACCTACTCTTGCTGCTGTGACTGTCTGACCATTTTTTAAAGCCGTTTCTAGAGTTGAAAAAGTTAATTTGCTGGCATCATAGTTAGTAGTCTGTTTCCCTGTAACATACCGAAGAGGATTAGAAAGAGTGCTTCCATTACCTATTGCATCATAACCATTCACACCCGTTCTCCACTCCATCCATTGAGCATAAGCTTTTTCCACTAAAGCCACCCAAAGAACATTGTTATTTCTTTTAGCAGCTATACCTGTGGCGATACGACGGTCAACAGTTACGTATTGTGCTTCGCCAGGATCATTAAATGTTGTTGAGTAAAAGCGTATCGTGTAGGTGTTATCACCATTATCGGTAATCATGCTATTGATAAGAGAACTAGAAGTATTCCCCGAATCATCAGACTGACGACCAAAAGTTGATCCTAAAGTAGCTAAAAATGCACAATCACCTAATGAGCCTTGGTCAATATCGCCAATTCGCGCTTCGTTAGCACTGCCATAAAGAGTACCACTGACTACACTGTAAGTAAGAGTCTTACCGTTAAACACAGCTGTCGGTGCTACTGTACCTAAAAACCAACGACCAACAAAATTAGACTCAAAATTAGTAGCGCTCATACCCGCAGATGCACCATTAGCAACCTGCTTTGAGAGCCATTTCACAGAGTCTTGCATAGTAAAAGGTGTACTTGCACCGACCAATGCTCTCAGACCTGTTACTTCATTAGCATCTATTGCCGAATTATCTTGTGCATTTCTGAAGATATCCAGCATATCCTCACGATTTAAGCTACCGTCAGCCGCGAGGTTGCGAGTTAATCTAATCAGTTCTTGGTCAACAAGATTCTGACTGAACCAGTCTTGAATAGTTGTTGTTGAAGTCGCTATTGTAAATGTCTGTCTGACTGTATTACTAGCAGCGCCAGCCTTGTCGTAAGCTATGCCCTGGAGAGTATAACTACCAGCCGTTAGATTCAAGCTATTCAGAGACAAACTATAGTTGAAAGTTGCTTTATTTGCAGTCTTCAGATCGGCATTAAAGCTAGTAACATCAGCCACATCCAACCAAGTTCCGTCTGCTCTTTGAATGCGGAAATCAACTCTAGAAAGGTCGCTAACACCGTTGCTATCTGATACCCCAGCATTAGCCACTCTGAGATTGTCTATTGTGGAGAAGGTGGTAGCGTTGAGCTTAAATTCTAAAGAAGTTGGAGCAACATCTTGCCATACTCTGAGATTGTAATTAGTGTTGCCACTTTGTGAATAGACTCTAAGAAAATAATTGCCGCTATTTAGAGTTGTGCGAATAGATTCACTGCTTGTTGCGGTTCTGTAAGAACCGGTGACAACCTCACCGCCATCAAACAAACCGTTGCTGTTAACATCTCTGATTAATTGTAAATCTGCATTCGCACTCAAGCCGTCAACAGCGATATTCACTGTACCACTAGCAGTTAGGCTAAAACCGTAGAAATCATTGATATTTGTTGAATCTACCCTATCTGCAAAAGTCTGGGTACTACCAGAAAAGGTAATTTTTCTAGCATTGGTTAATGAAAGCCCTGAATTTCCCAGAGTCACACCTAAGCGTACTGTATTACTAGCCGCGCCAGTCTGGTCGTAAGCTATGCCTTGGAGGGTATAAGTTCCAGCAGTGAGATTAAAGCTATTTAGAGACAAACTGTAGTTAAAACTTGCCCTATTTGCATTATTAGGATCGGCAGTAAATGTATTAGCATCCGCTACATCCAACCAGGTTCCGTCTGCTCTTTGAATGCGAAAATCAACTCTGGAAAGGTCGCTAGCACCGTTGCTATCTGATACCCAAGCGCTATTAATGCTGAGTGTGTCTGTTGTTTTGAGGGTAGTACTGTTGAGTTTAAAGTCTAGAGAGGTTGGAGCAAAGTTTTGAAAGACTTTGAGATTGTAGTTAGTATCGCCAGTGTTTGAATAGACTCTGATGAAATAATTGCCAGCATCTAGAGTTGGACGAAGCGATTCACTGCTAGTTCCAGTCCTATTAGAAGTACTGAGAACTTCGCCACTATCAACTAAACCATTACTATTAGTATCTCTGATTAATTGTAAATCTGCATTAGCACTCAAACCATCAACAGCAATATTCAAACTACTACGAGCAGACAAACTGAAGCTGTAGAAATCATTCAGGTCTGTTGAATCTACTCGGTCTGTAAAAGTCTGAAGATTAGAAGAGAAAGTTAGTTGTCTGGCAGTAGTTAATGTGTTACCCGCATTATCCGTCATAATTACCCCTACCTATAAAATGTTACCAAGAGTTAGGGTATGGAGCAAAGCATTGCATCCATACACATAATCGAATCGATATCTTGTAAATACTGCTTCGACTTGGTTTTACTTGTTACTTAAGACAATTTGGTGAAACAAACTCTGATGAGTGTTGTAAATTTAATACCAATATTAAACAGATGCAATCTGTTTTATGTTGCTTTCAAATATTGATGTTTAGCTAGGGTGCTTCTACCGAATAAAAAAAATTTAGTATAAATACCTAATTTAAGAGAAAATATGTATGAAGACGAGAATGAGTAACTTTAAATGGCTAAGTATCATCAATTTATTGGGATATTTATAGCGATCGCACAGCAGATTCATCTGTAAAAAATATGTTTAAAAACGGTAGAAGCCAAAGGGTTAGGGTGATCAAAATTACTTTAATATTAAAGGATATTCTATTTGTTGAAATTACTTAAACATCAGGTACAAGGCTTTTGTTGGTTGAGCGTAGGCGCATCTCGCCGCAGGCATTGCTAACCTCAAACCCTTTATTGAAGTCTGATTTGATATATGTCCGCTTCAATAATTATCATATTGTGGGGGTTGGTCATGGGTAATTGGTAATTGTTTTCTACAATTACCCTCCGGGTACTCCCTTTCAGGGGGAGGTTTTTTACACTTCGACGCAAAAATACTGATTTTAGGGTGTAGTGGTTCGACTGGGCGGTAATCGAGTTTCGACTACGCGGTAGTTGAGCGTTCGCGTAGCGTCTCGCAGAGAAGCCGAAACTCAACTGCCGCGAAGTCGAGATTCACCAACCAGGGTATAAGGGTGTAGGGGTGTAGGGGTAGATGAAACTCTGATAATGAGCGTGAATCTCACAGCCCTCACTTATTACTTGATTAAAAACCTGCCTTTGAAAGCCGGGGACTCTCCCCCCAGGGGACGATCCGCGTAGATTGCTGCTGGGTTCGCGGTAGCGTCCCGTAGGGAAGGAGTGTCAAGAAACTTGCTCACAATAGTTGACTATGAGTAAGTTTAAGGAAAATTTTCGCTATTTAATTGTTCTCTCAACTGATTGTAGAGCTTGCTTGGCTTCAAGTGCGATCGCCTCTACTTCGTCATTCTCCAGAGTTGCCAAAATAGACTTAGCCTCTGTACCACCCAAGCGCCCCAAAGCTTGGGCAACTCGGTAACGAATCTGCCAATCGGAACTGGTAGCATAAGGAGCTAATAAAGGAACTGCTTGCACATTTCCTAACTCTCCAAGAGAACTAATTGCAGCCGTTTGCACTAATTCCACATCTGAAGAGAGTGCTTGTTTGAGTAATTCAAACGATCGCGGATCTCCTAATTCTCCCAATGCAGCAATAATACTGAATTGCACCAGCCATTCTGAAGTATTGTGATAAAGCTGCTCTAAATCATCAAAAGCAGCTTGTAATTTCAACGCACCTAAACAGTCGGCGGCGGCGGCTTGCACATCAGCCTCTGGGTCATTTAATAAACCGCGCAGTATATCCAAGGATAAATCTAAATCCTGAGCGCCTAATGTATCGAACTGACTAACGGCTGAATACCTGACACGGGAATTACTATCAGTAACAGCCAGTTGTACCAACTCAAAAGCGATCGCTGGTTCTAAATCACGGATTTGATTTACCGCACGTAAGCGATCGCCTAAATCTTCAGAATTGAGTGATTCTCTCACCGACTCAGGAGTAATACTCATTTAGCTATCCTAATTTGTTAACTTTTGACTGTTGACTGTTAACTGTTGACTGTTGACTGTTGACTAGCTGGCGGCCATTGCACGAATAATATCGCCACGGGTAAGGATACCAATAACTTGACCTGCATCGTCTAATACTGGTAAACGGTGGACATTGCGATCGTGCATCAATTGGGCTGCTTGTTTCACAGACTGTTCAGGGGAAACGGTAACAGGATTTTTAGTCATCACTTCGCCCACAGTTTGTCCCAACGCTTTATGCAGATCGCGTTCATATACGAGAGGATTCTGTAAATAAATGACACTATCCAAAAACATTATGTATGCAGGTGGAGATACACCAGTTTCTTGCCACATTAAATCAGTCTCTGAGATAATACCCAACAATTTACCGTCGTTATCTACAACAGGTAGACCACTAATACGTCGTTCTGCCAGAATCTTAATGGCTTCTTGTAGCGGCGTTTCTGGCTTGACAACAATAGGGTTGTGACTCATCACATCGGCAACAATTTTAGGCATTGGTTCGCTGACACTCTTTTTCCAAAGTCTCTGCGCTTATTGTAGAAAATTCAGGGACTCTACTGATGTTGGTTAATAGATTGTTACGGTAATTGATAGTTGACAGTTGACAGTTGACAGTTTTTCTCCTCTGCTCCCCTACTCCCTCATCTCCCCTCACTCCCGGTTGGTGAATCTCGACTTCTCTACGTTCGCGATCGCGTGTCGTAGACAGACGCTCCGCGAACGCTCGATTACCGCGAAGTCGAACCACATCTGCCCCTACTCCCTCATCTCCTCCTACTCCCTCATCTCCTCCTACTCCCCACTTCCCCCTACTCTCAACGCGGCGATAATCTCACTATTTGCTTCTGGGAATGTAAACTGATCTAGCTCATCTAAACTTACCCAACGAACTTCGGCACATTCTAGAGGTTGAGGAATGCCTTTAAGCAAGCGGCAATGATGTACTGTCAAGGTAACGCGCAGGTGGGTATAAGTGTGATCGATAGTGATGAGACGTTCACCCACTTCAATTAATATTCCTAGTTCTTCCTGAATTTCTCGTTGAATACATTCTTCTACGGTTTCCCCTGGTTCAATTTTACCGCCCGGAAATTCCCACAAGCCGCCCATCACACCCTCTGGACGACGGCGGTCAATTAATATTTGCTGCTGGTCGTTCCAAATTACAGCAACGCCGATAATTTTGTGTGGTGGAGTGGTAATTGTGTTCATAGTGTTTTGCGAGGAAACAGAGGGGAAAGGGGAAGGGGGAAAGGGGAAGGGGGAAAGGGAAAGGGAAGAATTTATTGCCTTTGCCTCTTCTATGGACTAATGACTAATGACCAATAGCAAAACTCGGCAGACTTGCTAAATATCTACCGAGTTTTTGCTTTTAAAAATATAACTTAATTGTTTACATATTTGGTATGTAGTAAGGACTTTAGTCCTCTAGATATCAGCAGTGAAGTACCAACACTTCTGCTACGCAGTAAGTGTTGGCTTCCTGTCTCGCTTGCCACTGCTCTGTTAGGAACATTGTTAAACAATGTGCGTTACCAATAGTACAGACGCGATTAATCGCGTCTCTACGAGTCTTATGTAGCATCTCTGGGGTTTCCCCCTTTATCTGGTAAGCGCCAGAACCCAGGCAGCCACCCGCCTTCCGCAGGTAGTTTAATTGCTTTGCGTACAACATCACATGGAATTACAGCAATGGCTTACCAGTTGGCGATGTTCTTTCCCCTTTACTCACGCTAGTTACCTCCGCAAGCGTCGTACCGCTAGTACAGATGCGATTAATCGCGTCTCTACACGTTTTGTTTACAGCCGTGTGGGTGGGTCAACGACCATTTATATATTACCATAGCTATGTTCATACTATGTACATAATTATGGAGAGAAAAGACTTACATATTCGCATATCATCTAGAAGGCACGACAAGCTCAAGGCTTATGCACAGGACAAGGAAAAGACGGTCACACAACTTATTGAAGATTGGATTGACAGGTTGCCAAGTCAAAAAGTTGGCGACTCCTCCCTGGCCCCACTCCCTGATCAAGCTAACGCTTGATAACAGTCGGAGGTCAACTCGTCGCCGCCCCGTCATTCATCTCATCACCTCCTTCCGGGTAGGTGAGAGGCTTCTGTCGGTTCAAGCTAAAGTGCTTACTACAAACTATTCAGCTTCGTTTTGGTTACTGTCGCTTCCTTGTAAGACTGTTTCAAAGTTCATTCTCTGTTCAGCGTTACGCAAGAAGTAGCCGCTAATCATGGCTGAAGCCAGCAAGCGTCCCAAGTTTTCCCGGCTGGTGGTGATGGTAACACCAAAATGTTCTGGAGGTAAGTTACCCAATAATCCTATGATATTACGTTCCATTACCTGAAAAACTTCTGGTGATGTGGGTTTAGAAAGTTGGGTAACTGTCTCTGGACTTAATGACTTAACATACTGCCACAACAAATTACCTGTTTCTGAATCGCTATTAAAAAATTCTGACACTCGGTTAGATTGGTTACTCACTTTTTTCTCCTGCAATAATACTGCTGGGTGTGATGATAGTGACTTTAAATATATGACTGTGTATTTGTCTATTATTGAAGTTGTTTCACCATTTGGTGTTCCTGTCAACTAATGTAACAAACTCATTCACATATCAAAGTGGGTGTAACCGAACCATCATCAGGGGATTTTCTCACCTTTTGGTCATTAGTCATTAGTCATTAGTCATTGGTTATTAGCCACTGACAACTGACAACCCTTCTCTACGAGACGCTCCGCGTAGCTTGCTTCCACGGAGTGGTACAGCTTCTCAAGAGCGGAGACGCTGCGCGAACGCTCAGGGTAAACTGACAACTGACAACTGACTAACTTGCCAAGTATTCGTCCATGCTGGCTTTCGACTTGCGTAGTTTGGTGAGGGCTTCTCGTTCGATTTGTCTGACTCGTTCACGGCTGATGTTGAGTATTTCACCGATTCTTGCTAGAGTCAAAGCTTGCCCATCGACTAAGCCAAAGCGCAGTGTGATTACTTCTTTCTGTTGGGGTGTTAATTGCTCCATCAGGACTTCTAGGTCGTTGGATAGGGAAGATTGCATGACAAATTCTTCGGGGGAAGCGCCTGGATCTTCCAGCATTTCGCCTAGTTCGGTGTCGTAATTGTCTCCTAAGCGTAAGTCTAGAGATAAGGGGAGACGGGCTTTTTCTAAGTATTCTCTGACTTGCTTGGGTGTGAGTTCTAATTCTTGAGCTAGTTCACCAGCTGTAGGCGCACGTCCCAATCTTTGGGATAGTTGACGCTGGGCTTTTTTAATTTTATTTAGTTTTTCGGTAATATGAATGGGTAGGCGGATGGTACGTGCTTTTTCGGCGATCGCACGAGTGATTGCTTGCCGAATCCACCAATAGGCATAGGTCGAAAATCTATATCCTTTGGTAGGGTCAAATTTCTCTACGCCCCGTTGCATCCCGATGCTGCCTTCTTGGATGAGATCCAATAAATCAACGTTACGTTTAATATATTTTTTGGCAACGGAAACTACAAGCCGCAAGTTGGCTTCTACCATTTTGCGTTTAGCAATTTCACCATCAGCGATCGCTTCATTCAACTCTGCTGAATCTATCTTCGCCGCTTTTGCCCACTCTTCCAAGCTTGGTTCGCGCCCCAATTGGGTTGCCAAACCCTCGCGTACTTCCTGCAACATCGTTGAACGCTGTACCTGTTTACCATATCGAATCTCTTCTTCATGGCTTAAAAGTGGTACACGTCCGATCTCACGCAGGTATGTCCGCACGAGGTCTGTGGCTGTTGGAGCGGTCTTCATGGCGCTACTCTTTGGTGATGTTGGTTCTGTTGGTAGGGTCATTAACTGATAGATGCTCTTTGCCTTCAATACCCAGTTAGCTGGGATGTTGTTTGATGATTTAGAAGTTATACACCCGATAATCTCGGCTGTTATAGGAGTTTAAATAGGTCTTTATTTGCTAGACCTTACAGCGATTCCCTATTTCGCACAACTATCCTTGGTTAGATAAAAGGTGCTTAGCTTAACATTTTTAGTTTCTTTGTTGCATTAATAATTGTAACATTTATGAGAAAAAATAATTTACTTGACGGTTAAAAATTTCCATATAGTGTTCATCAGCAATCTTTGATACAAAAAAAAGTCAATATTTAACTATTTTTTTCATCCCTCATTTAGCAAGTCTTTGAGACTAAAACTTGTTTATGAGAAAATTTAGCAATAAATATTGCTACTAAAAACTCCCTATAAGGTTTTTCTACAATTGGTAGAATGCTCTGAGTCTGAATATGAGGCTGCTCTAGCTGACATTAAAAACGATTCTACTGGTAATATGACTCACAAAAGGTATATTTGATGAGCTTTTCCTCAGAAAATCACTATTTCCTTATACTTGTTAAAATATCTCAATAAAAACAATAATTATTTTTCTATAATAATTACTTAATTTTTTTTGTAAATACTGCTTAATGTAGATTTCATGAAGTGGGAATGGGTAGTGGGGGGAGATGAGGGAGTGGGGGGAGCAGAGGAAAAAATACTTATTTCCCAGTCCCCAATCCCCAGTCCCCAGTCCCCAGTCCCCAATCCCCAGTCCCCAATACCCAATCCCTAGCCTCTAGAAGTGCGGACAATACTCTTGGATGATTTTTACGTCCAAAGTAGTGTTTTGCATGGAACGGATGGCGGCGACGGTGGCTTTAGCGCCGGCGATGGTGGTGATGATGGGGATTTTGTAGGCTAAACCTGTGCGGCGGATTAACCGTGCGTCGGTTTGCGCTTCTTCTCCCGATGGGGTGTTAATAATCAGTTGGATTTTTTGGTTCTTGATGGCATCAATAACGTGGGGACGGCCTTCATGCAGTTTCAGGACTAATTCTACTTCCAAGCCATTTTCCAAGAGGACACGACGCGTACCAAAGGTAGCCATGACTTTAAAGCCTAAGTCGATAAACTCTCGGACTACAGGGATGGCGGCGGCTTTATCGCGATCGCTCATGGAAACAAAGACGGTTCCTGTTAGGGGTAAACGTTCCCCTGCACCTAATTCTGCCTTGGCGAAGGCGCGACCAAAGTCGCTGTCAATTCCCATCACTTCGCCAGTAGAGCGCATCTCTGGGCCTAGTATTGTATCAGTCCCAGGGAATTTATTAAAGGGTAATACTGCTTCTTTGACGGCGATGTGATTGGGGATAACTTCTTGGGTAAAGTTTAACTCTTCCAGTGTTTTACCGGACATGATTAAGGATGCCAACTTCGCCAAGGGTACGCCTGTTGCTTTGGAGACAAAGGGTACTGTGCGGGAAGCGCGGGGGTTGGCTTCTAAAATGTAAACTTGGGGTGAATATGTACCAGCACCAACAACGGCAAACTGAATATTCATCAACCCGACTACAGAAAGCGCCTGTGCTAATTGTACTGTCCAGTTGCGGATTTGATTGAGGACGGCTGGTGGAAGGGAAATCGAGGGTAGTGAACAAGCGGAGTCTCCTGAGTGAATACCCGCTTGTTCGATGTGTTCCATGATGCCACCAATGACGACTTTTCCTGTTTGGTCGGCGATCGCATCTACATCGACTTCGATGGCATTTTCTAGGAACTTGTCGATTAAAATCGGGTGTTCTGGTTCCACCTGTACCGCAAAGGTCATGTAACGTTCTAACTCTGCATCGGAGTAGACGATTTCCATCGCCCTTCCTCCCAACACATAACTCGGACGCACTACCACAGGGTAGCCGATACGTTTAGCAACAATCAATGCGTCTTCGTAACTCCGCGCAATTCCGTTCGGTGGTTGAGAAATATTCAACTGTTTCAGGATTTTCTCAAACCGTTCCCTGTCTTCGGCGATGTCGATGGAGTCGGGGGAAGTTCCCCAAATCTTGGTAATGGGTAATTGGTCATCGGTAATTGACTGTTCATTCCCATTACCTATTACCAATGACCCATTACCTGCCTGATTGAGATACTGTTGCAAAGGCAATGCTAATTTCAAAGGTGTTTGTCCGCCAAACTGGACTATGATTCCTACTGGGTTCTCAGCTTCGATGATGTTGAGAACATCTTCCTTGGTTAAGGGTTCAAAGTAGAGGCGATCGCTGGTATCGTAGTCGGTAGAAACTGTCTCTGGGTTGGAGTTGACCATGATTGTTTCATAGCCTGCGCCTTTGAGTGCATAGGCGGCGTGACAGCAACAATAGTCAAACTCGATACCCTGGCCGATACGGTTGGGGCCTCCTCCCAAAATCATCACTTTGGGTTTGCTGGTGGGGGTGACTTCGGTTTCTTCTTCGTAGGTGGAGTAGTAATAAGGTGTAAAGGCTTCAAATTCAGCCGCGCAGGTATCGACGGTTTTGTAACTAGGGATAACTCCTAACTGTTTGCGGTAAGTACGGACTTCATCCTCGGTGGTTTTGGTGGCATAGGCGATTTGGCGATCGCTAAATCCATCACGTTTAATTGCATACATTTGTTCTTTTGTCAATTGTGGCAATGGTGTCCGCTTGAGGAATTTTTCCACCTCCAACAATTGCTGCATTTTATCTAGGAACCAAGGGTCAATCCCGGTGAGTTCGTAGATTTCCTCCGCACTCATACCTAATTGCAAAGCATGACGTAAAGCAAAAATCCGCTCTGGGTTTGGTGTCCGTAGTTGGGCGCGAATTTGTTCACCGCTAGGTAATTTTTCGGCTTTGTCGCAACCCCAACCTGCGCGTCCAGTTTCCAGAGAACGTAATGCTTTTTGGAAGGATTCGTTAAAAGTCCGCCCAATAGCCATTGCTTCCCCTACGGATTTCATTTGCGTGGTCAGCACTGCTTCGGAACCGGGGAATTTCTCAAAGGCGAAGCGGGGGACTTTGGTAACTACGTAGTCAATTGTCGGTTCAAAGGAGGCGGGGGTTTTCTTGGTAATGTCGTTTCTAATTTCATCCAAGCTATAGCCTACAGCCAACTTAGCCGCCATTTTGGCGATGGGGAAACCCGTTGCTTTGGAAGCCAAAGCGGAACTGCGGGAAACACGGGGGTTCATTTCAATGACGACCACATCCCCATTAACTGGGTTAACCGCAAACTGGATATTAGAACCGCCAGTTTCTACGCCAATCTCACGGATAATTTTAATCGCCATGTCCCGCAGGCGTTGGTATTCTTTATCGGTGAGGGTTTGGGCGGGGGCGACGGTAATTGAGTCGCCGGTGTGGATACCCATCGGGTCGAGGTTTTCGATGGAACAGATAATGACGACGTTATCTGCTAAGTCGCGCATCACTTCCAACTCGTATTCTTTCCAACCCAGGAGGGACTGGTCGATGAGAATTTGGGAAACGGGGCTTGCATCTATCCCGACTTGAGCCATTTCTTCAAATTCTTCTTGGTTGTAAGCAATACCGCCACCTGTCCCACCCATTGTAAAGGCTGGGCGAATAATTAAAGGATACGTGCCGATGCGTTGGGCGATCGCTTTGGCTTCTTCTAAGGATGAGGCTGTACCACTGGGACAAACTTTCACCCCAATTTTATCCATCGCTTCGTTAAACAGTTTCCGGTCTTCGGCTTTTTCGATCGCTGGTAACTTAGCGCCGATTAATTCTACGTTATATTTATCGAGAGCGCCATTCTTTGCCAAAGCCACAGCGATATTTAAGGCTGTTTGTCCGCCCATTGTGGGTAGTAAAGCATCTGGACGTTCTTTGGCGATGACTTTTTCTACTAATTCTGGTGTTAATGGTTCGATGTAAGTGCGATCGGCTGTTTCCGGGTCGGTCATAATTGTCGCCGGATTAGAATTCACTAGCACTACTTCGTAACCTTCTTCACGCAGTGCTTTACAGGCTTGAGTCCCTGAGTAATCAAATTCACAGGCTTGTCCGATGACGATTGGGCCAGATCCCAATAATAGTATCTTCTGGAGGTCTTGACGGCGGGGCATAGTTGTTGGGTTGGAGTACGAGAATACAAATCCTGAATATTTTAAGGGTGTTTACCCCTCTTGAGCTTGTTTATTATCCAGTTTTCTAGGTTTGATAACAGCGACTGGCTAGTACAACAACGCAAAAGGCAAAACGATCATATCTCTATATAGTGCGCTGGTTACTGATTTCACAACGTTTGTTAGATTGTTACTGCCATTGCACTGAGTCATAGATTCAACCTTTGGTAGTATTTCAATACTAACCTTTCGGCTGAGTCATAAATTTAGTATTTGCAGTATTCAATTAAGGTTTTCTATTTTTTTGTTGAAAGCAGTTATCTTTATGTTTGCTCAAAATCTTTGATTATGGCGATCGCATCTTTGAAATCATCTCAACAATGCCATTGTTACGCATTCGCTACGTCAATCAAATTTATTATTTATAAATATATAATAATTATGTAAACCAATATAAATATTTTGCAAAACTCTTCTAAATTACATTACAAATGTCAATAAATTAAATCAGTATTTGTACGGCTCAAATATGTCAATTGATTTAGATAAAATTCACCGCCGATACTACCCTAGTAAGGTAGGCAGTGCAGACCAAAAGTATACAGCACTTTTCACCTTGATGAGGTACATTCATCTAGCCTATAACCCATAGTCTAAGCGCCTCTGTTCCTTTGCAAAGTGTACTCCACTCAACTGAAAAAGGCTGTAATATATACACCTAAAAAGAACAAAGGATGGCAAGCAGTATTTATACTTACAGCCATCCTTTATTTTTATTTAAGATTTAGCCCTGTTAAGATTACTTCTGATTGAGATATGAGAAGTTAATTCTGAGCAGGTTGAACAAATCCCAAGGTTAAACTATCTTTAGCCAAGAAGTGAGCTAAATGGTAAGCTCTTTCTTCAGTTTTTAAGAGAATCTTTTCGTAGAGATAGCGTGTACCACGATCTCCCAAGCTTTCAGCCTGAGCGGCTTGACGACGAATAACGTTGATAATAGCCTGTTCTGCTGCTAGGTCATTTTCTACCATTTTACGGGAAGAATAAACACCATCAGATTCTTGTTCAAAACAGGTTAATTCCGCCAATTTGCTAAAACTTGCAGCAGGTACGCCACCCAAACCATTCAAGCGTTCACCAATTTCATGAACGTGGTCTTGAACTTCATTGTAGCTGGAGTTAAAAAATTCATGCAGTGAGTAAAATTCTGCACCTTCAACCACGAAATGGTGTTTTTGGTACTGTAAATAAAGTGCCTGAAAACTAGCTAGTAGAACATTGAGTCCTTCTGTCACCGGAGCAGTTACACTCCGATCCAATAAAACCGGATTGTCGTAGACTTGACCAAAATTTTGTAACAAAGTTTGTGTATCAGCCATTGTTCTCCTCGCTTTTAAGCAATTGTGGTTGTTAATTGCTTAGTTCCTACATATTAACACTTGAAAAAGTGTAACAAGCCTAGTAAATATCACAAAATTCTGAAATTTCTGTTTCCAAAATGCCAATCTTTCGCCTTTAGCAAGGTGAATTTCTATTCAATAATTAATCTTTAGTCGCAACTCTTATTGAAATAATTTCTAAACATCACCAAGCTTAACTAAAACCGCTCTGCTTACTAGTAGGAAGAGAGTGTGATTAATCAAGGAGTGACTGGAAACTACAAATAAAACAGAAAAATTGTCATCTTCTAGACATTCCACTCTACTGTAGAAAAGTGGTCTTTTCAGGAAAGATTATCAAAAACTTAGGAGGGGGGTAGAGGTTAGGGGTTAGAGAATGAGGGAGATGAGGGAGATGAGGGAGATGAGGGGGATGAGGGAGATGAGGGAGATGTGGTATAGTAGTCGCCTGCTAGATTAGGACACCATTCAATCTTCAAACCTTTACTTTCACAGGCTTCCAGTCCTATCACCTGTCAC
Source organism: Leptolyngbyaceae cyanobacterium (assembly GCA_036704005.1). Lineage (GTDB taxonomy): Bacteria > Cyanobacteriota > Cyanobacteriia > Cyanobacteriales > Nostocaceae > Trichormus. The sequence goes on along the minus strand of DATNQO010000154.1, from coordinate 53,072 downwards.
CTGTCACCTGTCACCTGTTCGCTGCTATAAGTAGAAATTCTTCCCCATCTCCCCCTACTTCCCCCACTCCCCCATCTCTTCCCAGTCCCCAATCCCCAGTCCCCAACTCAACGCAAAATTTGCTCAATCATCCGGTTGGCTTGGGAGGCGTAACCACCGCCAAATAAATTGAAGTGATTCAGGATGTGATAGAGGTTATAAAGTGTTTTTCGCTTTTCATAATCAGCTTCTAAAGGAAAAACTTGATTGTAACCCTTGTAAAAAGCGGCGGGGAAACCACCAAAAAGTTCTGTCATGGCGATATCAACTTCGCGATCGCCAAAATAAGTAGCTGGATCAAATATCACTGGTTCCCCCGCTACTGTACACCCAGCATTCCCTACCCACAAATCCCCATGTACTAAGGAAGGTTGTACTTGATGATCTGCTAAAAGTTCTGGAAGTGCGGCTAGTAACTCATCTTGTTGAGGAAAATTACCACCCCGTCGCCTGGCTAACTGAAATTGATAACCAAGGCGATGTTTGGCGTAGAATTGTATCCAATCTGCTGTCCAAGTATTGATTTGCGGTGTGGAACCGATGGTGTTATTCATATCCCAGCCGTAACCCTGTGCGCTGGTGGCTTTGTGCATCATCGCCAACCTCCGCCCCATCTCTTCCCAGGATGCACTGTTACCGCCTCCCATTTCTAGCCATTCCAAGACGATATAACCGGAATTACCAGCGACACCCCAACAAATCGGTTTCGGTACACGGATACTATTTGTTGCCAGCATTTGCTCTAACCCCAGTGCCTCCGCCTCAAACATGGCAACTTGGCTGGCTTGGTTAAGTTTGACAAAATACGTCAATGTACCATCAGATACAGCATAACCTTGGTTAATACACCCACCACTCAGCGATCGCTTCTGCTGAGTCTGGAATTTTTCGCCAATTATACGGCTAATATGAGCATCTATTTCTGTCCACATGATTAATTGGGGAGTAGGGGATGAGGAGGATGAGGGGGATGAGGGGGATGTAAGTTTAGCTTACCGTAGAGTGGAATATAAGATAAGTAGAAATTCTTCCCCATCTCCCCCCACTCCCTCATCTCCTCCTACTCCCCACTCCCCACATTATGCTGGTTTCAGGACAACTACCCCATAAGCCTCTGGGCAAAGGTACTGATTGGCTGCTAGGAGTAAATCAGTAGCTTCCTGGGCTTGGATGTGGGCTGGGTAGTTAAATGCTGGTTCTAAGTCTCCTACTAATGATTGGTAGAAACCATATAAGCCAGCGCGATCGCTTGGTGTTTCATTACCAAAAATATATCTGTTGGTGACACGCTTGCGGACACGGGCGATTTCTTTTTCTGTAACTAATTCTGTTTGTAATTTGCGGATGTGTTGAGCGATCGCATTTTCTACCGCTTGTATATTTTCTACCGCACATTTAGCGGAAATATAAAACGTACCTTGCAAACGGTTACTCATATTGCTGACAGAAATCGAAGTTACTAGTCCTCGTTCTTCCCGCAAATCTTGGACTAATCTTGATGTTTTTCCATGTCCTAAAATACTAGCCAAAACATCCAAAGCATAAGTTTGTTCGAGATAGTTTAACCCAGGTACTCGCCAAAGCATCACTAGTCTGGCTTGCTGGAGGCTTTCATCCAGAAATTCTCGACGCAATACTTCTGTAAATTCAGGTTCGGGGACTGGGGATTGGGGATTGGGGATTGGGGACTGGGAAGTTTTGTCAAACCCTGCGGCGATAATTTCAATTAATTCTTCTTCCGGTAAATTACCTACAGCTACAGCCGTAATTGACTGCGGTTGATACCATTCCTTGTGGAAATCTCGCATCTGTTGGGGGGTGAGTTGGGAAATTACCGACTCTGGCCCCAATACCGGACGACGATAGGGTAACTGTGCAAATGCCGTTTCCATTGCCCGGCGGAAGGTGCGGCGACGGGGATTATCTTCGGAACGGCGGATTTCTTCTAATATTACTAAGCGTTCACGCTCAAAAGCTTCATCAGGAATACTGGCATTTAAAACTACATCTATTTGTAATGGTGCTAACTTAGCAAAGTCTTGAGGCGCAGTATTTATATAGTAATGAGTATAGTCTTGGCTAGTAGCGGCATTAGTTACAGCGCCCCGTTCTTCTATATGATGTTCAAACTCACCACTGGCTAGTCGCTCAGTTCCTTTAAAAACCATGTGTTCTAGAAAATGAGCCATGCCGTTAATAGCATCAGATTCTACAGCTGAACCAACATTCAGCCATAAACTGAGATTTACCGCTTCAACTGGCATTTGTTCCACTACGATGGTCAAGCCATTGGAGAGTTTATGTAGCTTGGGGGCGTTCAGCCGGGGAAGTTTCCGCAGGGTTGAGGTCATTGTTGAGTGGGGATTGAACTGTTCTGTTAATTTATTTTATCTACGACCGATGAGCGATCGCCTATGGCGGGGCGTAGCCCATCGCGCATTTTGTCACTGTCATAGGAAAAACCACTAACTACTAACACAAAGAGCGCAGTAAAATTATTAGTAGTAATATTAATTTTTGTAAAGCTCATCTTAATGTCTAATAAAAGTAAACCGCGTGTAGTTGTAGTTGGTGCGGGAATTGGTGGGTTGACGGCTGCTGCGTTGTTAGCGCACCGTGGTAACAGCGTTTTAATCTTAGACCAAGCCCTTGTGCCTGGGGGTTGTGCTTCCACATTTAAACGTCAGGGATTTACTTTTGATGTGGGGGCGACTCAAGTTGCAGGTTTAGAAGTTGGGGGTATTCATCACCGCATATTTTCCGAACTGGAAATAGATTTACCAGAAGCAACACCTTGTGACCCGGCTTGTGCAGTGTATCTACCAGGAGAAAATACACCCATCAATGTCTGGCGCGACCCCCAGATGTGGCAAGAAGAACGGCAAAAGCAGTTTCCAGGGAGCGAAGGCTTTTGGCAATTGATGGCGACTTTATTTGCGGCTAGTTGGGAGTTTCAAGGACGCGACCCAGTTTTACCGCCGCGTAATTTGTGGGACTTGTGGCAGTTAACGCAAGCAATACGCCCCAGTACCTTAATTACTGTACCCTTCACTTTGTTAACAGTGGGTGATGCTTTAAGATTATGTGGTGTGGGCAATGACCAAAGATTGAGAAGGTTTTTAGATTTGCAACTCAAGCTATATTCTCAAGTCAACGCTGAGGAAACAGCATTACTTTACGCTGCCACGGCCTTGAGTGTATCGCAACTACCACAGGGATTATTTCACCTCCAAGGTAGTATGCAGGTATTAAGCGATCGCCTAGTTGAATCTTTAGAAAGAGACGGTGGTAAACTATTGATGCGTCACACCGTCGAACAAATTAAGGTAGAAAACGGCAAAGCCTCGGCTGTGGTAATTAGAAACCAAAAAACAGGGGAAGTCTGGACAGAAGAGGCTGATCATGTAGTTGCTAACGTCACTGTACAGAACTTAGTGCAACTATTAGGAGAAAATGCGCCGACTGGTTACAAACGGCGTGTGGATAAACTACCCCAAGCATCAGGGGCGTTTGTGGTCTACTTAGGTGTAGATGCTAGCGCCATTCCCCCAGAATGTCCGCCCCACCTGCAATTTATGTATGATGCTGATGGCCCCATTGGCGAGAATAACTCTTTGTTTGTGTCTGTGAGTCATGCGGGTGACGGACGTGCGCCAGAAGGGAAAGCAACAATTATCGCCTCATCCTTTGTAGACCCCGAACAGTGGTGGACTACCGAAGATTATGCAGGGTTAAAACAGAAGTATACCGAAGAAGCGATCGCCAAACTAGCCCAATACTTTTATCTCAAACCAGAAACCATAGTCTATCAAGAAGCCGCCACACCGCGCAGCTTTGCCCATTACACAGGGCGCGATCGTGGTATAGTAGGCGGCATCGGTCAAAGAATCCCCACATTCGGCCCCTTTGGTTTTGCTAACCGTACACCCATTAACCATCTGTGGTTAGTTGGTGACTCCACCCACCCAGGCGAAGGTACAGCCGGCGTAAGTTACTCAGCACTAACTGTAGTAAGACAAATTAGTCAGTTGACAGTTTACCCTGAGCGAAGCCGTTCGCGTAGCGTCTCGTAGAGAAGGGTTGGCTAATGACCAATGACCAATGACTATTGACCAATGACTATTGACTATTGACTATTGACTCATATCTAATTGTGTAGACATCTACGCTAGGCTAGATAGATGAATTACGAGACAGCTTACAAACTCCTGGTAGGCCAGACAATAGGAAGTGAGGAAAACCCAGATGCTTTGTTGACGCGGATGAAATATGGGAAACCGCCAGTACCTGGTCAAATTACCTCAATTCTATTGGCGTTGAAGGTAGTGTTTGAGGCTGTGAAAGATTCACCCACCCTAGACAAGGAATTGGTTGTTGCGCTTTATCAGTTAACTGTTAAAGCGCAACAACTATTTGTGGCAGGACGTAGAGCTGGTGTAGACTGGCCACCACTACTTAAAGAGGATTTACTACGAATTGCTTTAGCTAGCGAAAGTATTTTTTCGGGTGTTTGGCAAACCCTACCCCCAAGTAATTTTTAGACAGTCTTACCAAAAAACTGGGTTTAGAGCCGCCGCCCTAGAAGGGCGGCTTTTGTGGTAGCATAAATGATAGCGGTAAAGCGCACAGATACTAGACGAAGTAGGTCAAGCGGACGGCTCCTGATCCGGAACCCTGGTAGTATAAATCCTAAATCTTGTACCGCCACTTGCTTTATGCCGGGAAACCCGTCCAACGCAGTGGCTGACAAATGTGGGAGTAAACTCAAAAATAAAAAACCTTTTCAAACGCGGTCGGGCAGTCCGTGTATGCTTGTGGAAGTATCCAAACGGGGAAACCTGAATACGACTATTCAGGTTTCTAGAGAGGACGGATGAAGCAAGAATCCTTGTTTCTTTAGAGCAAGGAGTGTCAAACAACAGAATCAGGGTCTACACCCATAGCCCGCAACCTTTCCGCCAGTAATTCGGCACGTTGCTGTGCTTGCTTGGCTTGTTCTTCAGGGGTCAATAAACGTTCCCCCTGTAGATTATACCAATACAACCACTCTCTATTAATCCCTTGGTAAGTTCCCCGTTCCATGCCAATTCCTAAGCCAACTTCGGCTAGCCAAATAGGGTTTCCTTCTAGGAGTTGATACTCGCCATTGACTAACTTGTAAGCTTCTAAACGAGGTTTGCGGCGGCGGGTGGGATGATAGATAACGTAATATAAAATTCCTAAGTTGGCGTATTTGGCTTTTTTGGTTGTATATTCACCGCGATAGTTTTGTGATACAACCTCTAAAACTAATATAGGTAATTTTTCCTCTTCCCACAGCACATAACTAGGGCGAAGATACTCATCATAAAATCGTTCAACACCCAAACTCAAAAAACCATCAGAGACTATGGCTGGTTCATCTGGGTCATAATAAATACCCATATCTACACCAAAAAACCAGTCCATGCGGTCTGGCCAAGCCATTGCTAATGTTGCTTTGAGTAAACCGGGAACTAAATCTTGTAATTCATTATCCACTGGCGTATCGTCAGAGTCGGGCAGTTCCTCAGATGAGGGTAAACAAGCACGGCGGTTGTACTGAAATACCATTCCCGAATGCCTCAATTGGTATAGTACGATATATTAATTTAGTTTTACATTATATCTTCGTACTTTTTTTGAAACAGGTATGATTCAAGAGTAACGAATTTGTAAAATTAATCGTGAGTTAGCTGTAGGTGGCTTAACACGGTGCCAACATAAAGGATTTTCAATAAATCCATATCCAGTAGAACCAAATACCGATAATTTTGGTTGTTGAGGAAAATATTTATCTAAAGTTGCTTCGTCAAGCGTACTAGATTTGAAGAGGAGTTGCCAAGGTTTATTTTTATGACTACAAGGGATAAATTGGTGACAACCTTCCCGCTCATTATTAACATCAGTGAGATAGAAATTAAAAGTGATTGATTCTTCGCCCACAACATCATAGTGCCATTTAGAAGCAGGATAGTTTTGTTGGATCAGTTGTTCGCTTTCAGGTACAACAAGACTCCAGGTTAGATGTTGGGTAATATTAGTTGGTTCATATCCTAGAAACTTGGTAGCAATCTCAATTACTTTGTAGTTAAATTTAACTTCGTTTATTGCTTGGCATTTGTGAGTATTCGTTACTAATCCTCGATATATGTAATTTGATTTCGGCAAGTTTTTACACGAGAGAGCATAGAATAATTTGTTAGTATTTGGTTCTATAGATTCGTTAATAATGGCAAAATTCAATATCTCATCTACTAGGTCTTGCTGGAGATAAAAATCTTGATACAAAGCAGTATCACTGATTTGTTCAATGCAAGATTGCACATCAATACTTTTACTGAAAATATTGTTAAATCTTACATCGTATGATTTAGTACTTTTTTTGATTTTGCTACGGATGCCACGAAACCAAGAGAATCTACCTAGTTTAGTGATTAGACTCTTAGTTACTCGTTTGGAATAGTCAGTTGAATTGATACTGATCATTATTTGATATTTGCACTAATTAAACCTTTCTGCATAATCTTTCAATCCTTTATCGTATGCAACTGCTAATTATATTGAATTATTATTAATTTTTGATGAATTTTTAGTCAACTTAACTAAAAATGGGCGGTTAGAAACCGCATTTACACAGGCAAAACCCCTCCGGGTTCACCAGTTCCCTACGGCGGGAAACCCGCCTACAGGACTGGTTTCACTGCATCCACAGGTTAAAAAACCTAAATTTTTCTTGAGTCTGCGTAGACGGTGAGTTTAGCTACACGTGAGTCTCAAGCACCAGGTGAAGTGCCGTAGTGGCGTGGCAAGGCTAAAATGTGGCATGAGATTGGGAAAAATCGAACGCAGATATTGGGGCAGCCTCTGCTACGCAAGGCTACCGCGTTCGCGCAAGCGTTCTCGCAGAGTACCCGCAGGGTACGCAGATGAGTAAGTTTCAAAGGCTTTCAGCCCTGCCACCTGTCACCTATCACCTGTCCCCTGCTATATTTGCCCAAGGTTAAGTTGACATCAATGCCCTACACCCTGTCTTAACAAACAATCTTGGTGCGTAAGTCCTGATTAAATTAGGATGAGTTTTTTGCTGTCTTCTGTTACTTACAATATATGTCTTTATACTTATAAGTAAACCGTCGAAAATAAATCAAACTATGTTAAGTACTGTAAAGTTATCATGATTGAGTTCGTAGTAAGGACTTTAGTCCTTACTACGAACCTTGATTTATTTAGTACGTTCTACTTAAATGTGAAGTAAATTTTGCTTTTTATAACGGTAATTCTGCAAGGAAAATAAGTCATGTATGATATCTTGGAAATTTTAAATTATGCCAAGAAATATCAATATTTAAAACGTGATACGCTAAATATAGTTAGATTTTTCGGATATTTATTGAGTTAAAAAAGCAGCCAGAAAATAGCAATAATTGTTACAACTAGATTTTTGGGAAATATCGTTTTTATTACAACTTAAAAATTAAATTCGTCGCACAATGGGGGCAGAGAAATAATTACTGTTTATTGCGCTCGGAGACGAATAATGGTAGCGATGTCTACGACCGGCAACGCCAACGCAGAAAATGTCCAGCATCGGCTAACTGTAGAAACTGTAGAAATTGCCCCTAATACTACAGCGATTCGTTGTCTTGATTGGGATCGCGATCGCTTCGATATCGAATTCGGACTGCAAAACGGTACGACTTATAATTCATATCTCATTAGAGGCGAACAAACAGTTTTAATTGATACTTCTCACCAGAAGTTTCGACAACTGTATTTAGAAACACTCAAAAGTCTGATCAACCCCAAGGCTATTGATTACATTATTGTCAGTCATACAGAACCAGACCATAGCGGTTTAGTTGAGGATGTGCTGCAATTAGCACCAAGAGCGACAGTTTTGGCTTCTAAAATTGCCTTGCAATTTTTGGAAGGTTTGGTACATGATCCTTTTTCTAAGAGAATTGTTAAAAGTGGCGATCGCATAGATATTGGTAAAGGTCATGAAATTGAATTTGTCAGTGCGCCTAACCTGCACTGGCCTGATACCATCTTTAGTTACGATCGCCAAACCGAAGTCATCTATACTTGCGATGCTTTTGGGATGCACTTCTGCGACAATCGCACCTTTGATGAAGACTTAGAAGCAATAGAAGCTGACTTTAGATTTTACTACGATTGTCTCATGGGGCCGAATGCGCGATCGCTGCTGAACGCGATGAAGCGCATGGGCGAACTAGGCAAAATTAAGATTATCGCCAACGGTCACGGGCCTCTGTTATACCATCATTTAGATGTGTTGACCGAGTGTTACCAAAGCTGGAGCCAGAGACAAGCCAAAGCAGAAACCACCGTCGGCTTATTTTACGTCGGCGACTATGGCTATAGCAACTTACTTGTGCAAGCGATCGGCGAAGGTATTCAAAAAACTGGTGTTGCGGTAGAAATGATCGACCTCAGCACCGCCGAAATTCAAGAAATTCAAGAATTAGCAGGTAGGGCATCTGGTTTAATTATTGGTATGCCTCCCACAACCTCAGTAGCAGCTCAAGCTGGTATTAGTTCCCTGCTATCGGTAGTCAAAGACAAGCAAGTAGTCGGCTTGTTTGAGTGCTTCGGGGGAGACGACGAACCCATCGACACCATCCGCCGCAAATTTATCGACTTGGGGGTAAAAGAAGCCTTCCCCGCCATTCGCATTAAAGAAGCGCCAAGCTCACCCACCTACCAATTGTGTACAGAAGCGGGTACAGACTTGGGACAAATGCTGACAAGGGAACGCAACATTAAACAAATCAAGTCCCTTGATGTCAACATGGAAAAGGCATTGGGACGCATTAGCAACGGCTTGTATATTGTGACAACCAAAAAAGGCGATGTCAGCAGCGCCATGTTAGCTTCCTGGGTAGCACAAGCAAGTTTGCAACCATTGGGCTTTACCATTGCTGTAGCCAAAGACCGGGCTATTGATAGCTTAATGCAGGTGGGCGATCGCTTCGTCCTCAATGTCCTAGAAGAAGGCAATTACCAAGAACTGAAAAAACACTTCCTCAAGCGCCTACACCCCGGTGCAGACCGCTTTGCAGGAGTGCGAACCCAAACCGCCAAAAACGGCTCACCCATCCTGACAGACGCTCTAGCATACATGGAATGCGAAATTCAAAGCAGCATGGAATGCAGCGACCACTACATTTTATACTGCACCGTCGAAGACGGTCGCGTTTCCAAGCCCGACGGACTGACCGCAGTGCGTCACCGGAAGGTAGGGAATTATTACTAGGAAGCAGTGGACAGTTGACAATTGACAATTGACAGTTGTCAGGTTGTGGCGGTTTTCAAGTCAGTGAGGTACAGAAAAAATAATTGAACGCAGATGAACGCAGATGTTGGCGTAGCCTTTGCTACGCAACGCTACCGCGTTCGCGCAAGCGTTCTCGCAGAGTACCCGCAGGGTACGCAGATGAATCTGTATTTTATCCGGTTGCAATCCGCTATATTTCCACTGTCCACTGTCCACTGTCCACTGTCCCATCGCCGATACCTATGGACTTTATCCAATCAATTAAAAACTGGGCAAAATCTACCCGGTTTTTCCAATTTTTTGACAAAAATAAAACAAAATCTATGCCAGATTCCAAGCCCCGTGACGTACAGATTCTTCCTATTGCTACAAATACTAAAGTTCTCAGAGCGCGTAGTTGGTCACGTTTGCGGTTTGAAATTGAATATGCTTTAGAAAGAGGGACTACCTCTAATGGTTATGTAATTGAAGGTGATAAAACGGCAATTATTGACCCGCCTGTAGAAAGCTTCATGGCGATTTACCTGGAAGCATTGCAACAGACAATCAATTTGAAAAAATTGGATTATGTCATCCTGGGACATTTTAGCCCCAACCGCGTACCTACATTTAAAGCTTTGCTGGAATTGGCTCCGCAAATTACCTTTGTCTGTTCCCTTCCGGGTGCGGCTGATTTACGCGCGGCTTTCCCAGATACCAACTTGAATATTTTGGCGATGCGGGGGAAAGAAACCCTGGATTTAGGTAAGGGTCATGTGTTGAAGTTCTTACCAATTCCCAGCCCTCGCTGGCCTGCGGGACTTTGTACCTACGATGTGCAAACCCAAATCCTCTACACAGACAAGATATTTGGCGCACATATCTGCGGTGATGATGTCTTTGATGATAACTGGGAATCTTTCAAGGAAGACCAGCGCTACTATTACAACTGTCTCATGGCTCCCCATGCTATTCATGTGGAAGCCGCATTAGAAAAAATCTCTGACTTACAGGTGCGGATGTATGCTGTAGGTCACGGGCCTTTGGTGCGTAGTAGTTTAATGGCGCTAACTCAAGCTTATGCAGATTGGAGCCGCGCCCAAAAAGATAGAGAGATTTCTGTAGCTCTACTCTATGCTTCAGCTTACGGTAATACGGCAACTTTAGCACAGGCGATCGCTCTCGGACTCACCAAAGGCGGTGTCGCAGTTCAATCTATCAACTGTGAGTTTGCTACCCCGGAAGAAATCCAAACTACCATAGCACAAGCTGATGGTTTCCTCATCGGTTCCCCCACCATCGGCGGTCACGCACCAACCCCCATACACACCGCTTTAGGTATCGTCCTGAAAGTGGGTGATAACAACAAACTAGCCGGGGTGTTTGGTTCCTACGGCTGGAGTGGTGAAGCGGTGGAAATGATTGAAAGTAAACTCCGGGACGCAGGATATCGCTTTGGGATAGAAACCCTGAAGGTGAAGTTTAAACCCGACGATGTTACCCTCAAATATTGCGAAGAAGTTGGTACAGACTTCGCTCAAACCTTGAAGAAAGCTAAGAAAGTCCGCGTACCCCAACAAGCTGCTACTCCCGTAGAACAAGCGGTGGGTCGTATTGTCGGCTCAGTTTGTGTCATTACCGCCAAGCAAGGCGATGTATCCACAGGAATGCTTGGTTCTTGGGTATCTCAAGCCACCTTCAACCCCCCAGGTTTGACTGTGGCGATCGCCAAAGAACGCGCGATAGAATCGCTCATGTATCCTGGCGGTAAGTTTGCCTTAAATATCTTACCCGAAGGCAATCACCTGGAATACATGAAACACTTCCGCAAAAACTTCGCCCCAGGGGAAGACCGTTTCGCCAACTTCACCACCACAGAAGCAGACAACGGTTGTACCGTCCTCACTGATGCTTTAGCCTATGTCGAATGTTCAGTTGAACAACGGCTAGAATGTGGCGACCATTGGGTAGTATACGCCACCGTTGATAATGGTAAGTTACTCAAGCCGGATGATGTAACTGCCGTTAATCACCGGAAAACAGGTACTCATTATTAAAAGTTCGTAGTAAGGACTTTAGTCCTTCAATTCAGGACTAAAGTCCTTACTACAGACCAAACTCCAGAATTAGACAAACCAAGCCTGCTAAAGCAGGTTTTTTTATCGACAAAATCTGATCCCTATTTTCCCAAACTCGCCAACAAATCTAAAATCAGGAACCCTTGTCAAATCTGGCTTTGTTAATTTTGAATTTTTTAGCTTTAGCTTCTCTTTCAGAGACGCTACCGCGAACCCGTAGAGTATTTTGAATTGGTATCACTAGCCGTTTACTCAATGAATGTGTAAAGTTTATACAGTACATAGCTATAAATATTTTTCATCAGGGCAAAATCTAAGATTGTAGGAACTGTTATTAAAATATTTTATTAAAACTATGGAGCAAAGCGAAAAACAAAAGCGCCAGGAGGCTGAACAAAAGTTTCAAGCCGCCCTCGAACAGTTAGAGGGTATTTTACAGGAAACTACGACCGAAGATAAAGAAACAGCAAATACACCTATTGAGGATGAGAGTGAAGCTGTTGACGATGAAGTTGATATTGATTTAGCAGCCTTAGAAGATGCAGTTGCAGATATTGAAAATTACTTAGAACAGAAAAGAAAACCCAAATAATGGCTAATTAGCACCCGTCAAGAATTGTTTAAAGTGATAAGAGTTCGTATTCCGTGCTAGCCTCTAGCCTCTAGCCTCTTTTCCACCAATTGTCTTTGGGCTTCATACAACATTAAAGCAGCAGCGATCGCCACATTCAACGATTCTACACCCGGACTCAGGGGAATTTTTACTTGTTGGTCTGCCATTGCAGCTAAATCTGCCGACAAGCCAGCACCCTCATTACCCAATAAAATTAAACTGGGTTTTTGCCAGTCTACTTCCCAATAAGTTAACTTGGCGGTGGGTAAAGTGGCTATAATCTGCATCCCCGCTTGCTGACAAGCCTGCACTGTCGTCTGCAAATCTTCACTAACGGCGGTGGCTAAACGAAACCATTGTCCAGCCGAAGCACGCAAAACTTTGGGATTATCTAAATCTACACTATCTTGACTCAGCCATAATCCCGCCGCCCCAGCCGCAGCCGCCGTGCGAATAATTGTGCCTAAATTACCAGGGTCTTGGATGGTTTCTAAAGCCAGAACTACACCATTAAACGGTACTTGACTTTGCTGTTCGCCACGTTTTGCTGTTGCCACTACCCCATCTGGTTGTACAGTAGTAGCGATCGCCTGTAAGACTTCTTCACTGACAACCTCGGCGCGATCGCATCGACTACAAGCATCTTCCCATAATGTTGGATGGTTTGCCTGCCACTCTGGAGTACAACAGACCACCTCTAGGGGATAATTCACCGCACAAGCTTCTTCTAACAGGTGCGTCCCTTCCAACAAAAACAACCCCTGCTTGTGCCGTTCTTTGGTAGAGTGCAACTTGCGAATCTGCTTAACCAAATTATTTTGTAAACTCGTTAACATTTCTCTTGCTGAGTTCTAAATTTTAAAAAACTCAGCACTAAGAACTCATTGCTCAGCACTGATGTATGCGGAACCCGGGACTTGAACCCGGAAGCCTTGCGGCACTAGAACCTGAATCTAGCGCGTCTGCCAATTCCGCCAGTTCCGCTTGCGGTTTGCATATCGACAATTTCTAATTATTGCTTAACTGTTCAATTTTGTCAACTAGTATGCAGTTGACAGTTGACAGTTGACAGTTGACAGGTGACACTTGTTATTCTTGCTTTTTCCCCTGCTCCCCTGCTCCCCTGCTCCCCCATCTCCCCCCACTCCCTCATCTCCCCCATCTCCCCCACTCCCCACTCCCCCCACTCAATTTATTGAGTGATGATGAATTAGCGATCTAAAATTGGGCATTATTCATGAGTGGATAAATTGCTGATGACTGAATCGGAAGAAGTGAGGCAACATAACATGATTTCTCTTGAGTATTTATTCTTACATCAACATAATACTTGGCGTTAAGTCATTGCTAATATTAGTTAAACTCTATAAACCTGACTATCATTAGTTTTCAGCCATCATCATTAACCATAAAAATGATTCAGCAGTACAGAATATAACTACAAAAATGTAGACAAATGAAATCTTTACTGTAGAATCAAAACCAACTTCTAACCTAAAAAATTACGTGTTTATTTTGGAGGTAGGCTTATCAATCCTTCTAGCAGCTTACCAGATGCCAAACTGGTATCAGAAGCAGACTCCTCAGTCTTGCAAATTTGGGGTGGGCATTCTTTGCGGGGTCATGTAAAAATTAGTGGGGCAAAAAATTCAGCACTGGTCATCATGGCTGGAGCCTTGCTATGTTCGGGAGATTGTCGCATTCGCAACGTTCCCTTATTGGCGGACGTAGAGCGCATGGCTGAAGTAATTTCAGCATTAGGTGTACGCCTGCAAAGACAAGGCGACATTTTAGATATCAACGCCAGTGAATTTAGGACATCAAAAGCTCCTTACGAATTAGTAACCCAATTACGGGCAAGCTTTTTCGCCATAGGAGCCATTTTAGCCCGTTTAGGGGTGGCACAGATGCCATTACCAGGGGGTTGTGCTATTGGAGCCAGACCGGTTGACTTGCACGTCCGAGGACTGCAAGCAATGGGAGCCGAAGTGCAGATTGAACATGGTATTTGTAATGCCTATGTTCCTGGTAGCAGTGGCAGATTAAAAGGAGCCAAGATTTACCTAGATACCCCCAGCGTGGGAGCGACAGAAACTCTCATGATGGCTGCTACCCTGGCTGATGGAGAAACCATCATCGAAAATGCAGCCAGGGAACCGGAAGTAGTCGATTTAGCTAACTTCTGTAAGGCAATGGGAGCCAACATTCAAGGTGCTGGTACTAGTACCATCACCATTGTCGGTGTCCCTAAATTACACTCGGTTGACTACAGTATTATTCCTGACCGCATTGAGGCGGGAACCTTCCTGGTAGCGGGAGCCGTCACCCGCTCAGAACTGTTGCTATCACCAGTAGTACCAGAACATCTAATTCCTGTACTGGCAAAACTACGCGATATTGGTGTGCCAATTATTGAAGAAGCGCCAGATCGCTTACGTATACTGCCAGCAGAAACCCTCAGAGCCACAGACATTGATACCTTGCCCCATCCAGGCTTTCCCACGGATATGCAAGCGCCCTTCATGGCTTTATTAACATTGGCAGAAGGCGACAGTATCATCAACGAATCGGTGTTTGAAAATCGCTTGCGTCACGCCTCCGAGTTAAACCGCTTAGGGGCAGATATTCGCGTCAAAGGCAACACCGCCTTCGTGCGTGGAGTCCCGGTGTTATCCGGTGCGCCAGTCATCGGTACAGACTTACGCGCGTCAGCCGCCTTAGTCATTGCCGGACTAGCAGCCACAGGCAAAACCACCATCCAAGGCTTACATCATCTTGATCGCGGCTACGATCAACTTGATGTAAAACTACAGCAATTGGGAGCTAAAATCTCGCGTGTAGGCGAAGTTTCAGCAGATGCCGAAGTAGCCACCAGTAATAATACTGCGTCAGCGTCGATCTAGCAGGTAGGAGGCAGTTGACAGGTGACAGGTGACAGGTGACAGGTGACAGTTGACAGTTGTTATTCTCCCCTGCGCCTCTGCTCCCCTGCTTCCCCTAATCCCCAATCCCCAATCCCCAATCCCCAATCGCTATACTAACTGTGGGAGGCTGTTGATATTTGTTTTTACAGCTGGCTAGATCATGTCCTTGTTCAAATCTCCGCTCATCGGTTTAAAAGCTGACTCGTTTCGTCATCCATTAGACCTGGAAGCTACTACATCTCTGAAGCAGATACCAGGCTTGGATATGTTAGTACGAAATTTACTAGGGCCAATGGCCGAGCAGGTTTTTTATGTAGAAAATATTGCTTCTAGTGTTTTGGTAGGGGAAAAACAACTGCCTGATTTACACAAGTTGTTGTTAGAAGCTTGCACAATTTTAGACATAGATCCTCCCCAGTTATACATAAGACAACATCCCGCTCCCAATGCTTACACCTTTGCTATGCGGGGTAAGCAGCCTTTTGTTGTGCTGCATACTTCTTTAATTGATCTGCTCACACCGGAGGAAGTTCAGGCGGTAATTGCCCACGAGTTGGGACATCTCAAGTGTGACCATAGTGTTTATTTGACACCTGTAAATCTATTAGTATTAGCAGCATCAGCCGTACCAAATATTGGTGCTGTTGTTGCCCAAGCTATCCAGGCACAACTTTTAGAATGGGTACGCTGTGCTGAGTTTACCTGCGATCGCGCCGCTTTGTTAGCTACCCAAAACCCTAGAGTTGTCATGTCAGTTTTGATGAAGTTGGCTGGCGGTTCACCCACACTATCACCAAAACTAAATCTTGATGCCTTTATTGCCCAGGCTCGCGCCTACGATGATATTAGTAAAACTGAAATGGGGGAAATGGTCAAAGCTGCCCGCACAGCCCAATTAACTCACCCTGTCTCAGTCCTACGTGCAAAGGAAATTGACCTTTGGGCAAGTAGCCAAGAATACCAATTATTGTTACAAAATCCTGGGCGTAAGGACATCACTGAGGCTACTACTAAAGGCGGTTGGCGGAATTGGTAATGGAGGGAAGAAGAGGGGAAAAGGTTAAAGGGGAAAGGGGAAAGGGGAAAGGGGAAAGGCAATAAGTTGAGTCCTTTACCCCTTCTCCTTGTGCCTTTTGCCTTTCTAGGTGTGGGAAGCTGAGTATAAGTTTTACTTACCTGTTCCCTTTGCTAGATTTTTTTGTGAACGGCTTGGGGTTTGATATGGGAAGTAATACTTAGCTAGGTGAAAGTGAAGAATTTAACTACATCTACTGACAAAATCTCAAATATCCTGCAATGGAGTAGTAGTGTTTGTGCGATCGCTGGAGGAGTCATTTTAGCTTCTAACACACAAATTAGTAGTTATGGATTTATTTTCTTGGCGATGAGTTCCAGCCAAATGCTGATCGCTAGTATCCGCAACCGAAATACAGTAATGATAGTCTATGCAGGTTCTCTATTTTTATTTGTAGATTGCTTTGGCATTTATCGATGGATATTAGAGTAGTTGTTTGTTAAAAACGAATGCGATAATTCTTAACTATTGTGGTCAATAAAATATTAATTTTGCAGGGTTGTTGAGAAATTTCAACTTTACAGCTTCCTGCCAGTATGGAAATATATGATATCAGATAGTTGTTAAAGAATTTGGTAGTAACCCGATGTATGAAATTGGCTCTGTAATTGGTTCCTTTGTTGGCTCTGTAGGTGGTGCGATCGTTGGTTCCATTGTTGGCTCTGTCGTTGGTGCTTTGAGCGGTTCACCAGGAGTTGCGATACTACTTTCTCTAGGTGGCTCCCTTGTCGGCTCAGTAGTTGGCTCATTAAGTGGTTCACTGGTAGGCTCATACTTTGATAACTACTTGTATGAGAAGTTATCATATGAATATAGTTACGCCCATACAAACAATGGTCGTCCTATGAAATCTGCTGCTCCTGTCGATTAGTAAGTTTTCTGAAAGCGGCTAATTCTAAAGATATGTATTTGGTTGGGTAACTTTCTCACACCCCTTTTAGCGTTTGTATGGTGATACCAGCCGTTATCATCTCTTGCGACGAAATCAGGGGTAACTTCCATATCATAATAAAATTCGCCCTCAAGTTAAATAATCAAGAAGCACTTTCACCAGCGTTGACATTGCTGACTAAAAAATAATCCAAAATCTCATCTAAATCTTGGCTTGCTTCTTGGGCAATATAATATTCCATTATCCTTGAGTCTCACGAGCTAGGCGTAATTTCTCCTCTAATCTTGCTATCACCACTTCACCATCTAGTACCTCTCCACGTTCGATGGAAGCCAAACCAGCAGCTAGTTTTTTCTGAGTTTCTTCTTCCCATTCCTGATAACCTTTTTCCCATTCCTCCAGCAGTTTCAATGCTTTGACGATTACATCTTCAGCATTTTCATATCTACCTGTAGCAATTGGGGTTTGTATAAATTGCTCGTACTCGGCTTTCAGTTGGATATTCATGGTTTTTATCTACAGTTGCCTAAAAGCGTTAGCTGTGCCTTTGGGAAATATAATAACGTAACGCTCCTCATTGTAAGAGCGATCGCACCACCCACACTATCATCCTATTGTCACCGATTTTACTTAAAAGATGACAGATAGCATACCATCAATTCAAACTTGCTCAGGTGCAGTTATTCCAAGATTTTCCGAATATCCTTCAACATTAAAAATAGATGTAAAGGGTCAGTCGGACTAGGTTCAAAATCAAAATTTTCATACCATGTTCTTGCTTGCTCATCTTTAGCATGAACTAGCAAAGCACGGATTCCTAAAATATCTGCTGCTGTATTAACTCGTTTGAGACAATCTTTTAATAAACCACTACCTATTCTCTGACCTTGAAAGTCTTTGCTGACTGCTAGACGTGCTAAAAGAGCTACAGGTACAGGATATTTTGGTAATCCTTTGATAATTCGAGGTGGCGCATCTTGATGAATAACAGAGGCTACAGTCAGAGTATAGTAACCAATTACATTATTATCTACACAGGCTACATAAGTTTTTGAACTATCGGATTGTTGATTTTGTAAGGCGTAATTAATTAAAAAATTATTTAAAGCAGGTTTCCCACAGTCAAAGTCTTGAACATTGTGAGTAGTTGATAGTTTCTCAATATATAGATTATTCAAGGTAATTACTCAAATACACTCGGCTCAGTTAATAGACGACGCAAACGGGGCTTTTCTGTTGTGGGAGTATCAAGGGCATTTTGAAATGCTTGCCATTGTTCATCATCTAGTGCAAAGACTTTACGATTTGTCAAAGCATTTTGAGCAGCAATTAAACCTTGTTCTAACAGAAACTCACTGACATTTTTATGACTTGCAGCCGCAGCTTGTTGTAATAGTTTTTTCACACTAGGACTTGTGCGAATATCTATCCGTTCTGTTCTAGACTCCGGTGAGTGGCTCATATTTTCAACGTATTATAGATTTTAGTCTGTACATCTAAATTACTATACACACATTGTCCTGACAATAAAGTTGCACAATTGTTTAATATTGATTTCACACGCTATACTTGTACAATAAACAGTACAAGAGTGAAGTAAATGAAAGTTGTCTCTTTTAGCGAAGCGAGAAATAACCTCAAGGCTGTTTTAGACCGAGTGGTGGAAGATGCAGACTATACCATCATCACTAGACGGGATGCTGAGGATGCTGTGGTGATGTCGCTAGAGTTATTTAATAGTTTGCTAGAGACTGTTCATTTACTCAAGTCACCCGCTAATGCTGCTCATTTGGAGCGTTCTATTGCTCAGTTCAAGCAGGGGAAAGTGGTGGAGCGCAAATTGTTAGATGACTAGAAAGTTAGTATGGACAGATGAGGCTTGGAGCGATTATTTATATTGGCAAGAGCAAGACAAGAAAACTTTAAAACGAATTAACAAGCTGATTGAAGCAACAATGCGACTACCGTTTGAGGGGATAGGTAAGCCAGAAGCCTTGAAAGAATACCTAGCCGGCTTTTGGTCTCGGCGCATTGATGATACGAATCGGTTAGTTTATGCGGTGGATGATGAGTATTTAACGATTATTGCTTGCCGATACCACTATTCTGATTAACACTGTGCTTAATTGTTGTCCTAGAAACTGCGATCGCGCTTTTGAAAGCGATCGCACCACCCAAACTATCATCCTGTTGTCACTGATTTTACTTAAAAAATGACGGGTTGAAAGTTTATGCAATCTGCTGTAAGTATTTAACGAATATTGTTTGTTGATGTAACTATTGTGATTGATACTTTGTGATGTTGATTTCTATTAAAAATTTCAAATATATTTTATAGTTCAATCTCTATTGTGATTCTTCATCATAATGTTTTATTATTTTCTGTATAATTTCAAATATTAAATTGAAACTACTGAAGTCAAAATTATCAAAACCATTTCTCTTTTGAGAAATATATTCAGCAAACATATTCTTTGAAAGTGCTACGTTATTATCATTAACATCAAAAACATTGTCATCAATAATCTTTAATTGATTAATTTTAATTTTAGATTTTTCAGTAGTATTCAGCAGTAAATTTTGATGTCTACAACTTTTATGATTAAATTCATTGCTTAAATATAATCTTTTTCCATCTTCAGTTTCTCTCTTTATTTCATCGTCTTGATAGTACATCTCGATACATATTTCTTTTGTATCTTTGCGATGCTCAGGTATAGGTAATGCAAATGAATACACTCCATTTCCCCAAGATTTAAATCCTAAATCCTCATTATGTGCTTGATGAGTTATACTAGGATTGTCCCTATCAAAAACTGCGATTAGGGGCTGAGATTGTTTTTGCTTGCAAAACTGCCTACAAATTTCTAATAATTGAGTATCACCTTGTTTTTGTTCATCTAGATCCTCTTTAAAATCAATATTTATATCAATTTCTTTTCCATGACTTTTTAACCAATTTAAGGCAGATTTTAGGTGCTTTATATCAGTTTTACCTTCAGTCCATATAGTAGCTTTTGGCAAAATACCTGAGTTTAAAGATAAATTATGTGAATTAGTAAAAGTCAATTTCTCATCACTAACTAATTCAGGAGCAAGACGCTTCAACCATTTTAGAAAATTTAAATAAATTTTATCGTCTTTCCCTCTAACTGAGCCAATGAACTCAATTTTACTCTTAATAATAGATTGAAATTTCTTTTGATTCTTATAAAAATAAGATTTTTTATCGAATTTATTCCAAAATTCAGTCTGAGCATTATCAAGCCCATACTTTTCCCATGCGTGAAGCATTGCACGAATTTGACGAATGTAGTTACGTTTAATATTTAACTTATTATTTACTGTTATACCAGTTACTTCTTGACGTTTATACTTATTATGTAATCTTATTTTAGATTCATTAATAATAAAACCATTATCCTGAATTATACTTTTGATTTCCTCACTCAGTATTATTTGCTCTGCTTCTTGTGAAAACCAAGCTAAATGCCCAGGAAACTTTGCTCTAGAAGTTGAGAAAGTGATGTCATCAGCATATCTTGTATAAATACATTGATACTTTTTAGCAAGACGTTGTAGCTGTGAATCCAACTTAGCAGAGATCATATTTGAGATAATTGGTGATGTTGGAGCGCCCTGTGGTAGCTGATTTTCATGACAACATATTTGTGCTAATACTGTTGCGACTTCCTCTGTACAATTGTAAGGATGTGCCATGAAAAGACCACGAACTCTACCAAAATTTATAGAAGAGAAAAAGTCTTTAATATCCAAATTTAAAACATAACGTTGTCGAAGATGTTGTTTGGCATTAGTCACAATACTTTTACCAGTAACAAATCCATGTGTTGAAGCTTTAGGTTGATATACAGATTTAAGGACTTGATTTAGCTTGCGTTGAATAATTTTTAAACACGTTTGTGGAACGGAGATAGTTCTATAACCACCCGTTTTTTTTTGAATCTGAAATGTTGTGTATGCCTTATTGCGAGGATAAATATATAGGTGATACCTAAGTTGATAATCACTAATTTCCAATAACTTAGCAATATCTTTGCGTGTTTTTAATTGATAAAAACGCTCTTTTAGTTCTTCTTCTGTCAAGTTTAAAACTGTGCTACCCATGTTCATCAAAATTCCATGAGAAAGTTGGAAATTTGCAACATATTCCAACTTACTGCCCCAGCACTAGCAAATGCTGAGATCGATTAAAGTGGTTGGCACATATGTTGGCCTTTAAAAATATGCCGCCGCAGGATCAACAGCGGAAATCAATAGTTTGTGCAAATATCCAACTGTATAAAATATATCACAAGTAATTAAAATAGCAATATAGTTACCAGGAAATGCTGTTTTGGAGTTCAATTAAAAACTAAAAATAGCTAATTGCTAGGCTTTAAATCAAGCAGCAATTAGCTATTTGTTATAGTTAACAATTGAGTTGTTCCTAAGTCAACGCTTCCGCACCGCCGACGACCTCAAGCAGTTCTTGGGTAATGGCGGCTTGACGGGCTTTGTTGTAGGACAGCGATAGAGACTTGATTAACTCACCGGCGTTATCGCTGGCGTTACTCATGGCTGTCATCCGCGCTGCTAGTTCACTCGCGGCTGATTCTTGCAACGCCCGTAGTAACTGGTTGCTCAAGTACAAGGGCAACAATGAATCGAGAATTTGTACGGGGTCTTGCTCGAAAATCATGTCGCGGGGCAAAGGACGGACTTGGCTAGTCACGGTTTGCCGTTCGACTTCAAATTGACCACCACGGGTTGTCAGGCGGAAGATTTCGTCATCTGCTGCTTCTAAACCTTGGGGGTCAAGAGGTAGAAGAGTTTGAATTACAGGACGAGAACTGACCAAGGAGACGAAGCGGGTGTAAACTAACTCGATGCGGTCTACTTTTTCCGAAAGGAACAAGGACAGCAACTCATCAGCAATTTTATTAGCTTCATCAGCAGTGGGGATTTGTTCCAAGCCAGTATAAAAAGCGGAAATTGGTTGCTCACGCCGTCTAAAATATTGTTCAGCTTTGCGCCCAACAATGACAAAGGTATAGTCTACACCTTCGGCTTTTAGTTCCTTGGCGCGGTTTTCAGCACGGCGGATGACGTTGGTATTATAACCACCGCACAAACCACGATCGCCAGAAATAACCAACAACCCTACTGATTTAACTTCCCGTTTTTTCAGTAGCGGTAAGTCTACATCTTCAAACCGCAGACGAGTTTGCAAGCCATACAATACTTGTGCCAAACGGTCAGCAAAGGGACGGGTAGCAATTACCTGTTCTTGGGCGCGACGTACACGCGCCGCCGCTACCAGCCGCATGGCTTCTGTAATTTTTTTGGTGTTTTTGACCGACTGAATGCGATCGCGTATTGATTTGAGATTAGGCATAATATTAAGTTCCGAGTCAATAGTCAATAGTCCAAAGTCCAAAGTCAAAAGCCATTAAGTTATTAACTAATGACTAATGACCCTTACGGGTTCGCTAGTCGCTCATGGGGGAAACCCCCAAGACCGCGCTAGCTCACTAATTACTAATGACTAAATTACGCTGTAGCTTTGAAGGTCTTTTTGTATTCGTCTAAAGCAGCCTTCAATGCTTTTTCTTCGTCATCACCTAATACTTTCTTAGACTGTACGTCTTGGTAGTAGGGGTTAACACCTGACTTCAAGTAATCTCTAAAGCCCTTGGTAAAGGTGGTAACTTTATCAACTGGGATATCATCTAAATACCCGTTGATACCAGCGTAAAGAATAGCTACTTGTTCAGCTACAGACAGGGGTTGGTTTTGGGGCTGCTTGAGGAGTTCCCGCAGACGTTGACCCCGTGCTAACTGGTCTTGGGTAGCTTTATCTAGGTCGGAAGCAAATTGCGCGAAGGCTTGGAGGTCGTCAAACTGTGCGAGTTCCAGTTTAATCTTACCAGCAACTTTTTTCATCGCTTTGGTTTGTGCCGCAGAACCCACACGGGATACGGAGATACCGGGGTTTACCGCCGGACGCACACCAGCGTTGAACAAGTCAGAAGACAAGAAAATCTGACCGTCGGTAATAGAAATTACGTTGGTTGGAATGTATGCGGAAACGTCACCAGCTTGGGTTTCGATGATGGGTAGAGCGGTCATGCTACCTTTACCCAATTCGTCGCTGAGTTTAGCAGCACGTTCCAACAAGCGAGAGTGGATGTAGAATACGTCTCCGGGGTAAGCTTCCCGACCGGGTGGACGACGTAGCAGCAAGGACATTTGGCGATAAGCTTGAGCTTGCTTGGACAAGTCGTCGTAAATTACTAAGGTAGCTTTGCCTTTGTACATGAAGTACTCAGCAATGGTAGCGCCGGTGTAGGGAGCCAAGAATTGTAGGGTAGCAGGTTCACTCGCACTAGCAGCAACTACTACTGTGTAGTCCATTGCACCTTTTTCTTGTAAGGTTTGGACTACGTTAGCAACGGTGGAAGCTTTTTGACCGATCGCAACGTAAACACAAACTACATCTTCACCTTTTTGGTTGATGATGGTGTCAATGGCGATCGCAGTTTTACCTGTTTGACGGTCGCCAATGATCAATTCCCGTTGACCACGACCGATGGGAATCATCGAGTCGATAGCGGTGATACCGGTTTGCATGGGTTCGTGTACAGAACGGCGTGCAATAATACCGGGTGCGGGAGATTCAATCAAACGGCTTTCGGTGGTTTTGATATCACCTTTACCATCGATAGCGCGACCCAAAGCATCGACAACGCGACCAACTAGGGCTTCACCTACACCAATCTGAGCAATTCTGCCAGTAGCGGTAACGGTGCTACCTTCTTGAATTTCGCGGCCTTCTCCCATCAGTACCGCACCTACGTTATCTTCTTCTAAGTTTTGAGCGATACCAACTGTACCGTCTTCAAACTCTAGAAGTTCGCCAGCCATAGCCTTTTCTAGACCATAGATCCGAGCGATACCGTCTCCAACTTGTAATACAGTACCAACGTTAGCAACTTTAACCTCTTGGTCGTATTGCTCGATTTGCTGTTGAATAATACTGCTGATTTCGTCAGGTCTAATTGAAATGCTCATGTGTGTATCTTTTTTTTCTTGCGAGACGGAACATATTGAATAGACGCGAGGTTACTTTTCGCGTCTGCATTTAGTTGGAGGTGTTAAGAGCATTAAGCCTTAGCGACTAGAAGTCGCGGCTACACAAGCCAAGTCCGCCTGCGCGGACTTTTATAACTAAGCGTTTTATAGCCTGCGTAGGCAGGCTTTGTTTGTATAGCCGCGATTTTAATCGTCCGGTACTGAACCATCCTAACTAATCCTCTGAACTTTTTAGCTATTGCTGAGGCGCAAGGAAAGGCGACGTAGCTGACCCCGGATACTAGAGTCAATTACTTGAGAGCCTACTTTGATGATCACACCACCAATCAGTTCACTGTCTACCTTAGTTTCCAGTTCTACTTGACGAGCTTTGGTGATTGCCAGTACCTTTTCTTTAACTGCTTGTAGTTGCTCTTCGGTTAATTCCACAGCAGAAGTGACTTCCGCCAATACGGTTTGATTCAATTGCCGTAATAGCGCCAAATACTGCTTGAGAATCTGGTCTAAGAAGAAAATGCGT
This sequence comes from Leptolyngbyaceae cyanobacterium, assembly GCA_036704005.1. Taxonomy (GTDB): domain Bacteria; phylum Cyanobacteriota; class Cyanobacteriia; order Cyanobacteriales; family Nostocaceae; genus Trichormus. Next base: position 28,538 of record DATNQO010000154.1, on the reverse strand, counting down.
CGTTTGTCTACCAACAACAACAAGAAGTTACGGAGGTAAGGGTTAGCACCTTCACCCAATATTTGTGTGATGAGACCTTTTTTGTTCTCAGCTGAAATAAAGGGGTTGTCAATAAAGTTTCGTAGCTGTTGATTTCCCGCAAGCAAGTTCAGCAAAGTACGCGCATCTTCGCCGAACTCTTCCGTCAAGTTTTTGGATTGGGCGATTGACAGCAGTGCTTGTGCGTAAGGTTGGGCTACCTCAGTGTTTGCTACATTACTTGTCATACTCCGCCTCCCAATTGTGCGATGCTACGGTCAATTAAAGTTTTTTGAGCATCACCACTAATACCGCCTTGCAGTTCCGCCTCGACCTTTTGTAGCGCCAAAGTAACTACACGCTGACGCAACTGAGCGATCGCTTTATCTAGGTCTGCATTCAAGTCTGCTGCGCCTGCTGCTTTCAAGCGTTCAATATCTACAGCAGCTTGATCGATGATAGCTTTGCTGGCAGCTTGAGCATTTTCTTGGGCTGCTGCTTTAATTCTTTCAGCTTCTGCTTGCGCTTGCTCTAGCTTTTGTTGCGCCTCTTTCAGTTGCTTGGCTGCATCTGCGGCGCGTTGTTCTGCATTCTTAATTGCTGATTCAATGTTTTCGCGGCGAGTTTTCAGGGTAGTACCCAGCACTTTCCGACCAAAAACAAACAGCACAGTAATAATAATGGCTAGGTTTATCAGGTTGGTTTCGAGAATGTTGGTATTTAAACCAAAACCACCTTCAGCCGCACCTTCTGCCAATTCACCCCCAACGGCGCTGGCTTCCGCCATCAACAGTAAAAAAGTCCCCATGATTTTTCATCCACAACTGCGCTGTCGGTTCACGTCACTCGTCCTTCGCCATTCTTCACTAATGACGAATGACCAATGACTAATAACTAAATGTATTGAGTTAGCGCTGGTTTACTAGATCGGCTCCTAAAAGCTTTTCTAGGATTTGGCGACTTAGCGCATCCACTTGTTGCTCTAAAGAAGCTAGAGCCTGCTGTTTTTGTTGCTCAATTTCACGAGCAGCTTGCTCTTTTTGTGCTATGGCTTCTTGTTGAGCTGCTGCAATTTTTTGGGCAGCGATTTTTTGGGCTTCAGCTTGAGCGTCAGCAATAATTGTTTGTGCTTGCCGTCTAGCTCCTGCTAACTCTTGCTCGTAAGCCTCTGCCAATTTCTCAGCTTTGGACAAACGCTCTTGGGCTTCCAATTGATTGTTACGGACATACTCATTCCGTCCATCAATCGCATTACCCAGGGGTTTGTAGAGAGTAGCATTTAGTACCAGAGCTAACACTAGAAACTGGATTGCCATCAAGGGTAAGGTAGCATCTAAATCAAACAGCCCGCCTTCCTTGGCAACCTCTTCCACCGCCAATAAGGTGATCCAATGTGTCATGTTTGCTTGTTCCTATCTACTATGTTAGCCCTGAGTCTGAGTTGTAAGTTATGAGTTAGAGTTAAACGCTTAACTTCTAACTCCTAACTATTCACTCAGTACCCAGCACTCAGCACTCTGTACTGAATTATGCGAAGGGGTTAGCAAACAACAATACTAGAGCAACTACTAGACCGTAGATGGTTAGCGCTTCCATGAACGCCAAGCTGAGTAGTAATGTACCGCGAATTTTACCTTCTGCTTCGGGCTGACGAGCAATACCTTCTACAGCTTGACCTGCTGCATTACCTTGACCAATACCAGGGCCGATCGCAGCCAAACCAACAGCTAGAGCAGCAGCTAAAACGGAAGCAGCAGAAATTAATGGATCCATGATATTCTTTCCTTACCTTTAATGAAACGGATGGTTTTGCTCGTTGTTAGTTGTGAAGCAGTGCGTTGGGCGGCTTTGCCGACTTAAAGCAACTGCTGAACCCGTAAGGGTCAGTCGTCATTTACTTAATGACTAACGACAAATGCTAATGATGTCCCTCATGCTCTTCGCCATGATGGTCTTCCATCGCTTCACCGATGTAAGCCGCAGCCAAAGTAGCAAAAATTAGTGCTTGGATAGCGCTAGTAAATAGTCCCAACGCCATTACTGGCAGAGGTACAAATAAAGGCACTAGTAATACCAGCACGCCGACTACAAGTTCATCAGCTAAAATGTTACCGAATAAACGGAAACTTAGGGACAGGGGCTTGGTGAAATCTTCAATAATTTTGAAGGGCAACATGAACGATACAGGCTGAACGTAGTTGCCAAAATACCCCAATCCTTTCTTGCTGAATCCCGCGTAAAAATACGCCAAAGATGTCAACAATGCTAATGCAACAGTTGTGTTGATGTCGCTTGTTGGTGCTGCTAATTCTCCTTCTGGCAAATGAATTAGCTTGAAGGGAACTAACGCTCCAGACCAATTTGACACAAAAATGAACAAAAACAAAGTGCCAACGAAAGGCACCCAGGGGCGATATTCTTTTTCGCCAATCTGGTTTTTTGCCAAATCCCGAATAAATTCCAGTGCATACTCCATCAAATTCTGTATGCCACCAGGAATCCGTTTAACGTTACTGCTTGCAGCTACAGAAACTAGCACTAGCACGCCAATAACAAACCAGGACGTGAGGAAAACCTGACCGTGCAATTTTAAGTTTCCTATTTGCCAGTACAGATGTTTTCCCACTTCCAATTCGGCAAGTGGAACAGAGTAGAAGTTCAGAAAATTCAACATTTTCCTTCCATTTCGATTGCTTCTCCTAGTTAATATTAACCGGAGAGTAGGAGCCTTTTAAGGTTGCCGGAGCTTTGGCGGGTCAGAAATAAACGCCACCCTAACTACATAGATAATGAGCGTTGCTTTATAAGTGAGAAATCCCAAGAATATGGGCATTATTTGCAGTTGATTCCACCGCGATGCTAGCAAAATCAGCGCCATTAATAACGCCAACCGAGTTTTACTCAGTGACTGTTTTTCTCTACCTAAACGCTCAACATCTTTTGCCAACATCCTCAAGTAAACCACACCTGTACACGCCCCTAATAGATAATTCAGGGCAATGTTTAGGGAGTAAAAAATCCACACAGAGACAAAGATTATCCCTGTTATGACAAGCGTGATTAACAACAACTCTTGGTAGAGTTGATAAAACTCCTGCATAGAAGAGTTTGCTGGTTCTGTGTCCTCAAAACCAGGTTGAGTATCTTGTCGTGTTGTCTGAGTGGGTGCAATTGGTTCTTCTGACAAGCTCACGGGACTTGAAACCAGTACAGCTAACTTATTATGACTGCACATTCAGTCAGCTGAATCATATCACGATCTGGTAACAATACTTTAGAAAAAAACAATTAACTTCTCTTCAAGGTCATATGAACAGCATAAATCCTACTCTAGGGAGAGGCTAGAGGTGAGAGAGCAGAGGCTGGCTAGATTGATACTCTACCCTAATCTCTATGCTGTAACCCAGGCTGAAAAATTGCAAATTTTAGCTAGTTTTAGTGATTGACTATCCTCCAATCTTTCTTACACGAGGTCTAGCGATCGCTGTTGTGATGGAGTCAGATTTTATAAAATCAGCTAGTGTTCGAGGCGAAATCACACCACTGCTAAATTTCATAAACTCCGACCTGTAGAGTTTACATCCCCAGTTGGCAAGGCAGTTGCTAGACACACTTCTACTTTACATGAGATTTTCTAAAACGGGTTGTGGGCGATCTTTTTGGGAGGGTGTAGGGGTATGGGGGTTTAGGGGTGTAGGGGTTTTATTTTCTACACGCCTTTTATGCTGCTTGGTTATAGCGTAATTAAGCTGGTGTTAATATGATTAGCTGTTGTTTAATTAGGTTTCTAACCTCATCTAAGCTTATTTGCACAGTTGACAATATATCCTTCACTGTGGAATTACCATCACATTTCTGTAAAAACTCAAACTCTGCTGGTGACAGGTTTACAACTTGGTAATCGTAATTAAATAACACTTGGCTGGGAAATCCATCAGTACAAGGATTTAGTTCAGGAATTGCTTGTAGTAAGGCATTATCGTCTGACCAGTCGGTTTTGGTGATGGGTGGACGACCGAGGAAAAATTCGTAATGGGTAACTTCTGGGTCGAGTAATTCTATTAAACGATAACGTTGGCGATCGCTCAACTGTCCAGCCCGTTCTATCAATTCTGGTGCTTTCCCCAAAAGCCTGTCTAAATTCCAAAAACCCGGATTAGAAAAACCAATAAACTCTAATCCTGAAGCGTCAATTAATTCAAACAAAGTATCAACGTTGTAGTCAATCTCTTGGGGATGAACGTACATATCCGCAAAGCATTCATCCCGTTGGTTTTCCATTGCCCAGCGCTCTTTTTCTCGCTTGACAAGGCGATTATTTTCTGGTAGAGAAGCGAAGATTTGCCGACCGACTTGTACACCATCACGATAGTCGCCTCGCTTCTCATTTTGCAGGAGAGCGATCGCTTTTTGCATCAGTTGAATTTCCCAGCGTCCTATCTCCCCATACACAAAAATGTGCATCAAGCCACCGGGAGCTAATTTTTTCGCCAAAGCTTGAATACCCCGAATTGGGTCAGGTAAGTGATGTAATACACCCACACAGTTAATCAAATCAAACTCACCCGGTAACTGTTCCACATCGTACAAACTCAGGTGATGAAACTCCACACGGTTAGCACCGGAACGCTGACAACGTTCTTTGGCGACTGCTAAAGTACCCGCACTTAAATCAATTCCCACTACCTGCGCTTGCGGGTTGAGATGTACTAAATATTCTGTCCCCACACCTGAACCGCAACCAGCATCCAAAATGCGGATATCTTGTTTTGCTGGTTTGCGTCCTGTACAAAAACTGTAAGCCGCTAGCCAATTCCAGCGCCAGTTATAACCGGGTGGTGGTTCATCGAGGATAGGTTCTGGCGGGAATGGGTATGTATCGTAGAGTTTGGCTACAGCACTACTTACAGCTTGAGAATCAGACATGATGAGGCACAACGCAGCATTTCTGAGTTTAGCGGATAGGGGTAATTAGGGCAAAGGTTGATATTCTCAGAAATTAGGAAATTTAAAACTACAAAGGGATAGAGATATTACTAACAACAACTCTCAGCTAATTCTTAGTGAAGGAAGAGTAGGTACTTATGGAGACTTACTGAAACTCGGACGCAGGGGTGACAACCTCACCCCGCATCATATACCCTCTAATGCTTTCATGAAAGCCAAAGTTCCAGGTTATACAACAGACCAAGGGTTTGCCATGATGATGGAACATTTATCACCAGGAAAAAGAGGTCGTCATCGACAAACCATTTCTTATGGCAAATCGCCTAATTTAAGTTTATCTCCTAGAGAAGTATTAGCAATCGAAATCTGGGATGTCCGTTCTATTTACCTTCGTCAGAATTTGTACAATAAATATATCCGTGAAAGCTGACAAACATTAATTAGATTGAATAAATTAAAATGGAAAGGTATTTTTGATAAAGGAAATACAAGGTTATGAATCAAACTGAGTTATTAGCAATTTTAAAAGATAATCGTTTGATGCGAACAGAAGAAGAAACTGCTAGGTTTGAAAATACTTTAAATGAACTATTGGAAAAGGCTGATGAACAATATTTACCTGAATATCATTTAATTTTAGATGATAAATGCCAACAGCCAGAGGTGATGTTTGGCTTAGTTCATTTTTTGGAATCTTTTGATGTTGAGAAACAAATTGCAGCGTTTATCAAGATTGTCCCTCAATTAATGATTAATGCTTCTGAATGGGCAAGAATCATACATGAGCGAATTTTAAATGATGAAGCAGCTTGTCATCTTTATAAACAGCTTTTACATTTAGTAAATTTAGAAACGCATCATTTTATTTATTCTTTATTAGAAGCAAGTGTTATTAATCATCAAAAAGCGCAAGATGAGAGTTTAAGTGAATTGCGGATTAGCTAGTTTTTCAATATATTGGATTGAAATATAGAAGCGATCGCAAATGCTCTGTCTATATTCGATGATTAAAGCGATCGCATACCAAGTAAAGTTTTAGGTAACTTATTCTTGAATCAAATAAAGTCCAAATACCCGCGCTGGTGGATTATTATATGTGAAATCCCCCCTAAAGTAGCCATTAATTGGTGACTCTCTTGGTTTAGCAATTACTCCCCATGTTTTATTAAGACGTGGTGATGTGACCTTTTGGATATCTTGATTAATTGACATAGGGATATCCATATAAGCATCACAACTGTTGAATGTTTCAGGATAAACTCGTAATAAGTTAGTTTTTATAGTTTGTCTCAAACCAATAGAGTTTTCTACTTCCACCTCTTCTCGCCAGTAATCTTGCTCTTGTGGATGATGATATGATGGCATCTTATAATCTTCTCCTCGCAATAATAAAGATATAAATGAATTTGTATCTTTATTATTGCCTATTTTGCCAAGCATTTCTGCCGCATTAATAGACTTATCCTCCTTTTCTTTTAGTAATTCTTTTTCAATTTCTTGAATATTTTCTAATACTTTGTCATCCACTTCGGTTTTTAATATTTGACGAGACTTATAAAGGAAGTTGGAAAAAGTATACATCCAAATTTCCATACCAGTTAGATCATACATTTCTCTAATCAATTCTTCACGAGGTTTTTCAATTCTGTCTCGCTTGTTTTTATAACACCAGTCCTCCTTGATATCATTAATTATTAAAATTACGGGTTTTTTGACTGTTTTAGCATGGTCTATAATTTGTTTCCAAAGAATTAAATCTCCATAGATACTTAAACCTTTTTTATCATCTTTATCTGCATATCCGGGAGGTATTTTTGAGCGATAACGTAATTCACCCTCTTTAACGATTTCCATAAGTTCGTCGAAGCTGTATCTTTCACCTACTTCAAAGTATTGATTAAATATTTCAAATACTGGATCATTTTGAGTAATTTTATCTATCTTTATCTCTTTCTGTTTTATTTCATTTTTTATTTTATTTACGAAAGATTCGAGGTCAGTTTTAAAATTATTTATCTGATTATTTAACGATTTCTTTAAATCTTCGATTACAGTTTCAAACTCTTCGATGAATGTTTTATCTTCAAAATAAGGATGTTTATCCTCTTTGGCTGTTTTTTCTTTTAGAGCTTTGAACTGACCTGATATTTTATTTATTTCTTCTTCAACTAACTGGTTTATTTTTTTTACGCTTTGGTCTATATTATTTAAGTATCCGCTATCATTATTTAATTTCTGTTTTTCTGAATTTTCGTTATTGCCATTATTATTTTTTTCAGATTCTATTAAATATTTGTAATTTTTAATAGGTTTTCTACTGGTTTCTTCTTTATTTTTTAAATATTCGTATTCTACTTGTTGAGGAATCCACAAACGACCAATAAGTTTTGTAAAAATACTTTCAGATATAGATTGCCACTCTTGATCTGAATAAAAATAAAACTCCAGTAAAGCAGATGTATCAAAAACAAAAATGCAGTCTTGCCATAATCTCTTTTCTCTATCGTCCGATAGGTTATATATTTCTATACTTTTCTTATTTATCATATTGTATTACTTTCTGTTTAATTAGAACTAAATACCTATAAACTATTTTTGAGTTTACTATACACCAATATAAGTTTACAGTAACTTCTTATGAATCCATTGTATAAGAATTTATACAGAACTTAAACCTTTTTAATTATAGCAACAATAATTCTTAGCTTATTTAGAAATTAACAAGCCTTTTATGCCTATTTTTTAAAGTTTTTTCTCGCTTTTGTTAAATAAAATTATTTATTAATATACTAAGAATAATTTTGATTGTTTCAATCTATTATCTCATCGGTATTTTTAGGCATCCCATACAAATAGTAATTATGTTGATTTGACCAATCACTTGGTGCGTCAATTGTTCCTGTTAATGCCTCTAGTACATCCCAAGCGTTACCCTCAGCTTTGAACCTTTCCGCAGCTTCCATTAAAGGAGATTCAATTTTAGGAGGGTATACTTCCTCTAAAGTAAATATTTTAGGGTTTCGTTCCTCAAAGAGTTTAACCAGATTATATAAAGCTTCTTCTTGATTCTCACCAAAACATTGATAATCTGGTAAACCTAACAATGTCGCTTTTACTGTGCCATCTGGTTCGTTTTCAATTAAGACATCATAACTTAACTTAGATGTTGTATTTTTAGGATAAGTTTGGAAACTTAAATTCATCATATTTTTACAATTAAATCGTTATATTAATTATAACTGCTGAAATTAGTTAGTAGTAAGGGCTTGATCCGCCAAAGTATTTGTAGCTTGCGTTAGCGGAAAGTACAGCAATATTTTTCAAGATTTAGTGCGTTACTCTATTATCTTTGAAACTGTGGCGATCGCACTTATGATTACTTATGATTTACGATCAGTCTGAGTTTGATTTGCGCTGTGAGTGGGGGATACAAGGAGTTGCTCAACTTGCGGCTATTAGTGATGTAGTTGTGATAGTTGATGTTCTCTCTTTTTCTACTTGTGTAGAGGTTGCAACTAATAATGGTGCAATCATTTTCCCCTACGCTATGAAGGATGAATCAGTTGTTGATTATGCCAAGTCGATACAAGCAGAATTAGCTAGTCATAGACAACGTTGGAAAACAACTGGTTATTCTTTATCGCCTCAATCTTTACTTGAGATTCCTGCGGGAACTTGGTTAGTTTTACCTTCGCCTAATGGTTCTTTTCTCACTTTGCAAACTGGAACTACACCAACATTAGCTGGCTGTTTACGTAATTGCGAAGCTGTAGCCAGGGTTGCTCAAAGTTATGGTAAGAAAATTGCTGTAATTCCGGCTGGGGAAAGGTGGAAAGATGACAACAGCTTACGCCCTGCTTTTGAGGATTTGCTAGGTGCTGGCGCGATTCTCAGTTATTTACAAGGCAGTTTATCACCAGAGGCTGAAGTTGCTGTAACAACATTCCAGGCTTTCCACAAGGATTTACTTGGTTATTTGCAGCGATGCAGTTCTGGTAAGGAGTTGATTGCAAAAGGGTACGAGTCAGACGTGGAAATCGCCGCAGCTTACAATATCAGCGATTGTATACCTGTGTTCACTGACAATGCTTATATCAATAGGACATAAGTAAAGATTCTCAACTCAACACTCAGCACTCAGCACTCAGCACTCTTTTATTTTTTATGCTCAAATAATAAGTTAGAGAACGTCAGCAAATTAAACGGTGGTGGGTTTTTGTTAAGAAGTGTAATGAAAATTAGATTGGATGTTAACCGAGCAAGAGTGTGTGCTACTGGAAATACATGGATCTAGGCAACAAAATCTACATAGTTCTTAATAATCCACCAGCGTAAACGCAAAACGTTCTAATCTAAAAGCTGACTGGGTTAAATTTACTGGCAGTTTTGAAGGCGTTACTCATAGAGCATAGGTACACCGATGTGTCAAGCCTCAAAGCGACCCAGACTTAACACATAAATAATTATGATGGGAGTTTTACAAATCCGATGAGTGTTAAGGCGAGTGGTGGAAGCTCGGTTGCGCGCCCGCAACTATATCAAACTCTAGCTGTGGCAACAATTACCCAAGCGGAGCAGCAAGACCGCTTTTTGGGTAGGGGTGAACTAGATGAACTAGCAAGCTATTTTGCATCTGGTGCAAAACGTCTAGAAATTGCCCAAATTCTCACAGAAAATTCAGAAATTATTGTTTCTCGCGCAGCTAACCGCATATTTGTGGGTGGTTCGCCGATGGCTTTCTTAGAAAAGCCCAGAGAACAAGAACTAGCAATGGCTGGTGCTACTGCTGGTGGAAATGTCACAGAAGGGATGAAGTTAGGAACTGTCACCTATGTGGAAACTCGTGGTGGCTTCCTAGAAAACTTACGTTCCATCTTTAATTCATCTCCCAGTGGCCCAACCCCCCCAGGGTTTAGACCAATTAACATTGCTCGTTACGGCCCCAGCAACATGGCTAAGAGCTTACGGGACTTGTCCTGGTTCTTACGCTATGCTACTTATGCGATCGTGGCTGGCGACCCCAACATCATTGTTGTGAATACAAGGGGTTTGCGGGAAATTATTGAAAATGCTTGCTCTGGTGAAGCTACTATCGTCGCTTTGCAAGAAATCAAAGCAGCCTCACTTTCCTATTTCCGCAAAGACCAGCAAGCCACAGAGATTGTTAACCAGTACATGGATGTTTTGATCACTGAGTTCAAAGCACCCACACCTTCTAATAAAGTACGTCAACGTCCCTCTGGCGACCAGCAAGGGTTACAACTACCCCAAATTTACTTCAACGCGGCTGAAAGAAGACCCAAGTTTGTCATGAAGACTGGGTTGTCAGCTACAGAAAAGAATGAGGTAGTGAAAGCAGCTTATCGGCAAATATTTGAGCGCGATATTACCCGTGCTTACAGCTTGTCGATTTCTGACTTGGAATCTAAAGTTAAGAACGGCGACATCTCGATGAAGGAGTTCGTCCGTCGTTTGGCTAAATCTCCCCTTTACCAAAAACAGTTTTACCAACCTTTTATTAACAGCCGTGTTATTGAACTTGCTTTCCGTCACATTTTGGGACGGGGGCCAAGTAGCCGGGAAGAAGTACAAAAATATTTCTCGATTATTTCTAACGGTGGTCTACCCGCTTTAGTTGATGCTTTGGTAGATTCGGCGGAATACGGCGATTACTTTGGGGAAGAGACAGTACCTTACTTGCGCGGTTTGGGTCAAGAAGCTCAAGAATGTCGCAACTGGGGGCCACAGCAAGACCTGTTTAACTACAGTGCGCCTTTCCGTAAAGTACCTCAGTTCATTACCACATTTGCGGCTTACGATCGCCCACTACCAGACCAGCACCCCTACGGTTCCGGTAACGACCCATTAGAAATTCAGTTTGGGGCGATTTTCCCGAAAGAAACTCGCAACCCCAGCACCAGCCCTGCACCTTTTGGTAAAGACACCAGACGGATCTTAATTCACCAAGGCCCCGGTATTAACAACCAAGTTAGTAACCCCGGTGCTAGAGGTATCGCTCCTGGTTCTCTTGGGCCTAAAGTGTTCAAGTTGGATCAACTACCAGGTACTATCGGCAAAAAAGCAGCTAAGGGTGCAAGTGTCAAGTTCTCTGAAAGCAGCACTCAAGCTGTAATTAGAGCTATTTACTTGCAAGTTATCGGTCGGGATGTGTACGAAGGTCAACGGCTGAAAGTGCAAGAAATTAAGCTGGAAAACGGCGAAATTTCTGTACGGGAGTTTGTCAGAGCCTTGGCGAAGTCGGATCTATTCCGTAACCTTTACTGGACAAAGTTGTATGTTTGTAAAGCGATTGAATACATCCACCGTCGCTTGTTGGGTCGTCCTACCTACGGTCGTCAAGAAAACAACAAGTACTTTGACATCGCTTCCAAGAAGGGCTTTTACGCTGTTGTTGATGCCATTATTGACAGCCTAGAGTACACCGAAGCCTTTGGTGAAGATACTGTTCCTTACGAACGTTATCTGACACCTGCGGGTGTCGCCCTGAGACAGCTACGGGTTGGTAGTATCCGCGAAGATGTAGGTGCGAAAGTTGAAAAACAAGAAACACCACGCTTTGTTGAATTGGGTACTGTTAAGGAAAATCGGACTCAACCAGATATCGATTTCCGCATCAACCAAGGTGTTACTAAGCAGCGTGAACAAACCAAGGTGTTCAAGCTGGTGGCTGGTAACAACGATAAAGCTGCTGTCCAAACTGTAATTAGTGCGGCTTATCGGCAAATTTTCGAGCGTGATATTGCACCATACATTGCTCAGAATGAATTTTCCTCATGGGAAAGCAAACTGGGTAACGGTGAAATTACCGTGAAGGAATTTATCGAAGGTTTGGGTTACTCTAACCTCTACCTGAAGGAGTTCTACACCCCATATCCCAACACCAAGGTAATTGAGTTAGGTACTAAGCACTTCCTTGGACGCGCACCAATTGATCAAGCAGAAATCCGTAAGTATAACCAAATTTTGGCTACCCAAGGGATTCGCGCTTTCATCAATGCTTTGGTGAACTCTCAGGAGTACCGTGAGGTGTTTGGTGAAGATACCGTTCCTTACAGACGCTTCCCGACTCTACCTGCGGCGAACTTCCCCAACACCCAGAAGCTGTATAACCAACTGACGAAGCAAAATAATGATGTGGTTATCCCCAGCTTTAAGCCTGTAGAAACGCGGATACCTTCTGATAAGACCCCAATTTTAGCGAAGGCGATCGCAGATTTAGCCGCCCAAGCTAGACAAATCGATAAGACTAAGCCCTTGTTCATTGAATTGGGTCGTTCTTATAACGATGGTCGCGGACAGTCTGTGGAAGTGGGTGTGGGGACAAGTCGCCGTAAACCTGCGCGTATTTATCGTCTGACTGATGGTACTAGCCAAGCAGAACGACAGTTGGTAATCAATGCTATTTATCGTCAAGTGCTGGATGTATTTAGCGGACAAGTACCCGACTACTACCGCCGCACAGAATTAGATAGCAAACTGCGTAACGGGGAAATTTCTGTCCGGGAGTTCGTGCGGGAATTGGCTAGTTCGGAAATCTACCGCAAACGCTTCTACACACCATATCCCAACACCAAGGTAATTGAGTTCTTATTCCGTCACCTGTTGGGACGTGCGCCAGCTACCCAAGGCGAAATTCGTCAATACAACAAGCTGTTAGCTGATAACGGTTTGCGTGCTGCGGTGGAAGCAATTGTTGATAGTGCTGAATACAGTCGCTACTTTGGCGAAGATGTGGTTCCTTACCCACGCTACCCATCACTACCCGCAGGTAACTACCTGGGTAGTGTCCAAGCAGCAGCTGACTTGGTGAAACAATCTTGGTCTAGCTTGTCGCCATCTACATTGACTGGTAGAGGTAGCGATCGCTAATTTTAGGGGCTGGGGACTGGGGACTGGGAAGAATCCCAATAACCAATCACTAGTACCCAATTCGTGAGCGTAGGGATTAGATATTAGGGGCTAGGGACTAGGGGCTGGGGAAGCATTTCCCCAATACCCACTCCCCAATACCCAATCCCTAGCTTTGCTTTGTCTATTTTCGCAAAGCGGCAAATCTGAAACAAATATTACAAAGTATTAAGAGCAGTCATAAATGCTCAACATAATGCCGGAGAATATTTTGCGTAAGGTAGCTGAGTTTTAAAGCTTGTGTAGTTGTATTAACTCAAGCAAACTTGTAATGTAATCACTAGAGCAGTCACTTCTTTTACTGCCTTGTGTGCAAGACGAGAGCAAATCTCAGTCACCCAAATTTAAAATCGCACCAGTTTAATCAAATTCTGGTTTCATTTCGTACTGGAGGAATCCATTAATGAGTATCGTCACGAAGTCCATCGTGAATGCTGATGCAGAAGCCCGCTACCTCAGCCCTGGCGAATTAGATCGGATCAAGAGCTTTGTTGCTGGTGGTCAACAACGTCTCCGCATCGCGCAAACTTTGACCGACAACCGCGAACGTTTGGTTAAGCAAGCTGGCGATCAATTGTTCCAAAAGCGCCCTGATGTTGTTTCTCCTGGTGGTAACGCTTACGGTCAAGAAATGACAGCTACCTGTCTGCGTGACCTAGACTACTACTTGCGTCTTGTTACCTACGGAATCGTTGCTGGCGACGTAACCCCCATCGAAGAAATCGGTGTAATCGGTGTTCGTGAGATGTACAAGTCCCTCGGTACTCCTATCGAGGCAGTTGGTGAAGGTGTACGTGCATTGAAAAATGCTGCTGCCACCCTTCTTTCTGCTGAAGATGCAGCTGAAGCAAGCTCTTACTTTGACTACGTAGTAGGCGCGTTGTCATAGGCGTTAGTTTCCCTGCTGGAACTGGAATATTGCAATAAGGTTGGAAATAAGGAATTAACAACAATGGCTCAAGATGCAATCACCGCCGTCATTAACTCTGCTGACGTGCAAGGTAAGTACCTCGATACCGCAGCTTTAGAAAAACTAAAAGCTTACTTCTCCACTGGTGAACTGCGTGTACGTGCAGCTACAACCATCAGCGCTAACGCTGCTGCGATCGTTAAAGAAGCTGTAGCTAAATCTTTGTTGTACTCTGATATCACCCGTCCCGGTGGTAATATGTACACCACCCGCCGTTACGCTGCTTGTATCCGTGACTTGGATTACTACTTGCGTTACGCTACCTACGCTATGCTAGCTGGCGATCCTTCCATCCTCGACGAGCGTGTATTGAACGGTTTGAAAGAAACCTACAACTCCTTGGGTGTACCCATCGGCGCTACTGTACAAGCTATCCAAGCTATCAAAGAAGTAACCGCTAGCTTGGTTGGTGCTGATGCTGGTAAAGAAATGGGTACTTACCTAGACTATATCTCCTCTGGCTTGAGCTAAGAGCAGTTATGCACTTAAAGCTTTAGGTGCGACTTGATGAGGTCTGGAAATCAATCGTGAGTGCTAGGGCGTTCTATTGCTTACATTGATGAGTATTAGCGGTCTGGTATTGATGCTTGATTTCCAGCCTTGGAATGATAACTAATAATTAATTCTCAGAATTTTTGAGATACAGAATTTTTCCCAAATATCTGATTAGGAGATTCCAAAAGATGTCCCGTTTGTTTAAAATTACAGCTCTTGTTCCTAGCCTAAGCAGAACTCGTACCCAACGCGAACTACAAAACACCTATTTCACCAAGTTAGTTCCTTATGAAAACTGGTTCCGCGAACAACAGCGTATCCAAAAAGCAGGGGGCAAAATTATCAAAGTGGAACTGGCTACTGGTAAGCAAGGCACTAATGCTGGGTTGTCATAATTCCTATAAGTCAAAAATTATTATAGTTAAGTTATGAGAGGGGTCTATTAGACCTCTTTTTTATGTTTATGGGGGTGCAGGGGTATAGGGGTATAGGGGTGTAGGGGAAATATTTTTTCTTCACACCCCTACACCCTTACACCCTTACACCCTTACACCCCTTTGCATAATGAGGCTTGGTTTATGAATTTCTCCTCAGCACGACAGTATTTTTATCAAGAGGTTCAGCAATCTGAGGAGGATATTGACCTGGCTAGGGCGGCTTTGTATATTGCTCAGGAAGAATATCCTAGACTGGATACGGAGGAGTATCTAAACGCCCTGGATACTATGGCTATGGAGATTGAGGAACGTTTACCATCTTCACGGTATCCCTTACGGGTGATTCAGGGGATTAATCAATATCTCTACGATGATTTGGGGTTTGCGGGGAATCAAGAAGATTATTATGACCCACGCAACAGTTTTCTCAATGATGTAATTGACCGTCGAGTGGGTATTCCGATTACCTTGGCTTTGGTTTACCTGGAAATTGCCCAGAGGATTGATTTTCCAATGGAGGGGGTGGGTTTACCGGGACATTTCCTTATTCGTCCGGCTATCTCTGATATGGAGATTTTTGTTGATGCGTTTAATCGGGGTGAGGTGTTGTTTGCCCAAGATTGTCAAGATAAGCTAAATCAAATGTTTCAGCAGTCGGTAACTTTACGACCGGAATTTTTAGCTAAAGTCAGTAAGCGGCAATTTTTGGCAAGGATGCTGACTAATCTCAAATATATTTACCTGAGAAAGCAAGAAGTAGAAAAAAGCTTAAGTGTAGTTGAGAGAATTTTACTGCTGTTTCCTGAAGCATCTTCAGAATTGCGCGATCGCGGTTTACTCTACTACCAACTAGGTTACTATCCCCAAGCTACCAATGACCTAGAAACCTACCTAGCAAATGTACCCAACGCTGAAGATGCAGCCACTATCCGGCGGTTGTTGGGAGAGTTGGGGAGTGGGGGGAGATGAGGGAGATGTGGTTCGGCTACGCTCACCAACCGGGAGTGGGGGGAGAATAACAACTGTCAACTGTCAATTGTCAATTGTCAACTGACTACTGACTTTCTTCCGCTACCCTTTTTAGTCGTCTGAGTTGTGTTTCCATATCTTGTTTTGTCCAGGTGGCGGCGAAGGTGTTGAAGCCCCAGCTAACTATGGGGTTGGGGATGTCAAATTCAAAGCGGTTGAGTAGGCGGGTTCCTTTTTCTAGGGGTTGACATTCCCAGCGATCGCGTCCTTGAAAAAATCCTTGAAATTCCCATACTATTAAACCGGGTTGGCGTTCTACAACAACGCTGTACAGGGTTGGCTGAATTAAGGGGATTTGGATGATGAAGCGGCTTTTACTACCAATGTCTGTACTCCATGTTTCACCCACAGGTTCGCAGCGTAACGCCGGGTTCAGCCAACGGTGCATCAGGGTTAAATCGGTCAGACAGCGTTCTACCGCGCTGGCTGTGGCGTTAATTTGAATAGATTGTTCTAAAACCTGGGACATGGGGGTAATTCGTAATTCGTAATTCGTAATTAAAGCATATAGAAAAGGTCTTGGTATAAGAATTGTGCAGCACTTTACCCGATGGGGTGAACAAGACAACTTTTGCTCATATGCTTAATTGGTTGCTGTACCACTTAGATTAACCTAACTTGAGTCAGGCTAATTTTATTTTAGGTCTGTGTCTGTATCTTCTTGATTGTGAGAAGTTTTGTGTTGATTGTGAGATTTAAGTGAGCCGAAACTATAAGCCATCGCTATTTTCACGATGTCAAAATAGGCTGGATGGTTGTCTTTGTTGACTATGGCTAGAGATATTGACCCCGCTACCAGGATAATTAAGACTGGTGAGAGTGTATTGCTTTTGAAGTTGTTGGTTGTCATGCTTTAAGCTCCTAGATGGTGAAACTTTTGGCTTTCATGGGGAATGCAGCGCCAAATTAACCCCAAGACTCGAAAATCATGGCGATCGCAAATAAGCACAACAGGGAAATTGCCGCCCGCGCAATCCACAGCCATATATCCCATGATTTCAGTAGCCCCAGTATGGGGAGAATGGTAAAAGTATGTGAGATGATGAAGGCGATCGCTAAACCAACCAGCATCAGTAGGAAATACTTCAACCCTCTACCAGCCCAAACTAAAAGTTGATTTTGGTTGTTGTCAAAATTGAATTTCATTTCTATACCCTCCGATGTAGAACCAACCTAAGCAAAAAGCCGGACAGTGTAGAATTACACCACCGGCTTGTAAACTTCTCATTTATCGAAAGCCTAATGTCTCAAACGCTATGTTTATTTAGTTGTTATTGTCACCTCACAAAGCTACCAATCTTCTCTACCCTAGAGTAGCTATGGAGACTTTAACCAATTAGTTCTTTTTGTTCGTCAACCTCCACGCTATCCACATTTCTAGAACTCGGTTGTAGATGGTATTCATTTCCTCTATTTCCTGTGGAGTTAAATTATAACGGTGGCTGATATGTCCTCCTAGTTCTACGATAGTTTCGTATTTAGCCTGTTTGCTACGAGTAAAAAACTCTCCATGTCGAGTAGCTGATAGAGTTTCAATCAATAAAAAACTCATGTGAGAAAACACTGGCGGTAGCTCAACTGTGTAACATGGTAGAGAAAGTTTTTGATTGCCTCCATTTTCTGGTTTATTGGTGGGTAGGGCTTTCCAGGGTTTCTCCTCTATCCTCAATTGCATGGTGATAGAGTTACTCCCCTTAATAAAGTCTGAGAAGAATAGATCCATATACAGATACTCCGTGAGGTTGACTGCCAATCTTTACATATACCGCCTTATCTCACATATCTTACAACTATGTATAATCTAAATATAGGAAAAGCGCAAGTGCTTAATAGCATCTTTTTGTAAATGTTGGATATGGGGGGTACAGGTGACAGGGGGCGGGTAACAGGCGCTTAATCTGCTTAATATCAAGGTTTTATGGTTTACCTATGTCCTAACCCATGTGGCTAATGCTGTAATTATGACTTTTGACAGTTTTTTATTCTTACGGAAGATAAAACTTAATTAGTGCAACTGTGTAGTTTTTGCTAAATGTGTATATATACCCTTTTCCAAACTGCTTGACCGTGATATAAAAAATATCTCACATATTGATAAATAAAGATATTGCATGGAGCTAAGAATGAAATGATGAGTGCTGCTGAGAGGTTTCAGCTTCCAGAAGATTTCATCGCCGATGTAGTCAGCAAGTATGGGGTGACGCAAACAGAATTAGATGCTTTACTATTGGCGTTGCATAATCATTCTGGTGCAGAAATTGCTGATAAGCTTAATATTTCTCAACCTGCCGTGAGAAAAAGATTAGGTGAAATTTATCGCAAGTTAGGTATAACAGGTAGTTATAACAAGAAGATTAATGAACTGAGGGAAAAACTGTCTCAGGAATATTACTCTGTGCTGGAAAATTACCCCTTATCTCAACAAGACTGGGGAGAAGCTGTTGATGTAGAGGGGTTTCGGGGAAGGGAAGAAGAACGTTTGGAGGTGGAGGAATGGATAACTGGTGATAACCCTTGTCGGTTAGTTGCTGTGTTGGGGATGGGGGGAATTGGGAAAACTGTATTAGCGGCGATGGTGGCGAAGAGGCTACAGCCAAAATTTGACTATTTAATTTGGCGATCGCTGCGTAATGCTCCAAAATTAGATGATATTCTGACGCAAATTTTGCAATTTTTACCACATGACAATCAAGATTACTTAACAGATAGTGAAAATAACAAAATCCTACGGCTGATAGAAATTTTCAGGCAGCACCGATGCTTAATTATTTTAGATAATGTGGAATCAATCCTGCGTAGTGGTGAGGGTAAAAATCAAGAATGGGCGGGTGAATATCAACCCGAATACAAGAACTACGGTTACTTGTTTAAAAAAGTAGCAGAAGCTGCTCATAATAGTTGTTTACTATTAACTAGCAGAGAGAAACCCAAGGAAGTCGCAGCTTTAGAAGGTAAAAAACTCCCTGTGAAAGTGTTACAGCTTTCCAGTTTGCATTTAGCAGCAGCTAAAGAAATTTTAGCGGATAAGGGATGTAATTGTACCGATGCTGAGTTAGAGCAATTAGTTAAAAAATATTCAGGTAATCCTTTAGCTCTAAAAATAGTTGCTACCACAATTTATGACATTTTTAACAATAAAGTCCAAGAGTTTTTAAACCAGATTGACCAGGATAGTGCTGTTTATGGTGATATTCGCATCTTGCTGGAACAACAGTTTAACCGCTTGTCGGAACTAGAAAAGCAAGTAATGTTCTGGCTGGCTATCAATCGTGATTATATTTATTTTCAGCAACTTAAGGATGACTTAACATCAACAGAATCGGATATCAAAATTTTAGAAGTCCTTGAATCTTTGTTACGACGTTCCTTAGTAGAGAAGGAAGCTGTTGTTAGTAAATTTGGCTTGCAATATGTGGTCATGGAATATGTCAATGAACGCATAATTGCACAAGCGGCTGAGGAAATCGGTCAGAATCGTCAACTTGATTTTATCAATACCTACCCTTTGATGAAGGCGCGATCGCGTGATGATATCCGGCAAACGCAACAAAGATTGATATTAGAACCAATCAAGCAGAAGTTATTGAGTAATTTGGGTAGTGAACTAGAAATTCATCTAGTGCAAATACTCAAGAATTTACAGAAAGAACCCCTGCCTAAAAAGGGTTATGCTGCTGGTAATTTGATTAATCTTTTACGGCAACTACAAATTAGTAAATCCTCACATAATACCTCAGTTGATTTAAGCGGGCGTGATTTCTCCGGTTTAACTATCTGGCAAGCTTATTTTCAAAATGTCAAATTACGAGAAACTATCTTTGCCAATGCTGACTTGAGTGGTTCTATATTTACAGAAACCATGTCTAGTGTAGTATCAGTCAGATTCAGCCCTAATGGTCGCTACTTCGCTACGGGTTTGATAAATGGAGAAATTCGTCTGTGGCGAACTGCTGATAATAAACAACTGCGTATTTATCAAGGTCATACCGCCTGGGTGTGGACATTTGCCTTCAGTCCAGATGGAAAAATTTTAGCTAGTGGTAGTGCTGATTACACAATTAGACTCTGGGATGTAGACACAGGAGAGTGTTTAAAAACACTGGAAGACCACACCAATAAAGTTTATTCTGTCGCTTTCAGTCCTGATGGCAAGATTTTAGCGAGTGCGGGTGAAGACGAAACTATCAAGCTGTGGGATATGGCGACAAAAACTTGTCAAAATACCCTGTTTGGTCATCAAGACTGGGTGTGGTCAGTCACTTTCCAACCATCTACAGGTGATGGTAAATCTTTACTACTCGCCAGTAGCAGCGCTGATAGCAGCATCAAGCTGTGGGATGTGTCTACGGGTAAATGCAGGAAAACTTTCAAAGGTCACAGTCAAGAAGTTTATTCTGTCAGCTTTAGTCCTGATGGGCAAACCTTAGCTAGTAGTAGCGAAGATAGCACTGTCAGGCTGTGGGATGTGAACACAGGTAAATGTCAGCAAATTTTGACAGGACAGACAAAAAAAATCTATTCTGTGCGCTTTAGTCCCGATGGTAAAACCTTGGCTAGTTGTGGTGAAGACAGAACAATTAAGCTTTGGGATATTGCCGAGGGTAAATGTCTGAATACTTTAGAAGGACATTTTAGCCAAGTTTGGGCGATCGCATTCAGTCCCGACGGACAGACATTAGTTAGCTGTAGCGATGACCAGACAGCTAGACTTTGGGATGTAGCCACAGGTAAACCCTTAAACGTTCTCCAAGGTTATACCCGTGGTGTCTATTCTGTCGCCTTTAGTCCAGATAGCCGCATTCTCGCCAGTGGTCGGGATGACCACAATATTGCACTATGGGACTTAAGCAATAAAAGTGAAACCTGTTACCCTATACGCGCACATCAAGGACGCATTCGTTCTGTCGCCTTTCATCCCGATGGCAAAATACTAGCCAGTGGTAGCGCGGATAATACCATTAAACTTTGGCACATCACAGACATTGGGCGTACTAAACTTATTCGCACCATCCCAGGACATAGTAATTGGGTGTGGACGGTGGTTTTTAGCCCAGACAAGAAAACCCTAGCCAGCAGTAGCGAAGACCGGACTATTCGCTTGTGGAACATTACTAAAGGTGAATGTCTCCACAAACTAGAAGGACATAGCCATTGGGTTTGGACAGTGGCTTTTAGCCCTGATGGACGTACTCTAGCTAGTGGTAGCGCGGACAGTGAAATTAGAATTTGGGATGTTGCTAGCGGTAAATGTCGGCAAATCTTGACAGAACATCAGGATATGATTTGGTCGGTAGCATTTAGTCCTGATGGGAAATTACTGGCTAGCGGTAGCGAAGACCAAACAATTAAGTTATGGAATCTTGATACATTTACCTGTGTCCACACCTTAGCAGAACATAGTCAACAGGTTCACTCAGTCGCCTTTAGTCCCAATGGGCAGATTTTAGCTAGTGGTAGCGCGGATACTACCGTGAAGTTGTGGGAAGTTAGCACAGGTAAATGTATTACTACCCTCCAGCATGGACATACAGCCGCAATTCACACTGTAGCATTTAGTCCTGATGGCAAGTTACTTGCTAGCGGTAGCGAAGACGAAATGATTTTACTGTGGGATATGCAGAATTTTAGCCGATCGCGATCGCTAAAATCCCCCCGCTTATATGAAAATATGGACATCACTGGTATCACAGGTGTCACTGATGCTGAGAAAGCCTCATTAAAAATGTTAGGCGCAGTGGAAAAAACTTGAGTTGGTGAAAAATCAGATCGCCGTTTTCTGGAAATGGCGATTTGATTTTTTTATACATAAATGGATAAATTCCGGGTTTCAAATATCTCTATAGATATATGAGTATAAGTGAATATTCCTGTTTATTTGTTCAATATTAAATTAATCTTCTGTCTTTGTGCCTTTTCTTGAATACAGGTGCATCACCAGCGATAAAAATTATCAAGGTGGGTTAACTAAGTGTTTTTAAATCCTAATTTTTCCAATAACAAACTGATTCAATTATTTAATTTCGTGGAAAATATGATAAAAACAAAAGACCCTTTACCAATACCATTATCATTAAAACAACCTTGGGAAGAATCTTATCATTCTATCAAAATAGTTTTAATTGGTGAATATATTAAACATAGAACATTTAATGGCGCAAATAAAGCTTTACCAGTTTTAGCTTCTAGTTTAGTTAATGCTGGATTTAGTAGAGTTGTGCAATTAGATTTAGAACGTGATGATTTGTCTATTGATAATGTTCTATATGAAGTTAGAAATGCTGACTTAGTCATTTTTGCGGGTTGTTTAACTACCCAATGGCAGGAAATTGACGAACATAGCAAACAAATATCTGACACACTGAAGAAATCTGGTAGACAAAATGTACCAATTTTAGTTGGGGGTTATGCAACCAAAAGCGTTGCAGATATTGCTCAGATTACTCCTTGGATTACGGCATTTTGTGACGGAGAAGGGGAAAAATCAATTGTAGAAATTGCTGATGCAGTTGCCAAAGGCACTTTTTATGAAAATATGAAACACTTACCGGGACTGTGTTTCATCAATAGCAATCAACAATTTTATCGTGGGACTGCTGATAATCACAAGCTTGTTAACTTTCACCGTTCAACTGCTCCGAGAGTTACTAATTTTGATGATATAGACCAGAACTTTGGCATGAAACACATTCCCAAAGTTCATAATATGGATATCTTTAAAACTAAAGATGGTAGACAATTAAAAACAGCCCAAATTTTTACCCAAAGAGGTTGTCCTTGGGGATGTGGTTTCTGTAATAAAAGTCAGGAAAGTAATCACGTCGTCAGATTAAGTGAAGCTTCATTGCGTCGGCAGTTACGGAAATTAAAACAGCGTGGTTATGAAGCAATTTATCTTGATGTTGATACTTTTACCTCCCACCCCACAGCAGCTAAACGAGAGGCGGAAATTCTCAAAGAAGAAGGTTTTGTTTGGGGTTCAAATACGAGGATAGACAAAATTGATTATGAGCAAATGTGCTATTTAGTCAAGCATAACTGTGTATATATGTTCTTTGGTGTTGAACATACTCTGCCAGAAGTTTCCTTAGCTAATTATAAATTTAATGGTTCTGTTTCTAGTCAAATTAAGCAAGCCTTTGATTATCCAGCAAAAATTAAACAAGTATTTCAAGATATGGATAAAGCCGGATTACCTAGTAGTTATTTTTTAATTTTAGGTTTACCAAAAGCAAAATTAAATGCAGATAAAACGGAAATTATTGGTTATGAACCAACAACATTAGAAGATGATTTAAGTGCGATTCAGTTTGGTTTAGAAGAATGTAACCCAGATTTTCTCAACTTTAATATTCTGCGATTTATGCCTGGGAGTTTGGCGGCGGATACACCCGGTAATTGTAGCTATACTTGTGTGCGTCCTTCTGGCGAAAAACCTATCACGGGTGGATACTTTTTAGAACGTGCTGTTAAACACTACGGTTATCCCCAGTCGCCTACACATGGGGTATATCGGTTGTGTGAGTCTGTAGGTAGATATCAGCCTATTACCACAGCGATAAATCCTCAACGGGTTTACGATACCATTTGCTATGCTATGCAGTTAATTAACGCCAAAATCGACGCAGGCGGTAAGGCGACAAAGTTATTTATTGATAGAGATTTGCTGGCTTTAGGCTTGGTGAGTCGGGATGAAACAGGGAAATATGCGATCGCACCCCTAGAAGATTTTGCCAAAATATAGGGGTATAGGGGTAATACTAAAAGTTAAATTCTTCCCTTACACCCTACACCCTCACACCCTTCCCAATACATTCCCTTAGTCGCTTGTCAATGAGTACATATTTCCTGTACCCATTAATATAGTAGACATAAAGTTTTGTGAAGCGAGGGCTACGGATGTACATTGTACAGATTGCCTCGGAATGCGCTCCTGTAATCAAAGCAGGGGGTTTAGGGGATGTCGTTTACGGATTGAGTCGGGAATTAGAAATACGGGGTAACTGCGTCGAGCTAATTTTGCCCAAGTATGATTGTATGCGCTACGACCATATTTGGGGGCTGCATGAGGCTTACTTAAACCTGTGGGTTCCCTGGTTTGGTGCAGCAATTCACTGTACTGTGTATTGCGGTTGGGTACATGGGCGGGTGTGTTTCTTCATTGAACCCCATTCTCAGGACAATTTCTTTAATCGCGGCTGCTATTACGGTTGTGATGATGATGATATGCGCTTTGCTTTTTTTAGCAAAGCCGCTTTAGAATTTCTCCATCAAAGCAACAAACGCCCTGACATTATCCATTGTCATGATTGGCAAACAGGCTTAGTTCCTGTCATGCTTTATGAGATTTATAAATATCATGGCATGGGTACGCAAAGGGTTTGCTACACCATCCACAATTTTAAACATCAAGGAATTGGTGGTGTAAAAACTCTCTGGGCGACAGGCTTAAATCGAGCAGAATACTACTTCCAAGACGACAAACTCAAGGATAACTTTAACCCCTTTGCCATTAACTACATGAAAGGGGGAATTGTTTATGCTAATGCGGTGACGACAGTTTCACCCAACCACGCCGCAGAGGCACAATATACAGATGTTGGTTGTGGTTTAGGTCATACTTTGTATCTGCACCGGGATAAATTTAAAGGGGTTCTCAACGGTATTGATTACGATTTTTGGAATCCAGAAATTGACCGTTACATCCCCCATAACTACAGCCAAGAAGATTTTGAACAGAAACAATATAACAAAAAAGCTTTACGCGATCGCTTATCACTCCAAGCGACTGATAAACCAATCATTGCTTACATTGGGCGTTTAGATGCTCAAAAAGGTGTGCATCTTGTCCATCATGCCATTTATCATGCTTTGAATAAAGGCGCACAGTTTATATTACTAGGTTCGGCAACAGAAGCAGGAATTAACGCCCATTTTCAACATGAAAAAGGATTTTTACATAACAACCCAGATGTGCATTTAGAATTGGGATTTAATGAAGAATTATCCCACTTAATTTATGCCGGGGCTGATATGATTGTTGTTCCTAGCAATTATGAACCCTGTGGTTTAACACAAATGATTGGTTTGAAATACGGTACTGTCCCCATTGTGCGCGGTGTTGGTGGGCTAGTAAACACAGTATTTGATCGAGATTACGACCAAAATTTACCACCAGAAGAACGCAATGGTTACGTATTTTATCAATCTGATAAACCAGCTTTAGAATCCGCAATGGATCGGGCAATTGATTTGTGGTACAAGTCACCTGAAGAGTTCCAACAATTGGCGCTTCAGGGAATGAACTATGACTACTCATGGAATCATCCAGGGGCGGAATATCTAAAGATTTACGACTGGATTAAATATAAGTGGTAGCATTTTCTCTGTGTCTTCGTGTCTCTGTGTTTTTTCACCACAGAGACACAGAGACACAGAGTTTATACTAATGCTTTGAGTAGGGCTTGGAGTTTGAGTTGCACTTCGGCAAATTCCCGATCAGGGTCGGAGCCGGCGACTATACCTGCGCCTGCGTAAAGTCTAGCGCGATCGCCATCTATCAGCGCTGAACGAATCCCGACAATAAATTCACAGTTACCTTGAGAATCTATCCAACCTAGAGGCGCAGCATATAAACCTCTTTCAAAGGTTTCATGGCGGCGAATTTCCTCACAAGCGATATCTCTAGCTGCACCTGCTACGGCTGGTGTCGGGTGCAGTTGGGCGACAATTTTTAATGGGTGGACATTGGCTGGTACGATCGCATTAATTGGTGTCCACAGATGTTGAATGTTCGATAATTGTCGCAAACGTGGCGGTAATACCTGGGGTAACAAACCTAGCTGGGTGAGGCGTTGAGTAATGAAGTCCATCACTAATAGATGTTCATGTCTTTCTTTGTCGCTGTTGAGTAAGCGATCTGCATTAGCCGCATCTTCAGCAGGTGTTTTTCCTCGCGGTGCAGAACCCGCCAACGCATCAGTAATTAGCTGTTGATTATGAATAGTAATTAACCTTTCTGGACTAGCACCAATAAAGTTTTGTCCCTTGCCGTTGCTGGTGGCGAATATGTAACAGTTAGGATGAATTTTTCGCAGATTGTTTAATGAATGAAATAAGTTAAAGTGCTGATTTGACTTCACATCTAATATATCTGCCAGCACTACCTTATTTAATTCACTAGATTGGATTTTTTCTAATGCAGATGCTACTGAGCTTTTATATCTTTCTCCATGAACCACAAATTTTCTACTCAGGTTAGCAGGCAAATAATCAATATTAGAAGAATAAGGCTCTAAAGAACTGATAAATTCTAATTTGTTTCGTAAGTTTTGTAATAAACTTTGGATGTTAACAGTAGAGTTAATGACTGTATTCATCACCAATGTACAGCACTGATTTTTTACAGATATTTGCCAACGTGGTAAGAAAACAGTGGCTGAAGGAAATGGATAGTCTATTTGGTTATTTTCTGAGAAGAAGCTAAAGTAACAAAAAAAATGCGGCCCGGTAAAAGCTTGGTTATTGTTACCAAAACTGATTATATTTTTTAAATTTGACTTAATAAAATACTCTGCTTGAATAAAACGTTCTTCTCCATTAATTTCTAATTTTGTGACGGCATCAATCCCGGCGATCGCTTCCCCTTTGTCTCTGTTCTCAAAGTAAAAATTTATTGCATTTGCTTGCGCTAATTTATCTAATGCGACTAAAGGATCAACCCAATCAATTTTTAGGGAGATACTCACAATCTGCCTCAAACCATTTTTTAGGCAATTTTTTTGAACATTTAACAAAAATTTATATAGGTCTTTGTCTTCAACAAAGGAGTTACGACGACATGGTGAAACTGTCATGGTCTAAGAATAGTAAATTTTTTTTAAGTTATCTTCCAAAGTGTAATTAATCATGGTCGTATTTCTACAGGTAACATATTCAGTCACGATTTCACCAGAGTATGCTTTTTGTTGTTGACGGTGTTTTTAAATTCTCACAAGTCGCAGCTAGTTGTGTGCAACCAACAGAAAGTGTAAAAATAGCTAGAAGGGGGTTAGGTATTGAAACAGCAATAAAAACCACATTTGCCTTAAATCTGAATAGTTAAAATCTGATTAAAGTCTTTTATTTAATTGCCATTTTAAATCTTTACCAAGACTAATGACTACAAAGCAAATTTCCCGTCCCAAAAGTAAATTATGGATGGCAGCAATTAAGCCGCCCATGTATAGTGTTGCCATCATGCCCATTTGGGTAGGAAGTGCAGTTGCTTTCACCGAGAAAAGAGTATTTAATTTAACAATATTTGCTACTTTTCTAGCAGCAGCAATTTTAATTTTGGCTTGGGAAAATATCAGTAATGATGTATTCGATGCGGAAACAGGAATTGATATCAATAAACATCATTCCCTGGTGAATTTAACAGGCAAGAAGACCCTGGTATTTTGGCTAGGAAACTTGTGTTTAATTGCTGGGCTGCTGGGAATTTTAGCGATCGCCACTTGGCAAAATGACCCGACAGTTATCATCATAATCTTGCTGTCTTGTGCTTTGGGCTATATGTACCAAGGCCCTCCCTTTCGGCTAGGATATCAAGGTTTGGGGGAAATTATTTGCTTCTTTGCCTTCGGCCCTTTAGCCGTATCAGCAGGATATTACAGCCAGACCCCAACCTGGTCAATATCGAGTTTAGCAGCCTCAGTCATTGTCGGAATCGTCACCAGCCTAATTTTATTTTGCTCACACTTCCACCAAGTTAAAGATGATATTGCAGCCGGGAAGCGATCGCCCATCGTCCGCTTAGGTACAGCCAAAGGTGCAAAAGTCCTCACTTGGTTTACAGCCAGCATTTACCCCTTAACCTTACTATTTGTGCTATTAGGATTTTTCCCTATATGGACATTGTTGAGTTGGCTAAGTCTCCCCTACGCCTTCAAATTATGTCGCCATGTCCAGCACAACCACAACCAGCCAGAAAAAGTCAGCAACTGTAAATTCATCGCCGTAGCCATACATTTCTGGTGTTGCTTACTGCTAGGTTTGGGGTTTGTCATTGCGGGAGTTTAAGAGTGCTGAGTTTAGAGAAAGGGGAAGGGGGAAAGGGGAAATTTTATCTCTCTTCTTCCCCAGTCCCCAATCCCCAGTACCCAATCCCCAGTCCCCAACCCATGCGTTATCAACTTGAATTTCGTCCTATAGCTAGAAAATTCTTGCGATCGCTAGTTACTAGTCATGGTATCTGGGAAGTCCGCGAGGCGATTATTCTCCGTCTTACAGATAACAACGGTAAAGTTGGTTGGGGAGAAATTGCGCCTATTAGCTGGTTTGGTTCTGAGACTTTAGAACAAGCCTTAGATTTTTGTCGCCAACTACCAAAAGAAATTACCCAAGAAATCATTTACTCAATTCCCGATCATCTACCAGCTTGTCAATTTGGCTTTGAGTCGGCGTTGGAGGGACTGGGGACTGGGGACTGGGGACTGGGGACTGGGGACTGGGAAGTGATAAAAGCTAAAACTTCTCCCTCATCTCCCTCATCCCCCTCATCTCCCTCATCTCCCCCACCTCCCCTTACCTACAGCGCCTTACTACCAGCAGGGGAAGCAGCATTACATCAATGGCGCAGCTTGTGGGAAGAGGGATATCGCACGTTTAAATGGAAAATTGGCGTGGGAGAGATAGCCGAAGAACTGAAATTATTTGAATCATTGATCCAAAGC
>DATNQO010000153.1:0-47152 GCA_036704005.1 Leptolyngbyaceae cyanobacterium | reverse complement strand
CCCTGCTTCTTTTTCCCCCTCATCCCCCTCATCCCCCTCATCTCCCGTAGCCTGTCTATGGATGGGAAACGCCATAGACCAAATCAAAGGCGATCGCCACGCGCATATTTTTCTACTATATGTCGTACCCGAACATCGACGGCGTGGTATTGCGACAGCCTTGATGGACTGTGCAGAAAATTGGGCAAAAAAAAGAGGCGATCGGCAAATTGGATTACAGGTATTTCAATCCAACGCGATCGCTTTAAATTTATATAATCACTTAGGTTATCAAACTCAGTCTCTCTGGATGGTCAAGCCTATTAGTGGTGATTGAAAATCATCAGGACTTACACACCAAGATTGTCTGTTAAGACTGGGTGTAGGGGTATAAGTGTATAGAGAGTAAGGCTTTGAAAGCCTATACGAATGATACGCCTATACCCCTGCCAAAATCCTTAATTTTTCATCTTCATGCGTAAGCCCTAATTATATACGCCTTGTGTGAGTTAAAAATTGCCCAACAATATCAAAGGTTTGGATCTTCGATTTACCTGTCTGTTTCAAATCTGATCGACGAGACTGTTGTACTTCAGTCTCCAACTCACATAAGCCGTAATATGCTATTGGCAATCACTAAAAAGATGATTTCCAAAGAGAACTTTTTCTGATTTGACGACGGCGCACTAAAGCAAGTGCGGCTATTGAACCTAAGCCTAGAATAGTAGCAGGTTCAGATACAGCAGCACTAGCAGCAATCACTTTGAAATCAGGGCCTGCAAAGTTATTTTCAGATATTAATCTAATACCGCTAATAACTGAACTGCTATTCAATCCTAAATTGGCAAAACTTACCCCATAAGAGCCTACAGGTTGAGCGCCAGTTGTTTCTGTCGTATCGATGCTGAAGCCAGCAGAAGTCCATCGGTTACGGGTTATTCTAAAACTACGACCGATAAGATTGCCACTATTATCCAGTGCTTGAACTACGAGATCGGCATTACTACCGCGTTCCCAAAAGAATAGGCTATCTGTCCCATTAGAGTTGGCTAAAATTTGGTCTGTAAATGTTAGATCAAGCGTAAAGAAACCATCGTCTTCAGTGTCAATAATATTGTTTAAGTTGTTGTTACCTAAGTATGTGGCAACTGCTTTCCCATCAGCAGCGTTTCCAGCTACTAAATTTTCCTTTGGAGAAAGACCACCAGGGTTTGTAGCTTGATCGCCTCTATCGGTACTAGCTCCACCAAGAGACCTATTAGTGATGCCTCTATTCCTGACTATGTTAGCCCCATTGACGTAGTTAAAATTGGTCAACCTGACTCCATTCTGCGTAATAGACTCCAAGAAAATGTCCTTCTTAGGATCAGCAGGGTTTGGGGTAAAGTTAGTTGTGAAGCTGGCCGCTTGGGCAGAGTGAGAAACGGCTAAGACACTACTCAGCGCTAGTCCAGTAGGGAATAATATTTTGTGAAATCTCATTTGCTTTTTGAATGTAATGAGTTTAGTAAAAATACTAATGCAGTTTGTACACTGAGAACATAGTCTTTTATTTTAAAATTTGGTTAAGGAATGTATATTTTATTAAAATTACGTATTAATTTTAATAAAAAAATATAATGTATACTTATAATTTATCCGTGGAAATTAGCAGTCATTGCTGTTTCCAGTCAATTTTCAATTCATCGCGTATGAGATGGATCAGAAAGTGTACAATGATCTAACCAATAAAAATAAAGCTTTAAATAATTAGCACGGGGGGTTTCTCCAAACCTCACTTGCGCGTGCAAGATAAATATGTATGACGAAGAAGACCTAACCCTACTCGATATCGAGGAGGAGTTAGAAAGCCCCTTAGATAAAATAGAACCCATCACGGCTGAGTCAGAAATACCAAAGCCTGACCCAGATGAAATGCTAGCGCTCCTAGAAAATCCCCAACCACAACAAAGGATGCTAGCAGCCCGTGCTTTTTGTGATATTGAAGACCCACGAGCTACCCCGCTTTTAATTCGCCTGTTGAGTGATAACTGTCCTTTGGTGCGCGTCAGTGCATCCTATGGTATTGGGCGTAACCCTAGTGCCGATGCAGTTGAACCGCTAATTGCCCAACTATATCAAGATTGGAATGGCTATGTCAGGAAAGGCGTGGTGTGGGCTTTGGGTAATTGCCGCGATCGCCGTTGTCTAGCACCCTTAGCCGATGCCTTAAGAACCGATATTTCCGCCGTGCGCCTTTGGTCTGCCAGCGCCCTAGCCCAAATGGCAGGAGTTGGCTATGAAGCTATTGTTGGCGCAATGCCACCACTGATTGAAGCCCTAGTGCAAGATACAGTAGCAGCCGTGCGGAGTAACAGCGCCTGGGCAATAGGACAATTGTGTAAAGAACTGCCTTCTAACATAGTTTATGCCACAGCGATCGATGCCCTAATCCAGGCTTTTGCCGAAGACAAAGACTTAGGCGTGCGCGAAGACGCTAAAGCCTCACTATTAGCCGTAGGCGACCCCCGTGGCTTGCAATTGATTGAAACCTTAGAACAAGAGGGCTGGTTTTAATCAGTTAACAGTTGACAGTTGGCAGGTGACAGGTGACAGTTGGCAGTTTTTATTCTCGCCTGCTCCCCTGCTCCCCTGCTCCTCTGCTCCCCTGCTCCCCTGCTCCCCCATCTCCCCCATCTCCCCAGTACCCAGTCCCTCTACTTACTCTCCCCCGCAGGCTTGACCAAATTTAAGTCATAAGGACGTTCTGTATCATCCTCGCCCAAATATTCCCCATTTTGAATTTCCAGAATTACTAATGGGATAGACCCTGGATTTTCTACTTTGTGTAGGGTTGCTGCGGGAACATAGGTTGATTGATTACGACCTAGCAGAATTTCCTCTTCGCCGCAAGTCACCTTAGCCACACCAGAAACTACCACCCAATGCTCATTCCGGTGATAGTGAATTTGGGGTTTAATGCCGTGTCTGGGTTTGATTTCAACGCGACTAATTCTATAAGTTTCTCCCTCTTCTATTACTTCCACATTACCCCAGTAACGTGAACCTGAATGTGAGGAAGCTTCCAGGGCATCTAATTGGCCGTTGTTTTCACTCTGAGTCATAACTAAACTTCTCAGCTAAAAGAATATTAATGTTTTCAGGCAATCTAATTTAAACCAGAGAAGACCAAGAGCAAGATGCACAATACCTTATGAAAAGATTATCTGATGATAGTGGCTGTACTCACTTAATTTTAGTCCATAAATTGTATCTAATTAACAACCAAAGCCGAAATATGGGAGGCAGTTGACAGTTGACAGTTATCAGTTATCAGTTATCAGTTATCAGTTATCAGTTGTTCTCCCCATCTTCCCCCACTTCCTCATCTCCCCTCACTGCCCAGTCCCTGATATTAGTGTAGGTTTTTAGGTTAATTTCTGTCGCCCGTCATAAGTTTGACTTTTTTGAGGACTAAAGTCCTCACTACGAACTTGGACTGCTATATTGAACAAGTGTTTTCGATGTCAGCGTGGGGGTGAAAGATGGGATTGGCTGGTGTGAGAATTGTGTTGGTGGAACCAGCCGGGCCATTAAATGTAGGTGCGATCGCCAGAGTGATGAAAAATTTTGGATTGGCACAGCTAGTATTAGTTAATCCGCAGTGTGATCCACTGTCACAAGAAGCGATGAGAATGGCAGTCCATGCTAAAGAAATATTAGAGTCTGCCGTCACAGTGCCAAGTTTACCAGCAGCTTTACATGGATGTGTCCGGGCGATCGCCACTACAGGACGTGCTAGTGATGGGGATTTACCCCTAGAACATCCCAGAATCGCCCTACCTTGGTTATTAGAAGAAATCGGTCAACCCTCAGCACTGATTTTTGGTAGGGAAGACAGGGGCTTAAGCAATGAAGAATTAAACTACGCTCAAAGATTTATCCGTATTCCTACTAGTCCCGATTATCTATCTTTAAATTTGGCTAGTGCTGTAGGTATTTGTTGCTATGAACTGGCACAAAGCACTGCACCAACTGAACCTCAAACCACCTGTAAACAAGAATTTGCGCCTATAGAACTAATAGAAGAATTTTATCAGCAATTAGAAGCTTTACTACTAGAAATTGGCTATTTATACCCCCACACAGCAACCAGCCGAATGGAGAAATTTCGTCAACTATATAATCGTGCTTATCTGCAAACTCACGAAGTAGCTATGCTGCGCGGGATTCTCCGACAGGTAGAATGGGCAATTAATCACCAGCGTGACTTGTAATTAGTAATTATGCCCAGAGACATCATTTCTCAATTTGGTATAATCCATTATCTAGAATTTACGCAAATAAGCCCCAAAATATTGAATATGGCTTAAACTATACACAAAAATAATAGTATTTAGGAATTGGGGACTAGAGACTAGGAAGAGGTCGGTTTATGATTCTACTGAAACAGTCCAAAATCAAAGTATAAAATGCTTGTTTCCCAATCCCCAATCACGCCAGTTCGCTCAACGGAGGAAACCTCCGCACGCGACTGGCTCCCCAATTCCCAATCCCCAATGCCCAGCCTCTAATTCCCAGTTCAAGCCGCCTAGGTGCGTGAGTTTTGGATCGGGAGTCAGCAAGAAACAATTCGAGTGAGTCACAAGGAGTGGCAGTGTCAGAGTCAGGTGACAAACTAAGAGATTTCTCGCGGCGACAACCCACCAATCGCCGCCAGCGATCGCGTAAGGTGCAGAAGCCAGAACCGAAAAAGGCGAAACTACCAAATCAACAGCGTGGGGCTACGGGAGCGGCATTAATAGCGCGTTCTCCTAATTTTGTGCCTGCGCCTGTTGTGGCTGGGCGCAAACCAAGGCAGGGCTTGGTAATGCCAAGTGCAGTCAAACCCATGCCCGCTAAAGGTCAGATTCCCCCTTACAATCCTAATAATGTAAAACTTAGAACAGTAAGAGTGACCAAGCAGCCGATGTCGCCCCAATTCGGTAGACGAGTATCACGCAAGACGCGGTTAAAACCAATGGCGAGAGCGATTTTGTATGGTATTAGGTTATTAATTATTGGTGTTGGTGTTGGTGCGATCGTCGGTACAGTTTTGTCGGTGTTAGACCCCGCAAATCGCATGGCTCCCACTTCTACTACATCCAACCCTAACAATACAGCACCGACTCAAGCAAAACCTACTCCTAATCAAGCAGCAGGTTTATTCTTAACTCAGGAAATTACCTCTCTCAAAAATACTGTGCAAGAATTGGCTACTGCCAATCCCAACCTCACCCCCGGAGTCTTCTTGGTAGATTTAGAGACTGGTGGTTATGTAGATGTGAATGCAGGTAGCAGTTCGCCAGCCGCTAGCACAATTAAAATCCCGATTCTGGTTGCTTTCTTTCAAGATGTCGATGCAGGCAAGATTCGCTTGGATGAAATGCTGACGATGCAGCAGGAGATGATAGCTGGAGGTTCAGGGAATTTTCAATACAAAAAAGTCGGCACTCAGTATGCTGCTTTAGAAGTCGCCACGAAAATGATTACTATTAGCGATAACACAGCCACTAATATGCTGATTGCCCGACTCGGAGGTATGGAAGCACTCAATGAGCGTTTTCGCAGTTGGGGATTAACCAGTACAGTTATTCGCAATCAATTGCCGGATTTACAAGGGACAAACACCACCAGCCCCAAAGAATTGGGCAATCTGATGGCAATGGTGAGTCAGGGGAATCTGGTAAGTATGCGATCGCGCGATCAAATTCTGGATATTATGCGTCAGACAGAGCGCGATCATCTCCTACCTTCCGGCTTAGGTACAGGCGCTAGAGTATACCACAAAACTGGCGATATTGGTACTATGTTGGCAGATGCAGGTTTAATTGATACTCCCACCGGGAAGCGTTATGTAGTCGCTGTCATGGTACAACGCCCCAACAATGACCCACGCGCCGAAAAACTCATCAGTTCAATTTCCCGTGCTGCTTACCAACAGTTTACTCAGAGTCAGCCGACACCGAGCAACACCACCAGTAATTTACCGCCAACTGGTTATCCATCGCCAACCGTAAATTCTCCTGTCCCAAACACACCCATAAATCCAGCTATAGCGCCTCCTGTCTCCAACAATATCGGCGGTTATACACCTCCAGTGATGAATCCCCAATATTACCCACCAAGATAATTTGGGGACTGGGGACACTTCCCTCCGGGACGCTCCGCGTAGCTTGCTTCCACGGAGTGGTACGACTGCGCTCAGTGCATCGCTGGGGACTGGGGACTGGGGACTGGGGACTGGGAAAAGAGAAAGGCTCAGAAACGCACTATCTCACTATAGACTGTTGACTGTTGACTGTTGACTATGGACTGTTGACTATGGACTAATGACTAATGACCAATGACTAATAACTTTATGACAGCTACTAGCCCCTCAATTCAGTTTTTCGCAGGAATTTATGAAGAACTAAGTAATGTAAGTTTGCGGCGAGAGGTGAGGACAGGTAAACGCATCGTCATGATGAAGTTCGCCCAACTCAAAGCCATAGAAGGATTCAACAGTTTTACCAAACAATCATTAAATTCACTGCTGCTAACTGACGAAGAAGGGGAAATAAATGTTACACCTTCTTCTACCAGATTCATTTTTGGCGGAGACGAAGGTGATGAATTGCAGGGTGTAGAGTGCAAATTTGAGGTGGAACGTGATGATCACTGGGAGCGCTTTATGCGCTTTATGCACCGCTACGCCGAGGCTAATGGTATGGAATATGGGGAAAAATAAGTACAGCACTTTTCACCTTGATGAGGTACATTCATCTAGCCTCTAACCCCTAGTCTAAGCGCCTCTGTTCCTTTGCAAAGTGTACTGCTCTCAACTGAAAAAGGCTGTAGGACTGACGCATGAAAACCGAAAATCAAGGGTTTTGGTAGGGGTATAGGTTCTTAAAACCCTTACACCCCTATACCCCTATAACCTCCCAAAGTAGAGAGTCTTGTGCATCAGTCCTGATATTGGTAGAATTTAACCGAAGCGTCCACTGATATATTCTTGTGCTTCTTGAGTGTTAGGAGAGTTGAACATTTGTGCAGTGGGGCTAAATTCTACTAATTTACCGCGACGTTTACCATCGGCATCGATTTCTGTATTGAAGAAGGCTGTCCAATCTGCCACTCTAGAGGCTTGCTGCATATTATGTGTCACCATGATTATGGTGTATTGCTCCTTGAGTTCTAGGCAGAGTTCTTCTACTTGACGTGTGGAAATAGGGTCTAGTGCAGAACAGGGTTCATCCATTAATAATACATCTGGTTTCATGGCGATCGCTCTAGCAATGCAGAGTCGTTGTTGTTGTCCGCCAGATAATGCAGTACCTTTCTCTTTGAGTTTGTCTTTGACTTCATCCCAAATAGCGGCGCGTTTGAGGGAATTTTCAACTAATTCATCAATATTCCCTTTATAGCCGTTCGCACGGGGGCCAAAGGCAATATTTTCATAGATTGATTTGGGAAAAGGGTTTGGTCTTTGAAAAACCATTCCTACTTGACGACGTAGTTTAACAGCGTTAATTTTGGAGTCGTAAATATTGCGATCGCGGTAATGTAACCTACCCTCTACCTTAGCACCCGGAATCAAATCATTCATCCGGTTGAAGCAACGTAGCAGTGTGCTTTTACCACATCCCGAAGGCCCAATAAAAGCAACGATTTGTTTCTCAGGAATTTGCAAATAGACATCTAGAAGTGCTAAAAATCCCCCATAGTATACTTTCACACCTTCAACATTAAATACACTATCGTTTTGCTCTAGTGTCGCGCTATCTGATTGACTTCTACCGTTGCTGCTATAGGGCATTTTGCAATTCTCCTAGTATGTATAGATACCTGGTTAATAAAGAAATCCAATTAATGGATAATGAAGCGTTGTCTAATATAAATGGCTAAACCATTTAAAACTAAAATTAAGAGTAACAACGCAATAATTGTTGCTGCTGCTGCGTTAGCAAAACCTGGTTCTGGACGAGTGATGTAACTATAGATTTGAATAGGTAACGCCATGAATCTCTGGAATAAACCAGGATTAAATGTGAGAAAACCTACAGCACCAACCACAATTAGAGAAGCTGCATCACCAATAGCGCGGGATATAGAAATAATGACTCCGGTGAGGATACCAGGGACAGCATAGGGTATGACATGGCTGCTAATAGTTTTCCATTTCGTAGCACCTAACCCGTAGGACGCAAATCTTAAAGAATTGGGGACGGCGCGAATTGCTTCCCTAGCCGTGACAATAATTACTGGTAACGACAGTAAAGATAGAGTCAACGCACCAGAAATTAAAGCAGGGCCAAACCCAAGTAAGTAATTAAAAACTCCTAATCCCAGAAGTCCATAAACAATAGAAGGTACTCCTGCTAGATTGCTGATATTAATCTCAATAATGGTTGTCCACCAATTTCGAGGTGCATACTCTTCTAAATATAAAGCGGCTCCTACACCAATAGGAACCGTGACTAAAATTACCACAATCCCTAAGATAATGCTGCTGATTATTGCCGGACGTATACCACCTTGCTCAGGAAAACGAGAAGGGGTTTCTGTTAAAAACCCAGGCGTTAAAAACCTAGCTAACCCATCTCGAAGAATGTCGTAAAGCAGCAATACTAGGACGAATAAACCGACTAATAAGCCTAATAAAAAAAGTATTTCAAATACCTTTCCTAAAGCTTCTCTTTTGTCAAAATTATCAGTAAATTCTGTTGTGGAATCTAGATAATCATCTCGTTGATAACTTGTAGCCATACCTATTAGTCGTACTTTTCTTTAAAACGATTAGCAACCCAGTAACTTACAATATTCAAAGCTAAAGTAATTAAAAACAAAAGAGCGCCTACAGCATATAAAGTCTGGAAATTCAAGCTACCACGGGGAGCATCACCACCAGAAATTTGTGCCATATAGGCTGTCATTGTTTCTACAGATTCTGCGAAGTTTACGGTTATTCTCGGTTGTTGTCCAGCCGCAATTACAACTGTCATCGTCTCACCCACGGCGCGAGAAACACCGAGAATAATTGAAGCGATAATTCCCGAAAGTGCTGATGGAAGCACAACTCTAAGAATAGCTTCTAGCTTAGTAATACCTAACGCATAAGCACCTTCTCGCAAAGAACGGGGAACTGCTTGAATAGCATCTAAACTAATAGAACCAACGGTAGGGGTAATCATTATACCCATCATTAAGCCAGCACTTAAGGCGTTGAATAATTCTAGAGGAATCACATTTCTTAGTAATGGGGTGACAAACAATAGTGCGAAATAACCATAGACTACAGTTGGAATACCCGCTAAAAGTTCTACTGCTGGACGTAAAATTGCTGCTACTTTGGGTTGAGCATATTCACTTAAATAAATTGCCGAAGATAAGCCTAACGGAATAGCAACAGCCATTGCGATCGCAGTTGTTAAAAACGTACCATTAATCAAAGGCCAAACGCCAAAGTGTTTATTAGCAAACAATGGTGTCCACTTGGTATCAAGGAAGAATTGAGCAAAGGAAACTTGTTGAAAAAATGCAAATGCTTCCTGAAAGATAATTAATACAATGCCAAAAGTTGTTAAAACAGAAACTAAAGCACAGGCAAATAAAATTACTGCAATAATCTTTTCTAAGATATCTTCTGAGGCATTTTTTTCTAGCTGCTGTCTAGATGTTTGATATGAATCTTCCTGAATATTCCTACTGCTCATAATAATTTTTTTCAATCAAGCTTAATTTAGATAAAGTTGGTGATTGGTTCCCCAGGTTTAGCTTTTTTAAACTTTGTCCCAGTTTCACCTTTAGCCAATTTTTGTTTTACTTTGAGGTAAGCTTCATCTGGAAGCGCAACATAACCAACGCTATCTACCCATTTCCAAGAATTATCTAAATAAAAATCTACGAACTCTTTGACTGCTGGTTTATTATCTAGAGATTTTTTACTGACATAGATGAATAAAGGACGAGACAAAGGTGTGTATATATTTTTAACGACATTATCTATGGGAACTGGTTTTTCACAGGTTCCTGTCGCACCTTCTACAGCCACTAAATTGAGTTTGTCTTGATTTTGAATGTAATAAGATATGCCTACATAACCCAAAGCTGTAACATCACCTGATACGCCTTGTACAAGTAGGTTTTGATTGTGGCTGGGAGTATAATCTGTGCGTCCGTTCTTCGCTTTGCCAGTCACAGCTTGAGTCATATAATCAAATGTGCCTGTATCTGAAGCGGGAGCATATAACTTGAGTTTTTGATTAGGAAACTTAGGATTAACTTGATTCCAGTTCAAAACTTTACCATCTGATTTCGCACTCCAAATTTTATCTAATTCTTTAATAGTTAGACATTTAGCAAAGTTATTCTGACGGTTAGCAATTACCGCTATCCCATCTAAACCTATGGGTAACTCTATAAATTCAATGTTCTTACTCTGACACTTTTTGATTTCTTCATCTCTAATAGTACGAGATGCCCCAACAATATCAATATCGCCATTACAAAACTTACTAATACCGCCACCAGTCCCACTGGAAGCCACACTCACTTGAGCGTCAGGTTTGATTTTACCGTATTCTTCTGCAACTGCTAGAGAAATGGGAAAACCCACAGCAGCACCATCAATACTCACTTGATTTCTTAATTCTTCGCCACTGTTACAAGCGGTGATACTGCTGGCAATCAGCATTAAACTTGTGATGTAACAGCTTGAGTGAAATAGGCTACGAAAATTCATAATAGTAATTCAAAATTCAAAATTACCAAAGCAAAACATAAGTTCATTTGCCGCATTTTTTTACCTTAAATTCTGATGTTTTATGTCGGCAATTGGGTACATTTCATGCAAAATAAAACTTCAGGCTTTTTTTGCAGCTTGCACTTGATCAAAAACTGCTCCATTAGCAAAAAACTTCTTCTCTATCAACTCCCAACCACCTAAATCTTGAGATGTAAATAAGGTGTCAATTTTAGGATATTTTGCTACTACCTCTTGGGTAACAGTGGGATTGACTGGACGATATTGTAGTTTAGCAAATTCGCGCTGTGCTTCTGTGGAGTATAAGAAATCAACGAAGGCGGCTGCAACTTCTCTAGTACCGTGCTTATCAACGTTTTTATCTACTACAGCTATAGGATTATCTATAGAAATATTTACCTTTGGCACTGTATAAGGTAGTTTGCCCCCATTTTTTTCAGCCAAAGCTATTTCGTTTTCGTAGTTAATTAAGACATCGCCCTGATTTTTTTGGAAAAATAAATCGCTGGCTTCACGAGCATCTTTTGTGAGAACTGGTGTATTTTTATATACTTTGGTGACATAATTTAAGGCTGCTGTTTCATCGCCGCCTGTGAGAGTCACCGAACCCCACAATGCTAGGAATTCCCAAATAGCAATACCGGAGGTTTTAGGGTTAGCTGCAATCAATGTTACGCCGTCTTTTGCTAAGTCTTGCCAACTATTGATACCTTTGGGGTTGCCTGCACGAGTAACGATCGCCGCAACTGATCTACTCACAATACCATTTCTCGGCGCTCTGTTCTCCCAACCTTCTTTAATCAAACCAGCTTGCTGGATTTTTTTGACATCTAAAGGCAGCGCTAAATGTACTATATCTGCTTCCTGTGTACCTGCAATCACGGTTGCAGCTTGTGCGCCAGAACCTCCGTAACTCTGCTCAAATGTTACGTTTTGATTATGTTCTTGCTTCCATTTTTCGACAAATTTAGGTATTATTTGGTCATGAGCGGCTTTAGTGACTGAAAAAGAAACGAGCTTCAGCCTCACATCAGATTGTCCTGCATATCTACTTTGCGAACAAGCTGCGATCGCTGTACTAAAAATAGCTCCCACCAACAACAAACTTACAAAGCTGCGAACATTACGCGCCTTCAACCAACTTGTAACTATGTGTCGGTAAACCCGTATAGGGGGCAAAATCTTCTCTACAATTAAATATCCTAATTGCGCTAGATGTTGCGACTTGCTCATCAGCACTTACTCCTATATGTACGGTATCTTGGGCGGAATACCGTTGTTAGATTATTATAGTCTCCATAAAAGTAAATCTATCGTTGGGCTTTATTATTTGTTACTGAGTCAGGAAACTACTATAAGTAAAATGGCGTAAGTATATTCAGGTTTATAAGTGGTTTGTCTTGTACGTCTTTGGGGAAGCAAGCTAAGCGCAGGGTTGGGTAGAGAGGACTAAAGTCCTGACTACGAACTCACAGCAAAAAACCCCTCCTACTCAGGAAGGGTTAAATAACATTTGTGAAAAGTAGAATTAATGTCTAACTGGGATTAGTCGATAATTTGTGGACTGGGAACTTGCGCGTCAACCTCTGCCTGAGATAATGTAGGTAGCAACCAGGTGCTTTCGCCTGCTTTGAAGACTTGAGCAGGTGCAACATTTAATTCAATCGCCCCAGTAGTTGGATTAGTTCTAGCAATTGACTGTGTACCATCAACAAACTTGACAGCAATTGGTTCGGTTAATTCTTGTACTTCACCAGTGGGATTCAATAATACCTGAGTACCTGCGGGTAAGTACATACCATCACAATCCCAATCATCATCTGTAATTTGTCCTGCGGCCAAGAAGTAAAGTTGAGTTGGGTATTTTTTGGGTTTGTTGGCGTAGACTCCCAAAGTTTTACCAGTTTCATTTAAGCACTGCGCCCGTTTTCTAGCTGTTTCCATCACATACTTTTCAGACTGCAATTGTGATAGTCGGGTTTGAAATTGTTCTGGTGTATAACCTGCTTGTTCAGGGTTATCTTTCACAGTTAAAAGTTGATTGAGTTCCTGAGTTACCTCAGCGTAGTCAGTCCCTTTAGTGAAATCTTTACCAGCCCAAGAAGGTTGAGCAATTGTCAAATTCAAGATGAACACAAGAGCGACAAGAAAAATTTTGATAAACTGCATATTTTCTCCCTGGTTTGAAATTGTTAAATCAGTTATCAGTTATCAGTTATCAGGCTTATGGTGGGATATTTAGACGCGCCATTAATGCCTTCCACCGATTGGTGGGGAACTTAGACCCAAGGATTTTACTGATAACTGTTCACTGTTCACTGTTCACTGTTAGTTATCAGAATAAGGCAATTATTAGCTGCTGAATACTTGATAATACAACCTTAATTTTCTTTCAACCTCAGCACTTATGTAGGGGTAAGTTTATGGATAATTTCATCTATCCAAAGCCTTACTAACTAAACCCGCCCCTAATTTTTGATGATTCTTGCATAAGTCTTGATTTAGCGTAATGCTGATTCGTGAATCTTAGGAAAAGTTTCCAATTTGTTAGGATTTACCCAACGATTGACAAATTCATTATTGTTTTTGCGTACTTTAATTTGCACTTGCTTAGGGCTTAACTTGACTACTTCCGCCGGAATTTTTTGGACATCAGCAGAGTCAGGACGAGCTTTGTAAAGCCAAATGACTTTTTGACCAACCTCAAAGTTAGAGCTAGGGACGAAAGCAATGTTTGTTAATGCCCAAGATGGGCTAGTAACTATTAAGTTAATTAACAACATTAATACTGCAAAAGAAAGAGGAAAAACTTTCATATCTTTTTACAATTACAAACTTTGGGTTTTTAATTTAGAAACCTGTATGATTTTGATTAGTCCCATTAAACACAAACAAGTAACTGTCAAGGCAATTGGGGTGAGAGAAGCACTGTCTAAAATAATAAAGACACCTAAACCTATCAAGACAAAGGGGACAAAATTATTACCATAGCGGCTTAACAGATTAGCGATCGCATTCTGACAGGTGAGTTTATAAGTCACATAACACCAAACACCAACCAACAATAAGAAGACAGGAATGATTACTAACAACTCAGTAACAGCGCTGTTAGCAAATAAGGGCATATATATACCTATATTATCACTGCCGTTGGCAACTGTAATAGCCGCCACACTGTAAGCTTGAGGAGATACAACATTACTAGCAAAATTAACAGAATGAGACAATTCTATTTCTGCTTCTTCATCAGACGGTGAATTAGATTCAGCATTGAGGAGGCGATTTAATCCAACGGTAATTGGCACTAAACCCAACAGCCCCAGCCAATGAGATGGTAATATTAAACCTCCCAATATACCCAAGAGACTGGCTAAAACCAATGTGCAGAAACCTAAATACTGACCAATGACAATATGTCGGCTACGGAAGGTTGCATTCACTTGAGAGAATAAGAGGGTGAGGATGACTAAATCATCCATGTTTGTAGCTATAAAAGCAGTAATTCCGGTGGGGATAGCTGTCAGGATTTCATTCATGTCTATCTGTTCTCAACTTTGTCGGTACTATTTGTAGTAGTTTGATTTTTATGTAGGTAATTGCTGATGATTCCCAGTCAATTGATAAGTCATCAAGCAATACAGTTCAGTGAAGGCTATATTAAATAGAAATATTTATTAAACATCTTGAATTATCGGCGATTAATTATTCTTATCTGAACCGCATTTTTTTTGTTAGTATTCATGTTGCACCCGGTTAAATAATTCTGTTCACGTTTGGCTTTGTATGTTTCAATTTACGCCTTCCTAACGATAGGAGCAAATATTGTTTATTTTCAAAATGATAAATAAAAGTGATTAAAGAGGTGTTTTTAAACGCAGAGGTGTGTGAGGTTGGCGCGGAGGAACGCGGAGTTTTTTGAGTTCAGGCGGCAAAATGTGAGGATTGTTGAGTACCCTAGAGAAGTTGTAAAGGTCTACTATGGGACGAGCAGATTGCTGAAAGATTTATGATTGAAGTTGAACATCTAAGTAAAACCTATGGTTCCACCCCAGCAATTACCGATGTGACTTTTAGCGTCGAACCAGGGGAGATTTTAGGGTTTTTGGGGCCGAATGGGGCGGGAAAAACTACAACAATGCGAATTTTGGCGGGTTATTTACCTGCGAGTAGCGGGACGGCTAAAATTG
The DNA here is from genome assembly GCA_036704005.1 of Leptolyngbyaceae cyanobacterium. GTDB lineage: Bacteria > Cyanobacteriota > Cyanobacteriia > Cyanobacteriales > Nostocaceae > Trichormus. Next base: position 32,221 of record DATNQO010000153.1, on the reverse strand, counting down.
CTGGCTTTGATGTACATGAGAATTCTTTGGCGGTGCGTCAGCGTATTGGTTATTTACCGGAAACGCCGCCGTTATATCCAGATATGACGGTGGAGGGGTTTCTGCATTTCGTGGCGCGAATTAAGGGCGTGTCAGCAGGCGATCGCAATTCTAAGGTAGACGCAGCTATCAAACGTTGTAACTTAGAAGATAGGCGCAAAGTCATTATCCGCAAACTATCTAAAGGGTATCGTCAAAGAGTGGGTATTGCCCAGGCGATCGTTCATGACCCACCAGCGATTATATTAGATGAACCTACGGTAGGGCTTGATCCTAGACAAATCATCGATGTGCGGAATTTAATTAAAAGTCTGGCGGGAACCCACACAATTATCCTCTCTACCCACATTCTGCCAGAGGTGAGTATGACCTGTAGCCGGGTTGCGATCATCAATCGCGGTAAGGTAGTAGCTACGAATACACCAGAATTATTGATGACCCAGTTGACAGGCGGTTCTGGTTATGAAATCGAGGTTGAGGGAGAAGTTGCCCTAGCCAAGCAGGTATTGCAGAAAGTTCCAGGTGTGAGTTTGGTAGAATCTATTCCTGGTCATCATCTCCCCAAAGATAACCGTGCATATCTGCGGGTAATCTCCCAAGCGGGAAGGGAACCAGGAAAGGACATCGCCACAACTTTAATTAGTGCGGGGTTTGGTTTGCATGAAATGCGTCGTGTCAGCGCTAGTCTAGAAGATGTCTTCTTGCAACTAACCACAGAAGAGAAAAATTTAGCTACCCTGGACGAGTCAGCAAGTAACGAAGGAGAAGCAGCGTAAATGGGTATAGTGCTGAGTAATATTATTGCCATTTATCGCCGGGAGTTACAGAGTTATTTTGTCTCACCTTTAGCTTATGCGATCGCCTCTGTATTTTGGTTCATTGCCGGGTTATTTTTGGTGATGATTCTACTAGGGCCAAGTGGCATATTAGTATACGTTGCCTCCTTAGATTTACAAGGACAACAACTAGGCGTACCAGTCCCACCAATTGACGTTCCGGCTGAATTTATCCAAGCATTTTTAGACCGTTTGGGCTGGCTGTTGTTATTTATACTGCCAGTTCTATCGATGGGATTATACGCCGAAGAACGCAAACGCGGTACATTGGAACTTTTAGCCACCTCACCTGTAACTAATTGGGCAGTTGCTGTAGGTAAATTATTAGGTGTGCTGACATTTTTTATAACTCTAGTTTTACCATTGCTGCTATTTGAAGCGATCGCCATTAGTAGTTCCAGCCCACCAATGCCAGCTACAATACCCTTACTTGGTCACTTAGGATTAATCCTACTAGCGGCGGCAATTTTATCATTAGGAATGTTTATTTCTTCCCTTACAGACAGCACTATCTTATCTGCTGTTCTTACCTTCGCCTTAATTTTATTACTCTTATTTGTTGACGTAATTGCTAAAAGTATCGGCGGCCCCATAGGTGATGCACTTGGACATTTCTCGTTACTCAAACATTACAACACCTTCATTCAAGGCATCTTCGATACCAGCGCCCTCATATTATTTGCCAGTTACATATTTCTGGGCATTTTCCTCACAGCCCAATCAATTGATGCCCTAAGATTTCAGCGTAATTAGTCAATAGTCCATAGTCAATAGTCCAAAGATTGGTGACTGTTGACTGTTGACTGTTGACTGTTGACTATTGACTATAAATATGAAAACTATTCAACGAAACAAACTTTGGCAATATTTATTTTGGTTAGGCCCTTTTTTGGTTGTCGCGGGTTTAACATCGGGCTTAGTTTCTGATAGTTGGGGGACACTGACTCTAGCATTACTAATTGCAGGAATTGTCATCATTGGATTGTGGTTATTGTGGCAAAGCCAGCGTAGTCAATGGTGGAATCGACGTTCTACCCAAGCTGGTACTAACGCCCTTGTGGCAACTTTAGCAGTTTTGGTGATTTTGGGACTGATAAACTTTTTAGGAACTCGCTACCAAGTACGGGCAGATTTAACAGAAAGTCAATTGTTTACCCTATCACCACAGTCACAACAATTGGTGCAGAATCTCCAACAACCTGTGAAAGTTTGGGTGTTTGACGTTACACAAAATCCCCAAGACCAACAACTTTTAGAAAATTATCGCCGCAAAAGTAGTAACTTTCAGTTTGAGTACGTTAATCCACAAAACAGCCCAGGGTTAGCACAAAGATTTGGTGTGAAAGATTATGGCGAAGTTTATCTAGAATCTGGTAGTAGACGGCAATTAGTGCAAACTGTCAATGTTAATGAACGTTTGACAGAAATTAGGTTAACTAATCGCTTACAACAGATTATGAGCGATCGCACTGCCAAAGTCTACTTCCTCCAAGGTCATGGCGAACACCCAATTACTGAAGGTGAAGGTGCAATTTCCCAAGCAGTCCAAGCATTAAGTGATAGAAATTATAATTCCTCACCTTTAAATCTAGTAGAAAACCCCAAAGTGCCTGATGATGCTGATGTTGTCATCATCGCTGGCCCCAAACGCGGATTATTTGACGCTGAAGTTAAAGCATTACAAGAATATCTCAATCGTGGTGGTAACGCCCTACTCATGATTGACCCCAGCACCAACCCCAACCTCAACAGCTTACTGCAAGAATGGGGTGTGCGCTTAGATAACCGTTTAGCAGTCGATGTCTCTGGAACCGGCGCACAACTCGGCCCGGCTACACCTATAGTTACAGATTACGGACAACATCCCATTACAAAAGAATTTGGTAAGGGTATTTCCTTTTATCAATTAGCCAGACCGATAGAAGTTACCCCAGTAGCTGGCGTAGAGTCCACCCCCCTGCTAAAAACCAAACCCTACCCCGATAGTTGGGCAGAAAGCGACCTAAAAGACGAAAATTTGCAGTTTAACCCCGAAAAAGACCTGAAAGGGCCTTTAACCTTGGGTGTAGCTTTAACTCGAAAACTACCAGCCCCATCTCCAGCAACTCCTCAACCTACACCTACTCCATCGCCAACAAACCAAAGTCAAGCAAGTCCCACACCCACAGCATCGCCGACAACGCCAGCAAGTCCCACACCCACAGCATCACCAACAACACCAGCAAGTCCCACACCCACCGCATCACCAACAACGACACCTACCCCAAGCGCTACCCTAACTCCCCCAACCGAACAGAAACCCGAAAAACCAGCCACCGAATCACGGTTAGTAGTGATAGGAAACTCAGACTTCGCCACCAACAACACATTTCAACAACAATTAAACGGCGATGTCTTTCTTAACTCAGTCACCTGGCTGAGTCAGCAGGATCAGCAACCCCTTTCGATTCGTCCTAAAGAACCAAAAAATAGACGAATCAACCTATCAACCTCACAAGCTAACCTTTTAACATTATCCTCTCTGTTTGTTCTACCCCTACTCGGACTAATCGCCGCCGCCGCTATTTGGTGGAAGCGGAGATGAGAAACTGGGTAATGGGTAATGGGGAATGGGGAATGGGTAATAGTAAAAAAGTAATCACCAATCACCAATCACCAATCACCAATTACCAATCACCAATTACCAATTACCAATTACCAATTACCAATTACCAATTACCAATTACCAATTACCAATCATCAATGACTAAAAAAACTCTAATTTTGGTATTATTAGCCCTGGGGTTGGGTAGTTTTGTGTATTTCCATGAGATTCGCGGTGCAACTCAACGAGAAGAGGCTAGGGAAAATCAGCAACAAGTCTTTTCCTTTACACAAGATGATGTGCAAGCCATCACTGTCAAAACTCCCAAATTGACGGTGAGTTTGTCACGAAATCCCCAGTCTGATAACCCTAAGTGGTTGCTGAAATCTCCTGTGTCCGAACCTGCAAATGACGCTATAGTTAGTTATTTGATGGATTTGTTGGTGAAGGGGAAAAGCGATCGCACTCTCTCAACCCCAGCTAATCAAATAGCAGAATTCGGCTTAGACCAACCCCAAGCCACCATTAACATTAATCTGAAAAATCAAAAAACCCATCAGTTGATTTTGGGCAAGCCTGATTTTAATGGTCGGTTTATCTATGCTCAAGCTGATCCCAGCAATCAACCAAATGGTAATGTAAATGTGCTGTTGGTATCTACAGATTTTGCCAATGCTGTAAATCGAGAATTATCAGAGTGGAAACAACCTGTTGCCTTAGATAAAATTGAACCACCATCTACCCCCAATACGCCTTAAGAGGATGTTGGGAAAGTATTGATTATCAATATCAAGCTTTCCTACAGTCATTCAAACATGAATACCATTATTTCACAGACTAATTCTCATGATTATTACTGTTATCAGCTTGATTTTTTAATAATTGAATTTCTTTGCTATATTTAAGCTGAAAATTGAGTAATTCCAAATAAGCAAACGGAACCACTATTGGCCAGAAAATAGTCGCAATCAGAAGAAGCACACCAGAATAAGAGCGTTGACTAGAACTCATATCTTCATCTTGAAGAAAGAGAAATAGCCATTTTTTAAATAACAAGTAAGCTATTGCTAAGTAAAATATGAGCAATATCAAAATAAAAATAAATTGCCACATGAGATTTATTATGGTATGAGTACACTGCCAATAAAACTAGGAAAACCTCTGCGTCCCTCTGCGCTTTCCTCCGCGTCCCTCTGCGTTTAAAAACATCGATTATAAATATTGCTAAGTATACTCATAAAACATCTTGAATAGACGATATTATTTTACTTTTACCATGACCAATCCAACTGCAACCTTACTAATTTCTTGCCCCGACCAACGGGGATTAGTAGCTAAATTCGCTAACTTTATCTATGCTAATGGTGGTAATATTATCCATGCAGACCAGCATACAGATTTTGCTGCCGGGTTATTCTTAACTCGGATCGAATGGCAGTTAGCAGGTTTCAATTTGCCGCGAGAGATAATTGGGGCGGCATTTAACGCCATAGCCCAACCTCTAGGCGCTAAGTGGGAACTACATTTTTCGGATACCATTCCACGCATTGCTATTTGGGTAAGTCGCCAAGACCATTGCTTATATGATTTAATTTGGCGACAGCGTGCAAAAGAAATTGCTGCACAAATTCCCTTAATTATCAGTAACCATCCTCATTTAAAAGTAGTAGCCGACCAATTTGGCATCGACTTTCATCATATCCCCATCAATAAAGATAACAAAACTGAACAGGAAGCTAAACAATTAGAATTACTGCAACAATACCAAATTGATTTAGTTGTATTGGCAAAATATATGCAAATTGTTAGCGCAGACTTTATTGATAAATTTCCGCAAATTATTAATATCCATCACTCATTTTTACCAGCTTTTGTAGGTGCGAATCCCTACCATAGAGCTTTTGAGCGTGGTGTAAAGGTTATTGGTGCTACAGCTCACTATGCTACTCCTGAATTAGATGCTGGGCCAATTATTGAGCAAGATGTAGTCAGAGTTAGCCACCGCGATGAAGTTGAGGATTTGATTAGAAAAGGTAAAGATTTAGAACGAGTCGTTTTAGCTAGGGCTGTACGTCTACATCTGCAAAATCGAGTGTTGGTTTATGGTAATCGCACTGTAGTTTTTGAGTAATTATTTTCTCCTCTGCTTCCCTCCTCTTCAGGGCTAGGGGTGGGTTACTTCCCCACTCCCACTTTCTCATTTACATTATTTAACTTTTTCTGCGTTGGATATCAGCCTCAACAGGGATTAATAAGAAGTGACAAACAAGTTGTTTTCACTGAAACTATGCAGTATCCCTTAGAACTTACATTTAAATTTTGGGCGTTAGCACCGCAAATATCAGTTGTTGACGCTCAAGGTAATTTGGTTTTTTACGTCAAGCAGAAACTGTTCAAGCTCAAAGAAGCAATTACCATCTTTGCAGATGCTGAACGTACAGTTCCCCTGTATTACATCAAAACCGATCGCATTATTGATTTTTCCGCTCGTTATGACTTCACAGACAGTAACGGTGCTAATATTGGAGCCGTTAAGCGACGCGGTTTAAAATCCCTGTGGCGTGCGCGTTACGATATCTTTGATGGCGATACCACTAACTTAACCATTCAAGAAAAAAATCCTTGGGTGAAGATTGCAGACGCGCTGTTTGCAGAAATTCCCATTGTTGGTATGTTCACTGGTTACGTATTCAATCCAGTTTATTTAGTTAGCCGAACTGATGGTACAGTCGTGATGCGGTTGGAGAAAATCCCCTCGTTTTTCTCCAGAAAATTTACCATCAAACCTGTTGATCAAATTAGCGATCGCGAAGAGCAACAAATTTTATTAAGCTTAATCATGATGCTTTTATTAGAACGAAATCGAGGTTAGTGAAAAAGGCTGAAAGCAAAAGGTAATTTGTTAGCCTAAGCGCCTCCAGCCTCTAACCTCTAGTTCCTCACTAACCAATTAATTTTTCCCAACTCCTTGGCCCAATAATTCCATCGGCAAGTAAACCATTTTGCCGTTGAAATCTCTTAATTGCCGCTTCTGTTTGTGCGCCATAAATGCCATCAACCTCAACCCCTACTCGGAATTGTAAGTATCGAACAACAGGGCCGCCAGCGTGGTTAGGTCTGATGATTCTTTTAGATAAAATCAGATTAACCGCGTTCCATGTCGCTTCATTCAAAATCCCTGTTTTTTCCAGCCCGACAATGCCTTGAAACTTCTCAATCGCAAATTTTGTCTCCGAATTCAGTTGGGCATTTTCTACTAGAGCTTTATTATTTCTATCTGTAATTTTCAGACGATTTAGTGATTTCTGTAGCCTTAAAATACTAGTATCTGTATTTTGTTCTTCATCGGCAACAGAACGTACAGCAGCACTAGGTATCTTCCCTGTTAATCCTTTGACGATCGCATTAGCAGTTGCTTCTGCGTCGAACAAATTCATATCCTTTGACGAATCAATAAAGCAACACTCCACCAGAATAGCAGGCATATCTGTATTTCGCAAAACAAACAGGTGACTACCGCTTTTAACCCCACGATTAAAAAATCCTAGTTTGACAATTTCATCTAACACTGGTTGAGCAATTCTTCTCCCATTATCACTAGTAGCAAATACTTCTGTACCGTTAGCTTGTCCATTAAAAGCATTAAAATGTATTGAAACGAAAACCTCTACTTTACTGGCATTTGCTCTGTTACACCTCTGGGACAGAGAATCTTTTACGGAAGAAGCTCTATCAGGTTTACATGATATTACTTCATGCCCTAAAGCTTTTAACTTACTCATCACCCGGTTGCCTACATCTAAAGTGAGATTGTCTTCAACTTTTATGCCTCTAGCTCCGGTATCTGGTGGGCAATTGTGACCAATATCAATTCCATATCTCATAGAAAAATCCTCAAACAATTTCCTTAATACTTATATGCTATTGCTTTTTTGATATTAGACTAATTTCAGCTTCATTACAGCAAATTTCAGTCAGATATTGCTTATGCAAATCCTGTATTAATCACATCTATATTGTAACAAAAAATAACTTCCTATTAAAATTTTATAACTATGATTAAGTTCATCAGCGATCGCTCTCCTCCTCCTCAATCTTAACTCCGCGCCCCTCTGCGCCAACCTCCGCGCCCCTCTGCGTTTAAAAATGAAAACATCTCATACACATTTGATATTTAAAAACCTCCTCATCAGATAAAATAATAAACGCTCTTCTTGCTCAAACCAGTTGAATGACAAGATTTATTCATGATCAATTTTCAAAAGACTATTTAGAGGAACTACTAAAACCATTTGGACAAGTACAAGCACCCAGTCGTGTAGCTGCCGAAGTGCGGGAAATAGACGTATTATTTTCACCCATACCCACCCAAACAGCTAACCTAGAAACATTGGGATTACTAGGAAAAATGGCAACCACATCCGCCATATTTGAACCATTTCGTAACCCAGCATCAATAGACGAAATTGGTGATTGTGTATTAAAACTATTAGAAGTAAAAAGTTCAATGTATCTGTATCAGGCATTGTATAAAATGCTATGAGCCGAAGAATATTTTTTTATTAAAAAAAACCCTCCTTAAAAGGAGGGTGTTATCTTGAGTAATGATTTTTAACCAAAGAGAATAAGATGTCGCCCATCTAATCTTTACATCTAATAGAATCCTCTTTTTTCTCTTCCTTAACCTCCTACAACTAGATGACCCATTTGGGTGAGGTTGTGATCACCCAAATGGGCGAGTTAGTTTCTTACATCCCAGAAGAGAAAAGAAAACAACAATGTATAAATTTGTCATTTAATAGCAAATTTATACTCATTATTCAAGTTATAGCAGGGGACAGGTAACAGGGGACAGGTGACAGGTTTAAAACCTGCTTAATATAAAGATTTTGTGATTCATCAATGTCCTAACCTATGTGGCTACTGCTATAAGCATCACTCAATAATAGGGGCGAACCGATTTCATGGGTGTCAACTTAACATAAAAATGTTGTCTCACTAGTCAAGGCCCATCATTTGATAGGCTAAAAATGCAGTATCAAAAGATTTCATCCCATTCATATTTTGTGAATACTTTTAAGAAAACACTTAGTTTTACGACTGGCGCAGCTTCCACAAGAAACTAGAGATTAAATTTGTCACAATATGAGCCACAATTGGCACTAGCAAGTTACCACTCCACAAGGCACTGTATCCTAGTATTACGCCAACAATAGTAGCCCAGACTACGTAAGGCCATTGTTGATAACCACTCAGATGCAAAATGCCAAAGCATAAACTAGAGCCAATAACAGCGAAATGATCTAATCCTAAAGCGGGTAACATCACACCGCGAAATAATAATTCTTCACTTAATCCTGGTAGCAACCCCAACCATATTAAATCCGGCCATGCCAAAGGCTTTAACACTAATTCTAAGTAATAGTCAGCACTTCTACGGTATGGTTTCCAGAAACGATAAGCTATCCCACTTAAAACGGTAATTATTAAGCCTACACCCAACCCCAGCCCAAAATCTCTTGGATACCAATGCCACTCAAATAACAAAAAGTTACCAAAGCGTAGCCATATTTTGGCAACTGCCCATAATAAGACAGCAGTTACACCCATCGCTACTAGGACTTGGGTACGTGTTAAATAAGGAATCTCTGGTTCTTGTTTTTGTTGTTCAACCACGGGTGTTTTTGGGGAAAGGGGAAAGGGGAAAGGGGAAAGGGGAAAGGGGAAAAGGAAGAACTGATAACTGATAACTGATAACTGTCAACTGTCAACTGTCAACTGTCAACTGTCAACTGACTAATACCTGCTTTGTGGGCTACTATGAAACCCACTGCTTCTAAATATGATTTTACTTGGGTGGCTTTAATATTTAAGGCTTGGGGTGGGACTTGGATTTGAGTTTTATTTTCCTCGATGGTGATGATTTGACATTGCTTATTGCTTAAGCTAAGTAAGGCACTGCTACCGCAGGCTGTTGCTGGCATGATAACAGCATCTATTTGCTCTGCCCAAATATCTTGCGGCTGAGATTGAATTAATCCTTTCTCTAATATAAATTGTGGGGCGCGACTTAAGCCTACGAGTACGCTTGGTAAAAAAGTATAACCTAGTTCTTCTGCCGCCGAACGGGGTGATAAGTCTGGATGTGGGGGTTCTGGGGCAAAGGCGGGGGAATGGGCGCAAGGAATTTGGAAGTTTCTGACTAGCAAATGGCTAATGACTGCTTCTGCACCAGCTATAGGATCTACGCCTTTACCTTGGCGGTAGTTTTGTGCTGCTTCCTGATCCATATCATCGGGGAAACGGGCGACAACTGCGATCGCCTCTGCCCCTGTTTTGTTAATTAATGTTTCCGCCCCTCGTAATAAGCTGTCGGGGTTGCCAATTGTTCCCCAGCTTGCGCCTGATGGGGCTGTCCGCAATTCTACATTTAAGGGTGCATCGGTAATTACATGATCTGTGATGGTTAAGCCTAATGTTGCCCGCGCTGCATCGGCGGCTTGGAGGTGGCGTAGTTTTAAATCTGGTTCGATTCCCTGATCTAAGAGTAAACCGATTTTGTTGTTACGTACAGGACGTAAGCCCCAACACCCGGCGGCGAATTTGTCAAGCCCGTAGCCTTCCACATACAAGGCGTTAGGGATATTCCAGTAGAGACTAGCACCGTTGAGAACGTTGGGGTGGGTGATCAGGCGATCGCAAACCTGTGCTAATAATCTAGCTACGGGTATAGCATCACCTGCATAACCCCCAATTGTCGCACCAACGCCAGTTGGTACTATAAGAATGGCTGTGTAGGGACGATTCATATTCAGTATTCTTGAATGTAGAAACGTTGCATGGAACGTCTCTACATAATTATTTGGCACTCACTCAGCACTAGCCGTAGTTACCACTGCTTCCACAGTAGCCTTTTGCTGTTCATCATCCACAGCAGTAATAGCCCAACGCAGAGGTTCACCTTGCTTTTTCAATTCCGCTTCAATGGCTGCTTGTAATTCTGTGGGTGTTTCTTGGATGTCGATTTCTGCGCTAATAAAATGAGTTGTCATGGCTAGCAATCCCGTTGATTTGTAAAATATAGAATAACCGATTTCAGCCTTAAGCAAATACTGACTTTATTTATATTATGGATAATCAGCAGTAGTATAGATTTTCTTACCCCAGTAACAAGCAAGAATAATTGAACGCAGATGCACGCAGATAAACGCAGATAAATTTGTAATTCAGCAGACTAGGAAACACTATATATATTTTTTTTAATTATATTGACTTAAGCGGTAACGGGTAATAGCTAATAGGTAATTATTTTTTACCAATTACCCATTACCCATTACCCATTACCACAATAATGTTACTTCCCGAATTGCAATTGATAAACTGTGTCTTCTTTTTCTGTTTCAATTTTCAAATCAGAACGAGGATAAGCTACACAAAGTAAAGCGTAACCTTGTTTTTGTAATTCTGGACTAACCCCCATACCATCGGTTTGATCTACAGTGCCGCCGCCAATAATTTGAGCAGCACAAGTTGTACAAACGCCAGCGTGGCAAGAACTCGGCAATTCTAGCCCTAGCTCATCGGCAACTGATAAGATGGTTTTATCTTCAGGGACTTGTAAAGTGTGGGTTTTACCTTGGTGCAGAATTTCAACGGTGTATGTTTTAGACATATACAAAATCTGAGTGAAGCAAATGGCAAATAAAATATCTTATCTTATAAATAGGTAGTCAATCAAATCGAGTCAGGGCAACATAGGAATTATTAGCAAATAGCTATAACTCCAAAAGTAGCTATACAGTGATAATTATAAGTCCCTGCCAGACAAAAAAAATAAACAAAGGAATCTCACTTTGTATTAGTTCTGCTACGGAAGACTGATCAGGTGGTATTCTTCTGCGACGTAGACAGTGATTATAAAATTTGACGAAGGTTAAACCAATCTTGGAGTACACAATGCTGGAATCATACCGTCAACACGTTGCCGAAAGAGCAGCACTAGGGATTCCCCCTTTACCGTTGGATGCGAAACAAACTTCAGAATTATGTGAATTACTGAAGAATCCACCCAAGGGCGAAGAAGATACATTATTACATTTATTGCGCGATCGCATATCCCCTGGTGTTGATCCTGCGGCTTATGTCAAAGCTGGGTTTCTTACCGCCATTGCCAAAAAGGAAGTAAAAAGTCCCATCATCTCACCCATACAGGCGGTGCAGTTGTTAGGAACAATGGTAGGCGGTTATAACGTCCAGTCCTTAATTGAGTTGCTGCAATTTCCCACCGTCTCTGTTTCCGACTCTTCCGAAACACCCTTGGTAATGGGTGGAGAAGGGAAAGAACCGATAGCCGCCTACGCCGCCGCCGCCCTCAGCAAAACCTTGTTGGTGTATGATGCTTTCCACGATATTTTGGAATTATCAAAAACCAACCCCTACGCCAAACGGGTAATTGACTCCTGGGCGGAGGCTGAGTGGTTCACATCCCGCCCCCAGCTACCAGAATATATTAACGTCACCGTGTTTAAAGTGCCTGGGGAAACTAACACCGATGATTTATCCCCCGCCACCCACGCCACCACCCGCCCAGATATTCCCCTCCACGCCTTAGCAATGTTAGAGTCACGGCAACCGGGTAGTTTAGAAACCATTGCCGAGTTGAAGAAAAAAGGACATCCAGTGGCTTATGTTGGGGATGTTGTCGGGACTGGTTCTTCCCGGAAATCAGCAATTAACTCAGTGTTGTGGCATACAGGGGAAGATATACCTTATGTTCCCAACAAACGCGCTGGGGGGTATATTTTAGGTGGTGCGATCGCGCCCATCTTTTTCAACACAGCCGAAGATGCCGGTGCTTTGCCTATACAGTGCGATGTCACCAAACTAGAAACCGGCATGGTAATTACCATCTATCCCTACAAAGGACGAATTACCAACGAAGCCGGCGAACTTATTTCCACCTTCACCCTCAAACCAGACACTATCCTTGATGAAGTCCGCGCCGGTGGACGTATCCCCCTACTTATTGGGCGTACCCTCACCGACAAAACCCGCCAAGCCTTGGGTTTAGAACCCAGCACCGTCTTCATCCGTCCCCAACAACCAAAAGATACAGGTAAAGGCTACACCCTCGCCCAAAAAATGGTGGGTAAAGCCTGCGGTTTACCCGGTGTGCGTCCTGGTACATCCTGTGAACCCATCATGACAACCGTTGGTTCCCAGGATACCACTGGCCCCATGACTCGCGACGAACTCAAAGAACTCGCTTGTTTAGGCTTCAGTGCTGATTTAGTAATGCAAAGCTTCTGTCACACCGCCGCCTACCCCAAACCAGTAGATATCAAAACCCACCACGAACTTCCCGACTTCTTCGCCTCCCGTGGTGGTGTGGCATTGCGTCCAGGGGATGGTATCATCCATTCTTGGCTGAACCGGATGCTATTACCCGACACCGTAGGTACTGGCGGCGACTCCCATACCCGCTTCCCCTTGGGTATTTCCTTCCCCGCAGGTTCCGGCTTAGTAGCCTTTGCTGGCGCTTTGGGTGTTATGCCTTTGGATATGCCAGAATCAGTATTGGTAAGATTCAAAGGTGAATTGCAACCAGGAATTACCCTGCGCGATATTGTTAACGCTATTCCTTACGTCGCCATCCAACAAGGTTTGCTGACAGTAGAGAAGGAGAACAAGAAAAACATCTTCTCTGGGCGCATCATGGAAATCGAAGGCTTACCAGACTTGAAAGTTGAACAAGCCTTTGAACTTACCGACGCAACCGCCGAACGTTCTTGCGCCGGTTCCACCATCAAGCTGAGTGTGGAGACAGTAGCCGAATATCTGCGTTCCAACGTCGCCCTACTCAAGAATATGATTGCACGGGGTTATCAAGACTCCCGTACCATCCTCCGCCGTATCGCCCAAATGGAAGCATGGTTAGCCAACCCCGTATTATTAGAAGCTGATGCCGATGCGGAGTATGCAGCAATCATTGAGATTGATTTAAACGAAATCAAAGAACCAATTGTGGCGGCTCCTAATGACCCCGATAATGTTAAATTATTATCAGAAGTTGCTAATGACCCAGTACAAGAAGTATTTGTGGGTTCTTGTATGACAAATATCGGTCATTATCGAGCAACAGCGAAAGTTTTAGAAGGTGCAGGTGAAGTCAAAACTCGCCTGTGGATAGCGCCACCAACCCGCATGGATGAACATCAATTAAAAGAAGAAGGGGTGTATAGTGTGTTTGGTGCGGCTGGCGCGAGAACAGAAATGCCTGGATGCAGCTTGTGTATGGGAAATCAGGCGCGAGTTGCTGATGGCACAACTGTATTTTCCACCTCAACGCGCAACTTCAACAACCGCATGGGTAAAGGTGCGCGAGTGTATTTAGGTTCCGCCGAATTAGCCGCCGTTTGTGCCTTGTTAGGACGCATCCCCACAGTACAGGAATATCTTGATATTGTGGCGAATAAGATTCATCCTTTTGCTGAGAATTTGTATCGGTATTTAAACTTTGATCAAATTGTCGGTTTTGAAGATGAAGGGCGGGTGATTTCTAAAGAGGAGCAAGCTTTGTTGTTATAGTTTAATGAGGGTGAGTCTTAATGGCTCACCTTTATACCAATTTGAAAAAAGAATGCGACAGATACAGCCTTTTTCAGTTGAGTGCAGTACACTTTGCAAAGGAACAGAGGCGCTTAGACTAGGGGTTATAGGTTAAATGAATGTACCTCATCAAGGTGAAAAGTGCTGTATGTGGGTAGGGACGCACATCTGTCCTTGGTGTTAAATTAAGCGCCAATGCTTGTTTTACATAAGTTTTTCCGCCCTTTTCAAGACAGGGCTGTTTCATTGCCAAAATTATTGATTCTCAATGAAGAAAGCGATCGCTCTTGTTGTAGGGTAGGGTGAGGGGCGAGTAGAAGGACTCATCCAGGGCATCATGGCATATTTGTCAAAGCCAAACAAAAGCCAGTCCCCAAGCTGAATTTATCTTCTTTTCCTGCACCCTCTTGACGAATGTGCAATTACTTTAACCTTTCACGAATGCCTGCTTTGTGGTGTACGCAGTTCATGAAGGTTACTTATTTTCTACAATCTTGTTAGAAGAATATACTCAAATCTTTCTCCGGAAAGATGTAAATAAACCAAAGTTTATTAATCGCCAAAATGGCATAAATTTAGTCCAAAATGATTGACTAAAACCAAAAATGCTTTATTCTCTTTAATGAACCTATTAATGAGCTTATAGCAGTAGCCGCATAGGTTAGGACATTGATTAATTACAAAATCTTTATAGTAAGTAGGTTCTAAACCTGTCACTTGTCCCCTATTACCTGCCCCCTGCTATAAATCTCATATCACAAGGGTGTTCCCATTGATTGAATAGATAAAAATATCAATTTTACATTTTGAAACATAATGCCAAGAGTTACATAGACTATTTATTGAATATCGAAAAAAATAAATGAAAAGCTAAATATAAAGCAGTCAAAGCAATCTTGCTTTAACACTTAATCTATGAAAAAAATTAGTTTTTCTATCATTTGATCATTTCTCTCAAGTAAAAGCCAGAGAAACAAATTTGTGCAACAAGTGTATCTATTGCGAACAAAAATTAATAATTTTTAAACCCTGGTGCTTTCATTGAGGTGAAAAAGTGCTAACCGCGTTTTCTAAGTATCAGTTAGGTGAAGACCTTATTTCTTTATTTGGTGAGCCACTGGCAAAAACAGACCTAGAAAATTGCCTCAAAGTGGTAGAGATATTAGAGCCACCTTTAGCAAAACAGTTTTGGCAATTGGCAAATGTTCCATCGGGAATTTACATAGTCTTAGCGGGTAAAGTAAGGTTGCTTGATGGTGTTGATAATTTAATTACGACCTTAACAAAAGGAGCTACATTTGGTGAAGGAACTCTATTTGACAAAAAAGATTGGCACAATTACACCGCTAGAGCTTCAGATGGACTGAAACTTTGTTATATACCAGGTGAAATACTGCACACTTTAATGTCAAAATATCCTGGTATTGGCGATCGCTTATTGACTCGCGCAGAAGTTTGGGATTTATTGCTGACTTACTGTCAAAAAAACCCCCAGCGTCCCGCTTCTGTATCAGGAATGCTGCAAGCATTATCTTTATTTGAGCGTCACACTCTTGATGTAGGGTTGATTTCACCAGAACTGTATCAAGATGCTCAGTTATGGTTACTATATCGCGGTGAATTAACCCATTCCCAGGGACAAAAGCTCATTAGTACAGATATGTACGTCCCGCAACAACAGAATTGGCAAGTCACACAACCCGCTATTTTATATGTATTAAAAAAGTCTCTGGCTATGACAGCCGTGCAGCCCTGGCCAGAATTGGGATTATTCATTAACTTAGATCCCCAGCAGAAAAGCCGTCCACATCGCTTGTCAACATCCCACATCAGTCTAAATCGCAAAATCATTCCTTTTCCCACACAGAACCCACCACAACCACAGCCCAAACAACCCCGCCATTACTTTCCTAGCCCGAAAGTCAGAATGGGTCATTGGTGGAGACACTTAACTCGCAGCTACCCCTTCTATGTCCAACAAAGTGCAACAGACTGTGGAGCCGCCTGTCTGGTAATGATTTGTAACTATTGGGGTAAGCACTTTAGCTTGAATCGCCTGCGGGAAATGACTAACATTAATCGTCATGGTGCATCGTTAACGGCTCTAGCAGCAGCAGCAGAAAGCCTGGGTTTTGCGGCGCGTCCTGTGAAAGCCAGCCTCGATAAATTAGCAGAACAATCTTTACCTGCGATCGCTCATTGGGAAGGCAAACATTTTATAGTTGTCTATGAAATTACCAACAAGCGAGTGATTGTCTGCGATCCCGCCATTGGTCAACGCAGTCTCACCAGAAAAGAATTTCTTGCGGGTTGGACTGGGTTTAGCTTGTTACTCCAGCCCACAGTCCGACTCAACGATACTCAAGATGAAACTACTAGCGTCTGGAAATTTTTTGAGTTGCTTAAGCCTCACTATGGGGTGTTAATAGAAGTCTTCATCGCTTCGGTATTGATGCAGCTATTCGGGCTAATTACACCCATATTTACCCAGCTATTGCTAGATCGAGTCCTTGTGCAACGTAGCGTTGTCACCTTAAACGCCGTTGGCTTAGGGATGATTATTTTCGGTCTGTTCAACATTACCATGAACGGAGTCCGGGCGTATCTACTAAGTCACACAGCTAATCGAATCAGCGTCTCTTTATTGGTAGGTTTTATACAACACACCTTCCGCTTGCCTCTTTCCTACTTTGAGTCCCGCTACGTTGGGGATATTGTCTCACGCATCCAAGAAAACCAGAAAATTCAGCGATTTCTCACTGGTCAGACCCTATCAGTCATGTTGGATATGTTGACCTTGGTCATCTATCTAGCCATGATGTTTTGGTATAGCTGGCAGATGGCATTATTTGTACTCATTACCGTGCCACCCTTTTTTATCCTAGCACTAGCTAGCACAAGTATTCTTCGCCGCATTTCGAGAGAAGTGTTTAATGCTGGGGCGGAAGAAAACAGCTATATTATTCAATCGCTCACAGGTATTCGTACAGTCCGTTCCTTGGCAATTGAGCAGACAGTGCGTTGGCGTTGGGAAGAATTACTGAATATTTTAGTCAAAAAAGCCTTTAACGCTCAGATTATCGGGATTCGCCTTTCGATTATTAGCGGTGCAATTAATACCTTTGTTAGTGCCGCACTCATGTGGTTTGGTGCATGGCAAGTCATTCAAGGAGAACTCACCATTGGGCAATTAGTGGCTTTTAATATGTTGGTAGGTAACGTTTTAAGTCCTTTCCAAAGACTCTCACAACTGTGGAATCAATTTCAGGAAATCCTGATTTCTACCGAACGCATTAACGATGTCTTAGAAGCAGAACCAGAAGAAGATTTACAACATCAACCCCGCACACCTTTAGCAAGAATTCGCGGCCATATTCGCTTTCAGA
Source organism: Leptolyngbyaceae cyanobacterium (assembly GCA_036704005.1). GTDB lineage: Bacteria > Cyanobacteriota > Cyanobacteriia > Cyanobacteriales > Nostocaceae > Trichormus. The sequence continues at coordinate 14,768 of DATNQO010000153.1, read as the reverse complement.
ATGTTACTTTCCGCTATCACCCCGAAAGTGAGACTAATGTGCTGGAAAATATCAGCTTTGAAATCCAGCCTGAGCAGATGGTTGCATTGGTGGGGCGTAGTGGTTCTGGTAAAACCACCCTGAGTAAATTAATTTTGGGTTTATATCCGCCCACTGAAGGGAAAGTGCTAATTGACGGATGTGATGTCACAGGAATTTCCCTGCGATCGCTGCGATCGCAAGTTGGTGTTGTAGATCAAGATACCTTCTTGTTTGGTGGTACGATTCGGGAAAATATAGCCATAGCGCACCCAGAAGCCTCTCTAGCAGAAATTATGCAGGCTGCCAAATTAGCTGGTGCGGATGAATTTATTCAACAGCTACCAATGGGTTACGAATCTCAAATTGGTGAAGGCGGCGGTATGCTTTCTGGCGGACAACGCCAACGCCTAGCGATCGCCCGTGCGCTCATGGGAAATCCTAGCTTATTATTATTTGACGAAGCTACTAGTCACCTAGACTCAGAATCAGAACGGATTATTCAAAACAACCTCAAAACCATTCTCAAAGAACGCACCAGCGTTATCATTGCCCACCGCTTGTCTACTATTCGCCATGCAGACTTGATTTTAGTTTTAGATCGCGGCTTATTAGTAGAAAGCGGTACTCACGAACAATTAATAGACAAACAAGGTCATTACTACCACCTCAATCAACAGCAACTGTCAAAAGTCGTCTAATTAAAGGCAGAGGAACAGAGGGAAAAATGGTGTGTTTTTGCTGTTCTTTCGTAAAAACCAGACTCCTCTCCCAGACAGTAGAACATCGATTTATTAATAAAAACCTCACCGTACACCATAGCCTGCTTACAGGGGAGAGGTTCTTCCATGAATACTAAATTTTTGTTCTAAGTAGGTGGACACAATTATTTAGAAGACGCATTTCGACTCCGCTCAATGCTCGATAAGCTGACTAGTAGAGGGTTGAGTTTCGACTACGCGGTAATCGAGTTTCGGCTACGCTCAACTTCCGAGTAGTCGAGATTCAACTTCCGCGTAGTCGAAACCCGATAATCTCAAGTTAGGTTGAATTTAGTCCTTCTACTTAGCAACTAAGCTTTTTTTCCTTTGTCTCCTTGCTTCCTGCCCCTTTACCTCATAACCTACCTATGCCATATCCATCTTCCGATTCTGTAACAATATCAACTCATGAGCCGCAGGAATACCTGCCTTATCCCGAACTTCAGGAACAAACAGCCGATACCAAAAATACGCAAGATTTGTTTCATGGTACTGAAGCCCTCCTAGATGCTCTACCAAAGTTATGGACAAGAGGCGTTTTATATACATTAGTAGGCTTTGTATTTATTGTTTTACCTTGGGCGACATTCTCCCAGGTGGATGAAACAGGAAGTGCCAGAGGCAAGATAGAACCTCAAGGTCAAACCCAAAAACTGGATTCTCAAGCTGCTGGCAGTGTCAAAACTGTAATGGTAAAAGAAGGCGACAATGTGTCAGCTGGACAAGTTTTGCTGGAACTTGAAGATGATATTTTACGCACCCAATTGCAGGAAGCCCAAGCCAAACTCTCTGGATTGCTCAATCAAAAAACGCAGTTGGATGTTCTGATCAACCAATTACAGATAACACTGAACGTGCAAGAGCGGCAAAACCAATCTCAAGCCTTAGAAAAGATATCCCAGGTGAAGCAAGCGCAACAAAACCTAGCAGTCAGACAGAGCATATATAACCTACAAAAATTAGAGAAACAAGCATTAGTCAATCAGTCACAGCAGCAGATTGACAATGCTCAAAATAACCTGGAATCGGCGCGGGAAACGCTAAACATAGATTCTAGACAAGTTCAACGCTTTAATCAAATTGTCAAAGATGGTGCGGTTTCTGTTACCCAAATTGACCAGTTAAAAAAAGAAGAACAAAAAAGCAAGCAGTTGTACAAAACAGCCCAATCTGAGGTTAAACAAGCATACTTGCGTTTAACTGAAGAGAAGAATCGTTATCAGGCTACAATCAACCAGTTGGAATCTGATATTAAACAAGCACAACTGCGGCTACAAGAAGAAGAAAATAGCCATCAAAGCTTATTGCAAGCTGGTAAATTGGCGGTGTTAAAAATTCAGGAACAACTGCAAGAGTTAGAAAAACAAGTTGTAACTTTGCGATCGCAAATCGTCCAAACTCGCAGCCAAATTCAATCCTTAAAGTTGCAGATGCAGCAAAGAGTAGTGCGATCGCCTGTTGATGGAGTGATTTTCGAGTTACCCATCACTAAACCAGGTGCAGTAGTACAACCAGGACAAAGAATCGCTCAAATTGCTCCTAAAAACGCCAATTTCGTACTTAAAGCCCAAATACCCAGTCAGGACAGTGGTTTCTTGAAAGTGGGAATGCCAGTCAAAATCAAGTTTGATGCCTATCCTTTCCAAGAGTATGGCATTGTTCCCGGTAAAGTAGTTTGGATTTCTCCCGATTCCAAAGTTAGTCCTACACCCGAAACTCCGGTAGAAACCTTTGAATTAGAAATTGCTTTAGAGCGAAAGTATATCCAAAACAGTGAAAAACGTATTGCTTTAACTGCTGGACAGACAGCTACAGCTGAGGTGATTATTCGCCAGAAACGGGTGATTGACTTTGTTCTCGATCCGTTTAAAAGACTGCAAAAAGATAACTTAAAAATTGAGAAGGAGCATTTGTGATGTCCCAAAGCCTCAATATTGCTAATTCTGACATCATTGAGCATCTGCTTTTATCCTATCAACTGCCGGAGATTTTACAGGCGATCGCATCCCAAAAAGCGATCGCCCAAGCCGCAAAAGAAGCAGGAATTACAGTCACACCCGAAGAGATACAACAAGCCGGCGATAACTTCCGCTTAACTAAAAAGCTGGTGAAAGCTCAAGACACCTTGGCTTGGCTAGAGAAACACCATCTTTCTGAGGATCATTTTGAAGCATCGATATGCAATCAAATCCTAGCTCAGAAGTTAGCCCATCATCTCTTTGACTCTCAAGTCGAACGCTTTTTTTATCAACACCAGCTAGATTATGTCACGGCTGTTACTTATGAAGTAATATTCGATGATAAAGATGTAGCCTTAGAAATGTTTTATGCGGTTGAAGAAGGCGAAATCTGTTTTCCAGACATTGCACGGATGTATATCCCAAAGCCAGAACTTCGTTGTACATATGGATATCAAGGTGTGCGACACCGCAAAGATTTTCGTCCAGAGATTGCAGTAGCCGTCTTTGCTGCAAAACCACCTCAACTGCTCAAACCAATTGTCACTGCTAAAGGAGTATATTTAATTTGGGTGGAAGAGATTTTTCAGCCTCAATTAAATGAGCAGTTACACGAAAATATCATTGCTGAACTATTTGCAGATTGGCTACAGAAAGAAGTTGAAAACCTAAAAGTTATCGCTCAGTTTAATACTGATTTCATACAATTTAGGACTTACGCATGAAAACGAAAAATCAAGGGTTTGGAGAAGGGTATAAGGGTATAGCGCAAAGTCTGAGCGCCGGCTTCCGGCGTACAGAACTTTGTAAGAGAGGGGTATAGGGGTGTATGGACTTTAAAGCTATACCCCTACACCCTTACACCCGGTTGGTGAATCTCGACTACGCTCGATTACCGCGTAGTCGAAACTCAACCCTCGTCTTCTCTGGGATCGAGCATTGAGCGTAGCGCCACACTGAAGCTCAAGAAGTGTCGAAATGCGTCTTATAAATACAGCACTTTTCACCTTGATGAGGTACATTCATCTAGCCTCTAACCCCTAGCCTAAGCGCCTCTGTTCCTTTGCAAAGTGTACTGCACTCAACTGAAAAAGGCTGTAATTGTGTCTACCTACTTATGGCAGGGATAAGTTATTTTACTTTTCAAAAATCTCGTCATCTAGCAAATTAATTTAAGCATTGCTCAAATCTGAACATATAATCTGTTTATAAATGGAGTATATTGAGTCACTCATTTGTTATTATGACTAATCTGTTTAGACCAGTTAAAGCCTTGAATAACAAAACATTTTCTTTTTAAGATAGAAAAATAATTTATTTTTTTAACACAAAAACTGACAGCATTAATGTAAATTAAGCTGTCAGTTTTCATATTTTTTGACAACATTCATCTTGGCATCGACCAAATAAAAATCTAAAAAATTGTATGTTTATGCTATGAAAAAGACATAAATAAAATTGACTTACAAGAAAAATGGCTTTATATTAAAAATGTAAGCAATAAACAATTAATTGCTTACAAAAACAACAAGTAATTCTTGGGAGAAAAACAATGATTATTTCTGATTTATCCTATTTAGAAGCTGTTGAAGCCAACGGTGTTTTTGGTGGTAAGTCTTCTGTTTCTTTTGACGTTGAAAAGGATGTTGATATCTATATTGATATTGATAGCGATATCGATGTTAACAATCATGTTGACAGCGACGTTGATCTGAGCGACAACTTAGCTATTGCCGAATCTAGTGCTGACGCAGTTGGTAATAGAACCTTGACTGAAGCTTATGCCTTCACTTTTGCCACTGGATGGGGTTCTTCTTCCAACGCTTACTCACTTTCCGCAGTAGACTAGTCCTAAAAAAACTTTAGCCACTGTGATTCAACACAACTGCGAGTAAGTTAGCTTGTTAGTCCAAGGCAAGTTAATTAATTTGTTGAGATGAGGGAAGAGAAAAAGATAGTAAAGTTACTTCCCTAACTCTACTACATTCTTTTTTCTTTTCCCGTCATTTTGTCAAGTAGTCTCGGAAGTTGCCGAAAGCTTTCTGACTAGTTATGTTTTCGGCAATTTCCTTATATCATACTCACACATACGATTCTAGTCAAGTAGCCCCACTAATTTAGAAGCGCATCATCACTGGCTTATGGTACGACAAAAGACACAAGAGCAGAAGCGATCGCTTGTGATCTAATAGCTTGACAATAAAAAGACCCTCATAGCATTTTAGATTGTGAATTGAGATTGCTATCTACGTCTGAATTTTGTCAATTATCTGTTTCAATCATTTTGTGCATTGATATTACTTCTGAAAAGTCAGATGCAAAGACCATAGTTGCGGCATCTGAGGATATTGAGTGTTTAGTAGTTTTTTCAAATCTAGTTTTAGAGACTATTTATAAAGTAAATCTTAAGTAGGATGCGTTATGGGTTCAGCCTCAACACTATCTAATCTGGCGGTGCTGAGGCGCTTCTATCATATTTTGCATGAGAACCTATAGTCAAAGTCTGCGCCTAACACACCCTACAAGAATTTATTTTTACTTTATAAATAACCTCTTAGTGTTAGTGCTGAAATTAAGGAGATACAGCAATGGTCTTTAGACGTGGAACTAATGGTAATGACCGACTCGAAGGTACAGTCGATGCAGATCAGCTATATGGCGGTTTGGGCAATGATATTTTGCTGGGCTTGGCTGGAGACGACTTGCTCAATGGCGATCAAGGCAGGGATCTACTAGAAGGTGGTGATGGTAATGATACTCTGTTTGGTGGTGGTGATGATGACGGTGAAGTAACGGATACTAACGGAGATGGTATTCCCGATACTGCTGTTGACAGTAATGGTGATGGCAGACCAGATATCGGTCTGTTTGGGGGTGATGGAGATGACTTCCTAGATGGTGGTTCAGGGAATGACTACCTTGATGGTGGTGATGGTAATGACACCCTGAGAGGAGGTAGTGGTAATGACATCATCATGGGTGGAGCAGGAGATGACCGGATTTCCGGTTTGAGTGGCAATGACTATATCGATGGCGGGCCTGGTAACGACTTTATTCAGGGTGCTAGTGGTAGCAGTTTTCTAGGCACAGGCAAAGACATTCTTCGAGGCGGTGATGGTAACGACCAAATATTTGGTTTATCAAATGACGACCAACTCTTTGGAGATAACGGTGATGATACCCTTGATGGCGATGGAGGAGATGATCGACTTGAGGGTGGTAATGGCAATGATTCTCTTAATGGAGATGTAGGTAATGACATACTTTTGGGGGATCTAGGACAAGATAGTCTCAATGGCAGTAGCGGTAACGATATTCTCGAAGGGGGCGGTGGTGATGATACCCTCAATGGTGGTACTGGTAATGATGTCCTGATTGGTGTTGGGCGGGGTAGTTCTACCTTGTTTAGAGGTTTGTCCTTGGGAGTTGGGGAAACCGATCTTCTCACAGGAGGAGATGGGGCAGATCGTTTTATATTAGGAGGCAACGGTCAGTTTTATTACCTCAGCACGGCTGGTTTTAATCTTTCTGATGCCGCTATTATTGGCAAGCAAGGCGAGGGAGGAGTTTTGGAGAGAGACTTTGCTCCTGCCAGTGGTGATCTTATTCAGTTGCAGACAGGCTTATCTTATTCTCTTGGACAAGCTAGCATCTACACTGCTACAGATACGGTAATTTTAGCTAGGGTAAATAGCTCTATCTCAGATATAGTCGGTGTCGTAGTAGGAGCAACCCCGGCGGAAGTAGCTCCTACCTTAGTGTTTGTCTAAAAAATTTTCAAAGTATAGCTTAGGAAATGATTATATCGATGAGAAAAAAGTGATTATATCCTTGAAGCTGGGCAAATATTTTGCAGGTATATATGAAGCAATCTTTAGGATTCAATAAATATTTTTGTCTACTAGCTACATCTTTCCTAGCTAGTTCAGTCTTGGTAGAATCACGTGTCCTAGCTGCAACTTTTGCATCATCTCAGGGTACATTGGTATTGACAAATTTTAGTCATAGTCCTTTAGGGATGCTGACTCATGCTGATACTGATACTTTAGCTGTTGGTAAAGGCGGGAAAGTGAATAGTATAGCTGATGCGAGCGCGTCTTTCTTAAAGACTCCTACAATCGCATTCAATCTTACTTCTAGCGAAGCCGCAGGTAAAAATCAAGCTTACTTAGGTTTAGCAGAAAGTAAAGCTACTCTTAGAGGAGTATTTAATATAGAAGAGAACTCATGGTTTTCCTTTAATTTTGTAGCAGATCTAAATTTACAAACATCTATAAATGATTATCAGACTGAAAATGCAAGCGCAAGTGGAAAATTATTTTTTACGTTAGTTGATCTCAACAATCATCAGAGCTTAGATTATTTTCAGTTAACAGGAAAAATAAGCACAGAGAATAACAGAGATTTTCTGGATTACCAGAGTACAAATAACGTTAATTTCAATTATCAGCTTATTGATAACCAGCAGAATTTAAGTGATAAGGAGAAGATATCCACAGCTTATTTTGATGGTTATGTAGAGCGTTATTTCACAAGCAAGACTAGTTTAGCTTTGATATCATATAATGCCAATGAAGTCAAAGTTTCAGCTTCAGAACCTGCCACTGTAACTGCTTTATGTTTCAGTTGTGGCGTGATTGGTATTTTACTAAAATACTGCCGCAGAAAAAATACTTTGATCTTTTTAAAGATGAAAAGATAATACATCCATAAAATAGATAGATTTTTAGATGTTGAATTAAAGAAATAACATCACAAGAGTGAAAAGATTTGCGATCGCTCTTGTTGTAGGTAGAACTTACGCATGAAAACGAAAAATCAAGGGTTTTGGCAAGGGTATGGGGGTGTAGGGGTGTAAGGACTTTAAACCTATACTCCTATACCCTTACACCCTGTCTCTGTAGATAAACTCGGTGCGTAAGTCCTAGTAGGGGTTTTGTAGCCGCCAGTGTAGGGTGAGGTGCGAGTAGAAGGACTCATTTGGTAGGGCATCTGCTGTATGACGGAATACGTGGAACCGCAACATAGCCAGAGGGATTTTCATCAAAAACTTTTCCTGCATAACTGACAGGTTCGATGCACTTCAAACTGAATGGAGTGATGGGAATTGCGAAGCTCATGGACAATTCTAGCGATCGCCTGCTGGTTTGGCTAATGGCAGTGAGCCACGCTCGTTTAACTCGATTTGAAATCAGAAGATATATTTAATACTTAAGAGACATCCTCTAATAATATTTAGGACTTACGCACCAAGATTGTTTGTTGGGATTGGGTGTAATGGTTCGACTGCGCTCACCAACCAGGTGTGAGGGTATAGAGGTGTAAGGGTTTTGAACACCTACACCCCTATACCCCTATACCCTTGCCTAAACCCTTGATTTTTCGTCTTCATGCGTAAGTCCTAAATATTGACAAACTTCTTGCCCTTGTGGAATGAAACAGCCCTGCCTTGGAAAGGGCGGAAAAAGGAATTTAGTTCCCTCCCATTTACAAGGGCAGGGTTAGGGCTTTTAAGGGCAGGTTTTTAATCAAGTAATCAGTGGGGGCTGTGAGATTCACGCTCATTATCACAGTTTCATCTACCCCTACACCCTAAAATCAGTGTTTTTGGGTCGAAGTGTAAAAAACCTGCCCCTGAAAGCAGGGTTAGGGTGAGGTAACGCGATGAGTAATAGTCAGTAAATGAACTCAATATCACCTTTTGACAAGGGTTTCACGTTAAGTTGACACCAATGACATCGGTGCGCCCCTACAAATAATCGATGTGTTACAAATATTTTTTGAATCGGTATTAGGCTGGAATTATGCAGAGATTACAAACTGAAAACATCCATCACTTTGCAGAACATTTGGCACAGAAATGAGGACTAAATTTACAGAATTGGCTTCCAGTTAAAGAATAAGTAGTACAGTAGGGAAAACTGGTAATTCCCATACTGCTTTGTAGCAATGTTGCTCTCTCAGCTACTCTTTGAGCTTGTTTAGTTTTAGCAGGAGAGAGAATCAAAGATAGAAGTTTTGGCAATGCCAAACAAGCAGTAAGGTTGATCAGCGTTAGTAAGAAAGCATCTAGTAACCCCATAGGTAATCACCCCCTTTGCATAATTAGGTGGTCTCTGTTGGTTTTTACTAATTACATTTAGTAACTCATAATCTCAAAACCATCAATTTTGAGTTATCTAAAATAACTTTAGCATAAGTTTTTATCGATAGAACCGTGAAGGTTAAGAAACTGTATATACCAATGTGGTGTAGAAACAGAAAAGAGCTATTCTAGCGTAGTAGCAGAATTAGTAAAAAAAAATATTTGATTCGAGGTGATGTATTATGACAAATAACTCACAAGAGAATTTGTTACTAGCTGGTCTTTCTAAAGAAGATAGTAAGGAAATATTACGTTTAGTAGATTATACAAATATCCAATCTTTACCAGAAATTTGGCCTATAGCGGCAAAAAGGTTCGGTGATACTGTTGCCTTATATAACCCCCACGCTAAACCGCCAGTAGAGATTACCTATAAGCAACTAGCCGAGAAGATACAACTATTTGCATCGGGATTGCAAGCATTGGGAGTCAAAGCAGGCGATCGCATCTCCCTCATAGCTGATAATAGTCCTTATTGGTTCATTGCTGACCAAGGTATTATGACGGCTGGCGCAGTTGATGCGGTGCGTAGCTCCCAAGCCGAAAAGGAAGAATTATTATATATTGTGGGTCATAGCGGTAGCACCGCCCTGGTAGTCGAAGACCTGAAGACCTTTAATAGATTGCAAGATAGACTTCCAGACTTAGCAATTCACTTAGTAGTTCTACTGACTAACGAAGCACCACCAACAGAACAAGGCTTCAAAGTATTAAACTTTAACCAGTTGTTGGAAGTTGGACAAAACCATAATTTTGTTCCAGTCCCACAGAAAAAGGAAAATCTGGCAACATTAATTTATACTTCTGGAACTACGGGAAAACCCAAAGGTGTAATGCTCAGTTATAGCAATCTCTTACACCAAGTCACAACCTTCCGAGTCATCATTCAACCACACGTAGGGGATACCGTCTTAAGTATCTTACCTACCTGGCACAGCTACGAACGAGCTGTAGAGTATTATCTACTATCTCAAGGTAGCTCTCAAGTTTATACAAATTTGCGCTCAGTTAAATCCGACCTGAAAGAATATAAACCTAACTACATGGTTGCTGTACCGCGTCTGTGGGAATCAATTTATGAAGGTGTGCAGAAACAGTTCCGCGAACAACCAGCAAATAAACAACGCCTGATTAAATTTTTATTAGGCATGAGTGAAAGATATATTAAAGCCAAAAGAATTGCTGAAGGTACAAGTCTAGACCATCTTTACGCTTCATCTATCAACCGATTTGTCGCTAAGTTAATATCATTTACTTTATTACCCTTCCATACTTTAGGAAAAAAATTAGTTTACAACAAGGTACGGGAAGCTACAGGCGGGAGAATTAAGCAAGTAATTAGCGGTGGCGGCGCATTACCAAGACACATAGATACCTTTTTTGAAATAATTGGCGTGCAGATTTTGCAAGGCTATGGTTTAACAGAAACATCACCCGTTACCAACGTGCGTCGTCCTTGGCGTAATTTTATCGGCACATCCGGACAACCAATTCCTGGTACAGAAGTTAAAATCGTAGACCCTGAGACTCGCCAGCCTTTACCAGTTGGACAACGAGGCTTGGTGTTATTAAAAGGGCCACAAGTCATGCAAGGCTATTACCAAAACCCAGAAGCAACAGCAAAAGTCCTCGATCCGCAGGGCTGGTTTGATAGCGGTGACTTGGGTTGGGTAACACCAGATAACGAACTAGTGCTAACTGGCAGGGCAAAAGATACAATTGTGCTGACCAATGGGGAAAATATCGAACCCCAGCCTATTGAGGATGCTTGTTTGCGATCGCCCTACATCGACCAGATTATGCTAGTAGGACAAGACCAACGTAGTCTCGGCGCTTTAATTGTCCCCAACATCGAAGCCTTAGAAAAATGGGCAGAAAGCCAAAATCTTGTCTTGAGTCTAGAGGATGATAAATTAACCTCTTCCTCCAGTGAAAAAATTAACCTGGAGAGTAAAATGATCCAGGGTTTATTTCGGCAAGAATTGAATCGGGAAGTGCAGAACCGTCCAGGTTATCGCCCAGATGACCGTATTGGGCAGTTTAAACTGATTCTGGAGCCATTTTCCATTGACAATGGCTTAATGACACAGACGCTGAAAATCCGGCGACACGTTGTCGCAGAACGCTACCGCGATATTATCAACGCCATGTTTGCCTGATAATTCCACACAAACTATTTAGAGTGAACGCGAAATTTTATGACAGATGTCTCCAACCCTCAGTTGCTTTTGAAGCGCGTCGTTAACGTCAAAGTTATCGTCACCCCCTTATGGAAAGAGGAAGTGCAACAGCAATTGCAAGCACAAATTAACCAAATTGACCAGCAATTGCAACAATTAGATTTAGAAGGACAAAGGGCAATTTCCGCCATTCAAAAACAAAGCCTCCAGCCACCAGGGCCTCAAACCCTGCAACAAATTGATAATATCCAACTCCAAGTAAATCAAAAGAAAAGCGAATTTCTGGAACAAAAAAATCAAATGCTGCAAAACCTCCAGCAAGTACAATTGCTAGAGTTGGATCAAGAAGTCAATCAATTTCAATTGGAAGGCTTTTTCCGCGTCGAACGGGGCGATAACTTGATTAGCAAAATGCAGGTAGAAATCGTCATCCGCGATGGTGTTGTGGAAGATATTCGTGGCGACGTTTAAACCTTGAGAGGGTGTAAGGGAGTAAGGGTATAGGGGCGTGAGGGTTTTAACAACAGCCCAACACACCTATAACCCTACACCCTTGATTTTTCGTTTTCATACGTCAGTCCTAACAACGTTGAGTTAATTTATTTAAAGGTTGCTTCCTATTTGGACAAGATATTTGGGAACCAACCCAAACTATTTGCCAGATAGGGGGCGAACTGACAAAAAGCGATCGCCCGAAACTGTTCATCTCTAACCGATATCTAATTTCCTCAGATGTATCTTTGCTTTTGAGGATTTGTGTCACAGTGACTAAAGCTTGATTATGTTGGGGATAAGCTACCTCTACCTTGCGCTTACCGCTAGCTGTGGTAAAGTCATCCAGAAAGTTTAAAGCCAAAGTTTTAGGGTCACTACCTTGAAGCGGAGAATTAATAGTTTCTAATGGTATATTTTTATATTGAATGCGTTCTAAGTCATGCAACTCTTCCTGAGAGTTTTTCACGACTGATAATTGCTGTGGCTGGCTACTACTAGTATCTACAATCAATGTAGGATTTAGATACTGATGCAGATAAGCACCAGCACCCCCAGTAGCCAAAATACTAAGCAGCAAAACCAAAAACAACTTTAATTTTCCTGACATAGAAATAAACAATTATTGCAACAAAACTAATTCTGTATTCCGGGTTTTCAATTGAACTTAAACTCCCACACCCCATCATCTACCCTGAGATAGCATCTGCATCAGATTGATGAGCTATCAGCAACACAAATACACATATCTTGAATAGACCTTAACTTGGTTGTGAAGTTCCAGGCACTGGGTAATGGGTAATGGGTAATGGGAAAGATAAATATCTAATACGCCATCACCAATTACCAATTACCAATTACCAATTACCAATTACCAAAAACACTCGTACCAAGATACAATTCGATCTGGCAAAAGCTGTTAAATTCCTTAAACCCATCGATTCCCAAACCACCCTATGAGCATTCATGAAATCTTCATGCCGGCGTTGAGTTCCACCATGACCGAAGGCAAAATTGTCTCCTGGGTGAAATCGCCAGGGGATAAAGTGGAAAAAGGCGAAACAGTGGTGGTTGTCGAGTCGGACAAGGCAGATATGGATGTAGAAACCTTCTATGAAGGATATCTTGCCCACATCATTGTACAAGCTGGTGATAGCGCACCAGTAGGAGCTGCGATCGCTTACGTCGCCGAAACCGAAGCCGAAATTGAAGCCGCCAAGTCTTTAGGTAGTTCTGGTGGCGCTGCGCCTACCACCACCGCCGCCCCTGAACCAGTTGCAGCCACCGCCGCCGTAGGCGCACCCACCACCGCCTCACAAAATGGTTCTAACCACCGTGAGGGAAGGCTTGTAGCTTCACCCCGCGCCCGCAAGTTGGCGAAAGAATTGAAAGTTGATTTGACAACTCTCAAAGGTAGCGGCCCCTACGGTCGTATTGTTGCCGATGATATCGAGGCGGTTGTAGGTAAAGTCAAGCAACCAGCCACCCCACCTGCTGCACCAGCACCAGCCGTTACCCCAGCTGCGCCCCCACCAGCCCCTCGCACTCCCGCACCAGCGCCTGCACCAGTTGCGGCTGCACCTGGACAAGTAGTACCATTTAACACCCTGCAAAATGCCGTCATTCGTAACATGGTGGCTAGCCTCGATGTGCCTGTGTTCCGTGTAGGTTACACTATCACTACCGATGGTTTAGACAAACTTTACAAACAAATTAAATCCAAAGGTGTGACTATGACCGCGCTACTAGCGAAAGCTGTAGCGGTGACATTACAAAAACACCCATTGTTAAACGCCAGCTATTCAGACCAAGGTCTGGTATATCATCCCGATATCAATATTGCTGTAGCTGTGGCAATGGATGGTGGCGGTTTAATTACACCAGTGTTAAAAAATGCCGATAAGGTAGATATTTACTCATTATCACGTACCTGGAAATCTTTAGTAGATAAAGCCAGAAGCAAACAACTACAACCAGATGAATACAGTGGTGGGAACTTCACCTTGTCAAATTTGGGGATGTTTGGTGTAGATACATTTGATGCCATCTTACCCCCAGGACAAGGTTCAATTTTAGCGATCGGTGCATCTCGTCCGCAATTGGTAGCCACAGCCGATGGTTCCTTTGGCATCAAACAACAAATGCAGGTAAATATTACATCCGATCACCGGATTATTTACGGTGCTGACGCGGCAGCATTTTTACAAGACCTAGCTAAGTTGATTGAAACTGATGCTCATTCTTTGACTCTTTAACAGTGGACAGTGGACAGTGGACAGTGGACAGTGAAAATCAACTGTCACCTGTCACCTGTCACTCGTCAACTGTCAACTGCCTTATCATAAGTATTATTACTTGAGCGTATCGAGAGATAGGGCGATGAAACAAAGAAGCCAGATGGAAACAAGATTAGTTCAACCTCTTAGCTGTTTAACACTGAGTGTTATTACATCCATTGGTCTATTGTCTCCTGTCACAGCACAGGAACCGTCGCCCGCTAAATTAGTCTGTGAGGCAACTTTAAGTAACGCGGAACAAAAACCGCGACAGAAACAGGTACAGAAACTAGCACAGTTTGCCGATCCTCAACAAGAGCGATCGCAACTTATTCAACAAGCTAATGCCCTATTTAGTCAAGGTGATTTACAAGGTGCAGAAGAAAACCTCTGTAAATTCCTCAAAAAATACTCAGATGATGCCTTTGGACATTTTCAATTAGGCAATGTATTCTTTCGTGGTAAAAAATTAGAAGCAGCAATCAGTGCTTATCGTGAAGCCATTCGCATCAGACCACAGTATGCTGTAGCGCATAATGCAGTTGGCATGGTGTATGCTAGTCAAACTCGCTGGAGTGAGGCGATCGCAGAATATCAAAAAGCCCTAGAAATTAACCGCGATTATGGTGATGCACTAACTAATTTAGCTTTAGCGTTTTGGCAAACAAATAAAAAAGATGAAGCGCTAGCTTCGTTAGAAAAAGCTATAAGCATCTTCAAAAAACAGAATAGAAACGAAAAAGCTAACCAAGTCGAGCAATTATTGCAGAGAATCAGAAATTCTGATGATAATCTCTCTTGACAACTCTCCGCCGTAGAACGGCGGGGATTCTTCCTTCACCCAACATCGCCTCTAAAAGCAGTGCCTTTAGATGGTCTTACACGTTGTCCAGAAGCAGTAGCGAGATGCCCTCCCGCCAAAAGTCGTAAACCTTCAT
>DATNQO010000152.1:0-5208 GCA_036704005.1 Leptolyngbyaceae cyanobacterium | reverse complement strand
CTGGGGACTGGGGACTGGGGACTAGTACCTAACTTTACTAGAACTACGTCGCAGGTGGCTTGGCGGATGATGGTGTCTACGGTGTTGCCGAAAATCCGTCCAGGGGTGGATGTGTTGCCTTTCCAACCCATGAGGATGAGGTCTATGTGTCGTTCTTTGATGGTTTCGAGAATTGCTTGGGCGGGGTCGTGGGCGACTCTAATCTGAGTATGGACGGGGATGCGCCATTTCTTAGCTAATACTTCTGCTTGTCGCAGAAGGCGGCGGCTTTTGGCGGTTCTGACGGTGCTTTCGGATGGGGATGTGTGGCGGGAGACTAACATTACTTGCACACACTCTATTTCATAATGGCGATCGCGGGCAATAGCAGCAGCCATTTTTAGTAGAGTGGCGGCGGTTTCGGGGTTGGCTACTGGGACTAGCAATCTACCTCTACCGATGCTGGGACTTCGCGTTTGGTACACTACATATGATGGTTCTAGTTGTGGTGTTGGGTGGGGATTTCCACCGTTGAGATGGTCTGCTTCTGCCTTAATGATATCCGCACGGGTAATAATTCCTATGAGTTTTTGCCCTTCTACAACTGGTAAGCGACTGATTTGATAACGATCTAGTAAATACAACACGTTACTCAGGCTCTGTCTAGGTGTCACCGTTAAGGGATTGGCGGTCATAATATCCGTGAGAGTAGCATTATCTTCTAGATGGCGATTAAGACTTTTTGTTAAATCTGACTGAGTAACAATTCCTACTAATTTATTATCTTCAACTACGGGAAAACCCCGATGATGGGAATTAGTAAAAGCTTGTTTGGCTTCTTCTAGAGTCATGTCTGCGTCTAGAGTTTCTACCCTTTCCTGCATGACATCTTGTGCAGTCAGTCGGGTTAATATTCCTTCCCCCGAAACCTCTTTGGTGAGGGTAATTCCATTTAACAGGAGTAATTTCTCATATAGGGAACCGGGGACTACCTTGTCCGCTACCAAGTAGGCAGTCACAGCGACTATCATCAAAGGTAGAACCAGATTAAAATCGGTCGTCATTTCAAAGACAATGACTATTGCGGTGATTGGTACTTTAGAAACAGCGCTAAAAAATCCCCCCATCCCTGCTAAAGCATAGGTAGCAGGAGAACCCCCTCCTGATACATAGTGGGCAAATACCCCTACTAAATGACCTAAAGCCGAACCCAAAATTAGACTAGGCGCAAATAATCCTCCGGGTGCGCCAGAACCAAATGCGACTAAAGTGAGGATAAACTGAGAGATAAATGCGATCGCTGCAAAGGTTGGTTTCAGTTCACTACTGATTACATATTCTCTTAACCCAGCATTATCACGAAAAGACTCTGGTAACAAACAGACAACAATCCCAGATACTAGACCAGCCAAGGCTACCCGCAGGGGTAAGCTAATATGTAGGTTGCGGTAGAACTGGATACTGAAAATTAACCCACGATTAAATAATGCGCCCAGTAACCCTGCTAAAACGCCCAAAAGCAGAAAGAAGGGAATTTCGGGAAAGGAAAAACGACTGGAGTAATAAAGTAACTCTATATTTAAATCTAGACTGCGACCGCCCAATAATCTAGAGACTACCCCACCAATAAATGAGGCAATAATCGCAGTTCCCAGGGTCAAACCTGATAAATCTTGCAGTAATTCTTCAATAATAAATAATACACCAGCAATAGGGGCGTTAAACGCCGCCGCCAAACCCGCACCCGCACCCGCCGCAATCATTTGTCGCCGGTGGTCGGGAGAAGTGGGAACTAAGCGACTCATTCCAGATGCTAAACCCGCCCCCACTTGGACTGTCGGCCCTTGTCTTCCTAACGTAATTCCCGAACCTAAAGCAATAATAGCACTCAGTAGCTTAACCAAGGCTACCCGCCAAGATAATTTTGTCGGTATATTTGCTAGGGTAGCCTTGACTTGTGGAATACCGCTACCAGCCGCCTCTGGTGCTAATCTTTCCACCAATAGACCAGCCAAATACCCAAAACATAGACCTATAATTGGCAGGGCTATCCATGCTGGCAAAACGTGAGAACTATGAACTCGCCACGCCCCTAAAAATCCCGAACTGACTTTGAGAAATACCGCAGATAAGGCAGCTACAATCCCGATAATACAAGCTTCTGCGATCGCTAAACCCCGTCTAGGTTGCAACCAGCCGCGAAAGTACATAATAGTCAGTTATCAGTTGACAGTTGACAGTTGACAGTTATCAGTTGACAGTTGTTCCTTTCCCCCTTCCCCCTTCCCCTTCCCCTCCCTAGTTATTCCTCCCAGTAATCGATAGTCCTTCAACTATCAACGACGGGGTGTAACAAGAACCGTTCCAATCAGCATCACTGCCTAACTCAACTTGCTTGAGGGCGGTATAAACATTACCTGCGACCATTGTATCTTTAACGCGACCAACTACTTGACCTTTCTGCACTCTATACCCTAGTTCGATATTGATAGAAAAGTCTCCAGATATACCACTACTACCACCAAGCATTTGATCCACAATTAAACCATCATCTATTTTCTGAATCAGCTCTTTGAAGGATGCAGAACCAGGTTTAATCAAGAAATTAAATAAACCAGGGGTGGGATAGCTGCCTAAACTGGGGCGGAAACCATTACCAGTAGTACCATTACTTAATTTTCTGCCTGTGGTGCGATCGCAATAATAATTTTGTAGTACTCCTTTTTCAATAAATACCAAAGATTTAGTCGGTGTACCTTCGTCGTCAAAAGGGCAACTGTAAGGCCCTGCTTGTGGGTCTTGGTAAAGGGTGAGGCTGGGGGCAATTACCTGTTTTCCTAAGCGTTCTGCCCAAGGAGAGGCGGCTTCCAGTACACGTTTGCCATTCAACGCTGCTTGTGCTGTACCCCAAAGCATATCCGCCGCTTTGGAGGTAAACAAAACGGGAACGCGACCGTTGGGAGGTGGGACATTTTCTTTCGCCCATACCAATCTTTGGAGAATTTGATAGGCTAGTTTTTCCGGGTCTAAATAATCACGTTGAGTTTGTCCATCAGATACGCTCAAAAAATCGTCACCCCTTACCCATTCGGCGGACATATAACAGCTGAGGGTGGTATCGTTGTAGTAACAATCTAAACCTTGAGTGTTGATTAATCTAGTAGTTTCAACATCACATTCCCAATCACTATTACAGAGTACATCAGGATAATTATTGCGGATGAGAGCGATCGCTTCCTTACCCCAATTGACTAAAACCTCTACAGACACAGCCTCACCCAAGTCTGGGTAGGATGGCTGAGAATTGCTCACCAATTCCACTGGTTCTGGTTGATTGAGTTCGCTCAAAGCCAGAGCGCGTTGTACCATCGCTTGTGGATCTACTGAACCATAAGCTACCGTGAGTCCAGGGCGACCTTTGCACCATAGCCGCAGTGCCGTACCCTCAGATTGGCTGGTTTCTAGCTGTTTGAGCCGATTAGCCTCAAAAAACACAGGACGAGAAAGCGATCGCGACTGATACACCTCAGCTGCTTCCGCTCCCGATTTCATAGCTAGTTCCAGCAGATGTTCTGCTAGTGTATCTTGTGATAAATTTTCAGAACCCATGACCCTCGGTTAATTTTGGACTGTGGATTTTGAACTGGCAACAGACGCAGTTCATTATCCCAAATCATTGGTAACTATATCCGCGTAGATTTCAGACGGACGCAGATAATTATCCCAAATCATGGCTATCTATCAGCATTTAAAACAGTTATCAGTTATCAGTTATCAGTTATCAGTTATCAGTTATCAGTCAGCCAGGGCCTATGGTGGGGATAAACAAGCGCTAAAATACCCATTCCACCAATTGCTGTGGTTTTTCACCAACCTATTTAACTGATAACCGATAACTCTTCACTGTTCAATGTTAAAAGGAATTGGGTATCGGGAGTTTCAGTGAACAGTGAAGAATCAACAGTGAACATAACCTGATAACTGTAGGACTTACGCAACTGGCATATTTTTTCTGTAGGGTGTGTGACTGGCGATAATATTTGAACGTAGTCATGAGACTTGTAGCGTCACGCACCAACCACCAATTGTGACACTTGCGTAAGTCCTGAACTGTTAACTGTTAACTGATAACTGATTAAGGCAAACCTACCTCTTGTAATAGCCAAAACCCAGCGAAAGACTCGG
Source organism: Leptolyngbyaceae cyanobacterium (assembly GCA_036704005.1). Lineage (GTDB taxonomy): Bacteria > Cyanobacteriota > Cyanobacteriia > Cyanobacteriales > Nostocaceae > Trichormus. The sequence continues at coordinate 1,044 of DATNQO010000152.1, read as the reverse complement.
CTTGCGGGTCAGACTGCACGCCGATAAAGTGTACGCCATTGGCTTTTTGTTTGGCTGCTTCAAAACCTTGAGCTTCTCCTATAGTGGTGGGATTTTTGATATTGGCTAAAATCCAACTTTCTGTAGCCCCCGTTTCTAAAACTAATCTTGTTCCCTGACTGGTATCTACTCTCAAAAATGCTAATTCTAACCCAGACATCCAACCAGCTATCGGTAAGGCTCTGGGGGAGAAAATCAACACCCCAGGAATACGAGTTTGGGGTGATACTTGAGCCAAATCTAAGGGAAATGCTTCAGTAAAACCAATATCCCACTCTGGCATTTCTGCTAGTTCCGCAGCCGACAAAGAGACAAATACCCATTTTTGCCCTTCTAAGGCATCAGGTAAGCGTTGGGGTAAAGGACTATCCAAACGCACCGAGGGATTTGTCCCCCCCTGATAACCCGGTTCTTGGGGATAAACCTCTTCCATACGCTGCTTGAGCCATTCATGAAGTATCAAAATCCGACGGCTAGGCGCAGCTGTCATGCCAGCATCCTCACAAGCTTTGACAATCATATTATTCATTTGGCGACGGAAAAAGCGGATTTTGTTTGGTGCTTCTCCCGCCTTGCTAATAGCCTCTTGGATAGCCGTCCTTAACCAAACTGAATTGACCTCCGTACTAGGACAATATTTTGCAAAGCGAAATAAGTTATCCGTGTTTGTACGAACATCTAAGGGACTTTCACAAATTAAAACTTCCCAAACTTTTTTCTGATTTGCGTCCAAAATCGGACGAGAGTAAAAATCTAATTCCCAAATACTGCCCATGTTCTGCCGTATATATCTGGCGAGTTTATTTTTTGTCTATACTCTAACTCTACCAAGATTAGTCATTTGTCAGTTGACAGTTGACAGTTGACAGTTGACAGTTATCAGTTATCAGTTGTCAGTTGACAGTTGTTTTTTCTCCTCATCTCCCTCATCTCCCTCATCTCCCTCATCTCCCTCATCCCCCTCATCCCCCTCATCCCCCTCATCTCCCTCATCTCCCTCATCCC
>DATNQO010000151.1:0-24797 GCA_036704005.1 Leptolyngbyaceae cyanobacterium | reverse complement strand
GGTACAGCCACAATTACACCTAAAAGTCCGCCAATTCTTGCGCCTGTCAATACTGAGATGAGTATCCAAACTGGATTTAAACCAGTAAAATTGCCTAGAATGCGGGGAGCAATCAAATTTTCGAGAATTTGCTGTACAATCACCGCAGCAATCAAAACCCTAACCCCCATTGAGAAATCTTGCAGCGCTACTAGTGAGGTGGTGAGAGCAATGCCTACAGAGCCACCAAAGGGGACAAGCGCCATTATCCCAATAGTTAGACCAAATAACAACCCAAATGGGACTTTCAGCCACAAGAAGGCAGGAATCAGGGCTGAGGCCATACAAGTGGATAAAATTAATTGGGTGATAAAGAAATTTTGAAAGCTTAGGCGTACTGTTTGGGAAAAAGGGTCACGGAATTTACTGGGTAGCCAGTCTACTAAGCTTTCCCAGAGTTCGTCACCATGCTGCAATAGATAGAAGGTTAAGACCATTGTTAACAGAAAATCTAGCAAGCTGGTGAAGGTAACTACAGCCAGATTGAGGACTTGTCCGGCGATCGCTTGTAGTTGCCCCTTGACGCGATCGTTAATTTGGACTACAAGAGCATCAAGGTTTATCGGTAAGCCTAAAGTTTCTGCTTTCTCGTTGAGAATCATTAACTGCGATCGCCCAGAGTCAATTAACTCTGGAATCCGCGCCACCAGTTGTTGAGCTTGTGTCAGCGCTAGTGGAATTAAGGTAACGCCAAGGGCTAACAGAATCGCTAGAGCCAACAAAAACACTAGAATAGCAACTTGCTCTCGCCTCGCACCGTGACGTTCCATCCAGCTTACAGGGTAGTTCAGCAGAAATGCTAAAACTGAGGCTCCGACTAAAATAACTATTAGGGAGTGGAAGTAATCGAAAATTGCGGAAATTGCCCAACCATTGAGAACTAGCAAAGGAGCGAATAGAGCCAGCGCCCCGATTCTCGCTATTGGTGTTAGTGCTTGCCACCAGTTGAGTAGCTTGAGTGTCTGCATCTTGAGCCGATTGCGGGATAGAACAAAAAATTCTGTATCTATAGCTTATTATCTCTAACTACAACATTGTCATTCATCCCTCTACTTTAGGATTTGACAACAACAATGGAAGATTTTCAATCAGGTAACAAAATTAGCCGGACTGGGGAAGAGGTAACTATTGCCAAAACTCAGTTAATTTTACATCTAATCCCCGTTATTGGTTTTTTTCCATCCTTATGGGCTGTTTATCGCCGTCAAGCTAGCCGGGAACAACTAGCAGTAAGCCGTCTGTCTATCACTCTGGCGTTTACTTGGTTGTCGGGGTACTTGTTATTGGCTACTGGAGCAGCAACTTCAGAATTTTTTACATTGCGTTTACTAATACTTAATAGCTTCTTTACATCCGGTTACTTCTTGGTGAGTATCTGGCTAGTTTTGCGTGTGCTTCAAGGTAAATCTTACCGTTTACCAGGAATGAGCAGCTTGGCAGAACGTATATTTAGGAAGAACCTGTCTTAAATTTAGGCAAAATCAAGCTAAGGCAGTATTTGTACTTTAAGGCTAATAATTCACTGATGATTTTCTCCGAGGCCTAGCCAAATTGAACATACTATTGGCATACTGCTATAAATCATGAGGGAATTTGCCACAACATTCAAAAAATCCTGCTATAAGTGTTGTGGTTAAAGCCACAGTGAACAGTGAACAGTGAACAGTGGTCATAACCTGACAACTGATAACTGATAACTGTTAAAAGTTAGCTATTATGGGTTGATTTATTAGCATTATTGTTAGTAGACAAATTTACCTAAATTAATTAATTAGTTAAGTGTGAGGAAGTCTGTGACCATTCAAAGAACTTCAGCAGAAGGAAACCAATCGTCAAATGCCCCTAACTCCGGTGGCAAAAAGTCGCAAAATACGAAACCGGGGCGTTGGCTATGGTTCTGGATGGGGATGGGGGGGATTGCGATGGTGTCGGCAACGGCCGGGGCTTTATTGGCGGTTTCTTTGACCAGTACACCGTTGCAACAAGCGCAAATGAGTCCCCAGGAAGAAGCAGTTTTTGATAGTGATGCGATCGCTGGTAGTGGGTTGCACTTCTCGCAGTTAACCCGTCCGGTAAATCTGTTAGTTATGGGGATGAGCGTCCTACCTTCAGATATTAAAAATCCTCCTGCTGATACCAAAAATCTCAGATACTTACCTCAAGTCAACTCTTTTGATGGTCTTTCTGATGTGATGCTTTTGGTCAAATTTGACCCAGAGACGAAAAAAGTGGTCATGCTGTCGATTCCTAGAGACACCCGCACGGAAATAGAAGGGCATGGCGTGAAAAAAATTAACTCTGCCAATGTGGAAGGTGGGCCAGCCTTAACTGCTACCACGGTGAGTAATCTTTTAGGTGGTGTGGGAATTGACCGCTATATCCGCATCAACGTTTTAGGTGTGGCCAAACTCATTGATGCTTTGGGTGGTGTGACAGTATATGTACCCAAAGATATGAAATATCGTGATGATTCTCAACATCTATACATAAACTTGAAGGCAGGTAAGCAGCATCTCAACGGCGACCAAGCACTACAATTACTCCGTTATCGTCATGATGAGTTGGGAGATATTGGTCGCATTCAACGCCAGCAAATGGTAATTCGCGCTTTAATCGATCAGACAGTTAACCCGGTAACATTGGCGCAAATACCAAAAATTCTCAACGTAGTTAAAGATAATATCGATACTAATTTAACTGTTGAGGAATTGGTAGCGCTGGTAGGTTTTGGTGTGCGGACTAATCGTGCCAATATGCAGATGTTAATGCTACCCGGACGTTTTAGCGAACAGGGTGAGTATAACGCTAGCTATTGGATACCAAATAGAGATGGTATTGCTAAATTAATGGGACAGCACTTTGGCTTGCAATCAATCTCGGAAAATCAAGTCAATGAGCCAACTGCTTTACGGGTCGCAATTCAAGATAGTACAGGAAGCGATCGCTCTCAGCTACGTCCTTTAATCCGCGCCTTAGAACAAGCCGGTTATCGTAATATTTATATAGCTAGACCTTGGACTGAACCTCTAGAAGTAACTAATATTATTGCCCAGCAAGGAGATGGCAACAGTGCTGAATCTATCCGTAACGCTCTTGGCTTCGGTGAAGTGCGCGTTGAAAGTACTGGTAGCCTCAATTCCGATATTAGTATTCAAGTAGGTAAAGATTGGTTACAAAAAAAATCTCTGTTAGAAAATTCTAGTCAGTTTTAAGTTTCTTTGTTGATGGTTGACGGTTGACTGTTTGACTATGAATTAATGACCAAGTATCTATGAAAATTCCTCTACTCATGTGTGGGTAGAGGAATTTTTATTAGGAGTAATGGGAATAATACTATGAAGCAAAGAGATTAGGTCAGGGGTGATAGTTATCATAACTTTCACTCAATGGAAGGAATAGCTTTTATGTATACAGAGACACTAGAACACCAAATCAAACTTCTCCAGCAAGAAAATGCGAGATTAAAGCAACAGTTAGCAGGCACTACCAATGAATTTAGCACAAGCATCGCTAGACTCGAACAGGAACTCAACGAATCCAAAAACTTATTGCTATTCTTTGAGATATCAGTTGATATACTCTGTATTGCAGGCTTTGATGGCTATTTCAAGCAAGTAAATTTGGCTGGGGAACAAATCCTTGGCTATTCTCAAGCAGAATTGCTATCAATTTCTTTCATAGACCTAGTACATCCAGATGACAGAGCCGCCACATTGGAGGAAATGTCGAAATTGAGTCAAGGTATTCGGGTTTTTCGGTTTGAAAATCGCTATCTTTGCAAAAATGGCACTTATTGCTGGCTATCATGGACTTCGGTTGCTCATGATAACTTTATCTTTGCTGTAGCTAGAGATGTGACTGAGCGCAAAGCCACAGAAGAGGCTTTAAAGCGATTTGAGACGAAAATAAAATTTTTGGTGCAACAGACTCCCTTAGCAATGATTGAGTGGAACTCTGATTTTAAAGTAATTGAATGGAACCCGGCGGCAGAAAAAATCTTTGGTTATTCAGCAGCAGAAATGCTACATCAAAACGCTCTAGATATTGTGCCGGAAAATCAAAAAAATACTGTGATGGAGACGATGAAGTCTCTTTTGGAAAATAGATGTGGTCATTACAGTTTGAATGAAAACATTACTAAAGACGGCAAATTGATTACCTGTGAATGGATTAATACGCCGTTGATTGATGCTGATGGTACTTTTTTAGGCATCTGTTCAATGGTACAGGATGTGAGCGATCGCCAAAAGGTAGAAGCTGCTCTGCGCGATAGTGAAGAGAGATTTCGTCTAGCAACTGAGCAAACTGGGCAAGCTATCTATGACTATGACATTTTCTCAGGCAAAATTTTATGGGCGGGTACTAGCGAAAAATTTATAGGTTTGACTGCTGAAGAATTGCCAAATTTTGATATTGCTAGTTGGAGATCAAGGATACATCCAGAAGATCGGGAAATCGCAACTAGCCTGCTGACACAAGCAATGGAGCAGAAAACTCGCTATCAAGTTGAGTATCGTTTTCAAAGGCTAGATGGCACATACATTGATATCCAAGATAGCGGCATCTTTTTGTTCAACAATGAAGGTCAGGCATATCGAATGCTGGGTACTTTGAGTGATATTAGCGAAAGTAAGCAAACTGAGGCAATGCTGCGTCAAAAAGAAATCCATTATCGTAGTATTTTTGAAACTGTCAGTGATGGTATCGGTGTTCTTGATCTGGAAACGGGCCAGGTTGCTGCTGTTAATCCTGCTTTTTGTGAAATGCACGGTTATACTCAGGAAGATTTTCTCGATTTAGAACCCAAAGACTATATTCATCCCGATTCTTTTGTGCTTTTAATAGAATTAATCCAAACAATCAGAGCCGGACAGGAATTTTCTTGTCATGCCCTGGACATTCACAAAGATGGTACTCTCATTGATATAGAGGTAATAGGAAAACCTTTTAACTATAATGGTAAGCCTCATGCACTTGCAGTAGTGCGCGACATTAGCGAACGGATACAGGCAGAACGAGAGCAAAAAAAATTACTGGCTATTTTAGAAGCAACACCAGATATTGTTGGTATCGCTGATGCGTCTGGACAAAATTGCTATATGAATAAAGCCGGACAAAATATGCTTGGTGTTAGCACTGACGAATCGGCAAATTTGCCGATTACTAAGATGATGGCAACTTCGATGTTAGAGAAATTTAAGACGGAAATTCTACCCACAGCTCTACAACAGGGAAGTTGGTCTGGAGAGTCTATATTACGATCGCGCAGTGGTGAAGAATTTCCTGTGTCTCAGGTAATTATTGCTCATAAAAATGAACAGGGAGAACTGGAATTTATCTCGACAATTGCCCGCGATATCCGCGATCGCCAACAAATTGAAGCCCAACTTAGACAACAAGCCCAAGATTTAGCAATAACGATACAAGAACTCCAACGCACTCAAACACAAATGATTCAAGCAGAAAAAATGTCTAGCTTGGGACAATTAGTTGCTGGTGTCGCTCACGAAATTAATAACCCTGTCAACTTTATTCACGGTAATCTGAACTATCTTGAAGAACATACACAAGAATTATTACGAGTAATTCAAGTTTACCAACAAAAATTTCCTAATTACGATACTGAACTTCAGGATTTGTATGAGGAAATTGACATGGAATACATCCAACAAGATTTACCCAAAATCCTCAATTCCATGAAGGTAGGTACTCAACGTATCCGTCAAATTGTGCTGTCACTGCGTACTTTCTCTCGCATGGATGAAGCCGAGTTTAAAGCCGTGGATATTCACACAGGTATTGATAGTACATTGATGATTTTGCAACATCGTCTCAAAGAACAGTCAGAACGTCCAGCCATTCAAGTTGTCAAAGAATACGGCGAATTACCCTTAGTAGAATGCTATGCTGGGCAACTCAATCAAGTTTTTATGAATATTTTGGCTAATGCTATTGATGCGTTGGAGGATGGTTTGGGGAAGGGGGAAGGAGAACTGGAAAGTGGGAAAATACCTACTATTCGGATTTCTACTTCAGTCAGTCATTCTCGTTGTATTAAGGTGGCGATCGCTGATAATGGTATGGGAATGCCAGAAAAAATTCAACAGCAGGTGTTCAACCCCTTCTTTACTACTAAGCCTGTAGGTAAGGGAACAGGTATGGGAATGTCTATCAGTTACCAAATTGTCACTGAAAAACATAATGGTAAACTAGAATGTTTTTCCGAACCCGGACAGGGTACAGAATTTACAATTGAAATCCCTATCCAACAAGAATTTTTACACTCATGATCCAGTAACAGCAATCAATCGTCAGCAATTAACAAAAAAGACACGGGATTATTATCCCATGTCTTTCCATTACTTAAAGCTTTGTTTTTCATGTATGGATGAGTTCGTAATAGCAGCAACCAGACAGATAATGTTCTCTGCTTCTTGTTATACTTACCAAATATCTGCTGCACGTTTTTTATAAGGTTCACCTGTAAATGGTTGTATACCTATAATTGGATAAGCATCGTCTGTAGGCCCAAAAATCCGCAAGAAGGCTTCAGAAATATATTGCATTACGCCAGCAAGCATTTTGGAAATAGCCATAAACTTAGACTCCTATTTGAGCCAATTCCTGGTGATTTGTCTACTCTAATTCAAACAAAGTTGCCTGACTCTCTTTCTCAACATATTGATAATATCTGCAATCTTTTTTCAGATAGCTTTGCAATACTTTAAAGTCTCTGCAAGCAAAAGCTTTCACTAAAATTTTAACCCGAAAATCTTCACAGCAAAAGAGGTAGGAGCAGATGAAGAGGAATTTTCCCAGTCTCCAGTCAACAGTTAACCGTCAACAGTCAACAGCTAATTTATCGCAGTAGCCACATAGCTGAGAACATGAGTGAATCATAAAATCCTGATAGCAAGTAGCTAAAGTGCCTGAAACCTGAAACCTGTACCCTGTCCCCTGATATAGCTATGCAGAAATGAGCAGCAGCGAAATATTGTCTAATTTAACTATTAAGAAATAATAATTAATAGCTACTTTTAAATTTATTAATTGCTGAAGATGCTGTATTAACCTGCATTTAGCCAAATATTTTTTGCTACTTGACAATATTTATGGTAAAAACTACCATAATATAAAGAAGCATTCTTTTAAGGAAGCGCTTGCATGACAACTATCCCCATCTGGGATGTTCAGCAAACCCCAGACTTAAACATCTCTGCTGCTGACTACAGCCTGCTTACCGACCTATACCAGTTAACAATGGCAGCTTGTTATACAGGTGAAGGCATAGAACAACGAAGGGCGAGTTTTGAGTTATTTGTGCGGCGATCGCCAGAAGGTTTTGGCTACTTAATTGCGATGGGGCTAGCGCAAGCACTGGAATATTTAGAAAAGTTACGTTTTAGCCCAGAACAGATAGCGGCATTACAAGCCACAGGAATTTTTGCTCATGTAGATGACAGCTTTTGGTCACTGCTAGCCCAGGCGCGGTTTACTGGGGATGTATGGGCAGTACCGGAAGGGACGGCCGTATTTGCCAACGAACCAATGTTGCGGGTGGAAGCGCCTCTATGGCAAGCCCAGTTAGTAGAAACATACTTATTAAACACCATCAACTACCAAACCCTAATAGGAACAAAGGCCGCACGCCTGCGTGATATAGCGGGGGAGAAAGCTACACTTTTAGAATTTGGTACAAGAAGAGCCTTTAGTCCCCAAGCCTCCTTGTGGGCGGCCAGGGCCGCCTTAGCTGGTGGCTTAGATGCCACCTCTAATGTGTTAGCAGCGCTACAACTAGGGCAACTACCAAGTGGTACGATGGCTCACGCCTTGGTTATGGCGTTGTCAGCGATGGAAGGCAGTGAGGAAAAAGCCTTTAGTGCGTTTCATCGCTATTTTCCTGGTGCGCCATTATTAATAGATACTTATGATACCGTCGCGGCTGCCCAGCAGTTAGCAGAGAAAGTTAATAATGGGAAAATGCAATTATCCGGCGTGAGGTTAGATTCTGGCGACCTAGTTAGCTTATCAAAACAAGTGCGATCGCTCCTACCAGAAGTAGCAATTTTTGCCAGTGGCGACCTAGATGAATGGGAAATTGCCAGACTCAAAGCAGGCGGTGCAGAAATTAACGGCTACGGACTCGGAACCAAACTTGTTACAGGTTCCCCCGTGAATGGAGTTTATAAACTTGTAGAAATTGACAATATCCCAGTCATGAAACATTCCAGTGGTAAAGTAACATACCCCGGACGCAAACAAATTTTCCGCTCGTATGCGGGGGATAAAGTCAAAGCAGACAGACTGGGGTTAATTACAGAAACACCTCTCACCCAGGAAACACCCTTACTACAACTGGTAGTTAAACAAGGTCAACGCTTACAAGCACCCCAAAGCCTAGCAGAAATCCGCCAACGTACCGCCGCCTCCGTCGCTAGCCTACCTGAACAAACAAGAAGGTTAGATCATCCTGTTCCCATCCCCGTAGAAATTTCTGCCACACTGCAAGAGTTGACACAACAGACGCAGAGGCGAATGGGGAGTGGGGGGAGATGAGGGAGATGAGGGAGTAGGGGGAGCAGAGGAGCAGAGGAGAACAACTGTCACCTGTCAACTGTCAACTGTCAACTGTCAACTGACTATGAAAAAAATCGCTTTATTTGGTACAAGTGCAGATCCGCCAACGGCAGGGCATCAAATTATACTGCGGTGTTTGTCTGAGCGTTATGATTGGGTGGCTGTGTGGGCGGCGGATAACCCATTTAAAGCCCATCAAACATTGTTAGCACATCGGGCGGCAATGTTGCGGTTGTTGATTGCGGATATAGACACGCCTAGACAGAATATTGCTTTAGAACAGGATTTGAGTAGCTTGAGGACGCTGGAAACCTTGGAAAAAGCAAAATTGCGTTGGGGTACACAAACAGAGTTTACTTTAGTAATTGGTTCAGATTTGCTGAGTCAGTTACCGCGTTGGTATCGAATTGAAGAATTATTACAGCAGGTAGAACTGTTGATTGTGCCACGACCGGGATATGCAATAGATGAATCTAGTCTAGAAGCTGTGCAACAACTGGGAGGCAAAATTGCGATCGCCTCTTTCACAGGTTTAGATGTTTCCTCAACCGCCTATCGCGAACGTGGAGATACCGCAGCCCTCACCCCCCCTATTGTCGCTTATATTCATCAACAGCATTTGTACAAATGCCAGGACGCAATCACAAAAAGTTTCCAACTTCTTTAAATCAACAACCTTTGGCTGATTTTAAGGTTGGTGTTGATAATGTAATTTTTTCTGTAGATACCGAAAAAAATCGGCTGTTAGTGCTGTTAGTAATGCGACAGCAAGAACCTTTTTTAAATTATTGGAGTCTTCCTGGTACTTTGGTGCGAGAAGGAGAATCTATAGAAGATGCTGCTTATCGCATTATGGCTGAGAAAATAAGAGTCAAAAATCTCTATTTAGAACAGTTATATACCTTTGGCGGCCCCAATCGTGACCCAAGGGAGATAAATGATAGTTATGGTGTACGTTACCTATCAGTTAGTTACTTTGCCCTAGTCAGATTTGAAGAAGCAGAATTAATTGCTGATGGTGTCACAGGTATTGCTTGGTATCCGGTCAAGCAAGTACCGAAATTAGCATTTGACCATAATGAAATTTTGGCATATGGACATAGACGCTTACGCAATAAATTGGAATACAGCCCGGTTGCTTTTGAAGTATTGCCAGAAATGTTTACTTTAAGTGATTTATATCAGTTATACACAACAGTTTTAGGCGAAAACTTCTCCGATTATTCCAACTTCCGCGCTCGTCTATTGAAGTTAGGATTTTTATCTGACACTGGGGTAAAAGTATCACGAGGCGCAGGTCGCCCCGCCAGCTTGTACAAATTTGATGCCGAAGCTTTCGCTCCTTTTAAAGACAAACCTTTAGTATTTATTTAATTCGTAATTATTGATATACGAATAGTTGTAGCTAATGACCAATGACTAATGACTAATGACTAATGACTAATGACTATGAAAATTGCGATCGCTCAAATTAACCCCATAATTGGTGACTTGTCAGGTAATGCCGAGAAGATACTGGCAATGGCACAGCAGGCAGTTGCTCAAGGTGCAAGATTATTATTAACACCAGAACTATCCTTATGTGGCTATCCACCACGGGATTTATTATTAAATCCCAGTTTTCTGGAAGCTATGACGGTTACTTTACATCAACTAGCTAAAGATTTACCTACAAATTTAGCTGTATTAGTAGGCACGGTTGATGCAAATCATCAAGCTTATACTACAGGGGGAAAACCTTTATTTAATAGCACAGCTTTATTAGAAAATGGCAAAGTTAAGCAATACTTTTATAAGCGATTATTACCTACTTATGATGTATTTGACGAACAGCGTTATTTTGAAGCAGGAAAGGAAACCAATTATTTTGTATTAGATAATCTCAAAATTGGCGTGACAATTTGCGAAGATTTATGGAATGATGAGGAGTTTTGGGGCAAACGAACTTATATAGCAAATCCTATTGCTGACTTAGCAATTTTAGGGGTAGATTTCATAGTCAATTTATCAGCCTCACCCTACAGTGTCGGTAAGCCAAACTTTCGAGAAGCAATGCTGAAACATAGTGCTGTCAGGTTTCAGCAGCCAGTTATTTATACTAACCAAGTCGGCGGTAATGATGATTTGCTTTTCGATGGTCGCAGCTTTGCCTTAAATCGTCAAGGCGAGGTAATGTGTCGTGCTAATGGTTTCACCACAGATTTAGTTACAGTAGAATTTGAGGAAACACAACGAGATTTTAGATTAAGTTCCGTTGCCTCTGTGTATGAATCAGAAGAGGAAGAAATTTGGCAGGCTTTAGTTTTGGGTGTGAAAGATTATGCCCAAAAATGCCGTTTTTCTAAAGTAGTGCTGGGGTTAAGTGGGGGAATTGATTCTGCACTTGTAGCGACAATTGCCACGGCGGCATTAGGTAAAGAAAATGTCTTGGGTGTATTAATGCCCTCGCCTTATAGTTCAGAACATTCTATTAGTGATGCTTTAGCATTAGCCGATAATTTGGGAATTAAAACGCAGATTTTACCCATAGGCGAGTTAATGCAAAGTTTTGATAATAGCTTGGCGGGGTTATTTGCGGGTACAGAATTTGGTATAGCTGAAGAGAATATTCAGTCACGGATTCGCGGTAACTTATTAATGGCGATCGCCAATAAATTCGGCTACCTATTACTCTCCACAGGTAACAAGTCAGAAATGGCAGTCGGTTACTGCACCCTCTACGGCGACATGAACGGCGGTTTAGCAGTCATTGCAGACGTTCCCAAAACCCGCGTCTACTCCCTGTGCAAATGGCTAAACTCCCACCAGTCCCCAGTCATCCCCGAAAACATCCTCACCAAAGCACCAAGCGCTGAACTCAAACCCGGTCAAGTTGACCAAGACTCCCTACCCCCATACGAAATCTTAGACGATATCTTACAGCGCCTAATTCACGACCATCAGTCAGTGGGGCAAATTGTCGCCGCCGGACATGACCCAACAGTGGTAGACAGAGTTATCCAAATGGTAGCGAGGGCAGAATTTAAACGCCGCCAAGCACCCCCAGGCTTAAAAATCACTGACCGCGCCTTTGGTACTGGTTGGCGAATGCCAATTGCCAGTAACTGGAGTGCGATTAAAAGTAATTACCAGAAAATTGAGTCTGGGCAGAATGATTAAAAAGACAGACGAATGTGGTAATTTGACAGTATGGTAGTAAATGTACCGTTTTGCCTTTTTATCTCAGTGTATTCCCGTGGTAAAGCGATTTACACTTTTTTAAAAGGTTTAGTCTTCTGGACTTATGAAAAAGCAAGGTCAATTTTTATCAGAATGCGCTGAATTATCTCAGACAACTTCAACAGTAGCTAGGCATAAATAAGTTAGGAATGTAGCGCGATCGCTTTTGCTGGAGATTGTGCAATGTCGTCAGCCGACAGGAGGCGATCGCATTTTCTCATTACAAATAAAATTTATACGTTGATGTTATCTTGGCATAAACCGTGACTTCAGTGTTCAGCTTATATATATCAGTAGCCACATAGATTAGGAAATCAACAAATCATAAAACCCTTACTTCAAAGGGCTTTCAACCCTATCCCCTGCCATAAAAAAACGATCGCCCTAAAATAAGAGCGATCGCCTAATTTACTCTCCTCAGTTTACGCTGGATAAATCCGTAAACGGCGATTTGGTTCTTCCCCAAAACTATGGGACTTGAGCCGATAATGTTCTACTAACTCATGCTGCATCTTACGGACTTGTGAAGAACGGGGTAATAACTCCACTGGTTGTCCTTTGGGAATGACAATTTGTTCAACTGCTAGTCTTGCTTCTTCTAAAGCGTCGATTTCGTCGTCGCTGCCGTTGTGCAAAAACAGTTGCAGTTCTTTATCATCGCCCATTTCTGGATCATCAATGTTCAGCAACCGCCGCAACCCGCGAGTAATTTGTGGGATGGTGCTGGACTTGATCACATGGATGGGTACGTGACGCGCCTTAGCCATTTGCCTTAATTTGGCGTGGTTTTTGACGTGCGATCGCAATGCCAAAATAGCATCAGCACTATCAATATCTTTTGTCAACATCACAGGCAAAGTTAAAACGCTAATTACCTGTTCTAGTTGATGTCTACTCACACCATAAGGATAAATGTGCAAGGGCAAATCTTCCCCATTCGGCCCTGGTGTTCTACCACTGCTGAAATCAACAGGTTCCGGGTAGTTGAAGGATTCATCCAGTAAGCGGTCAAATTCACTTTGTCCCAGCCTTTCCCGCTCGACAGTTAACGATGGTACAGCTAGCATCTGACCTGATGAACGCCAACCATTGGCTTGTCTAGCAGGTGCAAAGGACTCCTCTGGTGTTGCCAACCCGCCACGACCGTTAACCACGGCTAACTGTCTGGTAATCGAGACTTTGCCTTGGTCATCTACGGTGCGTGTTTGCGGACTAGGCTGGCGACCTCGCAACAGTGTATCGACAGTATCCGCGACGCTTTCATGTACTACCCAGCGTTGCCGTTCTAACATTTCTACAGCAATCTCGAAGGTAGGAGGCGCTTTCCGTTCCAAAACGGTTTTTTGGCTACCTCTGCGTCTTGCTTCATCGTCTCCCAGTGTCACAGCTTGGATACCCCCAACCAAGTCAGACAATGTGGGGTTTTTGATGAGGTTTTCTATCTGGTTTCCGTGGGCAGTACCTACCAACTGCACACCCCGTTCGGCGATGGTACGGGCGGCTAAGGCTTCCAGTTCTGTACCAATTTCATCAATGACAATAACTTCTGGCATATGGTTTTCCACAGCCTCAATCATCACTTGATGTTGCTGTTCTGGATGAGCTACCTGCATCCGCCTAGCACGACCAATGGCAGGGTGAGCCACATCGCCATCCCCGGCAATTTCGTTGGAGGTGTCGATAATGACCACACGTTTATGCAATTCATCAGCTAGTACGCGGGCAATTTCTCTTAAAGCTGTGGTTTTGCCCACGCCTGGACGGCCTAGCATGAGAATTGATTTACCAGTTTCCACCAAATCGCGGATCATGCCGATAGTACCGAATACCGCTCGACCAACGCGACAGGTTAGACCGATGATCTTACCGTTGCGGTTGCGGATAGCACTGATCCGGTGCAAAGTTTGCTCAATTCCTGCCCGATTATCTCCACCAAAGTTTCCAACTCGCTGAATGCAATCATCTATTTGTGCTTGAGTGACGGGCGTTTCGCTCAGATACTCGGCTTGATTAGGAAAGCGAGCTTCTGGGCGACGACCCAAATCCAAGACCACTTCTACTAAACTATCTCGCTGAGGATGATTCTCTAGTACTTGTCGCAGGTCTTGAGGCAAAATGTCTAATAACTTTTGGAGATCGTCTGTAATCGTCATGCTTTCTATGGTGACGTTTTGAGAGATAACGAAGAGCGATTAGCGCTCCTGCTGTGACTTGAGCTGAGAGACGAGAGAATGTGCAAGCTCTACAGCTTGCCAGAGCAATTTGGGTTCTTCTTCCAGGCGGACTGCCTTAACACTGTTATGATTCACCTCCTTTTCTAACTGTTCAATAATCGGTGACAGCATCACACGGGCGTAGCTACCGTAAGCGACTCCAGCAATGGATGGGTGGGATGAGGGAGATAGGGGAGATGAGGGGGATGAGGGAGATATAGCTTTAACTTGTCCCCCTGTGGAGGATAAGGAACATACTACTCCTCCATCTCCCCCTACTCCCTCATCTCCCCTTACTCCCCCATCTCTCTTCAGTAGTCCCATTGCCTTTAACTTAGCAACTGTGTAGCTGTTAGTGCCACCTGCTAGCTGTACATATCCTGGTAACTTAGCTGCTAAAACCCTCTGCCCTAGTTTTACGGCGGCTAAAGTAGTACCGTCTCCGATGTCACCACTCATGGGGCGGCCGTCGGTTTGCCAGATTAAGGTGGTACGGAGTGGTGAAATTAGTTCATAAATAGCTTGGAGATACTCAATTAAATCTTTGCCATCGGGGCAACTGATAGCTAATACTTTCAATTGCTCTGCCCACGGTGAAATTACTTGCCATAATTGCTTGAACTGGGTCAAACGTCCTACTTTGGTATGGATTTCTACGGCATCGATCCCTGCTGACATGACCATAGGCGCGATCGCCTCTGGTTTGGACATATATGAATTTGTATAAATTCTATCATAAGGACAAACTGGCAGGCAACGCCCGCAACCGTAACATTTCTGAGATTCCACCCCATAAAAACTATCTTTTTTATGGTTAAAAACTATTGCTTGGGCAGGGCAAATTTTTTCACAAGGTCTAGAACAATCTTCAGGACATTGACTCGGATCAAACTCCGCTTTGCGAAAATGGGGGTCTTCGCCATCATTTAAGCTCACCATCAACAGAGGCGCATTACCTTTGTAATACAGCCCTCTTGCTTGGGCTTCCTTTGCCAGACTTCTGGCTACTTGTATTGCTTCTTTGGCATCTTTAATCACCGCTGGGTCGGCTGCAACATCTATGCAGTCAGCACCTGCCAAGGTATAGGCTAATGTTAAACTTCTGACAGCAGGTAGGTGCTGGAAACTAGCTCCGCAGATGAGCTTGAACCAGTGACCTTGCTTTAAAGATTGTAAAGGGGCTAACAGATCAGTCACTCTTCTATTATGCGTTTATGTCACAGAAAATAGTAGTCTGTGTTGAATAAAAATCTTGATTTTTTGATTTAGGGGTTAGGGGTTAGAGGCTAGAGGCTAGAGGTTAGGGGTTAGGGGTTAGGAGTTAGGGGTTAGAGGCTAGAGGTTAGGGGTTAGGGGTTAGGGGTTAGGGGTTAGGGCTAGAGGTTAGGGGTTAGAGGTTAGGGGTTAGGGGTTAGGGCTAGAGGTTAGGGGTTAGAGGTTAGATTCATCTATGCCAGCACCATTATCGGCGATCGCAATCCTGACAGCGTTTGCATCCACTAGTTCTGTGCGAATCTGAATTTGCGGATTTTGCGTTACCACCTCTGTCCTCATTCTGCTTAGTCCTGATGGCTGTAGAGTGGTTTTTGCTTGACGGACTGTTAAAATCATTACAAATTAAAATTTTAATTTCTTTTAACAAAAATATTAGATTGTATTTTACTATATATTAATGTAGCTAATGTTATTGTGGTGATTGATAAAGACTAACAAGTAAGAAGCCGATATAAATTATTAATGAAGAAAATGCTGTGACGACAGAAAATTACCATTGGGTTTTTGAAGCAATAAAATCCATTACTAAGTTCTGTGCAATTGGCTGAGAAAATAAATATCCTTGAGCAAAATCACATTTTAAACTTTTCAGTTGTTCGAGTTGTGCTTCGGTTTCTACTCCTTCTGCGATCGCCGCCATTCCCATAGATGCAGCAATGCTGATCATTGCAGGCACTAACCCCATGTTTGCTTGATTATCTAACATCCGATTGACGAAAGATTTGTCAATTTTTAAAGCATTAAAAGGAAATATATGTAAGTAACTTAATGATGAATAACCTGTGCCAAAGTCATCCATAATTAATTTAATTTTACGCTCTTTCAATTGTTGAAGAATTGTTTTAATTTCATTACTATTTTGCATAATTACAGTTTCTGTAATTTCTAACTCTAAACTAGAAGGATTTATTTGAGTCTGTTCAATAACTTGATCAATTTGCACTAAAAAATCAGATTTTAAAAATAATTTGGCGCTTAAATTAACACTAATAGTTAAATTTTTTGGCGTTGCTGGATGAGATTGCCAGATACGTAGTTGGCGGCAAGCAGAATGTAATACCCATACATTAATAGCATTAATTAAACCTGTTTCTTCCGCTACGGGAATAAAATCTGTAGGGGAAATTAAACCTTTGGTTGGATGTAGCCAACGAATAAGTGCTTCAAATCCAGAAATTTTGCCTGTGGTCAAAGAAATAATTGGTTGATAATAAACAACAAACTCTTGTCGCTCAACAGCCCTACGTAAATCATTTTCTATTTCTAAGGTTTTGATGGCTTCCTGGTGCATTTGGGGATCAAAAACATGGTATCTAGCTCGTCCTAAGTCCTTAGCACGATACATAGCTGTGTCAGCATCTCGCAATAAATATTCTGGTTTTTCATAGTTTTTATGTCCCAAATTAATACCAATACTGACATTGATAAAAACTTCGTATCTAGATAATTTAAAAGCCATTGATAATTGTTGTAGAATATGATCAGCTACATGGATTGAAGCATGAATACCTTCTATGTTTTCCAACAAGATACCAAACTCATCACCGCCTAATCTTGCTAAAGTAGCATCAGGTGTGAGGCAAGATTGTAGACGGTTAGCCACAGCAATCAGTAATTCATCGCCTACTAAATGTCCCAAGGAATCATTAACAAATTTGAAGCGATCGCAATCTAAAAACAAAACAGCAAACTGATAGTTACGTTCTTGTTTAGCAATATTTAAGGCTTTTTCTAACCGCTTAATAAACATAATTCGGTTGGGTAAACCAGTAAGGGCATCATGTAGAGCCATTTCTAATAGTTTACTTTGCAGTCTTTGACGGGCATTAACTTCTATTTGTAATTTTTGTAAAGCTTTTTCTAGCTCCCAAGTGCGCTGTTTCACTCTTTGTTCTAATTCAGCATTGAGGGTTAATATCTCAAGTTTTGCAGCACGTAACTCCATTTGATTTTGTACACGCACTACTACTTCTGCCAAATCAAAAGGTTTTGTGATGTAATCTACTCCCCCAGTTTTAAAAGCCTTAACTTTGTCAAAAACATCATCTAAAGCACTAATAAAAATCACTGGGATATCAGCAGTAAGTTCCCAAGCTTTAAATCGTTGACAAACCTCATAACCGTCAACATCTGGCATCATGATATCCAGTAATATTAAATCTGGTAATAATGTTTGACAAGCAGTACAAGCCATCTGCCAATTTAAAGCTTTGCGTACATTATATCCTTGACTTGTCAGAATTGATGATAAAACACGCAGATTATCTGCCATATCATCAATAATTAAAATATCTTTTCTGTATTGGTTCGACTGCCGATAATTCATTATGGATTCTTTCTCATTATTAGCCATGTTTTTGCAAATTGATGGTTATTTGCTAACTCATACAATAAGCAAGTTGGAGATTTTTAAATAAATTTTGCCGCATTGGTTTTATAAACTCAACAATAAAATTGGTACTTTTAGGAATAACATCAGAGCTTTATTGAAAAACTTGTTGTTAATTGAGCGGTAGTATAGCCTAAGATAGTAAAGTGTGGATAACATAAGTTGTGGCAAGTTATACAATGTAAATTATGGTGAATTTACTGTATACAAACCACCTTAAAATTAAGGATTAGTATGGTCTACAATAGCAGATCATATCAAGCAATTAGCTGATCTTGGTATAAAGACATACTAAATTATATTTACACATATCGTATAAGTGGGGGATTTCTTCTAATTTGCAGCCTTAAATTTTTTTATCTATCCAGGCGGGAAGACCCCATACGAAACGAAGTGGAGTTTGGCATGGGAGAGCCAGGGCAGAGTCTTGATTACGAGTCGTGATGCGTAAAGCCCCCAAGTATGAGGCACAAAACCAATAAGTTTTGTGTCTCATACGCCCTTGAGGTGGGGGTAAAGCGCGAATGACCGAACGCCACTTGTCCTACAAAAAGTTTGCTCAAAAGCGCCCCTACCCACATATCTAATGCAACATTATAGGCTAGACACGACAGTAGTGCGTCATATGTGGAAGCTCCTTGAATATGTACGAAATTATTGGGACTGACACACCCTACAGTTAGTTTGATTATGACATTTGCGTAAGTCGTCAAGAATTAAGTTGTATTAGTTTTAACTTATATCTGAATAATTTTACGATTAAATGTATTTTTATGATTTAAAAAATTCAGCAATATCATGTAGAAATAAACTTTTTAGATTCATTTTCTTTACTATATACAGACAAATTGCAGAGAAATTAGATAAAAATTTCACCATAATCAATTACCTAATTCAGTAATGACGAATCCATTCATAACAGCTAAACTATATTTTCAAAGAGATTACAGACAGGTAAAGAGCTGAATTTGCAAGACAGAAGGTTTTTGCAAAGGTTAGAGTTCAGTAGTCCACTCATATTAACCGTAGTGTTCCCGCTACGGTTTTTTATTTGCAGATGAACCCTCTTGCAAAATATTCAAGAAACACAACTATTTCCTATGTTCTCCGTTCTGTTACCTGTCACCTGTCAACTGTCACCTTTTCTTGAAAGCTACTGAACTACTGACAAGAAAGTTTTTTATTGTGAAAAATACTAAATACTGCGGAAATCACTGAATTCTTAATGTAACGATTTACCGTAATTTCACCGTGCCAAAAAACGATTTTTATGAATACAAAGAAAATATAGTTATTCAATTTATATTAGATGTTATTAAAACGAGTTAGCAATTTGGCGATAATTACCTCATTGTCATTTAGTGGAATAGCGATCGCCTACAGTGGAGAGAATGCCATCGCTGAAACGAAGAATAGCAATTTTTATGTCCAAGTAGGTGCTGATAGTGGTGGTTTTCCCATTGCTTTGGATTTATCATCTATAGAAGGCAGTAATTACACTCTTGTGCAGAAACAAGGTGACGGTATAGCGGAGAGAAGGCTTTATGCAGACTGTAATCAAGGCAGATTATATTCTAAAAAACTATCCGTTTATGCCTCCAATGGGGAGTTAACCCAAGAAGATAGAACCGAACAGGAACTTTTCCCCAAGCCAAAAACTGCTGATGCGGCTTCTATGGAAATTGTTTGCCAAGTAGCAACTAATCGCAACAATAATTAATTATTTTTTATAGCTGTAATCCCCAATTTATCCAAGAAATTGGGGATTTTTCTATTGAAACTTTTGCTAGCTTTTATCAGTCTGATTATTCAAATTATATGAAAAACCAACAATGTCTTCTACTAGTCAGGGCATTCCAGGCTTGCCTGATTTAACGCATCCAACACAGCTAATACAACTTGGTTCTCAATTAATTACAGCTTCTCTATTATTAGTATTTTTAGTCATAGCTTTGGGAGTTGCGATCGCTCTGGTGAGTTTCGCATTCCGACACAATCAATCACAACAAACTATCTTTATTGGTGATTGGGCTATTCGTTACTCGCAAATCTTACAGGGATTGCAACATTTAACTCTAGTATTAATTTTACTAGTTGTAGGATTTTTTCTCTCTTCTACTTTAAGCAATCGTTATCACCACTGGGAACAAGCAAAAGTCACTCAAGTTGCTCAAAGTGTGGCTGGTGATAAATTAGAACAAATTGCGCCACAAGTGCGTTATCTGACTCAAGAACCGTATAGTTATACCACTCAAGTTAACGGTAAAATTATCAAAGTCAACGATACACAACAAGTAAACCGCTTTCTCTCATTAGCGGGGTCGCAAATTCAGGTAAACTTGGAACAAACTACAGATGTGCAAGGACGTAGTGCAGTTTATCGCGTAGATTACACTGCTGATTACAAGGTAGTAAATCGCCTCAAAGATATCAATAACTTCTTTTTTGAAGCACCACCACCCAATGGTTATTCCTTATTGTCTAATTATAAAGTAGAGCGCGATGGGCTACGCCCCGCCGGAGGCGATCGCACAAGGTTAGAACCAGTCAACCCAGGAAATTATAGCTTTGCCTTCCGCCTAGAACCAGGACAAGAAACAAACTTGCGCGTTACCTCTCAGGCGCAAGGGGGGCCACGCTGGGTTTATAATAGCGCCGGACAATTACTATCCAACTTTCGCCTTACAACAATTGCTAACTTTGCTGGCGCAGATTTTGCTAGTGGCGTTGTACCAAAAGAAACGAAAGTTGATGGACGCAGTACACAATATACTTGGATATTTGATGATAACGTTTCGGTAAAAAACCCGTTTGGGGTATTTACGAATACAAATCCCATTCAGAAAACAGGCATCATTCCCCGTTTATTATTATTAGCACCAGCCTTATTTTTGTGGTGGATATTGCTGCTATATTTATCTGTACCGATGAGTTTAAAGAATGTAGCGATCGCTAGTAGCATCTACTTTGCCTGTCTATTAACTTTAACCTATCTCAGCCGCTTCATGGATGCACAGTTAGCATGGACAATGATTTCCCTGGTGTTACTCACCTTAACCTGGGGTTTGGGTACAACTCGCAGTGCTTCTCTCGCCGCCATTATATGTACCATCGCTGGCGGAGTATTGCCAGTTTTGGGCTTATTAATACCATATAGTGGACTGACTTTGAGCATTGCAGGTTTAATGTCTGCTATCTGGTTAGCTGTGCGTCACTGGTATAACTGGTATCTCTGGCAGCCAGAAGATATGAAAAAATAAACCTGTGATAGCGGCTAGGGGCTGTTTTCCAAGTCTAAAGGTAGTGGCGAATGTAATTCGACGTGAGTTCGACCAGCGTTGTTTTGACCTCTCCCCCAACCCCTCTCCTACGAGGAGAGGGGAGATTTCGTAGGGTGGGGAGTGCAGGGAGCCACTAGCTTCCACTCGAAGGTGCAAGATGTCAGTAGTGGCGTGGCGATTTAAACGAGGCTAAAAAAATTGATAAAAATTTTAGGCAATTTTATATTTGCGAGATAATTTTTCTTACGCACAAATATTCAATAGATTCTATTACAAGTAACTTATATCACTTATAGTAATTCCTCTCGTGACATATTTACTGGTTCCATACTATACTAAGCAGCTAAATTCTACCAAAATATTCAAAGTTGTTTATGCCATCAACTTTAGAGCCACAGTTTATTCAAGATTTTACCCACTTTGAACAGCACGTAGCCAAACTAATTACTAGGGCAGGTTGGACAGTTGAAACTGCCAAGGTCAACCAACCGGGTTATGATTTAATTGCTAGAAAAGACAAACTTGTTGTAGCTGTGCAGGTAAAATGGCTAAAAAATAATGTCAATGCACCACAGCTTTTAAAATTTGCTGATTTTTTGGATTCTGAAGCAGGTAAACAGTTTAATTTTGGTTGGTTTGTAACCACAAAAGGTTATGGAGGCCCAGCATTAGCTTTAATTAAAACATGGAGTCAAAATACAAAAATTCGTTGTGGAATTGCTGAAGAAAATAAGCTAGTAAATGTATTAGATATTGATTTTGAAGAAAAGCTAGTTAATCCACCACCACCTCCCCTAGAAAAAATTTACTTTGGAGTGTTTACTTGTAAAGGCGGAGTTGGTAAAACAACAATAGCAGCCCATTTAGCAGGAGCGTTAGCACTGCAAGGATTTAATGTAGCACTTGTAGATTTAGATCCAGAGGAAAACCTACAAAAGTTAGTAGGGGATGGGGTTTATGTCCCTAATCCTAAAGGTGTGGGAACTAGTGTACAAGTATTTAAAGCAGATGATTGGCATGAAGATAGCGCCCGTGATTGTCAGATTGTAATTTGTGATTGTTCACCTGCATTAGAACGTAATCCCAAAGAACTAATCAAGCGATTAAATTATTGCATTATTCCCACAACTTTAAATCCACTGGGCATTAACAAACATGGTAAAGTTATTCAAGACACTGTGAAGGAAATACGCCAAATAAATCAGGATGCTAATTTATTTGTATTAGTTAATAATTTCAAAGACCCTGGGATTAAACGTTTGAGACTTTTAAAACAAGTGTACTTTTCAGCATATGAAGAAATTAGTAAAACAGATAATAAATTTCATTGCATAGACCCAGAAGAAGTATGTATTAGGTCAAGTGACCTACTTTATTATTGGGGTATTCATATACTGGAAAATCCAGTTAATCCTGCTAGTAGATTGGCATTTGATTTAATAGGGGGAAGATGCTACCCGCGTGAAGATTTTATTAATTTAGCAGATTACATCGAAAGAAAAGCAGGTATAGGAGTTCTTAGGTATAAGTAGGGACTAAATAAATCAAGGTTGGTAGTGAGGACTAAAGTCCTTACTACCAACCCAATTGTGATAACTTTACATTACTTAACATAGTTTGATTTATTTTCGACCGCTTACTTAAGTTATTGAGGCGGTAGGTGTTCATCCAACCAATTTTCTAAATCTGCTAGCACCTGTTGATAGTTGAGGTCTGCTTGTAGGTCATGATAGGCTCCAGGGTATTCTATGCGTAATTTATCTGCAAAAGCTACATTTTGGTAAAATCTTTCTCCGCCTTCTGGTAAAGCGATTGTATCGGCGCTACCGTGAAGAATCAAGAGTGGTATTTGCCATTGCGACGCATGATTATGAATCCAGGCGACTGTGGTAAAATATTCTGTAGCTAAACGGGCGCTACCAAGACTATGACGTAGAGTATCTTGGGTGTAAGCGGCGAGAACTTTCTCATCTCGTGAAGCCGCACTTAGGTTTAGTCCTGTGCTTAAAGAGAAACGCGGCCAGATTTGTGAAAGGAGATTTCCTAAAAATACCCGGAATTTTGACACGCCGACTTTACCGATAGCTGGTGCAAATGCGATCGCACCTTGCAATTTGGCTGCTTCTTTGGGCTGGCGTAAAACGTAATCGCAGACAACCACCGCACCTAAGCTATGTCCTAAGACAAAAATTGGACATCCCGGTTGTTGGTTTTGAATTAACTCGACAAAAGCAGCCAAATCTCCGCGAAACTCTGACCAGGAATTGATATGACCACGCTGACCAGGCGATCGCCCATGTCCGCGCAAGTCTAAGCCATAAATCGCATATTGTTTGCTTAGTAGATAGTTTACTATATTACCATATTTGTCGCTGTGTCCTCCCAGCCCATGTACAATTACTAAAATTCCTTTTACTTCACCTTCTGGATACCAATTTTGATAATAAAGTTCCAGCCCATCGACACTTTTAAATACACTTTCGTTATGTTTAGTCATAATAATTTAACTAAGTTACAACTTAAGAAATAAGCCAAAATTAAGAAATACAAGTTAAGTAGATATTTTCCTTATTAAGTCTATACAATTTAAATAATTATTAGCTAATTAAATGTGTTTTTACTAATATAACGAAGTGATATCTAGCAACGAGCCAGACAGAATTACCATAACAGATGCAGGTATTAAGCGGGTGCGTGAGGGTGTAGCGGCGGCTGGCGATCGCGCGGTGCGTGAGATAATTGCGAAAACGCTGGCTGGGTTAGAAGCTAGGGACAAAGGGCAAATTGAACCAAGGGTAAATGCAAGGATACGGCGTTTTGTGTTGCGATCGCTCATTCATGCTATCTTTCGGGTACGGGTCGAAAATATCGAAAAAATCCCACAAACACCTGCAATTCTAGCAGCTAACCATCTCCACCATCTCGACCCCTTATTACTACTTACGGAAATACCCACTCAACCCCACTACTATATCGTCGGCGATGCCCGCACCCTCTACAATAAGTGGTGGAAACGTTTCATCTTGGGTTTTGCTGGAGGCGTGATACCTTTAGCTAGGATCTGGAAAGAAGAAGTAGCCGTCATTCAAGCAGCCAAAGCTGGAAGACAAGACCTTGCACAATTAGCCCAAGCTATTGAGGAAACAGTCCCCACCGGGGGAGATATACCCACACTGCGACAAATAGACCGCATTGTTTTAGGAATTTTAGCCCAAGGGGACGGAATGATTCTCTTTCCCGAAGGACGGCTAGGAAATACCGAAGGACAGTTACATCTCCCCCTGAAACGAGGAACCGTAATTTACGCCTTACGCGCTGGCGTACCCATCGTACCCATAGCCTTAATTGGTACTCACGACCTGTATTGGCGCAAAGAATTGACCCTCCGCGTTGGTGAACCATTATATTTTGACCAAACCAGCAGACCAAACCGCAAAGAAGTAGATATCGCATTAGAAAAATTGCAGGCTGCAATGCAGGCTTTGTTACCCACAGATTATCAAGAACCTCCCGGAACAAAGCCACTGCGAAATTTTCTTAACCATATTTTGTGGTAAGTAGGTAGACATAATTAAATATAAAATGAGTTGTTGTTCGTAGTCAGCTATTTATCGCTCTATTGCTGGGTTTGAAAGGACTAAAGTCCTTACTACAAACTTATATTTAATTGAGTGTCTCTAGTTAATACCTTGAAAAAATTACAGCAGTTTCGCTATTCGTGAAATACTGTAGAGACGTTACATATAAAGTCTCTACAAGGTTTTGGGTTTTACGCTTGTACCTCATTTACCCAAAATATGCTGT
>DATNQO010000150.1:0-24381 GCA_036704005.1 Leptolyngbyaceae cyanobacterium | reverse complement strand
GGTATGAGTTTTTCTATTAACTCGCTTTTTCCCAGTTAGGTTAGTAGAGAAACTAAAATTAGTTTCTCATTTTTTAATGTGAAACACAGATATTTAGTAAATCTAAATATACATAAATATTAGCAAAAATACTAATAATGTCACAGTAAATCTTGAGTTATTCTTAAATATATTAAAAAATCTTAAGATAGATTGTGTTTTATTACGAGATATGATCTGAGTGAAGCAATTATTTTATTTAAGAGAGGAAAATTAAGAGTGACATCAACGCTTAAACTTGCACATACAGCTGATGAGTCCCAAATTATTAGCTTCTTTCAAGAGTCTGCTGGTCAATGGCGTTCGGAAAGACGTTACTATACTCTCCCCGATGGAGAAACCAAGGAGATGGAGAGTATCATCAATATCCGATTTTTAGAACAAGGTTGCGAAGAACTAGGAAAACTGGCTCAGATACATGAGTTATCCGAGTCAGTGATTTTAGTATGTGGTGCAGAAGTGAATTGGTGTAGTACAGATGTTCTAAAAGCTAGAACTGAGTCGCAAGGTTCAACATTATTTGGCGCTTTAGGAAACACCTTGTACCGCGATCGCGGTTTTGCCACCTCCAAACCAGTCACCGCCAAGTATAATTTTCCCAATACCCAGACCCTATGCTTGCGAACCGAATATAATGATTCGGTATTTGAGGAAGAATTAAAACTAATAGGTAGCAAATACCGCACCAGACAGACTATCATTTCTCGCGCAGGTGAACAGATAATGATAGGTCAGTATTTAGAAAAGAGAATAGTTTAGTAGTCCATAGTCCATAGTCCATAGCCACTGATGTTTACTATGGACTAATGACTAATGACTAATAACTAATTATGCTCTTGCTGGGGAGTCAGATTGATCAAGTGCAGTACGTGCATTCCAAGATAGCATCACGCGAGATACTCCGGTGAAGAGAACGCTAACACCTACCAGGGTTCCCAACAACCAAGGAGCGTTAAAAGGCCATTGGAACCAAACCATTGCACCCAAGATTAATGTAATGATACCGTCGCCTAAAACCCAAGTCCAGTTTTGTTGAGGGCGGATGCGGAAGGCTAGAATTAGCTCGAATGTACCTTCTGTTAATAAAAAGCTACCCAACAATAAGGTGAGTGTCAAAATACCTGTTCTAGGGTAAACAAATAACATTACACCTGTGGCGATGTAAAGACCACTTAATAAGAGTTTCCAAATAAAACCACCTTGGTGGCGGGTTTGAGTAGCGTAAACTAGTTTGGCGAATCCTGAAGAAATAAGGATCAAGGCAACCCAAGTTTCAGCGAAAATTGTGGAAACGGTGGGTATTGCGATCGCAATAATCCCCAAAACAATCAACAGTACGCCAATCACTAGCGACCCATTGATATTCTTATTGATGTCATTAGAAACGTTGGTTGTCATACAAATATTCCCCTATGCTTTAGCTAACCTAAGATTAGGCTAGGAAATTTTTGCAAATCTCGACAGACCCCTAAGATATAAGCCTTCTAGCCAATATTTTAGTTTTGGGGAATAGTTAGGTATCTATAGAAATCCTATTTGAATTTTGAAAAAATTTCCGTACTAGTAGGCCGATGCACTGCCCACCCTACGTACAATTCAGAAATCAAGTAGGAATCCTATAGTAAATAGAAAATAAAATTTTTTCAAATTGGTATAACTTGCAATGTCAAAAAAGCGACCCCGAAAACAAAGGCGATTTCAAGTAATTTATCGGCTTGAGGACGTGGAAATTAGGGTGGAAAAACCTTGTAGTTTCTCTTGGGGGGAGATGGTAGGCGATCGCTACGTCAGGAACTGTCCCTTGTGTCACCTCAATGTCTTTGACTTTGCTGGATTGTCTCCTGATGAAATTCTGGCGTTGATCAATCAGTATGAAGGTAAACTCTGCGCTCAGTTTTATGCAAGAGCGGACGGTACTATGACTGTTGAAGCTTGTGATCAGCAAGGAGATCATCCCCTGATTCGAGGTGGACTGGAAATTTCGCAGTCGGTTAACGATGGCTGAGACGGATTACGAATAATCATTATACTGAACGCTCCCCTGGCGGAGAGCATAGATAGATACGACTTACTTAAATAACACCCAAGTTAGTCAAACCTAACACTGCACCAACGCCAATAATATGACCAAAGCTCATAGCAGCCAAAAATGTCCCTACACTGGGATTATTGAAGAGTGAAGGGAAAGGTAGAGGCATTTTTGGCCCCGTGTGAGGATAGCGAATTGACCAACCAGCAATTAAGAGTATTAACAAACAACTACCGATAATAATAGGTGTTCCCGTCCAGTTCCATGTTGTACCTGTGTTGGCTACTGCGGGTTGAGCTGCAAGTAGGATTGATGAGAGCATGGTTCTTTCTCCTGCATGAAAAAATGGATTTAGCTGTCAGTTAACAGCAACCTCAATAGTCCTCTTGGTGAAGTTGTAGAATCCTCTGTCACAAGAAAGGTTCTGTTCTCCTTCTCAAGTTGGGATAATGATGTCAAAGCTAACTGCACTAAGTCCGCAAGTCTCATGGTTGGAGAAAGAACGGAAATGAGATGGGAAATTGACTTGGCTAAGACCCAGAATTTTAAGTCTTAGCGATCGCCAGTTTTACAGACGACCAATATTAGTCAATCCCAAGACAATACCAATACCCAAAACATGACCGAAAGCCATTGCACCGATAAAGGCGGGAATACTCAGAGGTAGTCCAGGTAATTTAGGGCCGACTTGGGGCTTTTCGATTCTGAGCGTAAACAACAGTGCTACCACACTGCTAGCACTGATGATAATTGCTACTGTAGGCGACCATTCAGGGGTAGTCGGTACGTTTGTACTAGATACTGCTAATAAGGCTGATGTAATCAATTTCTTGTCTCCTAAATTTACTAAGACAAAGATAATCTAGACCTAGAAAATTATAGAGTTAGTTAGGACACAACGAACTTCTTCAGCCAAATTCATTTTTAACTTCCCAACATCGGAAATGCTTATGCGCGTGAAAATTTGCGGTATCACTCAACCAGAACAGTCTGTAGCGATCGCTTCTTTAGGTGCAACAGCGCTAGGATTTATCTGTGTACCTTCCTCTCCTCGTTACGTTACCGCCGCACAAATTCGGGCAGCCGTGACACCTTTACCAGAAAATATTGATAAAATCGGTGTTTTCGCTAATAATACTGTTGCGGAAATTACTCAAACAGTCCTTGATTCTGGGCTAACTGGTGTCCAGTTACATGGCGACGAAACCCCAGAATTTTGTGACCAATTACGTGAATCTCTACCTCAAGTAGAAATTCTTAAAGCTTTAAGGGTGCGTAATCTTGAGCATTTGGAACAAGCAGTTATTTACACCAAATATATAGATACCTTATTACTTGATGCCTATCATCCGCAACAATTAGGAGGTACAGGTCAAACCTTAGATTGGCAGATGTTACAACAATTTCGTCCCAGTTGCGCTTGGTTCCTAGCCGGAGGACTCACACCAGACAATGTTTTAGAAGCTTTGAGCCAACTTAACCCTGATGGGATTGATTTATCTAGCGGTGTCGAACTCCAACCAGGGGATAAAGATTTGGATAAGGTGGCGTTGTTATTTGAGAGGCTAGGGGCTAGAGGTTAGAGGCTAGGGAGTGGGGGGAGATGTGCTTCTCTGCGTTCGCGATAGCGTGTCGTAGACAGACGTTCCGCGAACGACTGCGCTCAGCAACCGGGAGTGGGGGGAGAAATTATTAACTTACCCAGTCCCCAGTCCCCAGTCCCCAGTCCCCAATACCTAAAAGAATGCGGCTTGATGACGAATCAAGTTAAAGAACTCTTCCCTTGTTTTGTGTTCTTCTTGGAATACACCTAACATTGCACTAGTTACAGTCCAAGAGCCTGGTTTCTGCACACCCCGCATTACCATGCACATATGACTGGCTTCCATGACCACAGCAACACCCTGGGGTTCCAAAATTGTTTGTACTGCTTCGGCAATTTGGCGGGTTAGCCTTTCTTGTACTTGCAAGCGGCGGGAATACATTTCCACAATACGGGCTAATTTACTTAGTCCTACTACCTTTTGGTTGGGGATATAGGCAACGTGCGCTCTGCCCATGAAGGGTAACATATGGTGTTCGCACAAGCTAAAGAAGTTGATATCACGAACTAGTACCATCTCGTTATGACCTTCATCAAAGACGGCCCCGTTAAGTAATTCTTCCAGAGATTGGTTATAGCCGCTAGTCAGAAATCGCATTGCTTCTGCGACGCGCTTTGGTGTTTTCAATAGACCTTCTCTTTCTGGGTCTTCGCCAACGCCTACTAATATTGATCTGACAGCATCCATCATTTGCTCCATATGTTCTTCTGAAGGCGGATGCAAATCAGGTTCCCGTCCATCGTGGGTGTTGCGGTCGGGTCTGGTGTTGATGGCTTCTGCCAAGTCGGGAATTAAGGGTGATTGAAAGCGATTGGAACCGTTGGAACCGTTGGAACTAGCGATAGTCATGATGTCAGTCTTGGTTATGGTTTGGTCGTTGGTAATTAGTCATTTGTTATGGGTAAGCAACAAATAACTGTAGGTAGACAGGGGAAAATTTATTAAAGCGCACCAGCGCTGGGCATGATTGTTAATTCATCAATTACTGCTTGTGGTGGTAACAAGACAGTGTGGAGAATTGACTGAGCCACAATATCAGGGGTAAGCATTTGAGAACGGTCAAAGTCAGCATTTACAGTCTCTGTGTCCCAAAGTTCAGTGTTGACCGCACCAGGACAAATGGCGGTGACGCGAATGCCGTGAACACGTTCCTCTTGCGCCAAGGTTTGCGAAAGTGCCATTAATCCGGCTTTGCTCACACTATAGGCTCCCCAGTTAGGAAATGCTTGTTTTGCGGCAATCGAAGACACATTGATTATTGTGCCTGTATGACGATCGCGCATTGTTGGCAAAATCCCTTTAATACATTCAAAAACGCTGGTCAGATTCAAGTTAATTACTTGTTGCCAGTCTGCTAAGGGCGTTTCGCTTAAATTACCCGTATACCCTATTCCTGCACAATTTACAAGAATATCTATATCTCCAAAGTCAGTGGCGATCGCTTGTATCTTAGCCTCTACTTGCGATACATCCGCTAAGTCTACAATATACGCTTTAGCTACGACTCCCGTATGTTTTGTTGCTTCTACTACAGATGCCAATTTCTCTTGGGAACGGCTCACCAAAGCTACATCTATTCCTGCTTTCGCAAAAACTAATGCCGTTGCTTTGCCAATTCCACTACTTGCCCCAGTAATCAGAGCGCGTCGTTTCTGCTCCAAACTCATGCTTTCTCCCAGTCTTTCGGCAGTTTTGCAAGCCCTTGCCACCCAATTATCGAAATTTTTTGACTCAAGAAGATTAAGTTTAGCTTAAATTTCGATGATATTCCCTGACAAATGCTATGATTTTTTGTTATTGTTAGCGTCCTGTTCAATTTTATTTCGCATAAAATAATACTTGCTAGTACAGGGACTAGCTAGGTTCTTTCAATTAACTAGCAAATACTTTGACATTGCCACGCCTCTACATTAGGTGGCTTGTTTAGACATAAATACCTGTGGCTGAAAAGATTGTTAAAAATCTTTAAGTTACCACAGGTAATTATAACATTGCTTTGCCAGAATAAGTCAATTAGAGGAGTTATTAAAAAGAAATTCTCTTCCTTGGGATTGTTGACAGTTGACTGGAGAAGAGGAAGCAGAAATATACACAGGGGACAGCCGGGAAGGGTGTTTGGTATCTGAGTTTCAAGATTACATTGAACTCAGCACGGGAGCAATCTCTCTATTAATGAGCAACTTCTGCAAACACACCTATTTTGCGGAACTTGTCGTAACGCAGTTGGCGACGTTCTTGAGGTGTTAGGCGGTTGAGTTGGTCTAGGTTATCTAACAGGGCTTGTTTTAGGGTTGTAGCGGCTGTTAAGGGGTCAGAATGAGCGCCACCTATGGGTTCAGGTAGGATTTGGTCAATAATGCCCAAGTTTTTCAGGTCGTGGGAGACGATTTTTAAGGCGACGGCTGCTTGGGGGGCTTTGCTAGCGTCTTTCCAGAGAATTGCGGCGCAGGCTTCGGGGGTAGCTACGGTATAAACAGCGTGTTCAAACATCAAGAGGCGATCGCCTACACCAATACCCAAAGCACCGCCAGAACCACCTTCACCGATGACGGTGCAGATAATTGGCACATCTAAGGAAAACATCTCCCGGAGATTATAAGCGATCGCTTCCCCTGCACCTTGACGTTCCGCTACCACCGTAGGTAGAGCGCCTGGGGTATCGATAAATGTTAAAATGGGCATCCTAAATTTATTGGCGTGTTCCATCAGCCGCATCGCTTTACGATAGCCGCCAGGAGTTGCCATGCCAAAATTTCGGGCTATATTATCCTTGGTATCCCGTCCTTTTTGATGACCCAACATCACCACAGGTTGACCGCCTAATCGCGCCACACCACCAATTAAAGCTGGATCATCACCGCCACAGCGATCGCCATGCAACTCCATCCATTCATCACTAATTGCTTGGATGTAATCAAGAGTGCTAGGGCGACGGGGATGACGCGCTACTTGTAGTCGTTGGGCTGGGGATAGAGTGCTAAAAATTTCCTCACGCAACTGCATAGCGCGTGTCTCTAGCTTGCGAATTTCCCCAGACACATCTACGCCATTTTCCTCTGCCAATTGCCGAATTTGATCAATCCGGTTTGCCAGTTCTGCTAGCGGCTTTTCAAAATCCAACAGTAGTGGTTTACGCTCAGTTGTAGCCATAGTTAGGGATTAGGTATTAGGGATTGGGGATTGGGGATTGGGGATTGGGGATTGGGGATTGGGGATTGGGTACACTTTTGTGACTAGCCTGTATTTCTAATACTAGCCTCTAGTCCCCAGTTCCTAATCCCTAGTTCCCAGTCCCCAGTACCTAGACTAGCAGTGGTCTAAACCCATGTTTTACTGATGCTTGACCAATCTGCTCCATTTTGTCTACGGTAATCTGATTACGCCCCCAAGAAAAGTTCGTGTACAACTTCTCAAATTCTAAGAGCATAGATTCCGCAAAACAAGCAAATAACTGGCGTGCCGGCACATCCATATTGACTATTCTCATAATTTTCCAGTCAATATCCAGCGAATGCTCTACAATACCACCATTTAGCACATAAACACCAGGATGCTGAATTTTTGTACCCAAGTTTTTCGGATAGCCACCATCAATGAGAAGACAAGGCTGTTTTAAAACTGTGGGGTCTATTTCCACACCTTTAGGCATACTGGCTACCCAGACTACAATATCAGCTTGGGGTAGGGCTTCATCCAAGCTCATGATTTTGCCGCGTCCCAGTTCGGCTTGCAACTCTTGTAGACGTTCTTGGTTACGGGCGATGAGCAACAGTTCTTTGACATCAGTTTTAGCATCAAGCCAGCGAGTAACGGCGCTACCAATGTCACCAGTAGCGCCACATATGGCGACTGTTGCTTGGGAAAGTTCTATGCCGAGTTGTTTTGATGCTTGTTCTACCTGTCGGCAAATAATATAGGCTGTATGGGTGTTGCCTGTAGTGAAGCGTTCAAACTCTAACTTAACATTGCGGACTTGGCTGAACTGCTCCAATTTAAAGTTTTCAAAGATGATGGAGGAGAAACCACCCAAGGCTGTAATATTGATGCCATGCTTTTGTGCATGAGCCATAGCATTGAGGACTTTGCGGGTTGCGGCTTTAATCCGGCGAGTTGCTAGCATCTCCGGTAAAAAGCAAGACTCTACATACTTCCCTTCAATTACCTCTCCAGTAATGCTAGTAACTTTGATGTGATCAACTATCTGTGGTGGGGCGCTGCACCAAAAATCTAGCCCTTGGTCGGCGTATTCTGGGTATCCCAGTTCTTGAGCTACAGCTTGAGCGTGTTCTAGACTAGTTAAATGTCCAATTAGACCAAACATGGAATGATATATTAAGCGTGTGGCTTGGCGAATGCGTGCAATCAGTTAGTAAGAGATAATACCTAACTCTTAAAAGTGCTATGGAAAGTTTGGGGGTAATTAAGTACTCTAATTTTGTAGTAAGCACTTCAGTGCTTAGAAATGCAGGACTAAAGTCCTTACTACAAACACAGGCACTATATTATGCTGCTTTTAATCCATGAGCTGACAACCGCATAATCTCTCTGGTAGTGAAGCCAATGTTACCCAACGCCTCGCCGTACTGAATCATAAAGTCTTCAACTAGGGCTTCTTTTTCCATAGCTAAGGTTGCTGCATCTTGCTCGACTTGATTGAGCATTTTCCAGACTATGGGCAGGTTTTGACTATTCGCTTCTTCTAGTTCTGCTTTTGATGCGGCAAAATTATCTTTTAACCAAACTTCGCCGAAGTTGAGGTGACTGTATTCATCCTTAACTACACCCTCAGTAATTTTCCGGGCAAAGTCGTCAGCGACGGGGATGTAGATGTTGTAGGCGGCGATCGCAAAACATTCGATAATCAAAGACTGAATCAACAGGCAAGTAACAACTTTACCTTCAGCCGCCGCTTTTTGGAAGTTACCGTGCAGTCCGGCAAAAAACTCTTTGGCAAACTGCATATCTGGGGCTACTTCTAAGTTCCGTCCACAAGCTTCAAAGCCTTTTTTGTGACGGCTTTCCATTTTCGATAGCCGAATGAGGTCTTCTTTGTGTTCTGGCAGCAGTTGGGCTAGCTGGATGTAATTTTCGTAGGCTTCTTGTTCGCCTTCAATGACGATCGCATTTATACGACTATAGGCATCTTTATATTTTTCGCTCTTGAAATCAATTTCTAAATCTGCTGCGACCTGCTGCATGATATCTTTACTCCTGTAACCTGAATTATTTGATACCAGACTTTAATTTACCCTATGTATTTAGGGTAATACTGATTGTGGTTAAATTTTACTTAACAATTGCCTATGTTATAGATTAGCTGTTGGTGGTGTCTTTATTACTATTACTTAAGAAACAAGTGCTTGGCTATTTAACTCATGTCCAAACTAAACTGGAATTGGAAATCTGCTGATTTTTGGAGTCTAGCAGCACTACTGCTGGGGGCATTAATTGTGCTATTGCCACTGTTTGTGGTCTTTCTCACTTCCTTTGCACCTCCAGGTTCAAGTATAGAACTTTTACCTAAAAATAATTGGTCTTTGGCAAATTACCGCGATGCTTGGCAACGAGGTAAGTTTTTGTTGGCATTTGCTAATTCTACCTTGGTAGCGATCGCAGTGACGGCATTTCAAATTCTGACTTCGGCTTTGGCGGGTTACGCTTTGGCAAGGTTGAAATTCCGGGGTAGGCAAGTGTTACTTTTAGTAGTCTTAGCAACTCTCATTATCCCCTTTCAATTATTGGTGATACCCATCTTTTTGGTGTTGAAGTGGGGACACTTAATTAACACATACGGGGCGCTGATTTTACCAACGGCTGTCAATGGCTTTGGCATTTTCCTCTTACGTCAATATTTCCAGACAATTCCCGTAGAGTTAGAAGAAGCCGCAACTATCGATGGCGCAAACCGACTACAAATTTTATGGCAAATTATGTTACCCCTAGCCCGTCCCGCCTTGGTGACGTTGTTTCTGTTCACATTTATCGGCGAGTGGAATGATTTATTCAAGCCTTTAGTATTCACCACAAGACCAGAATTAAGAACAGTCCAGCTAGCCTTGGCAGAGTTTCAGGAGCAGTTTACCAATAACTGGCCTTTGATGATGGCAGCAGTAACCATTGCTACTGTACCCGTGATGGTACTGTTTCTCATCGGTCAGCGTCAGCTTATCCGGGGTATCGCTACAACTGGGATTAAGAATTGAGGGGACTGGGGACTGGGGAGATGAGGGAGTAGGGGGAGATAGGGGAGAACAACTTTGGACTTTGGACTTTGGAGCAATTACCAATTACCAATTACCAATTACCAATTACCAATAACTAATTTGTCTCTTGAATTTGCAATCTAACGGTGTGTTCAGTTGCGCCAGTGAGTTGTATTTCCATGACTTCGCTACCTAGTGGTTCGATACAACTCAGGAGCGATCGCAAGTTGGGGGTACTTGCACCAGTATCCACATATAATCTATCCGCTAAATTACTGATGCGTTTCCAAGTCATGTATAATTTAGCAATTGTTTGTTCTATCTGAGATGCTTGATTTACCAAATCAGCAGCTATACTTAAACAGCCGACTCGCTGGGCTTCTTCTAGGGCTGTTTCGATATCTACGTCTTCTTTTGTCAACGCTTGGACTTGGGCGGCAGATTTGAGATATTTGGCTAGTTGTCGCGCTTCTGTGGTGGCTTGTTTGAGGGTATCCACATCAGGGTTAGCGGCTATTTCTTTTTGGATGAATTTTTGGTGTGATTCTGGTAACTTTTCCATTTCCTTCACCAAAGGAGCGATGTAGCGCGGTGGAAGGGAATTTTCTGCTGCTTTTACCTTGACTGGTTCTGGTAACAATTCTGACGACATTGCCGTCCATTCGTCCGTGAGTTGACGGACTTCGCGCCTAGTGATGCGATCGCCTTTACTCGCCGCTTCACTCACCATTTGTTGCACTTCCGGCGAGGCTTTGGAGGTTTCCACGAAAGCGCGTTTACTAAAATTATTGACTGCGCTTGGCTCAAGTTTGCCCTCTTGTAATAGGGTATCAGCACTATTTGCCAGTTGAATCCAGGCGTAGGCTTGACTCTTACTAATTTCTCGTTCCTTCAGCCAGTTGAGAAAGCCAGTACCGCGTCCATCACCGCCTTTCTTTTCTCTGTCGCGGATAGCCCTTAAGATGCGCCCCCGCCAGATTTCCGTTTGCAAGTCAAAGCGATCGCATACCTGCCATGCTACATCCAATTGCTGTTGGAAATCTGACTCTGGAATTTGTTCATCTTCGGGATCTGGCAGTTCAAAGGTGAGATCCGCAGGCTGTTGTAAAGCCGCAGCAAGGTCGTTGATATTGTCCGTTGATTGCACAGTTAGTAACTTATTGCTCTTGGGAGTCGGCTTATTATTACACAATCTGGGGACATTGGCTTTATTGATCTTTCAAGTCAAGACTAGTTGACAATTTACAACACAACGTCACAAATTTTTCATGCTTTAAATTACACCTAAAAAGTTGCAGGAGAGTGATCATAGTTAATCACTCTCCTGCAACTATAAATTTAGATATCAAGACCTAGCTTATGCAGGAATCAATACTGTATCAATAACGTGGATAACTCCGTTATCAGCTGCAACATCTGGTGTGGCAACAGTGGCATCATTGATTTTAACACCATTGCTGGCATCAATTTTTACATCAGAACCTTGAACAGTGGTGGCTGATTTCAGCTTCACTACGTCAGATGCCAATACTTTACCTGAAACTACATGATAGGTCAGGATTTTCTTGAGCTTGGGAATATCTTTGAGCAACGCTTCTACTGTCCCTTCTGGAAGCTTTGCAAATGCTTCATCAGTTGGTGCAAAAACGGTAAAAGGGCCGGGGCTTTTGAGAGTATCTACTAGTCCAGCAGCTTCGACTGCAGCAACTAGAGTGTTAAAAGAACCAGCACTCACAGCCGTATCAACAATGTCTGCCATACTTTTTGATTTAACTCTTTACATTTCGTCTTAAATGTAAACTTGTTAACAACGAATAGTATCTATCTCTAGGCGTATACTTGATAGATATAACCGTAAGAAACAAAAATGCCATCTATAGCTTTTAACTATGGATTATTTGTCCCCAGCAAAAAATCTTTGTGAGCCTTAACAAGCATCTGTGCCTGTCTTAAAACATTACCGAACAAATAAGTAGGAATTTGCCAAGCAGCAACAGTGACTTCTTGGGTAATATCTTGTATACTAATTGCTATTAGTTCATGCTCGGTTGGCTCTCCCTCAACTGCACCTGACCAACTAAAAGCTAATAAAAAATCATCATATCCAGGTAAAGATGCTACCAAGCATTCTTCTGGCGTTGCATAGCAACTAATTCCATATTCATTGGCGATCGCGATCAGTTTTTGAAAGCCATTCACATTCATTTTTTTCTTAGGAGTGAAGATTTGATTGCTTGGTTTAGGTTAAGACCAAGTTATTGATTGTTTATCAATTGTTAATGCGAATATCTTATCCCAAGATATTAGGCGTATTGGCAACAATTGTTACTTTTTTACAGAAAGTTACTTACATAGATTATTCGCAATACTTCTTGTCGCCAACTAGATAATTGACAAACATAACCACTCTTGTCTAGCACAGGGCAAAATAAAGACAGTAAGCGCGAACTAAAACGCCATCCTACCAATGAGTTACTGTCTTAACCCCCGTTGTCCAAAACCCGAAAACCCTCAAGATATCAAGTTTTGCCTGAGTTGTGGTTATAAGCTACTCCTCAAAGAACGCTACCGCGCCGTTAAACCAATTGGACAAGGTGGTTTTGGGAGGACTTTTTTGGCTGTGGATGAGGATAAACCGTCCAAACCTCGTTGTGTAATTAAGCAATTTTACCCCCAAGCCCAAGGTACTAATACAGTCCAAAAGGCGGTAGAGTTATTTAACCAAGAAGCTGTGCAGCTTGATGAATTGGGTAAGCATCCACAAATACCTGAACTTTTAGCTTATTTTACCCAAGACGATCGCCAGTATTTGGTACAAGAATTTATCGACGGCTTAAATTTAGCGCAGGAACTAGCACATCAAGGTGCTTTTAATGAAATGCAGATTAGGCAGTTACTCAATGATTTATTGCCTGTACTGCAATTTTGTCATCTTCGGCAAGTGATTCATCGGGATATTAAGCCAGAAAATATTATCTTACGTAGTAGCGATCGCAAATTAGTGTTAGTAGATTTTGGGGCTTCTAAATCTGCCACTGGCACAGCTTTGAGTCACACTGGTACAAGTATCGGTACACCTGAATATGTCGCCCCAGAACAAATTAGAGGTAGGGCGATGTTTGCCAGTGATATATATAGTTTAGGAGCGACTTGTATTAATTTGTTGACTGGGCGATCGCCTTTTGATTCCTACGATACTAATCATGGTACTTGGATTTGGCAGCAATATTTAACAATACCAGTTAGTAGTGATTTACAGCGAATCATCAACAGAATGTTAGAAAGCATTCCCGCTAGGCGCTATCAAACCGTAGATGAAGTCTTGAAGGATTTAAACCAAAAGTCTCCAGCACAAAATCCCCCAGCCAAGACAATTAATCCCGCGCCACAAACCACTCCGCCGACATCCATAGCTAAATCCCAGAGCCAAATTGATTTAGAATTGGAGGAATTAAAAACTCAATTTTTAGTAGGGGGAAAACCAAAACCGCAAAATATACAACCCCAACCTACAACAAATACTCCAGTTAATAAAAACGAAATTGATAAAGAGTTAGAAGAACTAAAAGCTAAATATCTCGGTAATAATAACTCATAAAATGATGATATTAAAGGTGCAATAAAAAGCGATCGCTCTCATCATAGCTCCAGAGGCGATCGCTTTTTTCCCAAAATAAGCAGACAAACTTTAATTACTCACGCCTGACAATGAATAGCGAGATAACAGCGCCCTCAGTTTCAGACTTGTTAACTGTTCTATGGCTTTGATCAGATGCTGCTGTTCTGGTTGCAGTTCCAGTGCAGTTAAAGCCTCATTCAAGCTATTACCAGAGTGTAGTCGATGCCTCAGTTCATCACGTTGCGAAATATCTAAAACTGCTTGGATTTCTTTATTTCTACGTTGCAGCACAGCTTGCAGTCGTTGACGCTGCAAAGGAGTCAAATCCAAATCAGAAAAAGAAGGGTATGTAGTCAACAAATTAGCAGCAGAGGCATGAACTCCTTTCGAGGGAGTATGAAATCCCAATGGTGCTGCCATTGCTGGCATAAATAGGTTCAGGGCAAGAATAGTGACTAATACAGCCAGCCACTTCGGAAAATTAATTGCCATATTCAGCAGTTTCCAGACGGAATTTAGTTATTGGTTGCCTGTTGTGCAGGTTTCAAAGTTCACATTTGAGATTCTCCCACTCTCCAAGGGACGTTTTATCTAAAATGATTACTCTCATTCTGAGGCTACACCCAAGTGAAAAACAACGGAGTCTCTGAAATGACTGTTTTGTGTCAATGAGAAACAGTTAAGCCTGGGCGAATGTAATACCAAATCTCTGTAACAATGAGCTGAATATAATTACAACAACCTTTGCGTGAGTTATAGGAAGCAATATTAAGCTCAACTTCATAGAGAAATGGTATAATTTGCGGCTACACAAGCAAAGTCCCTCTGGGTGAATCCTACGGATACGCTACGCGAGCGCCAGTTAAGAGGGCGCGGGAAACCCGCCTACGGGACTGGTCTAGTCGCCTACGCGGACTAACAGAAAATATAGGGTTTGAAACCTGCGGAGGTGGTCACTGAAGCTCAAGAAGTGCAGGTTTTGTCTGTGTAGATGCGGTTTCTAACCGCCCATTTTTCGTTAAGTTGACTTGATATCTTACAACTAGTAGAAAGCTAGTAACTCAAGTTATAAGTTTACAGAATTCTTGTTGTATTATCCAAGTTGGAAAGTTAGCTTACCAAACAAACTCTTATCTATAACAAGTAACTAATTAATAACTAGCCTAATTACTATATCTATCTTCTGGTTTTCCCCATTTATCTCATTTGGAAGAAACAATTGTAAAGCAGAGTTAGTAATCTGGATACAGAAGCGAGTTAAATTTTTGAGGTCAATATGAATATTATTGCTTGGGTAATATTAGGTCTATTAGCTGGTGCGATCGCCAAAGCTATTTATCCCGGTACACAAGGCGGCGGTATTCTCTCCACAATCATTTTAGGTATCGTTGGTGCGTTTATTGGTGGTAGTTTATATAGCCTATTTTCAGGGAGCGGTTTACAATTGGCAGCTACTACATTGAATCTACCTGGTCTTTTAATTGCCATTCTTGGTGCCATCATTGCTATCTATCTTTGGGGACTACTCAGCAGAAGCAGAAGCGTCTAACTTTAGCAATCACAATGCACAAGGCGCAAGAAGCCAGTCTTTTCTGTCTTCAGAATTAAAATAACTGGCTTCTCATAAAATGCTTTTTCCAATATCAGTATTACGATTAAAAAATCAATAGTCGGATTTTTTACTTACTGTAATTGTATAAATAGTAATTACTAAGTGGTTGCTTAGTATTTTACTTGTGAAAACTAATCGAAGAGGCAGTTGATGTTTTACCACAAGAAAGATACAATTCATGTTGTAAATATCGATGAAGCTAATCCTCGTTTTGCTCAATTACTCTTAGAGCAATTTGGAGGAGCAACAGGAGAATTATC
Organism: Leptolyngbyaceae cyanobacterium; assembly: GCA_036704005.1. GTDB lineage: Bacteria > Cyanobacteriota > Cyanobacteriia > Cyanobacteriales > Nostocaceae > Trichormus. The sequence goes on along the minus strand of DATNQO010000150.1, from coordinate 9,015 downwards.
CGCAGCATTACAATATTGGGTGCAATCATTCCACGTTGAAAATGCTGGGATTAAAGATATGTTGCAAGATATCGCCATCGAAGAATTTAGCCATTTAGAGATGGTTGGTAAGCTCATCGAAGCCCATACAAAGAACGTGGATCAAACAGAGGCTTATAAAAGTACCCTCTTTGCTGTAAGAGGTATGGGGCCTCACTTCTTAGATAGTCAAGGTAATGCTTGGACAGCAAATTACCTAAATGAAGGCGGTGATGTAGTTAGAGATTTGCGAGCTAACATTGCGGCTGAGGCTGGAGCGCGTCAAACTTACGAAGAGTTAATTAAGCTATCTCCAGATCAGGGAACTAAGCAAACTTTAGTCCATCTTCTCACAAGGGAAATCTCTCATACCCAGATGTTTATGAAAGCTTTAGATTCACTGGGTAAATTAACAGATCCCTTCTTTGGTAATATCCAACCTGACGAAACCGTAGCGCTCTATTACAACTTATCATCCAACGGCAACGGTCATGATGAACGCGGCCCCTGGAACTCAGAGCCAACATTCAATTATGTAGCTAACCCCTTAGAAAAACACTCCTAATTCAAGATATGGGGTTTTAGTTAGTTACAGGTTTGCGGTGTTAAATAAGTTAATTAAGTTACCCAACAAATTTATTTTAATGTTGGGTAACTATTTGAAAAGACTACTTTATTTCTGCAATATGTAGTAGTCTGGGCATTGCTTACCGAAAATATAGGAATCCGATTTGATTTCTGAAAGATGTTCAGTATCTGTAGGGTGGCAATGCCCACCGGCTGATGGTTTTGGTGGGCATTGCCCACCCTACGTTCAAAAATCAAGTAAGAGTCATATATTATATCTAGCTAATTTTCTGTTTAATAACTAATTAATTAAATATTTTATTGCACAACAATCTATTTTAAGAATCACAATTTAAAACAGAGGAGATTAATTTGTGATTGTCAATGCAACATCGACCGGATGGGAAGTTATTTATCACCGCGCTCATGCTTTATTAGCAGCTCAATTAGCGGGACAATGGAAACGGAAAAATTCTCCACCGAGGATCTACGAAACCTTAGCCGCAATTTCTCACCATGATGATTTAGAAAAAGAATGGGAAGAGGATAATCTTACTGAAGCAGGTGCGCCTAAAGATTTTTTGATGACTAATGATACCTTAAAGCCAGATAGTACCGAGGAATCATTCAAAAAACTAGCTGATCTAGCTAACAATGCTCGTTATCGGGGACGCTGGGTAGCTATGTTAATTTCTATGCACATCAGCCGTTTGAATGAAAGTAAACGGGGACAGTGTCCTGCATTCGATAAATTTTTAGATGAACAACTAGAAAATCAAAAGCATTACCGTGAAGAACTTGGTATAGAAAAGGATGACGCAGCTGCGGCTTATGCTTTCATGCAGTGGTGCGATCGCCTCTCTCTCATCCTATGCCAAAAAGAGCTACCAGCAGATGAACGTTTCTTGGAAATTAGCAAAGGCCCAGATGGTAAACGCTATGACATTATGCAGCGTAGCGATAATCTAGTCACCGTCGAACCTTGGCCTTTTGAAGATGATAAGTTCACTGTCAATGTCGAAGCTTGTGACTTACATCAAGTCAAGTTTAAAAGTAACGCCGAACTCACTAAAGCGCTACAGACCGCCCCAATTAAGGTGCTAGAGTGGACTTTCATTAAAAGTTAAATATAGCAGGGGACAGGTTCAAAAGCTGCTTGGTATGAGGATTTTATGATTTACCTATGTCCTAACCTATCTGGCTACTGCCATAACTATTCATAGGTGCTATATTCTACACCAATTAAAAAGCATCTGGGAGTGTTGCCGTGTTTCCACCCCAGATGCTTTTTAGTTTCAACTTGCTCCTCACACAAATAAGAAGATATCACCCCTAATTTCCACAAGCAGGTATATTGTGTGACACTTTGCCAACCGCACAAAGAATATTGCCCACAAATAAAAAGCGCCTGGGAGTGTTGCCGTGTTTCCACCCCAGACGCTTTTTATTTCTGACTTTGCTCCTCACACACAAATAAAAAATAGCACTGGTTTTTATTAAAAGTAAATCTATCCTGTGACAGTTTGTTTTCTGCACAAAATAGGCAGGGTTTTTGAAATTACGAAAAAACGCCTGGGAGTGTTGCCGTGTTTCCACCCCAGGCGTTTTTTACTTTTAACTTGCTCCTCACACACAAGTAAACTCTATCACTTGTCTTAGGCAATGGCAAGTATAATGTGTAACTCTTCATAAATTCTTTAAATTAAGTTTGGGAATCGGTACTAATAATTAACTATTCTTAATAAATTTCACTTCTTATCCTGCGTGATCAGAATTATACTTTAAGCTCTGAAATACAAATAAGGGTTGCCTTCCATTGTTCAGGTTTCGTGGCTTGAGGCAACCTTCGTCGAGTAGCGTTGGGTATTACCCACCCTACAGATATGATAGATACTGAGATTTTTTACATCAGATTCCCATAAAATACAACATTAGTTTATTGATCTGCCTGCACTTAATAAATCCATAATCTTTTAATTTTTAATTAGAAGTAAAATATATATCTTAAGATTGTTGACCATTATAATAAAAAACTTTATGTCTTGTAAACAGGTTACTGCCAAGGATTAAATGCAGTATGACGTATACCCAGCGCTCTCACTTACATTGTTACAGTATCTCTATTGTGTCGGTATTATTGGCGCTGTTACTTGGCATAATTCTGGAAAGGTCTTTAAAACTAGAGATTTCGCCACTTTTGCTTGCTTGTGAGATTTTTAGTAGCTGGTACGGTGGATTAGCACCTGGGATAGTTGCTACAGTTTTGGCTATTTTAGTTAAAGATTACTTCTTGATTGAGCCTTTTAACTCACTAGTAGTTAGTCAAGGAAATGAGGTAATAAATTTAATTGTTTTATGCTTACTAGGACTACTATTTAGTTTATTAAATTCACAAAGACTTACTGCTAAGCAAATATCAGAGGCAAAGCTAGCGAAGCTAAAAGTCAGCTATCAGCATTTATTAGAAACAGCCCATGAAGGCATTTGGATATTCGACCAAGAAGGAAAGACAGAGTATGTCAACCCTCGGCTAGCCCAGATGCTTGATTATAGTATTGAACAAATGGGCGATCGCTCGATTTTTGATTTTATCGAACCTCAGCCTCGACAAGCAATTCAGCAATGGCTAAAGCAACCACACCATCAACAAGCTAAACAGCAGTGGGAATTACGTTTACAAAGGCAAGATAAAGCGCCGCTTTGGGTAATTGTTTCCATAAGTTCTCTTATAGAGCAAAATAACCAATTCTCTACTGTGCTTGCCATGCTTACCGATATCACACAGCGTAAGCAAGCTGAAGAGACTTTAGCGCTAGGACAACCAAAAAATGACCTTGAACGCCAGCGCCTGCAAGCTATCCTCGATATATTGCCTGTAGGAGTATTAATTTCTGATGCTAAAGGACAGCTTTTAGAAATCAACCCAGCCGTCAAAGCAATTTGGGGTGAAGATGCTCCTTTACTGGATAATATCAATCAATACCATGAGTATAAAGGATGGTGGGAGGATACAGGCAAACCCCTTGCCGCCCAAGATTGGACGCTTGCCCGTACCTTAGCTACAGGTAAGGCGATAATTGGGGAAGAAATTGATATAGAAACATTTGATGGCGAGAGAAAAACTATACTCAACTCCGCTATCCCTATTAAAGATGAAACCGGAGCAATTATTAATGCGATCGCTGTTAACGTAGATATTAGCCATCGCAAACAGGTAGAAGCCGCATTACGGCAGAGTGAAGCACTAGCCAAAGCCAGAGCAGAAGAGCTAGAAACTATTATGGAGACAGTACCGGCTGCTGTCTGGATAGCACAAGATCCTCAGTGCCATTTTATGAGTGTTAACCGCGCAGCCTATGAGATGATGCGGATGCCACCTGGCTCAATTATGACAGCCACTCCCGCTAGTGGGGAATACCCTTTTCTATTTAAAATTCAAAAAAATGGTCAAGATATTCCTCTGAATGAGTTGGCAATGCAGCAGGCGGGAATTACTGGGAAGGAGGTAGAAGCAGAATTTGAATTTGTCTTTAGTGCAGATGATATCAGACACATTTACGGCAAAGCTGCCCCTTTACGTGATACAGATGGGAATGTCAGAGGCGTAATTGGAGCCTTTCTCGATGTTACCGAACGCCAGCAGTTGATGTCTCAACTACAACAAAGCGAATTGATGTTTCGCACATTGGCGAACACAATGCCGCAAATGTTCTGGATTACACAGCCAGATGGCTATCATGAGTATTTTAATCAACGCTGGTACGACTATACAGGAAAAACGCCACAACAAGCTCAAGGTGAGGGATGGTTGAATATATTACACCCCGATGATGTGCAATCGACCATGACAAGATGGCAAGATAGTCTGGAAACTGGCAAAGATTATGAAACTGAGTTTCGTTTACGCCGTGCAGATGGAGAATACCGTTGGCATTTAGGACTAGCAATGCCATTAATTAATCAAGATGGTGAAATTATCAAATGGTTTGGTTCCTGCACCGACATTCATGATCAAAAGTTAGCAGTTGAGGAACGCGCCCAAGCTTGGGAACGGGAACGTGCAGCCCGGATAGAATTAGAACAAGCTAACCGGATGAAAGATGATTTCTTAGCTATAGTTTCTCATGAATTGCGATCGCCACTTAATCCCATTTTAGGCTGGGCAAAACTCCTCAAAAATCGTAAGTTAGATGCAATCAAAACTAATCAAGCCCTAGAAGTCATCGAACGCAATGCCAAACTCCAAGCGCGGTTAATAGACGATTTACTCGATGTATCGCGGATTCTGCGCGGTAAACTGAGTTTGAATGTTTGTAAAGTAGACTTAGTAGCTACCATCGAAGCCGCATTAGAAACGGTGCGTCTCCCAGCTGAGGGTAAATCTATACAGATAGTAACTAAATTAACTGACCTTACCTGTAAAGTAGAAGGAGACCCCAACCGTTTACAGCAGATAGTCTGGAATTTACTGACTAATGCCGTAAAATTCACCCCAGAAGGCGGTAGAGTAGAAATCAGCTTAAAAACAGTTAATTCTTTTGCCCAAATTGAAGTTACGGATACAGGAAAAGGTGTAAGTTCCGATTTTCTACCTTATGTATTTGAACGCTTCCGCCAAGCTGACGAAGTAACAACTAGAAAATTTGGCGGATTGGGGTTAGGGTTAGCAATAGTCCGTCATCTTGTTGAACTCCACGGTGGTGCTGTACAAGTAACCAGCCCTGGAGAAGGTTTAGGCGCAACATTTACAGTCAACTTACCCCTAATTGTCACTTCTCAGGTAGATGAAGACCATTTTGTAACTGATATTACCCCAAATTTACAAGGCTTGCGGATGGTAGTTGTAGATGATGATGCTGATACCTTGCAATTACTCAGCTTTATTTTGGAACAGTGTGGTGTAGAAGTCAAAGCAGTGAGTTCCGCTAGGGAAGCATTGCCAGCGATCGCCCAAACCAAACCAGATGTATTATTAAGTGATATTGGTATGCCAGATATCGATGGCTATATGCTGATTCAGCAAATCAGGGATATGGAAGTAGCATCAGACACCAAGCTAAAAGCGATCGCCCTTACTGCCTTTGCAGGCGAGACTAACTTCCAAAAGATAATTGCGGCTGGTTTCCAAAGGCATCTTACCAAACCCGTAGAACCTTCAGAGTTAGCAATGGTAATAGCTAACCTCATGCAAAATAAATAACTCTTCTCTCATAAATCAAACTAGTTCTAGTTTGTAGCATAAATTAAAAAGCGCCTAGAAGTGTTACCGTGTTTCCACTCCCAGCGCTTTTAATTTCAACTTGCTCCTCACACAACTAGAGAATAACATCGCTTCCAAAGCAAGGCGAGTATTAGAAGTGACACTTTACCAACTGCACCACATTCACGACTTCAAAACTTCTGAGTGCTGAGTAGTCAGCAACATATTTCCTTCTTCTCTGCCTCGTGCCTATAGGACTTACGCAACTGGCATATTTTTTCTGTAGGGTGTGTGACGCTGCGAAAATATTTGAACGTAGTCATAAGACTTGTAGCGTCACGCACCAACCACCAATTGTGACACTTGCGTAAGTCCTGGCCTAATGTAAAAAGTGACGCACACCAGTTATGACCATTGCCAAACCGAGTTCGTTAGCAGCCTTGATAGAATCTTGGTCATTTCGACTTCCACCAGGTTGGACAATAGCAGTGATACCTGCGGCGGCGGCGGATCTGACAGTATCATCAAAGGGGAAAAAGCCATCGCTAGCGAGAATTGCTCCTTGCGCTTTTTCGCCAGCTTGTTCAAGAGCAATTTTTGCAGAACCCACACGGTTCATTTGTCCTGCACCTACACCCAGAGTAGCGCGATCGCGTGTTACTACAATCGCATTAGATTTAACGTGCTTGCAAACCTTCCAAGCAAACAGCAATTCCTCTAACTGATCATCTGTAGGTTGCACTTGGGTCACAACTTGCCATTGACTTGTATCAGCAACAATATCATCCGCCGCTTGCACAAGAAAACCTCCAGCAATTTGTTTTACCAATGTTTTAGGGCCATTACTCAAATCTGCCAATGTCAAAACCCGCACATTAGACTTCTTCGCCAGAATTTGCTGCGCCTCTGCATCACAGTCAGGTGCAACCACACATTCTAAAAACGTTTTCGTCAACTCCTTAGCAGTAGCCGCATCAATAGGACGGTTCAGAGCGACAATACCCCCAAACGCCGAAGTAGAATCAGCATTAAAAGCCTTTTGATAAGCTTCAACAATAGTATCCCCCAACGCCGTACCGCAGGGATTGGTATGTTTAATAATAGTTGCGGCTGGGGTATCAGCGAACTCTGCAATAATTCGGCGTGCAGCTTCCAAATCTACTAAATTATTGTAACTAAGTTCCTTGCCTTGCAACTTATTAGCTGCTGCCCATCCTGTGGGTGTAGTCCCAGTTTGATGCCAAGCCGCGCTTTGATGGGGGTTCTCACCATAACGCAGAGATTGTAATTCTGTCCCGCTTAGGGTGTGTTGTTGTGTACCTGCGAGGTAGGATGCGATCGCGCGATCGTAATTCGCCGTATGTAAGAATCCTTTCAGAGCAGCCCTTTGGCGAAATTCTAAAGAAGCTTCCCCATGATTGTGCCGTAACTCTTGCAAATATTCATCATACTGCGCCGGATCACATAATACCGTCAGATGAGCAAAATTCTTTGACGAAGCCCGTAACATCGCCGGGCCGCCGATGTCAATTTGCTCAACAGCCTCCGCCAACGTCACCCCTGCTTTAGCAATAGTCTCTTCAAAAGGATAAAGATTCACCACCACCAAATCAATCGGGCGAATTTGGTTACTTTCCAAATCTGCCACATCTTGAGCAACATCGCGCCTAGCCAAAATCCCCCCATGAATGCGCGGATGTAAAGTTTTTACCCGCCCACCCAAAATCTCCGGCGAACCCGTATAATCTGCAACCTTAGTCACAGGTAAACCCGCATCCTTGAGGGCTTGAGCCGTTCCCCCACTGCTGATTAAATCAAATTCAAATTCCTCAACCAAGCGACGGGCTAGGTCAATCAAACCAGTTTTATTAGATACACTCAGCAGTGCTAGACGCGCCATGTCTCAATTCCTCAGATGCCAAAGACCCCAATTTTTACATAACCCTTGGTTTACTTCAAGATCATGAGGGGTAATATTAAATTAATCATCCCTTCCTTTCCCAAAATTATGACATTGCTAAATAATTAAGTACGAAAATCAAAAACTAGTGACCTCAAATTCCTCTTCTTTGCGCCTACTCTGCGGGTTCCGCTTTAGCGGTATGCGTCTTTGCGTGAGCCGAAACATCTCAACTAATCTTCATACTCAAATCCAACCACTTCGACTGAGTAATAGGCGCACTACTAGAAATATAGTCAACACCAGTCTCAGCCACAGCCCGAATAGTTTCCAGAGTCACATTGCCAGAAGCTTCAATTTTCACCCTACTATCCTGCTGACGAATCAACTGTACCGCCTGACGCATCAAATCAACAGGCATATTATCCAACATAATAATGTCAGCCTTGTATTCCAAAGCTTCCTTCACCTGCTCAAGAGTTTCTGTCTCTACTTCTATAGCTAACGTATAAGGAATCTGAGACCGAACACGGGTAATAGCTTCACCAATTCCCCCAGCCGCCGCAATATGATTATCCTTAATCATCACAGCATCATCCAAACCCATCCGGTGATTAGTCGCCCCACCGACAGCAGTCGCGTACTTTTCCAACAGCCTTAACCCTGGCGTAGTTTTACGCGTATCCACCAAACGAGCTGGTAAATTTGCAATTTGCTCTACATACTTATTAGTCAGAGTTGCAATTCCACTCAACCGCATAGCCAAGTTAAGCGCCACCCGTTCCCCCATCAACAAAGTATCAAGCGAACCAGACATTTCCGCTACAACCTGTCCAGGCTCACAAAATGCACCCTCATCAGCAATAGCCACAAAACTAACTTTCTCATTTAAAAGCTGAAACACCCTAGCCGCAACTGGTAAGCCAGCAATTACACCTGGTGCTTTCGCTACCCACTTCGCCGATCCTAAAGTAACATCTGCCGCTAACAGACTATTCGTAGTGCGATCGCCCCGACCAACATCCTCCAACAACCAGCCCCGCAATAAAGGATCTAAAACCAACCAAGGCGGCAAAACACCAAATTTACTCACAACCTTATTACTTCCCTAATCACCTTCAGGAATACTATAGCCTAAAACCCTGACCCTATAAGCCTTGTAGCGACATTACAAAAAAAGGCGAAAAATTTTTGCCAAAACAGTTGACAGTCCCTTGTAGGTTAGCTATATTGAATAAGTGCCTGAGAGGCGGACGCGGAAAAGCGACGCTTCGGAGGGAGCCGAACCTTGAAAATATTATAGTTTGAAAGCTAGTATACAACAATAGCC
>DATNQO010000149.1:0-2944 GCA_036704005.1 Leptolyngbyaceae cyanobacterium | reverse complement strand
ATATATCTCATATACCAAGGCGAATTTCAACACGATGCCGAAGTTGAGTTCTACTATCCTCCAGACATTGATGAAGATAGGCGAGAGCGTTGGTTTGAGGAATTTGGAATAGCACCGGATTTTGCAACCGAACTTTGGACTGTTGAAGCGTTTCTTCTGGCAGAGTGCGATCGCGCTCGGTTAGTAACGCAAATCACAATAACGCCAAGTATGGTTAGCTGTGGTATCAAGCCCCTGGTGGCTGATGACATTCGTACAGGCATGGCTGTTACTGGGGAGAAGGGAATACCAAAGTCAGTAGCTTTAGCCGTTTGTTTGGCGTGGTTAAGATTCAAAGGGATTGAGTTTGAATTGTCACTGCCAGTAGAACAGACGGTTGATGTAGAAGAACCCCCACAACCGATTTGTCCGATGGATGCAGCAGGTGTTGATCCGTTTGAAACTGAGTATCCACAAATATCGCCTTATATTCCGAGCGCGATCGCTCATAAAATAAAAGGTGGGGGCTAAAGGGAAAAGTCAGCCCCACCGAATCAACTAAAGGGGCTAAAAAAATGACCGATGACAGTAGATTCGATGATATCTACCTGCGGCTGAATGAACTGACGGAGGATGTAGCCAACCTGAAAATACAAGCGGGAACTATTGGGACATCCCAGGTAGCGATCGCTCTTTACGTTAACTTTAGCTAGTAGTTTAGCATCGGATATGCGAGAGGTGAAAGCAGAGATCCGGGACATGAAGGCTGATATTCGGAATTTAAACGCAGGGATGGAAGAGGTTTTAAGGTTGTTGCGTAACAGAAATACATCTCAAGAATAACCAAACTCAACAGCAGAATTATTAATTCAAAAGCGGTTTGTCCAAAACAGACCAATATAGCTGCGGCGGGCTAGCCCCTGGCTTTAGACATGGGGGTTAGCCGCAGGCGAATTTATTCGCCGTCAAGTTTCTTTTTGATTTTGAATGTACATTTTTATCGTCTCCAGGGGTGCGCCTCCAACTGTGGACACAAAGTAAGAATTTGTCCACAAAGTTGGTAATCTACGTTTCAACTCTGAAAATTCTAATCGCAAATATCTAGAAGTTGCTATTATTTGAGGCAAGGTTAAATATCAAGGAGGTGATTTGAGAGTGTTGGTAATGGAGTACAAAGCTGTTGTCAAGAAAGCGCAATCTAAAGCCATAGATGAAGCCATTCGGACAAGTCAGTTTGTCAGAAACAAGGTGCTTAGATACTGGATAGATAATCGTGGTATTGGCAAGAAAGAATTGTACCAATACAACACTCAATTACGAGCAGAATATGAATTCGTGAGAGACTTGAGCAGTCATGCTTGTCAAGCATCTGTTGAGAATGTAGAACGTGCTATCAATAGATTTTTTGCTAACTGCAAGGCTAAAAAACCAGGGAAGAAAGGCTATCCAAGATTTAAAAAGCATAGTCGTTCTGTTGAATATAAACAGCAGTCCTGGAAGTTGCACCCAACAAAGCGACGGATAACATTTACCGATAAAAAAGGTATTGGCGAACTCAAACTATTGGGTAAATGGGATATTCATCAATATCCTGTTCAACTAATTAAACGAGTGAGGATTGTTCGCCGTGCCGATGGGTATTATGTGCAGTTTTGCGTGAAAGTTGATAACAGGCAGAAAGCACCATTAACTACATCTGAAATTGGCATTGACGTAGGGCTGGAATATTTCTACTCTGACAGTAATGGCAAACATGAGGAAAATCCGCGATATCTCCGTAAATCCGAAAAAGATATCAAGCGGGTTCAGCGCAATATTTATAAAAAGAAAAAGGGGTCATCTGGTAGAAGAAAAGCGCGTGGTGTTTATGCCCGTAAACATTTAAAAGTAACTCGACAAAGGAATGAACACGCGAAGAGACTCGCGCGTAACTTATGCCTAGCTAACGCTAAGGTGGTCGTGGAAGATTTAAACGTTAGTGGGTTGGTGAGAAACCACAAGCTTGCTAAGAGCATTTCTGATGCGTCTTGGTATAACTTCCGCCAGTGGCTCGAATACTTTGGTGAAAAATATGTAAGGGAAATAGTTGCTGTTCCGCCTCATTTCACTAGCCAGGAATGCAGTAATTGTGGTGCTAGAGTCCAGAAATCTCTTAGCACCAGAACACATTCTTGTCTACATTGTGGTCACGTCGAACAACGTGACGCGAATGCTGCCAAAGTAATTTTAAGTCGTGCAAACGCTACCGGAGGGCATCCGGGAAGTAACGCCAGTCGAGATGTTCCCTCTACTTCTGTTGGACGCAAGTCCAGTAAAAGCAAGGAACGTCAGTGACGCTGGAATCCCCCGGATTTATCCGTGGGGAGTGTCAATTTCCTCTGAAGAAGCTTATTCAAAGCTGGGAGGAATTTATCAGTTGCTGAGAGACTTTCAGCAAAGTTATCCCACAACATATCAATATTTATGCACTAATGCAAGGGAAGTAACATTGGCTGATGCAGTGCAAGCCATAGCAGACTGTGTGGAACTTTTCAATTAATTAACAGTTAGTAATCAGGGAGAAAACCATGCAAATAACAATCACAATCCCACGCGGATGGGGCTATCCAAAATTCACCTTTGGACAAAGAACAAAACAGGGGATGGTAGTAGGAATTGAGTTCATCCCTAGCGATAGCTTAATAGGTAAAGAAGATGGCGCAGGCTGGCAATACGGCTTACTACCTGACAAAAATAGCAAAGATATTGAATATTTATCAGAATCAGAAATAGAACCACTTTCGGTCAAAGAATCGGAAGAACAAATACTCAACGAGATTGACGCTCACTTAAATGAAGTAGCAATTCTTCAAGCACAGTTAGGAATGGATTTAGACGTGAAAACACCATTTGGTGATGTGAAGCCGACGACTGCTAAACCAGTTCACAGACAGAGCATATCGAGAAGATCCGCAGCATAAAAGGC
>DATNQO010000148.1:0-16998 GCA_036704005.1 Leptolyngbyaceae cyanobacterium | reverse complement strand
TATAAGTTTGTAGTAAGGACTTTAGTCCTTTAAAACCCAGCAACAGAGCGATAAATCGCTTTCTCCGTTCGCGTAGCGTGTCGTAGACAGACGCTACGCGAACACTACGAACAACAACTCATCTTACATTTAATTATGTCTACCTACTTACATGTCAAAATAACTTTGGTGGACTAGTAGAAGGCAAAAAAAACTAGAACCGCAAAACTTGCTAGAGAAGATGAGCTAGTAGTACAGAAAGTCGTTAATAAAGTTAATAGACACTTCTGTTTTTGTAGCGATACATAAGCCAAAATTGCACTTTTCTGTCAATCTTACTTAAAAATCGCTACAAGTCATAGATAGCAAGCGTTTCCAGTCCACCTTGCAGGTGCTTTCCCCCGATACTAGGTACGACCGAGCAAGAACGCAAGAACCATAAACAGCATCATCTCATAAAAGCCTTGTTAGACAAGGCTTTTGTGCTATTTAGTTAAAAGCATTTCTTGCTTGAAGAATAAATCTTAACTATAGCCGTATTTGTAGACTGCTGTAGACATCTGTATACAGTTAAGTAGGTCGGCGGAAAAATTTATAACTATGTAACGAAAACTTAACCAGAGTTATGGGAGTTAAATTTAAAACATCGTGTGGTGTAATTTCCTCTTTGTCCCCTTGCTTCAACTCCACCGATCACAGCATAAGCAAGGTCTAATTCGTCATCGAACATTTGTCCCGATATTTCATGAGTTTTGATCTGCTGCCATTCCAATTCTATTGGGTTCATTTCTGAGCAGTATTTGGGCAAAAAGAATAAATATAAACCCTGACTTCCCCACCAGGGCAAACGCATCTTAATTTAAAGTGATGGCGAATAATGCACTGGTAGATGAGTCAGTTCAATTCTTTTCTTGATGAATATATTGACTGTTGAGCCTAGAAGGAGATATTTTAAATATCCCTACCTTCTAATTTCTAACACAACGAAACCCGGCGAAAATCTGACGAACTTGGGGATAATACCAGTTGCGGAAACTAGAACGTAATACCCAGGGACGAGTAGCCCAACTACCACCTTTTAACACGCGATGTTTTTGGTCAAAATAAACTTGCGAGTAGCCTTTATATGGGTAACTAGCGAAACCTTTGTAACCATCAAACCAAGTTGCTGTCCATTCCCAGACGTTACCTAAAGTGTCGTATAAACCATAAGCACTTTGCCCTTTTGGGTAAGCATTGACTGGGGTGGTTGTTAGCCCATCGTAATTACAATATTGAAGCGTGGGTATGTCTTCGCCCCAAGGGTAGGTGCGGTGATGGTTAGCTTTAGCGTCCCAACTGGCGGCTTTTTCCCATTCGGCTTCTGTGGGTAGGCGCTTCCCGACAAACCGCGAATAAGCCTCGGCTTCGTACCAACTGACACCACAGACTGGGTGATTTTGTTGTGGGCGATCGCAATTCCAGTAAAGTGGTTGTATTACCCCTTCAGTTTGCAACCATTCCCAACCCGCTACAGACCACCACTGAGGATTTTCATACCCTCCAGCCTCCATAAATACCTGATATTCACCACAAGTTACCGGATAGCGGTCAATCCAATAACTATCTAAATAAATTCTATGTGCAGGACGCTCATTATCTAAAGCATCCATCGAATTGTTCCCCAACTCAAACTCACCTGCGGGAATTTCCACCATTTCCCCAACATGACTATTGACTATGGACTGTTGACTATTGACTATGGACTGTTGACTGTTGACTAACTCCAATACCATGCGAATAATTTCGCAGTGTTGGCTTTCATGCTGAATTAAAAATCGCCATAGTCTTTCTTGTTGGGAAATATCAGCTACTTCCAGATATTCAAGAACTTTTGTTCTAACCGTCTTTAAGTAATAAATAACTTCTTCTATTTGTGGTAGTTGAACTCGTTGTGATTTGGGTAAACCATCAGCCGCAAATAACTGATGATATTGGGGAAATAAACATGGTAAACCTGCCATATTTTCTAACACCCAAAAAGATTCTATATAGGCGATGTGTCCTAAATGCCAACCTACAGGACTAAAGTCATGATGAGCTTGACTACAAAATGTAGCTGCATCCACATCTACAAATAAACTTAGAGTTTTATTGCGGCATTCCTCCAAAGCAAAAGCAATATAATCTTTTAGGTTAGATGCTTTCAATTTTGATATCACAATCTTCTCCTACACTGATGATGCTATTTTCTGGGCAAGCAGTCCAATTCGCTGCAAATAATGGTTCAGATGCAATAATGACAGAATTAGGAAACATTAAATCATCTTTTAACCAATACAAAGATGGTGGTTTGGAAGAAGAAGCAAAGCGAGAGGCGATGAGACGCTGACCATCACTAAAAATTACGTTTGCAGAAGCATCTACTTGATGAAGTGTTGCCATCTCTGCCAGCATGAGTAAAGTATTACGTAAAACCGCCTCTACAGGACGATGTTGATTGTTGTCAATTTGGGAAAGTAGTAACGCAAATATATGTTCAGAATCTGTACTACCATTGATATGTTCGTAAAAATCGGGGGTTAAAGCACTGCGAATTTTTCGATGTAAGCTTTGGCGAAAATTCTCAATGCGTCCATTATGAATAAATAAAGACTTTTGATAGTGAAAGGGTTGACAATTGGCAAAATCTAGTGCCTGTCCTGGTGTAGCGCTGCGAACATAAGCTAGCACACACTTAGATTCTACATAACGGCTCAGACTGGGTAAATTAATATCGTTCCAAATAGGGAGAGTATTTTTGTAGGTAAAAGGCTCAGTATCTTTTTGACTATGATACCAACCAACACCAAAGCCATCCGCATTTACTACCCCAGAAGTCATTTCACGGGGTTGATAGCTTTGCACTATCAATGAATGTTCTGGTTTATACAAGATGTGTTCGAGAGAAACAGGGGAGCCGAGGTAAGCAAGTAGACGGCACATAATGAAAGAATTAGCAGCAAATTCTTGTATAGAATAAACTGTATTGGTGTTTTTTTACGCAATCCCACAAAAATTTTCATCATCCTTTATCTGACAATGAATAACTCAATAATGGTAATTTTTCCCTATCGACACAATCAAACCTGGGTATTTGATGATGAACGTATGGGTTTAGCTTGAACAGCAAGAAGCCTCACACTTACCGCGTTCGCGCAGCGTCTCGTAGAGAAGCGGAAGTGTTGAGATGAATTGCGCGTGAGTTGACGACAGTTCTGATATTGAGTAAAATTTGCAACTTTTCACAAAAAAGCAACAACAGCGCAACAAAACTGTCATAGATGCTATCTAAAGTAGTAATAAGTATAGATTTCTCTGCACACTGCCATGCAAAACCAAGTACACGATGAATCTCAACCGTTAAATCCTCAAAACCGTAATCATGCACATTGGAAAAAAGCGGCTGCATCTCTATCGTTAGTGCTGCTGGGATCTGGTATGACTTTAGCTGGTGGCTATTTAGCCGGAAATCAGCAGCAGTTGGCGCAGAAAGCCTCTAACTTGGCGGTGAGCCGAGTGGATGCAGCACCGCCATTACCAAATAACGCCGATCCTAATTTTGTGACTGAGGTGGTACAAAGAGTTGGGCCGGCTGTAGTGCGTATTGAATCTTCTCGGACTGTCACATCTCGCTTACCAGCAGAATTTAACGACCCATTTTTCCGTCGCTTCTTCGGTTCCCAGCTACCCCAACAACGAGAGAGGTTAGAACGGGGTACGGGTTCCGGTTTTATTATTAATGGCAATGGTAATATTTTGACTAATGCTCACGTTGTTGATGGTGCAGATACTGTGCGCGTCATCCTCAAAGATGGGCGTAGTTTTCAAGGTAAAGTATTAGGTACAGATAAATTAACAGATGTAGCCGTTGTCAAGATTCAGGCTAATAATTTACCGACTGTAGCAGTGGGTAATTCTGACCAACTGCAACCAGGACAATGGGCGATCGCAATTGGTAATCCTTTAGGTTTAGATAATACAGTTACAACAGGTATCATTAGCGCTACTGGACGTAGTAGTAATCAAATTGGCGCACCCGATAGGCGCGTAGAATATATTCAAACTGACGCAGCAATTAACCCAGGTAACTCCGGCGGCCCCTTGCTCAATTACCGTGGTGAAGTAGTTGGTATGAATACAGCTATTATTCAAGGCGCACAAGGTCTAGGTTTTGCCATCCCTATCAAAACAGCACAACGTATTTCCGATCAACTCATATCTACAGGCAAAGTACAGCACGCTTACCTGGGTATTCAAATGGTAGGCTTAACACCACAAATCAAAGACAACATTAACTCTGACCCCAATAGTGGTTTGAGTGTAGATACAGATAGAGGTGTTTTAGTTGTCAGAGTTATGCCTAATTCTCCAGCCGCCAGAGCTGGACTACGCGCTGGTGATGTCATTCAAAGGCTCAATGGTCAAGCAGTTACAGAAGCTAGCAATGTCCAAAGAGCAGTAGAAAACACTGGAGTCGGTAAACAATTGCAACTGGAATTATTGCGTAACGGACGCACTGTCAACGTAGCCGTACAAACTGGTACTTTCCCCACTGGGCAGGTAGAGTAAGGAGATGAGGGGGATGAGGGGGATGAGGGAGCAACCCACTCCTAGCCCCTCCCAGGAGGGGAACAGGGAGCCGAGGAGCCGAGGAGCATGAAGTCAGACAAGCAGAAATCTCTGACGCTGACTGGGGGAGCAGAGGAGCAGTATTTTTCTTTTCCCCTTTTCCCTTTCCCCTTTCCCCTTTCCCCTTTCCCCTCTTCTTCCCCAGTCCCCAGTCCCCAATTATCGAATGAACAAATATCTGAAACCAATGATTAACAAAAATATGCCATAAAGCTTTTTCATGGTTTCACTACTAATAAATGGTTGATTAGCAAACAAGGCTCCGAATAAGTTGCCAATTAATAAACCAACTGCAATTAACAAGGCATATTGAAAATCTATCTTGCCGCTACGATAATAAACTGCTGCTCCTAAAAGTCCAATGGGTAAAATTTGCGCTGCAATAGAAGTACCCGTAGCAAATTTTTGATCCATCCCCATTAATAACACCATTGCGGGAACCATAATTGCCCCGCCACCAATACCAAACATTCCTCCAGCAACGCCAGCAACTAACCCAATTAGCAACATTTGAACAAGTACATTAGACATAAAAAATTGTGATTTTTTCGTTAATTACAAATTAATTTTAGATGAGAAGATTGCTTTAGACAGCAAACCATGCACACCTTTATTAGGACTGTTGACAACTTGGGTGATGCGGAAATTTACAGCTAAACTACATAAAACATAAGCATCTTCTGGCGATAAATTAACAAAATGTTCCAGAAAATCAAGCATATTTTTGAGTGCTTGTTCTAATGCTGCATCTAAAGTTGGTGCAAACCCCATTGTGATAATATCAGTCGGTGTTTCTGCTATGGGTGTGGTGAATTGCAAATCTTTGCGAAGTTGCAACTGGATACGCCCATTCATAGAAGTTTCAATTGCAGTTACATTAACTTCCCCATCTCCCTGTGCTGAATGTCCATCACCAATGGAAAATAATGCACCAGGAACAAAGATAGGTAAAAATATGCGAGAGCCTGCTTGTAGTTCACGGTTGTCAATATTACCGCCATAGTAGCCAGGGGGGACGGATGAACGAGCATCTTCTGGGGTGGCGACTCCAAGGATACCAAAAAAAGGTTTGAGGGGAATTTGTATACTGCTACCTATAGGAAATTCTGCCTTGTTGTTGACTAAATCTAGGGGAATGAATCTTAAAGCAGGTTGCGTAAATTGATGGGGTAAGGCTCCCCAACCTGAGCGGATGGCGTTAAATCCAACTGGTAAACTAGGTGCGATCGCCTCTAATCTTACCTCTAAAACATCCCCAGGTTCAGCATCACGCACATATATCGGCCCAGTGAGTAAATGCGGCCCCTTAGCAATTTTCCGTTCTGGCGGTAGGTTTTGGCAGATATCCAGAAATTGGGCTGTGAGAAATTCTGCTGGTGCTTTGTCGTGGATGTAATAACCAGTGTAAGTTTCTACATCAACGGTGTCGCCAGAATCAACTTTTAATGCTGGTTCTAGTTCATGCGAGAAACCACCTAAATGCACAGTTGATTTGGTGGCTTTTAAGATGTGGTGAGTCATCGCCGCTATCCTAGTTATTCAGTATTATCGCTTAAGATAGCTGAATTTTTATGAAAAAAGTCCTCACTAGACTAAGTGAGGACTTTTTCGTTGATACCAGAAGGATTTTACAGTCTAGTGCTACCAGAACGTACTTCATTAGGGTCGCGGTAAGCTGTGGTTTCTTGGCGCTTGCGAGCTAAACCAGCTAAACCAGCTAGACCTAGCAAACCTAACCAACCCCAGTTAGAATTGTTGCGATCGCCTCTTACATCATTAGTTCCTTGGTATGAGGTAGTACCTGTAGTACCTGTTCCTGTTCCATCAGTACCTGTGGTTCCCGTACCTGTACCATAGTTACTTGTAGTACCTGTACCTGTGGTTCCCGTACCTGTTGTACCTGTGCCTACACCTGTACCTGTGGTTCCCGTACCTGTACCATCAGTGCCTGTGCCTGTTGTACCAGTACCTGTTCCTGTACCATCAGTGCCTGTGCCTGTTGTACCCGTACCTGAAGTGCCTGTACCTGTACCATAAGTACCTGTGCCTGTTGTACCAGTACCTGTGCCTGTGCTAGTTCCTGAAGTTCCTGAAGTACCAGTGCCTGTTGTACCAGTACCAGTACCTGTGCCTGTACCTGTAGTGCCTGTTGTACCAGTACCTGTACCTGTAGTGCCTGTTGTACCTGTTGTACCTGTTGTACCTGTTGTACCACTACCTGAAGTACCTGTACCACCTGTGCTGCCAGTTTGAGCAGAAACTGGTATAGATACAACAGCAGCGAAACTGAGGGCAAATAAACTAGCTAAAATAGACTTGGATAAATTAAGAGGTTTCATGCTTTTGATTCCTTGTATGCTCTAGATTCTGTGATTTATTAACTACTCAAGATGCTGGATAGTATTTGCTGACCACTATCCTGATGCTAGACATTGCAAAATTGGGCTTATACTCGATGAAAATAAGCCATCCTGAATCTAAGAAAGTTATTCAACGATATCTAACTGAGTTAGTTAGATTCCTGAAAAAAGCCTTGCTAAAATCTTCCTTTTTTCCTTGCCAAACCAATTAATAATTGATTATCATTCCCGTGTTTAATTTAAGCAAATAGTGCAAAATCACTTGAACTTTCCTCTTTAGATTCTTGCTGATTGTTAACGATAAAGCCTCTTTCTGGAGATATAAGTTACTATTTGCTAATTAACAGCAAAATGGAGGATTTAAAATTAGTCCTATGGCATTATGTCCGCTATTTCTCTTGTCTTTTGATAGAAGTTACTAGATACAGCAGATTTCAGCTAAATGAGTTACAAATTTTCAGAACAAAGCCATATACAAAAAGCCTTTTAAACCTGTTCCCTGTTCCCTGCTGTAGATGAGGACAGATAGGATTCACACTTGATTGCAAGAAAGATACGTAGGGCGCTGCACTGTCCACCCTACAAATACTGTCCCCTGTCACCCTCCGGGTTCGCCCTTCCCTCCGGGACGCTACGCGAACGGGTTCACCAGTTCCCTACGGCGGGAAACCCGCCTACAGGACTGGACTCACCTGTCACCTATACCCTACTATACTTCTAACTCTTGAGACGTAGATTATTGAATTAAAATAATTGCCTCTTGCACCTTAGTAGATAGAGCTTTTTGCAATCCTTGCTCAACTTTACTAATAAGTTTGTCAAAAGCTTCTTGATTCGCTGTTAATTGTTCTTGAATAACTTTTTCCAACTCTGGTTTTAGTTGTTTGCTCATATCGTCTATTTTCCTATCATTCAGCAAACTCGAACGCATCCAACTAGGAACGTTGACATTAGTTTTAATTGTCTCCTTCACAGTCTCGCGGTTTAACTCCATACCAGCAGCTATCACCGAAGCCCCGTAAACTAACGCAATAGGCCAAGTCAAATGACCAGTCAGTATGAGAGTGATGATGCTGGCGAGAGTTCCCCCACCAATTAATACATTGACAATAAAGGCTACCGTATCCCCAAGAATAACATCGCCAATGCGTAGTTCTGGGTTAACCAAAGCAGCCTCGATGCTATCTTCAAACCTTAAACTACTTCTAGGTATTTGAAACTTACGGCATATTGGATCTGTTTCTGCGGCTAAATCTGGCTGAATTTTCTGATTAAACCAACTAATACATTGATTATTAACTACCTTTTGCGCCATATCACCTTGCAGCCACTGTTCAGCACGCTGTTTCATTAAGGTTTCTAAATCAGCTAAAGTGCGTATTTCGTTTTTTTGCCAAGCTTTTACCCCAGGTCTAACTGCATTTTCAATTAACCCTTCTACTAACGGCTTGGTTAATGATGTAATTAACTCTGGAATATGCTTACCAATTAATTGTTCGAGTTTATTTGATTCCAATAGTTTATTTACTTCGCCTTTAAAAGCAGTGGCGCGTAAATCCCAACGTCCTACACGCGCTAAACCCAACGCAATGCACCGTTCGGGTTCTGGGTCAGGGCGTAGGAGGGTTTCTGGTTCGGGGAAGGTTTTTTGACAAAGCTGATGGGTAAATTTCATCCGCGATGCACCGCCAGTCATTAGCAACAGTTTTGGTACGATAGCTTGGCTATCTAACTTTTGTTTAGCTTCATCTAAAGCTTCTTTAAATGATTGTAACCAACTTTTTTGTCCTAATTCGGGTAAAGGTTGGTTCAATATTTCCTCCATCATCAATTTATTAACTTGGGGGATAAAATAAATCTGTTCGTTGATAGATTCAAACCCCCGCGCAAAGGATTGAGGGTCACTATATAACTGTTCGTTAGAAAAGTAATCTTCTTTAGCTTTGCGACAAGCTAGTTCACAACGGGCTTGATGGTGGGGATATTCCTTAAATACTTTTTCTAGTAGTGATTTTTGTTCATGTTGGGCGAGGGTGTGAGCAAAAATAGCTTTATCAATTAAGGATGCGCCTAAAGTATTGCTACCAAAATCTATAGGGATTTCTTGTAAGCTTTTAACTAAGGTGAAATCTGTAGTTGAAGAACCAATATCAACAATTAGCACCGAAGAAAGGAGTTTTTCATACTCTAATTTCCCGGCTTCCTTCGCCTGCATAAAAGCTGCTCTTGATTCAGGCACGACATTTAATAAGGAAATGCCCGACTCTTGCAGCAATTTTTGATATTCTGTACGTTCATTAATAGACCATCCAGAAGGACAACCAACATAAAAATAAGTAGTTTCTTGATTTTCAATTTGTCTACTTTCTTTTAATAGGTGGTAGTAGGTAGCAAGGAAGGTACTAATTGTTTGCCGATAGTTGGGATCGTTGTTTGGTTTTTGCTTGAAAGTGATTGCTAACTGGGTAACGCCAGCTTGAATTAGGGCTTGTTCTCCAACTAAATAACCCAGTTGAGGATGCCAACCCAGGGCAGTGATTTGGTTTTTTTTGTTATTAATTTCCAACATTTGGGGCGGTTCGATACTCTCGACAATAGCCTTGGCTACTGCTGTTTCACCGTGTCCCAAATCAAAACCGACTGTTTCTAAAATTTCCATACTCTTGGTCATTGGTCAACAGTTAACTAAGTAGAACGGACTAAATAAATTAAGGTTTGTAGTAAGGACTTTAGTCCGCAAGAAAGGACTAAAGTCCTTACTACAAACTCAATTGTGATAAATTTATATTACTTAACATAGAAAGATTTATTTTCGACCGCTTACTTAAATTGCCTGGGTGGTGCTTTAAGAGTTGCGAGCGTCTGAGTAGGTTGGTTCAATTACCCTACCGCGTCTGAGCAAGCGATCGCCTTTCAGCAATGCGGGTGTAATTGTGACATAATCTTGGGTATCAGGGTCGATGCTTGGCTCAAAGTCGAAGTATGTGCGATCGCTACTCGGAGCTAGATAATTTTGCGCCCGAATCCCCTGAGATATTAAAATTTGTGGCAACAGTTTCGTTAGTTCAATCACCATCTGCGGTCTATTCAAGGATGATGCACCCAGCAGCCTTTGCAGAAAATTCAACAATTCCGGCAGTTCTTCCATATTACGCTCATCTTGGTATTTGTCGGATTCTGCAAATCTAGCCACTACTAAATCTATAGTATTGAGCGCATCAGCCAAGTTATCTAAAAGAATGTTGCTATCCACTTTCAGGACAGGTTGACTTACTTCCTTTACTTCTTGTGGAGTCGAATCATTTTTATCCAGTTGTAGCACAACTTCCAATCCCAGCAACACAGAAGCAAGTAAAATACCCATCCATGCACCGGGAGTAGTTTCTGTTAAATAATACAACCAACCTAAAATACCCACATAAAGTATTATCTTTAGCACCTTTAATATCAACCTATTGGGGGAAGACTTAAAAGGTAGATTATTAATAATTTTATATTCTTGTGAACCAATCTCAACAATTTTCACTGCTGTCAGAGTTGCAACTGACTGACGTAGTACATCTAGAAAAAAAGCAGCCAGACGCACTTGAGTTAAATTTAGTTCGCTAATATAAATTCTTTCTAAATTATCTAGACGGTTTTGAATTACTTTAACTACATCTTCTACATTACCTGCATTATTAATCTCTGTCTGTAGTTGGTTACGTTCTGCGCTAAAAATCTCAACTATTGTTTTCATCACCATGCTGAAACCTTACAATATCATTTTACACTTAATTCACGTCGATATCTTCTTAATCCATCATCTTAAATAGAACCTTTAGAAAAGTGGCAAATAAAAATTGTCATTCATCTACATAAAAAACAAACATCCAAAAGCTATTGAACTTACACAATTACTGATGAGATTTATTAAATGGTATCTGTAGGCCGATGCACTGCCCACCAGATCAGGGTTTTGGTGGGCAATGCTACGTATACTGCAAGTCCCTAAATATCTACTTTGCAATCCTTAATATTAGTAAATCTAATAATTAGGATTCCACATTAATGTGATGGTCAGCACATCTTTTTCTTGTACCTATCATGTAAACTTTACCTACTGAGTACGATTGCTACATCAAACGAGCTATATGCAACCCAGCAATCACACTACAAGACAAGAAAAAGCATGAGTAAAAAACGCAAGTTTCGTTTAGGTGCATTCATTCAAGCCACTGGACATCATGTTTCGGCCTGGCGACATCCTGATTCACAAGCCGATGCTGGGCTGAACTTCGAGCATTATCAGGAAATTACTCAGACAGCCGAGCGTGGATTATTTGATGCGGTTTTCCTCGCGGATAGCCCTGGAGTTTGGGGCGGCGCTCCAGAAACTCAGAAACGTAATGGTAAGCTGGTGCATTTCGAGCCGGTCACACTGTTTTCAGCCTTATCTTCAGTGACCAAAAATATCGGCTTCATTGCTACCGCCTCGACTACCTACGAACAACCTTATACCTTGGCTCGTAAGTTTGCTTCTCTAGACCATTTGAGTAAGGGTCGAGCAGGGTGGAATGTAGTTACCACAGGTAATGAGAACGCCGCAGCTAATTTCGGGCTTGAGCATCACCCAGAACATAGCCAGCGTTATGAACGTGCCGAAGAGTTTGTAGAAGTTGTCAAAGGCTTGTGGGATAGCTGGGAAGATGATGCTTTCATTCGTGATAGAGCATCGGGTATCTATTTCGACCCCAACAAACTGCACGTACTCGATCACAAGGGCAAACACTTTTCTGTCCAAGGCCCTTTAAACGTCGGTCGTCCCCCTCAAGGTTATCCAGTGATTGTCCAAGCTGGAGCTTCCGAAGCTGGACGGGAGTTAGCAGCAAAGACTGCGGAGGTAATCTTCACAGCCAATCAAACCCTAGCTGATGCACAGGAATTTTACGCTGACGTGAAAGGTAGACTGGCTAAATATGGACGCTCTCCAGATGATTTGAAAATCATGCCTGGGGCTTTTCCCATCATCGGACGCACCGAAGAAGAAGCGCAGGAAAAATACGAGTTTCTGCAATCTTTAATTCATCCTGATGTCGCTTGGGGTATTTTAAAGACCTATTACAAGGGTGTGGATTTATCTAAATATTCTTTAGATGATTTAGCGCCTGAACTACCCAACGACACCAACAACAACAAGAGCCGCCTGAAACTAGTCAAGGATTTGGCTACTCGTGGGACTTTGACGCTACGTCAGCTATATCTGGCTCTAGCTACTGCCAGAGGGCATCGTACCATCTTGGGTACACCGGAAACTATTGCTGACCAGTTAGAGGAATGGTTTAACAACGGTGCAGCAGACGGCTTTAATATCATGCCTCCCATCTTACCTACAGGATTGGATGACTTCGTGAACCTAGTCGTTCCCGTCCTCCAGAAACGCGGACTGTTCCGTACTGAATACGAAGGTAGTACCCTACGGGAAAACCTGGGGCTAAGTCGTCCGCCTAATCGTTTCGCCGTTAAACAGGTGGATGAACAGTTGGTGTTGGTTTAGTCCATAGTCCATAGTCCATAGTCCATAGTCCATAGAAAGGGGAAAGGGGAAGGGGGAAAAAGTTTCTTCCCCAATACCCAGTCCCCAGTCCCCAGTCCCCAATACCCAGTCCCCAGTCCCCAATACCCATTACTTTGAAGGAGAAAAATATGACTGAATACAGCAGATTAAAAACTTCTCGTTCCGCCGCAATTAAGGCGACTCTGGATTATCCAGTGATTGATACAGACGTTCACACTAACGACTTTACCCCAGCTATTGAGGAATACATTGCTCATTACGGTGGGGCGCAACTTGTAGACGCTTTACGTAAGGCTGAATCTTCTCGTCTCAACTCTAAGAGCAATGGTAAAGATTGGTATCAACAAACTCCAGAAGAACGTCAGTACAACCGCACAATTAGATCGCCTTGGTGGGCAAGGGTAACTCGTAATACCTTAGACTTGGCTACGTATACTTTGCCGGAACTGTTCTATGAGCGTCAAGCAGAGCAGGGTTCTGACTATTCGGTACTATTTCCTAACAATGTTTTAGCACCAACTGGCGCAGGCCCAGAACACCGTCAAGCACTGCAACGGGCGGTGAATCACTATCATGCTGACTTGTATCGTAAATATAGCGATCGCCTCACAGTAGTTGCTGGTATTCCCATGAATACTCCCCAAGAGGCGATTGAGGAGTTAGAATTTGCAGTAAAAACACTAGGACTTAAAGTAGCAAATATTCCTGGTGGTGTGAAACGTCCAATTAAGGCGATCGCCGATAAATATCCAGCAGACCAATTCCCAGAAATCGCCAAATATGCCTCCTACATGGACTTCTACGGCTTAGATAGTGAATACGACTACGACCCCTTCTGGGCTAAAGTCGTGGAATTAGGTGTACCCGTTACTACCCACTACGGTAGTCAAGGTTGGACTGGACGTTCTTCTATCAGCAACTACATGAACAACCACATCGGACATTTCGCCGATGGTTCTCAAGCATTTGCTAAAGCCTTATTCTTTGGTGGCGTTACTAGACGTTTCCCACAATTGCGTGTAGCTATGCTCGAAGGTGGTTCAGATTGGGGCGCTCACGTCTACATTCACTTAGTAGACCGCTTCTCCAAACGCAGTTTAGAAGGGCTACAAAACTACAACCCAGACCTCACCAATGCTGATGAGTTGTATGAGTTGTTTGAACGCTACGGTAGCGAATTTCCTCAAGCACGTTCCCTCAGCAAAGAAGAACTAACTAAGACAGTGCTTGGTTCTTCCTTCGCTCGTCATAGCCGTGTACCTGTTGGTGATGAATTAGAAGACTTTGGCGCAGCCGGAATTAAGACTATTGAAGATATACGCGATCGCTGGGTGAACAGCTTCTTCTTTGGTTCCGAGTCCGACGACCGCACCATCGCCGCAGCCTTCAACGACAAAGCCAATCCCTTGGGTGTGAAAATCAACGCTATTTATTCCTCAGATGTAGGACATTGGGATGTACCCGACCTCACAGATCCTTTAGCAGAAAGTTGGGATTTAGTTAGAGAAGGCGTGATTAGCGAAGCCGACTTCAAGTCTTATGTATTCGCTAATCCCTACAAGTTCTACACACAAGCTAATCCCGACTTCTTCAAGGGAACAGCTATTGAATCTAAGGTAAATAACATCGAATTACCGCAATTGGTAACAGCATAAAAATTGGGGAGTAGGGGGAGATGGGGAGGTAGGGAATAATTTCTATTTACTTAAATCCCCCTCATCCCCCGGTTGGTGAGCGCAGTCGAACCACATCCCCCTCATCTTCCCCAGTCCCCAATCCCCAATAGGAGTCAAAACTATGTCCGTCGAACAACGCCCCCAAGAAAACAGCAATGGTTCCTTGCCTTATCTTTTTGCGCCTGCTGCTGGAGATGTGAATAAACCCGCGCCTCTGGTGTTGTTTTTGCATGGAGCGCGCGATCGCGGTAATGATTTGAATATTCTACTAAAATGGGGTTTACCTCGTTTCGTTGATTCCTCATCTGCATTACCTTACTTCTTTGCAGCGCCCCAGCTACCAGAAGGGCAGACTTGGGTAGATAGAGAATCTGATGTCATTGCTTTACTAGATAGTTTCATCGCTTCCCAAGCAATTGATCCATCCCGTATCATCTTGTCTGGGTTCAGCTTAGGTACGGCTGGGGCTTGGCATATCGCCGCTTCTCATCCTGGTCGCTTTGCTGGATTGGTAGCTGTGTCAGGTCGCGCACCTAAGACATTAGAACCAGCCCAACTAGCAGCACTCAAGGAAATTCCCATCCAGATTTTCCAAGGTGGTAAGGATGAAAAACTGCCAGTGGAGGATACACAGCAGATTGTTGATACTTTACGTGCAGCTGGAGCAACAGTAGATTTTACTGTAATACCTGATGGTGATCATTTCATAGCTGATGAAGTGTATGGTGATTCCCAGTTGCAACAATGGCTGATTTCCCAGCAGCGTCGTGCTTCTGTAGCTGTGTAATGCGTTTATATTTGTGAGATGATGAGTAAAATCATCAAAATCACACTTCATACCAGCCAAAACCCTACTTTCAGCTTAATTAATGTCAGACTCTCGCCAGGAAATCAGAATTTGCTTTATTGGTGAATCCTTTGTCAATGGCACGGGTGATCCTGAGTTTCTGGGTTGGACTGGTAGAGTCTGCCGCAATACTGAGTCAGAAAAGTATGCCATTACCTACTACAACTTGGGTGTGCGGGCTGAAACAAGTCGGTATCTCAAAGAACGTTGGCGATCGGAGGTTTCCTATCGTCTGCCTGTAGAATATGATGGAAGAGTGGTGTTTTCCTTTGGTGTCAACGATTCAGGATGGGCTGGACAAAAGCAGGGAATTACACTGGCAGAGTCCATCGCTAATACTCGCAGCATTCTTAAACAAGCAAATCAACTCTATCCTACTTTGATGGTCGGGCCGCCACCTTGCGGTGATGAAGACCAAGAAAAAACAAATCAAATTATTGCCAAGTTCTCACAAGAGTTTGCTTGTGTTTGTCAAGATATAGGTGTTCCTTATCTTGATGTGTTTTCTAGTTTAGTGAACTCGCCCGTCTGGTTAACAGAAGCAAAAGCCAATGATGGCGCTCACCCTAAAGCAAATGGTTATGCCGAATTTGCGGCGTTAGTACAAAACTGGGAAGGTTGGTTAAATTGGTTTCCCGGCTGATACCAATTTAAAATTCAAAACTTGTACTGAGCTTGTCGTTCGCGTAGCGTCTCGTAGAGAAGTATTCAAAATTCAAAATGAAGAACGCCAGTTTTTACAATAGTTTGGGAGTTTTGAACTTTTACAGAATTTTAGTGAGTTGGTATCAGTAACTGCGTTAACTGCCTCTATTTAACAATTGCGTTTATTAAGCAATCATAATCATGACATTACCAACAACTAAACTTGGTCATACTGGACTGACCGTTTCTCGCCTTGTACTTGGGACAATGACTTTCGGTTTGCAGACAGATGAAGAAACTTCCAGACGCATTCTCGATACAGCAGCCGATGCGGGAATTAACTTTTTAGATACCGCCGATGTTTATCCTTTGGGGGGTGGGTTGGCGACTGCTGGTAGCACTGAAGAAATCATTGGACGTTGGCTCAAAGGCAAACGCGAACATTTTATTTTGGCGACTAAGGCTGTGGGAAAAGTCGGCCCTGCGCCTTGGGATCAGGGTGCTTCGCGCAAACATATATTAGATGCGATCGATGCTTCCCTCAGACGACTGGGAACTGATTATGTTGACCTATATCAATTGCACTCTGATGATGCTTCCACGCCTCTTGATGAGACTTTGGAAGCATTGGATACAGTAGTGCGTTCAGGTAAAGCCCGTTACATTGGGGTTTCTAACTTCTTGGCTTATCGACTCGCCCGCGCTTTGGGTCGTGCTGAGGTGCGTAATTTGACTCGTTTCGTTTCCATTCAACCGCGTTATAACCTGTTGTTCCGCGAAATTGAGCGAGAATTATTACCTCTGGCAAAGGAAGAAGGGTTGGGTGTAATTCCTTACAATCCTTTGGCGGGTGGTTTACTGACTGGGAAACACAGTTTGGCACAAGGCCCAACCGCCGGGACTCGTTTTACTTTGGGTACTGCGGCTGAACGTTATCAAGAACGCTATTGGCGCGATCGCGAGTTCCAGACTGTGGAAGAATTGCGTACAGTAGCAGATTTGGCTGGATTATCACTGACTACTTTGGCTATAGCTTGGGTGCTGGCTAATCCCGTTATCACCGCCCCTATCATCGGTGCTAGCCGTCCAGAACAACTTGCTGATACTCTCAAGGCTGTGGAAGTGAAACTTGACGATAATTTACAACAAAAGTTAAACGATATCACCGCCGAATATCGTCGGGGAGATGCTTTGCGCTAGCTAATACCAATTCCCAATTCAGACATTTACAGGACTTACGCAAGTGTCAAGAAGAGGAAAAGGGGCAGGGGGTAGGGGGCAAGG